>NZ_LT906473.1:0-602313 GCF_900187295.1 Corynebacterium cystitidis | reverse complement strand
ACACCACGGGGTAGAACTCATCTAGCTGGCGGCTTTGCCACTGCAGTACTTCGTCGAGCACTGCATCAGTAACCGCAGAGATCGTCTCATGCGACACATCGATCTTCAAGGCTGTGGCTAGGTGGTGTTGGATATCACGGATGGTCATCCCACCGGCATACAAACTAACGATCATGTCATCGACATCGGTCAGGCGACGTACTCCTTTAGGCACCATCGTCGGAACAAACGTCCCCTGCCGATCACGGGGCACATCAATGGTGACAGGCCCATAGTTAGAATCCACGGTCTTTGGATAGCTGCCATTGCGGTGGTTATCAGCCCGAGCAGCGTTTTTGGCTGCCCTGTCACCAGACTGATAGCCGAGGTGGACATCCATTTCCGCCTGCAATGCTGCCGATAGCGAGGCTTGCAGCATGCCCCTGACCAGTTCATTGGCATCCGTAGTAGAGGTTGCAAGCTCCTTGATGATTTTAGCTACCTCAGGATTGGCAAGCAGTTTCTCCTCAATAGCATCAATCCGAGCTTTATCCTCTGGATCACGTCGCGTCATAGTCGTCATTGTGGTTCATCTCCTCATGCAGGATCGGTATCCCACACACAAACCATCTGACACCATCTTCCAGATCAGTAATCAGGCCGACCACGATCTGAGGATCAACACGGCGTTCTTTGCTCATCCCAACTTTGCGTAGCTCGTCTTCTTTCGGTGTCTCAAAATACAAGGTGGTCACGTCATATAACACCATTGTCACCTGATGACGTGAACGCACATAACGATGACATGCAGCACCAATACGAGCCCGATAATCATTTTTAACAGCACGTTTTAGTGTGTTGTACCAGGTATTAACATGCCGGGAAGGCTGACCAAGACCTGTCAGTACCCGCCCTACCTGGGCTTTTGAGGTTGGCTCAACAATCCGGGCAATAACCATCGCCTGAAACGAGGGATCATCAATCCCGAAATCCAACACATCCCACACCCGCGCAAGCACCTGCCACAACACTTTATTCGCAGTATCAACCACCCGAGCCTGCCCATCCCGACTACCCGATAACCGATCACCAGCACCCGAATCCTGGGCAGCATGCACCGACTCGGTGTGTGTCTGAACCGCACCAAGATCAAGTTCCTGCTGATCAACACTGTCATCACGGTGACGATAATCAGCAAAATCATCCATCACCGGGATACGCCGATCATCACCTACACCTTCAAGCGGCAACGATAACTGCTGGCCACGGCCTAAAAAAGACTCCGCAGCTAAATACAACACCGCCAACTGCCCATCATCATGAGCAGACCCAAAATGCTTAATCACCTCAGTACGCCCACCAACTTTTCGTACTACTTGCACACTCACCGCCCCCGAAGCAGTACGAGCACACTTAATAGACGCCACCCGCTAACCCTATCACCCCAATTAGTCCCCCAACACCCACCCAACAAAAAACAAACCCCAAGGTCAAACCAAAATCACACCCCTAGAACACATGTTCTTGTGGAAGTCAGGTCGAAGGGCGAGTTTGTGGATGCTAGCGCGAACGGGAGCATTCCAAACGATTCACACAGTGCCCCGAGATCATCTAACGGCCCCTGTCCTAGGCCCGCAGCTTCGCGGACACGTTGGGAAAGTAGTTATGTGTCATCGTGCGTTCTCGGAAAGTCATAGACCGTGCGTCGCCTCGCACGGATTACCCCGATGTCCACGAGCCTGGACACGATGAAGACAATTTTTTCCAAGGCCACGTTGAAGTCTGTGCTTCCTTTTGAGTGCAAGGTGGCTCGCCTGCTTGCCACCACTGGAGGGGTGTTGCGCAAGAACCATCCAATAGGTAAGTCAAGTGCTTCAGTGATAGCTGACAGCTCTACCGCTTTAACGTGGCGTTTGCCATTCTCAATTCGCGAAATATCGGTGCGGTTAAGCGATACCTGATTTGCTAACCATTGTTGCTCTTTACCGCGCAGTTCTCTGGCTTCTCGGATGCGCGCCACGATCACCTCTGTCATATCCGACATTTCTCCCATATGTGCGATATTCGCACATTCGCGAGTTTACGTTTGGCATTAACCCCGAATGTGGCGCCAGGGCACAGCCACAACAGCGCAATCACCCTTCCGATGTACCGTACAGAGCCTGAATGCGGATAGTGCCTCAAACAAATGAGCGTGTGACCTGCCATCGGTCGTAGCGCCCGTACTGCCCACGCCTTGTGTCCCAGTTTTACCGAATATTCTCTAACCTCACCTTGCGGAAGTACCCGTCGTGGGAATCAACTTCTCCAGACACGTCCTTGTTTACTACAGGTCCCGCGTCTACTCCCTCAATCCCAACAAGGCCGGCAGCTTTGATCAAACCAGCATGAGCACCACGGAATGCCATCTTCAACACCTGGTCGTTCCGTGAGTGGTAGTTGATCACCGGAGCCCCCAATTTCCCTAATCCAACAGCGCTCCTGCCCGTTCCGAATGCGGCCCCCAGCAGGTGCACACCGTGAACAAGGTTCGGGCCCACGCCAGCTATTCCCAGTTCTTCAGTAGCCCGGGCCATTAACCGCCCGCCGAGGCTATGCCCCACGAGAACGAACCCCTCCTCTGCGTCGGTGCGAGCTATCAAAGCTGCAATTGTCTTTCCTGCTTGTTCGCTTCTATTGATGGCAGTTGTCCATGGGTTAGTCAAGATTGAGGCTGCAAACTGAATTCCTGCCACAGGATTTAGCTGCTTTGCTGCCAACTTTGTAGCTTGCTTAGCGACAGTGACGAACAGTCGCTTTCCCTGAGCCGTAGCCAGGTTAGATAGTCCAAAGGCGGTCAATGCGCGAAGCTCCTTCGCGCCCCAAGTAACGCGATAGATTGGTGAATCTGGATACGCCGTATCAATCAGAGCGACCCAATCATCGGTTTCTTCTGTCTTCTCGGTGAGCCAGCCGCTCGCATAAACCACCGTCGGCCCCGAGCCTCCTCGGATCTTCCTGATCCCAAATGACTTATCGTCACGCGTATATGCCCCTACTACCCGGTTTCCTGTAGCTCCTCCGACCGCAGTACCCGTCATCGCGATCACAAGTTTTCCGCCCGCCATTCCCAATCCACCAGCGGTTTTCGCTCCTCCGGCAATCAAGGCAAGACCGTAATTCTGCGCCACCACACCCGAATACCCGGCAACGGCACCAATAGCCCCACCAATCGCCGGTGCCGCAGCCGCAAAGAAAGGTGTTAGCAATAACCCCGCACCTACTACCCCCGCGCCGACCTTAGTCACCAGCGACATGTTCTTTGCCCGGGGTTCCCAGATCTTCTTCCAATCGCTAAGTTCAGCAATACGCTCATGCTGTCGGTCGAAGTCGGGCATAGAGTTGTCATGTTCGGCGCACCAAGCGCCTGCATCAGCTGGCCCCAGGCTGCGCAGCGCAAAATGCTCGCAACCAGGTAATCGACAACGTCTGGTTGCTCCACCACAGTTGCTGCAGCTGTATGACGGCACCCAGGTCTTTGGTGTTGCTATCTTCTTGTGCACAGAGAACACGCAGCAAACTGAGCACCACCCCTGCTTATCGCCTTCTTCGTCAAATCCGAAGGCTAATAGTTCGGCATACCCCTGCAGTGTCTTTTTCGCGTTCTTAACGCTCTTGTCGAGTTCTTTTCGCTTCTTCCTTCGCTGCCGTTCCTCTTTCTTGCGTGCCTTTTCCTCTTGCTTTCCTCCGCAGTCCCCCTCATCCACGACATTGTCTGCCTCCCCATCCGCGACATCGTCGGCGTCCTCATCGGCGCGAACCGCTAGGGCGATGTCATCCCACTCGTCTACGTCGAGCTCCTCATCTGGGCGCTGCGCCATAAGGGTCCGGTTTGCGTAGTCGAGCATGCACGCCTGAATCATAGGGTTGGAAGTTATGTTCGCAGCCCCTCGGTATTTCGGTTCACCGAGGCGTGTGTCCCAGTCCAACTCAATTTTCGACAGATCTGGGAACTCCACAGTGACAATAATCCGAGAGAGATCCACTTCTCGGAATGTGACTTCCGCAGCCATTATGCCTCCTAAATCTATATGCCGCGGGCAAACGTCCGCCCCCACAGTGCAAATCCTTTGCTCACCACATTCAAGCTGTTAAATTGGAGTTACGACGAGCCGGTTACCGGAGCGTTTTGTGAGTCGCCGCGCCAGCGCCCCTATTTCCAGTTCACCACCACGGCGTAGTCCTCTTGCTCTGTGCCTTCTGCCAAGGCCTCAACATGGGCGATCATGAGTTGCTCCACGCGCTTCTCTGCCCTATCGAGTAGTCCTGCTTCTATCGCTTGGTCTTGCGCAACGCGTTTTTCCTCGGCGATGAATTGGGTGAAATCTTGGATTTCCACCTGGTTGAAGGGGTTCATGGATTGGTCGTATACCACAATTGAGTCTGGATCGATTTCCGCGGAAGTAACTTGCACCGCAGGGACAGTAAGGGTGACCCGACCCGCCGGGTTGTCAATGTCCACGTCGATGGCTTCAAAGTCCGCAACTCCGGCTTTTACCACACCGGAGTATGTGAGCAGATATGAATTGCCGGTTAGTGGCACGTTTCGCCCGAATAGGGACCGGCCCGGATCTTCGCGTTTGCCCACGTTGGTGTAGTTGTACTCTTCAACCGATAACTCGGCTATTTCCTCGAACTCAACTTCCACCGTGCTCCGCGTAACAACCGGTTCTTGCTCGCCTTCCTCTGCGCGAGTCCCAAGCCAATATGCCACCAAGACCGCCCCTACAATCAACAGAATGACAAAGACCGTACGTACAATCCAGCGAACTTTACCCATGATCGCAGCTTACATTACGGTACTTTTCAGGCTAAGTTGACCCAGCAAATACCCGAAACACACCGCCAGCCCTAATCACCGCGCTGCAGATCAATCGCCCCGAAGTATCCATGATGGTCTGATACAACACCAGAGCAATCCACCTGCTCTACTGCGGCATCAGATTCCTTAAAGCCCGCCAGACCAGCCGGTTGGGCGCCAAAGTTTGCTATTGGATACAGGTGGCGCAGGATGTCGTCGTGAAGCGAGAAGTAGTTGAACACTTTCCCCTTTACCGCGCTGGCCAGGAGTGCGTGCCCGGATTGCGCTGGCAACGCAGCGGCCAGTAGGTGAACAGCCGTCGGTTGCTTTCCGGTATCTGCCGACCCTTAAGCGATAGCAACTTCAGCCATCACGGCGGCACCGAAGCTATGCCCCACCAGAACAACGCCGTGCTCAAAGTGGGTACTCGTGAGAATATTGGCCAGGGTCCAGCCTGCTTGAACAGCCCACGTCTGGGCATCGTGCCACTCAGTGTTCGTCACTCCAGGCACCCATGACACCGGGGCGGCCGGCCCAAACAGGCGCTCCTGGGATTTTTGAACAGCTGCAAGGCCGTTTCTCTTGGCCAATTCTTTGGAGACTCGCTTGAAAGGCTGCGCCGCCCAGCGGAGCCGATAGACCGGCGAGTGCGGATACTGCGTATCGATCAGTTGCTGCCATGCCCGCTTATCATTACCGTCCGCAGTTACCCCGCCGGCATAAATGACGGGTATGCCAGGCCCAGCACGCTTCTTCTCAATGTGAAAGGTCCGGTCCTTCAGCAGGTAGGCGGTGGCCACCCGTTGACCAACAGCCCCGCTAGCTTACGCACCGACGGTGGTGGCTAACCCTTTTCCGCCGGTGATCCCAAGCCCGCAAGCATCCTCAGTTCCACCGTCTAGTAAGGCCACGCCGAGGTGCTGTACCACGTACTGCGGCATGCTCACAACCTGGTGCAGCGCACTGACTAGTGAGCATTCCGCACGCGATGCAGTAAAATGCCGGTTCCCACAACCGTGGTACGTCGAGCTTTAAGTGCATGGAATGCTTCAAACATGCAGAGCACCACGCGTGGCGTTGTTCGCCTCTTTCATTGGTGCCGGATTGCAAAACTCGAGCAAAGTCCACGAGGGCATATTGGGCCGCATCAGCGGTGGCACGCAGGGTTTTCATTGCCTCTGCGCCCCGGCCTGCTTCCGAGAGCGCTGCTTCGATCAGGTTGTTTTTGAGGAAGTGAAGGTTGGCATAAACGGTACGGCTGATCTTGGCGTGGGTAGGCGAAGTCGCGTAGCTCTTCGCCCAGGCTGGGCCATTCCATCTCTACTGTGAAGCCGTCTTTCAAGGCAAGAATTGCGGCCACTCCATGATCGCCTTGGAGGCGCAAGAAGATATCTAACGAGTTTCGGAGTAGAACCACGCGTTTCCCCCCTTTGGTCAATCAGCTGTGCTGAAAGTGCGCCACACTTTCACGCTTACTGTCAGGACAGCGGCTTTTTCTAGCAGGTGCAGGGGGATAGCCACAACCGCCAACACTTTTCCCTCAACCTATTTTGGTTGCGGTGTGCCTCCTCCCGTGTTCAAGGCACGCTTAACGACGACTCCTTGACCAGCGACCACACAGGGGTGCGGCCAAAACTACCCCCACAAGTGTTGATAATCCAGCTTTTCACAATAGTTGTGGAGCTTTTCGGCCAATACCCCACTTTTCCTTGCCGCATAAAGTAAACATAATTGTTATGCGTTCAAAACTAATCGCAGTTGCCACCGCTTTGGCCGTCGCAACTTCTCCCACCTTTGTCGCCCATGCCGAAACTGATCCCGCAACAGAAATCCAGGTTCAGGCAGGGGCAGAAAACCAAACCCGTGAGGATGAGGGTTCTGTTGAGTCCAGCTCGGAAAGTTCTGAAGAATCCCTTTCTTCTGGGTCTTCCCTGTCTTCTACAGACGACAGTGGATCAAGCAGTCCGGGCCTTTGGATCGGGCTGGTTGCGGTTGCAGGGGTTGTCGCAGCAGCTGCCGGCGGGGCGTATTGGGCAATCCAGGAGCACCTCATACCTAACCCTCTGCCCGGTATCATTCCTGGTCCGGCACCAGCACCTGCACCGGCCCCACAGCCAGCACCACAGCCAGCACCCAGCCCATCAACCACATATAAAAACTGCACGGATGTGTGGAACCGCCTTGGCCGCCCAATCTATGCAGGCGAGGCTGGCTACAATCACCGCCTTGACCGCGACAAAGACGGCGTGGGCTGCGAATACGACCCGCGCTAGTCTCCTACTTTTCTAAGTACCAGCACACGTGACCTCGCGGGCATCCTGTTCACAGGGTGCCCGCTTTTCTCTTCTACCTGTTTCCCGCGCGGCGTAGTGCCTCATGTCAAGATGAGCGCGAAATGATCACCCACATTCAATCTGTTAGATTGGAGTTACGACGAGCCGGTTACCGGAGCGTTGTCGCCTGGAGCCGCGTAGGCTCCAGAGCTTTTTATCCTAGGGAAGCCATTTACGTTGGTGCACAACCGCAGACCCAAGAGCTTTGACTAGTCGTTTCGTCACCTTTCTCCCAGCTTTGCTCCCACCTGTTTCCTCACGATAGCGGCGAAGTATGTAAGCCGACATATCAGCGGCCTGGACGCCTCTACTGCTTCGAGAGTCAACGAACTCAATATCCCCGCCAACGCAGAGGAATTTTTGGCTGCGATAGACCGGGGTATTGACGCGCGTGAATGCCTTTACTCCCTCGTCAAAATCGTTCTGCTGTGGAACTATGTCGACGTTGACGTTACCCATCTCGCTGGTACCGGAGCAGTACTCACTGACGCGTTCGAGCATGCACCTCAGCGTAATCTCGTGTGGGCTGTCTGGGTATCTATAGCGCACGTTGAGTCGTTTCACATCAACTCGTACGAGATATACTATAGTGCCCGAATTTTGAGTCACGTGTATCACTTTCTGGTTGATGCTCGCACAGGCACCAAAGTTCCCTCTCAGACTTTCCCAGTCATTCAATCCATTCATGAGAGCGTACTCGTGAAATTCGGACGGTGTCTTCCTAAATTCCATCACCTTGCTACCCTTGCTTCTCTTTCCGCCACAGCTATGACGACCGCAGCCCGCGCGGAAAGCCCAGGCAATACCGCGCAAGCAACACTTGAAGGTACGGCGACCGTCACCCAGGTGACCACAACCACGGTTAGTTCAACCACCACGGTCACAGAATCTCTGCCTGCTGTCATTGTCACAGAGACCGTGACCGTTGAGCCTGCTACCGCCCCGGCAGCCGCGCCTGCGCCTGAAGATGTGTACTTCGCGAATTGTAGCGAGGCAAGAGCAGCTGGCACCGCCCCGATCTATGTCGGCGAACTTGGGTACAGGAGCAAAATGGATCGCGACGGCGATGGCCTCGCCTGCGAATAGCCACGCCAGCTTGCGCCCGCGCCCGGGGCGTTGCATGCTTGCCGACGCGCAACCCACGATCCAGCTACCGAAACCCAATTTCCGTCACAGCACGCCTCCGTTCCGGAGCCAAATCCGCCTCGCCACTAGGACTGCCGAAAGCGCTCTGGCCGGCCCCGGTGCCCTACCACCACCCCATTTCACCCGACTCCAACAATCCTTAAGAACTACCCCGGATCACACTCTGATCCTAGCTAAAATTTCTACCCCGCGGGGTATTGCGATTATTTCGATTAATTGAGAATATTGATCTATGGAAACCACCGAAAGCACTCGACCTAGAACCGATAAAAGTCAAATGGTAATCCCTCCAGGCAGCTCTGACCTTGAAGAATTGATTGACTTCTCAAAATTTCTTTCAAATGCAGGCGCTGAAGCCATGCTTCTCGGCCCAGATGGCCAGCAGGTCTCGCTTCCCCGGGAGGTTTTTGAAACCCTAGTGAAGGTCGCCGACGCAATGGCCAGAAATCAAGCGGTGGCGCTTACTCCTGTAGATCACAAACTTACCACCCAGCAGGCAGCAGATTTCCTGGGTTTTTCTCGTCCAACGCTGATCAAGATGTTGGAGAATGGGTCGATCCCTTATGAGAAAATGCCGAATTCTCGCCATCGGCGAATTCTTCTCACGGATCTGCTCGCATTCCAGGAAGATCACCGCCGAAAACAGCATGAGATCCTCGACTTCCTGACCGCAGATGCAGAAGACGCCGGTCTTTATGCAACTGATTCGGAGGATTAGATCTTGTCAGGGTTTCGTGTTGTTCTTGATGCTTGTGTCTTGTTTCCGATCGTCCAAACGGATCTACTTCTTAGTTTGGCGGTAGAAAGGCTTTTCGTCCCTTTATGGAGCGAGCGGATTGCAGAGGAAGTAATCCGTAATTTAGAAAAGAAAGGTATCCTTCCACGCAGCAGGTCGATCACTCGTTTTTCTGCGATGAATCAGGCATTTCCAGATGCTTTAGTCACTAACTGGGAGGACTTGGAAAAGGGTATCCAAGGGCTTCCTGACGATGATGATCGTCACGTTGTCGCGGCGGCGATTGAGGGAAACGCCTCTGCAATTGTGACAGAGAATACTGCTGACTTCCCTGCGACCGCCCTTGCTCACCATGGATTGCACGCAAAGAACTTTGACGAATTCTTGCTTGATGTTCTTGATATCTCACAAGACACGGTCATCACTGTGATTCACCAGATGAGCGCCCGCAGGAGAAAACCACCGATAACGCCCAAACAACTTGTCAAATCGTTTCAACCTTTTGCGCCCGGTTTTTCCACGGCAGTCATATCAGCGATGGACTCCGCTCCATAGAAAGGAGAATTACGCAACCGCTATAGCCCAAACTATCCAACTCCCAAGCCTCATTCGACCCCGGATCCATAGCATCAGGAACTTCCCATACAGGCATGAGCCTTAAAAGGTTTCTAGGAATCTGACTATTCCATCCAATGTCTGTTCTACCAAGCTGCGCCATTAAGGAATGGGTTATACACGAAGGCGCGACGGGCCGACTAAGCCCACCAGCCACGATTACCATCACACCAAGAGAAAGTTGCAATCTAAAGTTGACAGTAGCGTCGTCCACAAACTAAAAGATCCTTGCCATGCCACCGAATATGAGCACCTGAGAGTGAGACGCTTGGCTTGTCACTCCAGAAAACCGGCGAAGAAAAAAGATGAAAGCAGTCCGAGCAGTGAAGCTCTACCATTTCAAAGATCTGCGATTCTGCCGTATCTAAATTGAGTTCAACAATGCTCCGGAAATCCAGGTGGTGTACCAAGTCACCGTTTTCCATAGTCAGGAGAAGGTTCGCAACAACTCTATCCCCTCGTCAAGGGTCTTGAGGCAAAAGTAGACGTTGTTCACCTTCAGCTCGTAATCTCCGCTGTGCATCGCCTGATTAGCATGCCGACGCGCCTGATTAAATTTCTTCCAAAGGTCAGTAGCGATTTCTCCCTCAAGATCCTTGAGATTCTCATTGAGATTGATATGCGTCGGTGACACACCGAGAACATGCGTATAAATGATAGGAACGGGGGTTTTGAAGTGGTGTGGTGATGGTTGTGAAGCACCGCAGTGATAGTTGTGATGTGGGGGTAGTTGTCACTGCGGTGGCGGGGGTGGGCCTTACTGTGGTAAGCGCATGTTTGGCCCGTCGAGGTTGATGATTTCAGCGTTGCCGATTATTCGGTTCATCAGTGATTCGGCGACGACTTCTCGTTAATGCCGTTCAGCGAACTGAGCTCGGGTATTGTTTTCCTAACGTAGCTAGTTACACATTAAAATTATTAAGGAGGCGATCGTGAAAATCGCTGTATTTGGTTTGGGATATGTCGGCCTCTCAATCGGGGTACTTCTTGCGCAGCACAACACAGTGCATGCCGTAGATATTAATCAGCTACGCGTTGATTCCCTGAACAACGGTATTTCTCCTATCGGGGATGATGACATCTCCGTTTTTCTAACGACCAAATCTTTGGATCTAAGCGCTACTACTGATGCTGTAACAGCGCTCGATGGTGCAAAGTTCGCCGTCATCGCCACACCTACTGACTACGATGACGAAACTGATTTTTTCGATACTGCTTCTGTTGAATCAGTCCTTCACCAAATCCAGGAGATCTCCCCTTCAACCATCGCCGTCATCAAATCGACAGTCCCGGTTGGTTTCACCCAGCGCATGTCAGAGAAGTTTCCTGAACTCACTATTGTTTTCAGTCCGGAGTTCCTCCGTGAAGGTAAAGCTCTTCACGATAATCTCTATCCGACACGCATCATAGCAGCAGCTAACGACTACAAACGAGCTAAAGACTTCGCTGATCTTCTTCTGCAGTCCTGCCTCACTCCGGAGGTCCCGGTCCTCATTACTAACACTACAGAGGCAGAAGCAATCAAACTTTTCAGTAACACTTATCTGGCCATGCGAGTTGCCTATTTCAACGAGTTGGATACCTTCGCATCAGCTCACGGGCTTAACTCAAAGCAGATCATTGACGGGGTTAGTTTGGATCCTCGCATAGGCGACCACTATAACAACCCTAGCTTTGGCTATGGCGGGTACTGTTTGCCGAAAGATACTAAACAGTTGTTGGCTAATTATCGAGGGATTCCGCAAACAATGATCAGCGCCGTGGTGGAATCAAACCAACTCCGCATGACCAGTATTGCAAACGACATCGCGTCGAGCAGCCCTAAAGTTGTAGGTATCTATCGGCTCACTATGAAGTCAGGCTCAGACAACTTCCGCTCTTCTTCAATCCAAGGCGTTATGCAACGATTGCACGATCGTGGCATTGAATTAATCATCTACGAACCTGAGATCAGTCAAACTACCTTTTCTGGGCACAAAGTAGAAAATGATCTCAACCGCTTCTTTGAGCGTTCTTCCATTATCTTGTCCAACCGCTGGTCAGATGATCTTGAACCTGTAAAGGAAAAGGTATACTCCCGGGATCTCTACCGTCGAGATTAAAGATCGAATGGCAAAGAGTAGCCGGGACCACTGGCTTGGTCTGGTTTCTAACCCGGATTTTTCATGGGGGGGTTAGGGTGTTAGAGCCGAAAATGTAGGCGGGTGAGCTTTCTGACCGGGTATGATTTGAAGTTACGACACTAAAATCATCAAGCAGAAAGGTTCACCCTTATGGTGAAAACCACTTATCGCATTGGGTCGGATAGCAACAACGTTATTTCGTCTGCCGGGGGGTTGTTAGTAAGTGAGATGTGTGCTTTGACCAGGATTGATGAGTGTATTGACGCTGAATTTGTTGATCAACCTCCGTGGCGTCACCACTTTTGTTGGTACCTCCTTGGTCACGATGGCTCACGCCTTGTGTTTAGGTGGCGATGACATCAAAGACTGTCAATTGGTTGCCCCGACCACCAGGGCAGACAACACTCGTGGTCTGTCTGTTGCCACGATGTATCGCAAACTCAAAGCTGTCGGGGATGATGAGGCCGCCAGCACGCGGTTAAACACAGCGATTGCTCGGGCTCGTCACCGAGTGTGGGCACAGCTAGAAGACTGTAATCCCGCGTGTGTGGCCAGTATCGATAACCCCATGGTTGTTGATATTGATGCCACGTTAATTGCGGTGCATTCCGATAAAGAGCAGGCCAGAGCCAACCGCGGTAACTATGGATACCATCCCCTGGTAGCAGCAGTTGATTACGGGGATCAACTCGGCGGGGAAATCCTGCGCATTATGTGCCGGGCCGGAAACGCTGGCGCAAACACCGCAACAGATCACATCACCATGCTCAGCTCCATCCTTGACGCGGTAGGACATAGTCATGGCGATGGCACCCCGTGGGGCAAACGCCTGGCTATCCGGGTGGATGGAGCAGGAGGAACGAAACAATTCTTACAGCATCTTCACGACCAAAAACTGGGGTTTATCGTGGGTTTACCCACCACACACGCCATTGTTGCCCTGACCCACGATCTCACGCAATCCGGTGTCTAACCACTACGACCAGTCTCTGAAATCACCGCTGATGCCATCACCACACTCTTCGACACCACCAACCACACCACCAAGGGGTCGGATCCCACCACTACCAGCACCACAAACACCACGCAGGACAGTGCTGATAGCGATGGTCAGGCCAGCGCACCAGCCGGGATCATTGATGCGTTGTGCTTGCTGCTTAATAACGATCATCTTCCCGATGAATACATTGCCGATATCACCCCGCTGCTGAAGCTTGGTGGGTATAACACTCGCCTGGCCACAGACGATTACCCACCAGATATGCGTGTGATCATGCGGGTATCCTACCCACAGTCCGGGGCTCGTCCCACGACCTTGGATCATAAAGGCCGACGCCTTCAAATCTGTGGCACCAACCTGGACTTAACACCAGCAGAACGTGACCGATTGTACTACCAACGCGCCAGATGCGAACAACGCATCAGTGAAGCTAAAGAACTCTCACTGACCTCCATGCCATCAGCATCCTTTGCGATCAACACCATATGGGCACACGTAGTAGGCCTAGCCCATAGTCTTTTGTCCTGGATCAAACTGCTCAGTTTCCACCACGCCACCACCAGCACCAACCCCACCGACCCACACTGGCATAACATCTGGTCATGGCAACCGAAAACACTCCGGGCCAGAGTCCTGAGTACCGCAGCCAGTATCAGCACACACGCTAGGACAATAACCATCAGATTTGATACCTACAACCGCTACACCAACCTACTCAAACGTATCCTTGCAATCATCAGAAACCACGCCCAACCCCCATCACGCTAAACCTCACCACACCGGGCACACACCACCAACACGCACGACACGAAGACCCTAACCGCAACACACCACACGGACAGACCCCAAAACCACCCAAGGTTGTTGGGGACCTAGCCAACCCCACACCACCAACACCACACCCTAACCCCCAATGAAAAATCCGGGCTAGGACCACGCCAGTGACCCCGTAGCGTAACTCATTTAGAGTCTGACGCAGATGTTCTTCTTATGTATTTCCGTTCTCAAGGTACATTTTAGAGTGGGGGAACAGAATGTCGAGACTTATCTCTTTATCTAATTCTGGGTACCGCTTCAAGCTGTCCTTAAGCGCTGTCAGATCGGCACCTGCATCCGTACCTACAGTGGTGTCCTGCTCTAAAGTCATGAGCCTGATATAACTCACGTACCGGCCATCTAAAATGAGAGGAGCATGTGTATCTACCGAAGTGTGACTGTTGTATTTGGGACCTTTAAAAGATATCCCCTTCCTTACTTCACATACTGATGTAAGGCCTATAGCGATCTTTGGCCAGTATGCCTCTCTGACATTCGTGATTCCTCCATCCCAAACGGCCACGACGCCTCGCGGGAAACTTACCACCATACCGACGTTATGGGGATGAATGTACTCTGACATCCGATCGAAAAATGTCTTAGAGACGATATCGTCATCGTCGAGTCGGTATTTTCCATAAACACCATTGCCGTTAAGAACTTCGGCCGCAATACTGTCCGGACTCATGGGAGTCTCGCCTACTTCGAGTGGGTCAAGAATGATGAAATCGTACTTTGTAGCTGACTCTTCCAAGAAAACACGATACTTTCCTGGAAGCTGTGTGGAGTAACTTATTATATGCTTTAACTCAAGCTTTCGCGCAGTATCAGCGAGAGTTGGTAACGTTTGCTCTATAAAAATAGTATTTCGATCCTCGAGACGCTTCTCTGAAAATAAATAATCCTTGTATTGTTGGTATGAGCTAAAAGCGTCTCCACGGCTTACACGCCAAGCTTTAGAATCAGGGGCTAGTATGCTGTAGCGAGTCTGTCCGACGATCATTGTTAAGCCTTCCTTTACATAGGCCATGGAGTGGTCTGGTTTTTAGGGCCACTTAACTTAAGCAGCTTATAACCATTGTTTCCTGTATTCCTCTGACGGGATGAACCCTAATGCCGAATGAGGTTGATATATACTGGCGTGCCATGATTCTGGTGGACAGTGAAACTCACTGATCTGGAAGGTGAGTGATCATGCCTCGTCAATATTCTGAGCAGTTCCGTCAGCAATGTGTTGACGCTGTTGTTGTGTTAGGTAAGACCCGGGCTGAGGTCGCTGTCGAGTATGACATCGCTACCTCGACCTTGGGTCGCTGGGTCGCCCAACAGCAAGGCACCGCTGGTACCGGTTCAGGCAGTCATCGCCGTAAGGCTGACCCGAACTTGGATGACCCTGCCGAAATGGCCAAACGTATCGCTGAGCTGGAACGAGAAAACGAGTTTTTAAAAAAAGCGTACTACCTTGCTTCGCCAAGGAGCACTAGCCCCGGAAATCTATCCGGTGATCTACCACTTTGGGCAAGCAAGGCGCCGTAAACCCACGGTTTCCGGTGACCATGATGCCCAGACTGCTTGAGGTATCGACCTCCGGGTACTACGCATGGCGTGCCAGGCTGGACTGAATCGGCCTGGGTTTTTGAGAGAGGCGTGTTAGGCAGCCTCGAGGGCTGATAGTTGAAAGTGGTTGGTGTATTTCTCGGCTGGTGGGATATTCCCGATCGACGAATGCAACCTGTGCGTATTGTACCAGTGGACCCAGTCGATGGTAGAGGTTTCTACATCCTGAATGTTTCGCCAGGTCGCAGCATCAAAATCAATCAATTCAGACTTGTAAAGCCCGATAGCTGACTCCATTAGCCCATTATCGTATGCATCACCAACGGTACCGATCGAACCGTCCATCCCGTGACGGAGCAGAAGTTCTCGCAGATCACTCGAGGTGTATTGAGAACCTGCGTCAGAATGGTGGATGACCCCAGCGGACTGGAAGGACGGATCCTGGCGTTTTCGTATCGCCAGTGCCTGTTCTAAGGCACGTGTGACCAGGGTATTATTCCGGATGCTATCGACCACAACACCCAAGATTTCGCGGGTGTAGACATCCTCAACGAAGCTGGCATACACCCAGCCCTGGGAGGTGTAGACATAAGTGAAGTCCGCCACCCACCACTGGTTCGGGTGTGTGGCATCCTTCCACGCGCGTTTAATCCGGTCTGCGAAACGTGGATCGCCGTTGTTGCGCACAGTCGTGCACCGGGTCTTTTTACGCAGCACACCCGTGATTCCCACAATGTTCATCAACCGTTGCACCTGGTCACGCCCGATATCCCACCTGAGTTGGGTCATTTTAGTACGACAGTTTAGGTAGTTTTCGAGGAATTCTTGGATATTAGCTGGATTTGATGTTTCAGCTTGCATTGTTTGGCCTGCGACCTTGATGGTGCAGCTGTGATATTTCTTGAGAGTTCGCACGATTCGTTTCAGCAATAGGCCGGAGATGTGTTATCCGCACAGGATTATGCGCGTTACCTGTTGTGCCCACATCAACTCCAAGACCAGCACGATCAAGTGCCAGTTGGGTTTGCTCACCGTCAGTAACACACTGCGCCTTTGTTTTAGCACCGCGACATCATCGTCATTGTGTGCTTATTCATTGTTGTGACCACGCACGGGTTTACGATACCGATATCCCTACACGGTTTTGGACAGCTATAGCACTAGAGGCATTGGTAAACATACGGGTCTTCGGTGACATAGTTAACAGCTTAAACCTACCCCCATGAATACCCTCTTAGTACGACATTTCGCACTAATCCGACGTAAACCTGCCGGTCACAATGTCAATATGATTTACCACACCCCAAAATGAGCCAAGTCAGGTTTTACGCAGCACACCCGTGATTCCCACAATGTTCATCAACCGTTGCACCTGGTCACGCCCGATATCCCAGCCTGAGCGTCTGGCGGCATGCCACAGTTTGCGTCTGCCGTAGACGCGCCTGTTCTTTTTCCACAGGTCATACAACCTGTTGGCGGCATAGGCGTCTTCAAGATCGGCGTGAGTCGGACCGAAGCCACGGTCACGATACCGGTAGTAGGTTGCAGGACAAATGTTGTATTCATGCTCATTAAGCACCTGTCTCATCCGCCCGGGTGGAATACAGGTGCCGAGTGATGGTGGAGAAACTCCACAATCACTTTAGTTTGCGCTCGCACTCCGCCTGGGCGAAAAAAGCTGATGCCAGCTTCAAGATCTCGTTAGCTTCTTTCAGCTGGGCTTTTTCTTTGCGCAGCTTCTTCAACTCGGCATCTTTATCGGCCTCGCTGACCTCTATCGCTTCTTCATTGTCGTGTTCGGCCTTGCGTGTCCAGTTACGCAGAGTGGATGCCTTGATTCCTGTTTTGGCTTCGACATCACGAATCGCGGCCGCCTTCGATGGCGCCCCATCGGAAAGGATATCGAAGTACATCCTCACTGCACGCTCGCGGGTTTCCTGATCATAAGGGCTGATAGCCATGGTGTAACCTCCTTGGGTACATCATGCCCTCTCACAAACCCAGTCCGCTTCCTTAGTTGAGGTAGGAACTAAACCCAGGACGCTTCAACTTGATGTAGCATTCAAATGAATGATAGTTGAAACCACAAAGGACAGAGATCTTATGCCCTCACAGGAAGCCGGGAAAGACATATACGAAAAAGTCCGACGACGAGTCCAAAATTCACTAGAGCCACGCCGCTTGCAGCCTTTGAATAACAAACTTCAGGCTATACCTACCCCACGGGCGACTGTGCCAGCACACAGGGACCAATCAATCAAAGGGTTCGACTTTACCTGGCTTATTCCAACCTCAGAAATAGTATTCACAATGTTCACCGGCCCCTCTCCCACTAAAGATAAAGACTACCTAATAACACTGGAAGAGGTAGCAAACGTAGAACTCGGAAGCAACCCCTTAAGCAAAAGGTGGGTATATTCCGAAAGTCTTCAACGAATATACTGCTACATTCCCGGAACCAGTGCGGATTCCGGCGTCGATTTGCCGGTATTGAAGCTCCCGAAACCAACTGACGCTCTCTCAATCAAAGTTCACTTCTGGAACGCACAGAAAAGCACATTGGATGAAACGGCAGTATTCAAGGGTATAACTGCCGAAGCAACCTCAGCGTTAGACACGGCTGGCACCAGATCTCTCATCCAGATTGAAAAGAAAGTTTGGTAATGGAACTCACTATAATCATCGGCTTTCGGGATTGGGGACTTGAAAGATTAGAGCTTTCTCTAAAGTCACTCAAGAACTGCATTAAAGACCTAGAGGCTGAAATTATCGTTTCAGATTTCGGCTCAGCTGATACGGAATCAGTTCAGTCTGTGTGCGAACGAATGGACGTAGTTCACCATTTCACTCAAGCGGATCACTGGTCAAGGTCAAAAGCGATCAATAGCGCGTTTGAGATCTCTAAAGGAAGAATTATCGCGATGACCGATGCCGATATGCTATTTACTCCCGATACATTTCAGCACATAGTTACCGCAATCGAGAGCAACCCAAACAGCGCTGTCGCAGTTCAATGCCGAGACTTACCACAAGAGCTAGATGCCTCTGGAATTCGAGAAAACTTTGGAAACTGGTCCTTTATCGAAAGTAAAGCCCACTTACGCCCAAGATGGGGGATGGGCGGCCTATTCGCAGTACGGAGAGAGCTGTTTAGCCTTCTCCGCGGCCTGGACGAAAGAATGCACACTTACGGTGGCGAGGATCTAGACTTTGCAAAACGCGCCCAGGACGCTGGCAATCGCATTGTTTGGCTCGAGAACTCCGATGTACGAATGTACCATATTTGGCACCCCTCATCTCGAGCTGTTGCAAGTGTCTCTCCTGCCGGATCTCAGGCAATCGCCGAGAACAAAAAGCTTTTGGAACGCGATCCCACAATAATTAGAAACACCACTGGAAAAGTTTATTTCCGTGATCCCGAGCATCCCATTGTTAGTGTTGTGATAGCTAGTCGCAATCGAGGGGATCTCATAGCAGAATCAATCTACTCCGCCTTAGCTCAAACGGTTCTGGATTTAGAGGTAATTGTTGTAAATGACGGATCCGACGACAATACGCCTGAGGTAGTACTTTCTATCGATGATCCGCGCCTTCGCTTGATCAATATCGAACCATCGGGAATTTCCAAAGCGAGGAATACGGGCACCCAAAACGCCCGTGGTCATTTCATCGCCGTCCTTGATGATGACGACCTTATGCCCATCAATCGCCTGGAACGGAGTCTACGTGCCATCCAAAAGGGCTATCAAGCAAGTTACGGTTCATTCGTTAACTTCACACCAGACACGCGGGAGTTTGGATTAAACGTATCGAAATTGGGTTTTGGGGAATCAACTATCTCCGGAAACGGAGATGCTCCCGGACATTCGACTTGGTTGGTTCCTCGTAAATTGATGGAACTCGTGCCTTACGATGAAACTTTGACCTCTGCAGTTGACAATAACGTGGCGATTCGACTCGCAGCTTTGGGCATAAAATGGAAGCATACCGAGCGTGTACTCCTGATGCGGCGGCTACACGATCGTCAAATCTCCGAGCACGATGGTGACAACCAAAAGAAAGCTGCAAAATCTGCACAATTCTGGTTTGAGTCAATTTCCGATCGAGAGACGCGCAAGGTCTCCAAGGCTAGCTATAAGAATATAAAGTGGCCCAACCTTCCCGAGAAAACTGATATGTTTAGTCACGTTGGCGCCTGGCTGCCAGACGAATTAGTGATCCGTGATGTCTTCTACACTGGGGAGTTGGGCTCAGCGCATTGCTATTTAAATTCAAGTGGGAAGCTTCAAGGCAAGGTGACGTTATACCAAAACGGCGAGGCTAAATTCGAATCAGGATACCTTAGTGCGGTTACCTGGAAAGACATGGCTTTAATGCGCCGAAACGGCTTGCAGTTCCAAGTCGCCCGCCATTACTGGAACGATGGGGTACGTAAAGGCGTTAATCCCGTCGATATACGGTCAAGTTTGCGCCAAGCAGTTTTAGAACACTGCCATGTCAAATGGGAAGGGCACACCTTCCGGGTCAGTGAAGGTGCCGCTGCGAGCTCGACAAATCTTCTCATTCTTGAAATTCTGCTCGAAGTTCGAGGCCTGCAGGATGAAGCAATTTTCTTGACGGAGACTGAAGCGCCTTCCGGTTTGATAGCTCCTCAGGCAGCACCTGATAAAAACGAACTCCCAGCAAATGAAAGTCTAATTCGTTTCAGTTAGGAGGACAAGGTATGCAGTTCGAATTTCAAGAGAACGGTCGTGGTGTCTTAATAATTCAGCCTACAGCTGGAGGTAGATGGGACGCTACACCAATCTTCAACCAGTTCTTGATTGACTATGTTCCGATTCACCGCCATCCAGATAGAGATGCAGTTGTGCTCACACTCCTGTTCGGGGACTACTGCGCTGGGACATTGCAATTTCCTTCTAGAATCAACGCGGTAACTGCTGCTGCGATAACACGCTACTGTTCACCTGCGGCAGTCTTCATTGGCGATGTCGATGACGGCCCCAAACCAATTTTGAATGGAATTACAAGACTACGAGTACGCAAATCCAACCAACCTCTCGTCCGAGAAGATCTTGATCAAAGTGACCGTGAGCTCGTTTTGTTTCCTCGCTCGCAACACCTTGGAAGGATGAATTGGCTCCGAGGGATGAGCGTTAGCGCTAATGCTGAGTTATTGGATATGGAAGGCCCGGAACGAGCAATGCTTGCTGCGGCGGTTCTAGTAGCCCAAGATTTCGAATCAGCCTCTATCGAGTTAACCTCGGCGTACCCGAATCACGTTTTTTGGGGCAAGGCTGCGGATCTACTATCTTCGGTTGGATTGGGTTTGACGATAAGGGGGCTTAAATGACCAAGATTCTCTTGTGTACCGCGACCGATGCGGAATGGGGCGGACTCCACGAAAATGTCGCAGCTTTTTCGAAAGCATTAATACAAAATGGTAACCAAGTAGTTGCCCTGGCTCGGCATGGAAATTTTTCTGAAGTACTCTCATCAATAGGAGTGACCGTCGTCCCAACAGACTGGGCGAATGACCTGGTCGAATCTTCCGACTCCGTCAAAAGAGACCACCCCGACATCGACTTAATTTATGCTACCCCCATCAAGTCGAGACGAGCCGCACTGATGCTCCGCCATGATTTGAACGCACCGTTGGTAATGGCATTTCACGGCCATTACGCCGATGAGGTAGGTCGATGGAAAGGAGAAGTCGATCGTTTCATTGCAGTGGCTCCCGCAATTGAGCAACTTCTCACTGGATATGCTTTGGTTCCTTCCTGGAAAACACACACTATTTACAACGGGGTTTCCGATCATCTATTCGAGTTAGAACCTCTTTCCTTAGAAGACAGGATCAGCGAAGGACGTGCTCGCATAGTCATGGCTAGCCGTCTAGAGCCTGATAAAATCCAACAACAAGACGCGATCTTCAAATTAATCGGGTCTCTACCCAAGACGGCATCTGGTAAGGAGTTAGAATGGGAGGTCGTTGTACTCGGTGATGGCTCCCACAGACATGCTTTTGAAAACACTGCAAGAGAATTTACACGCGATATTCCACACATTTACTTCGATTTCAGGGGCTGGGTTGAGCCGAGCATCGTTGAAGATGAAATGCGAAACGCTGTTTTGACAATCGGCGCGGGACGAACCGCTATCAAATCTATAGCTATAGGTACCCCTGTTTTTGCAGTGGGAAAGTTTGACGCTGTCGGGCTTCAATGGAATGAGAATTTGGATACCGGAGTTTGGTGTAATTTCGGGGATTATCCCCTACCTCAGGACTCTCCCCGCACACAAGCATTTGCAACTCAATCTACAGTTAAGGCCCTGAGTGACCCGCAGCTCTTCTTAAACATTGTGCACCACGCTCGAGCTAGAATCCGAGGAACGCACTCCCAATCGCTGGTTGATAGGCAAACTCTCGGTGCACTCACTCCCTATATTCGAGGGCCCCTCTAGCAGTTGGGCGGTCGCCGAAGTGAAATCTTCAGACCGCCCAAACACCCTCCCAACAATCCATTAGCAGGACCTTTTGAAGACATTATTATTGAGGCTTTGCATTATCAAACACCACGAAAGGTGGTGTGTAGTTGGCGCGGACTTCATCTAGGAATTCGTAGGCGGGGCCTTTATCGTCCTTGCCCATTCTGCGGGCCCACTCATGATAGAGCGGACAAACATCGTCGGTGGTGCCATCGGCAATGATTTTCCCACGATAAATCCAAATCGAGCGAGAACACAGCTTTTCTACGGTACCGATAGAGTGAGAAACCAAAAAGAGGTTACCGGCTTTATCCAGCAGTTTTTGCATCCGCTCTTCTGCTTTTGCCCCAAATGCTGCATCACCAGTGGATAGGGCTTCGTCGATAAGCAAAATCTCCGGCTCAATCGCAGTAGAAATGGCAAACCCAAGACGTGCCGTCATACCGGAAGAATAAGTAGCCATGGGGCGATGGATCGCCTCGCCAAGTTCAGTCCATTCGGAGATGATAGGGATCTGAGCCTTAGCTTCAGTAGGTGACATACCTACAGCGAGGCAGCCAAGATAGATATTCTGCTCACCACTCAAGTCACGCTGCAAAGCCGGTGTAACGCCCAAAAGAGTGGGCTGCGAGCGGACAAAAACCTGACCACTAGTGACGGCTTCGCCACCAGAAATCATACGCAACAGAGTAGATTTTCCAGAACCATTCAACCCAATAATGCCCACTGAATCACCGGCACGGGCCACCAAAGACACATCGTGCAAAGCATTCACCACAGTCTTTTTACCCACATGAGAAATAGCGGCCGCATCAGTGGACTGACTGCCAGAAATCACATACCGCTTAGAAACGTTCTGGACTGCCACGGTGGCATCAGAAATATACTCAAACCGTGGGATTGCCTCCGGATTTGCTGAATTAGGCGAACCTGACATAGCGTTCCTCCGCCCTCCAGAAGTAAATAAAACCAACGGCGAATGTGCCAAAAGACCAGGCACAAAGAACGAGCCACGTAGAAAGAGTGGGCACCGTAGCGTAGATGGTTGCATCACGGATAGCGGTAAGTAGCTGATACGCCGGATTCAGCGACATTGCTGTGTAGATGATCGGATCAGAGGCGAAGCGTTCCACTGAATACATCACCCCAGAAAGGAAAAACCACGCCTGGGTACCCACCCGAATCAGCGCCTGCAAATCTGGAATGACCGCAGTGGCGCGTGCAGCCAGAAACATCAAACCAGCACCAAAAAGGTGTAACAAAAAATAAAGAGGGATTACCAACATCAAAGTCCAACTGGGGGGCATGTGATACTGCGCCAGCAATGCCAACACAATGGCCACTAGTGCTGGCACCAAATTATCAATGCAGGCTCGGATCGATTGTGACAACACCAATGATGCGCGGGGAAACTGAAATGCCGTGATCATGCCCTTGGAGGCTTTAATCAGCCCACTGCCCTGCCCCACTAAACCTGTAAGCATGCGCATGAAGATAATTCCCAAAACGAGAAACCCGACAAAATTATCAACACCGCGCGACGTTTTAAGGAGAAAACCAAAAAGGAAACCGTACAGTGCAACGTCGAGAAGCGGATTGACCACCAGCCAAAACCGCCACAACCGGTAGTTTTTAGTTGATTTGAGCGCCTTAGACCGCGCATCCGCCCAGATGAAGTGTCGCCGATCCCATGACTGTTTGATATAGTCCGGCAACCGTGGCCGCGAAGTCACTGGATCGAGTTCGCTCGCCTCAACAATCAGCACTACTCCCGAATGATTCACAACCGCTTCATTTAGGGCTTTAATGTTTTCTTCACGTAAACGATGCCTGCCTGGCCGACCCATCTCAGCTCCTTTCTCCACTTCTGCTACACAAGCCTAACGCTGTGCTCCGGCAATCTCGTGCAGCGTAGCCCGGATAGACTCCGCTTCACCTACCGTAGAACGATAAGCGGTACTCAGCTGTGATAACGGCGATCCAGGCTCGACAATCGACCAGATATCCGAACCACCCCCCAGATAGTCCGCATACTTTGACGGGAGAAAAGGATTCTTACTGAACGACGAACCACTGGTGGTACTATCTTCCACCACTAAAACATCATAAGTGCCCGCCTTGCGCAAAAACTCCAGATATGGCACGAAAGGTCGCACTTCTACTGTGCCTTCCAGCCCTTGGCGCGCAACCGCCTCCGCGAGACCTTCACCATTATTGCAGTAAATAGTCAGGCTAAGCCTGGACCGTGTAGCAGGTGGAAGTTGAGCAATCTCCTCCACCAAGTGCCCAATACTGCGGTTTTCATAAAAGTTACCAAAGTAGGCCAGGCTGCGAACATTGGTTGTGTGGTTGTAGCCCAAGGGTTGTTGTTTGTCATGCTGACTCTCAGCACGGTAAAACTCACTGGACAACACCGGATGGGCAGATATTTCAGCCTTTGAACGCACCTGCTGAGCAAGTTCCTCCGGGTAACTCTCTAGCATGACCTCCATCTGATTCTCGTTTGTAAACAGCACCTTATCGGCTAACGCAAAGGTGCAGTATTCCACAAGATCAAAGTGGGTCTCTATTGGAAGGCGCGCAAAATTAGTTGTGGAAAGCACATCGTGCAATCGGCGGGTCACTTCGCCATTGCTCAGTGGACCTGCGCGGTGACTACCCACCGAGTCAAACCGAAGCGGATCCGAAAACTCAGCCACCCACTGTAACTCCGGGCACTGTGATTTAATCAAAGCACCTGCGGCTAACGAGCCAGACCACATCGCCCGGGTGTACACGGTGGAATACCTCCGGCCAGACCTCATCCACTTCTTGGCGGTTTTTTCTGCCTGCTCGGCAAATTCAGAGATTAACGGCCAATTGGCAAAACTTGCGGGGCGATTAATCCTTTCATGGCGCAGCACCCACGGATCCACAATGGCCCAAGTGGAACGATCAGTCCCGCGCACTGCATCCATATTCGCAGAAATCACGTCTACATGGCGCTGCGCTGTAGCAATCCTTTTTGCCACCACATTCGCTGCAGTATCAGAATACGGTGGAAAACAATACGAGATAACAAGGGTATCAGTAGTTTTTGGCTGGACCAGCGACCACTCCAAGCCGGTGAGTTCGCGAACTGCTGCCTCGGTAGCCACCTGAGCGTAGACCTCCGAATGTCCATTGAGATATTTCACCACAAAGTTGAATTGTGACCGCACCAGCGGCAAGGCACTACCAGTACCCGGCGCGCTGTCTTCGGTACGGCGCAGTGCGGCGATCACATCCAGACGCTGGCGCACATTAAAGTCAAAACTTTCGGGCTTGCGGGAGACTGAATCGTCGCGCAAGATTCTTCGGTAAGATGCCCGAGTGTTTTTGGGGGCTACCACTGCCTCAATAGTGCCTGGATACAGCAGGTGGGAGAAGAACACCACATCTTCACCACTTGCGAGGTGCTCTGGGTAGCGTACACCTTCCAGCAGTGCGCGGGGCACAATCTTTGCCGCGTTGAAGCCTAGAGCCCATGCAATGGAGGAAATATGCACTGTTTTTCCGCTCAACATGCTAATGCGGGCACCAAGGGATGAAGGCAGTTCCTCTCCTTCGAGGGTTTCATCCCTCATAGGCATCAGCACAATGTAGTCAGGTCCGCTAAGCTCATAGCCCACCTGAAGAAACTCCGGGGAAAGATAATCATCATCATCGACAAATGTGATGTGGCTGTGGCGAGCCAGATTCAGCCCAATATTGCGGGCTTGTCCCGCCCCAGCACCTAGGTACCGTACGATTCGCAAGGGAAGTGCCGGATACTCGTTTTCCAGTGTGTGACGCAGCTGGTCAAAGTTATCAATCTCACCGTTAACCACCACGATCACATCAATAAACGCCCTATCAATCGTCTGGGCTGCTAGCGAGTCGAGGGCCCGACGAATGCGCAGGTCACCGCGGAAGTTAGGCACAATGATGCTGATTCCAGGGGTGGGGGTATTCATCGCAGCTTCTCCAATAATTTGTACACGTAAGCAACCACTGTAGGCGGTAAGTAGGGCCTAATGGGTTTAGCTATAGCCATTAATCGGGATAAAAGCGCAGCTGCAGCAGAGCCACGCAGCGCTCGACGGCTTTGCGAAGTATCCTCGGAGGGTGGCACGGCGGGTGAGCGTTCCAGCGCTGATAAGGCGCTACTGCTCAGCGCGATCCCAGCTGCAAGTCCCTGGCGGAACAAGGTCCACGCCTCGGCGTGCGCTACGGTGGTCGCGCTACTAACCGGAGCACTCATCGTCAGACGCAACCAGCCGGAAGACGTTTCGCATGACACAAGGTGCAAATCACTGAGCTGGGCTACGGCGCCATCAATAATGCTAAGCGCAGTGGTATTCACCCAATATTCGATGGTAGTTGGGAATAGTGAATGCTGCTCACCCAAAATCTCAAGAACCTGTGCAACCTGTAAGGCTGTAAGATTCACTAAGATGACAGTATCCCACTGTCCATGACGCACCTGCTCAGGAGAAGTGGCAAAGGTGGCGCCGCTGCTAATTTCCTCTAGCTCAACCGGCGTGACAGTATCTGCAAGAATAATAAGGCTGCCAACCCCATAACGTGCTGGCCTACTGCGGTCTGCGTTGATCATTGCTGCGCAGCGCTCCTCTCCACAATCTCAAGCAATTGACGCGGCGCTACATACTCCCTCTGCTCAATAACCCACTGTCGCCCAGCATCACTGACAGCAAGTCGCTGGGAATCAGCTGCTAGTTGTTGCCACAGGGCAGCCAAAGCGTGTGGGTCTTCTGGCGCGATCACGCTACCGGCGTCTAGCTGACGGATCAAATCAGCGGCTTCACTCTGCACCACGCCAGAGATATGCAGCCCTACTGTAAACAGCTCATATATTTTTGACGGGATAGCAAAGCGCAGTGCATCCCAATCCGTGAGATGCACCAGCGCTGTATCGGCCCACGAGTAGTATTCCACTAGCTGGTCTGGGGTGGTGCTGTGCTCAACGCGCAGTGGAAAATTAACTGTTGGGGCGATATCGCGAATATCCGTCCAGGAGGCACCATCGCCAACAATGGCAAACTCAATATCTACTCCGGCGTTCTTCGCCAAACGGGCTGCTTCGATAGCGTTGTGAAGTTTCTGGGCC
This sequence comes from Corynebacterium cystitidis, assembly GCF_900187295.1. Lineage (NCBI taxonomy): Bacteria > Bacillati > Actinomycetota > Actinomycetes > Mycobacteriales > Corynebacteriaceae > Corynebacterium > Corynebacterium cystitidis. Next base: position 575,551 of record NZ_LT906473.1, on the reverse strand, counting down.
CGTCCCACCGTTCCCGCATACAGTACTCGCAGAGACCGTGGCGCCCGCCCCTTGTCGACTATCTTGGTGGATTCCTTTCGATAGCTAGTGCCTTCCGGGAACACATTGCGCACCGTGGTAACCCGCCGCAGCTGCCCAGCGGTTGTGGTCTTGCGCTCCCCGTGAAGTTGTTCTTCAAGCAACTTGGAAGTAGTGATTATGCCAGAGGCGTGACCTAACACCTTGTTGAGGGATTGCTCAGTCACACAGGTTAATGTTTGAAAGGCACCTTTGGATAAGACTTTTTCCCGCAGGGAAGATTTTCCCGTGCCCGTATTCCAATCATTGCTCTCACGAAAAAGCGCCGGCCAGGCATCACGCAGATCGATAATATACGGCACCTTGTACTTCACTGCTGCGAGCCAGGTCACTGATGCTGTGGGCAGCGCCGGGACTGTACCAATAATCAGATCCGGGTGATAGTCACGCAGTGCAGGAGTTTTGCCAAACACCGCAACAAGCATCGCAGCAGCCACCGAAGCCTGGTTAAAAATTCGTTTGGTCAACGACCTTCCAGAGGGAAAGAAACCACAGCGCACGATCCTCTCACCGAGTGGGCCTACCTCATATTTTTTCGCTGCACGAAAACCCTGCTGATCAAACCACTGCGTAGTAGATAGCTTGCGCTTATAGTGGGGTGGTGGCGTAATCACTGTCACCTCGTGGCCCGCCTGTTGGAGAATATCAGTAAGCCATTGCCAACGGCGCTGTGGCACCCCATTTTCCGGGTACCAATACTGGGAAAGCACTAAGATTTTCATGATTGTGGCCACCACCTTTGCCTAGTCACCCATGGCGTGATCGCTTGGGCGCGGGTTGTTCCCACCAACGGCGTAACCAGTTTCGCTACCCGGGGCAGCACACCTGTCTCAACATGGTAAGCAACTTGAGCAAGAACATCCTTTGCTTGCTTCTGGGAATCCTTCAATCCATTAAAACGGCCAGGTTCAATCAGGTGTACTTCTTCCCCGTCGTGTACCACGCGGAGCTTAGATACCGCCACCTCGCGTGCAGTATCCTGCAGCGCTAGCAGGCGAAGCGCCCGAACCTTTTCACCATCAGCAAGGAAAATACTGGTCAGAGTAGAAAACTCCCCTCCGGGAATAGTGACATACTGGAAGTGCCCGATGCGCGGATTAGGGGAACGCCCCACACCGGCGACATCATCCCCAACGCTTTTGAACCGCCCATCTTCCCCCTCAATAAGGTAAGCCACCGCGCATGTCCTAGGTTGAATACCCTCAGGGGCTGTCCCCTCAATAAAAAGGGTTACCCCCGAAGTATTCCCGGTAAATTCCAGGTGGAGGCCCTCGCCAAGTGTGTCGTCGATAAGCACGTCTGTGGCGCTGGGAGCTTGGCTGATGGCCTGTGAAACCGTAGGAAACTGTCGCCGCAGCCTAGCAAGATGATCAAAAAGCGGGAATTTATCCAGGTTCTTGACCATCTGAAGCTCTTTGGACTGATCCCCGTAGCGCAACACATTATCTTGATCGAGGTGGTTAAGGCGGAAATAGCTCAGCTCACGGGAATCAATAATCACCGGTCCATAGCGATCACTCAGATCATGAGGGCCTTCATTGGGGGAGGTCACCGAGCCGTCGTCGTTAAGCTTGCACACCGATAGTAACCCCATCGAATGCATCGGAACATGCGCTTGGCGCAGGTTAAACAGGTTCTTACCGGAATAGATGGATTCGATACCAGCAGGCAGGCTCACCACCATGCCCACGAATCTGGGATCAACGTAACGCTGCATCATGGTGAAATAGCTTTGGCTCAAAATATCGTCATCATCCAGGCGATACTTGGCAAACACCTCACCGGGGCCGATCTCTTGCGCAGCTACCGTGGCGGGATTCAGCGGCGCTGCCCCGTCAGGAACCTCATCGAGCCGCACAAGAGGATACTTCTCCGCAGTGCTATGCAACGATTGCTTAAACTTCTCTGGCAAGGAGGCAGAGTAAGACACAACGTGGATCACGCGGTGCCCTTGCGCGGCTGCAGCCAGTGCGGGAACCGACAGCTGAGTAAACACCCAATCGCGGAACTCTAATCGGTCGGGGTGGAAAAGATAGTTCCGGTAATCCTCCACCGAACGATTCTCACCTAAACTGGACGCGCGCCACGCTGGGGAATCGGGCGAAAACAAGCTATAACGGGTGTGACCTACAAACAAGCAGCTCATCAACAATGGCTCCTTTCCGGGCTAACCACGCCACAACCCTTTAGTATCAATCACATGCTTCCCTGCTAGCAGCGCGGGATCCACAGCGCGAAATTCCTTATGGTCCACCAGTAGCAACACAATATCGGCTGCGGCAATGCCACTGGCAACATCCTGTTTTCTCACATTGGGGCGAGCAGCCAAGAACGCGGGAAGCTCGGTGACGTTCGGCTCAACCACACGAATATCTAGGCCCGGGTGGCGCAACACCAGCTCACTGACAATATTCAGCGATGGAGATTCGCGTAAATCATCGATATCATTTTTAAAGGCAATACCCAAGGCAGTCACCACAGCATCCGGCTGCTGCTTTAATAGAGCCTCAACTTTCGCCAATACATATTTAGGTTTGTCATCATTAACTTCACGTGCGGTGCGGATCAAGCGCGCATTCTCTGGGTCGGCAGAAACAATGAACCACGGGTCAACAGCAATGCAGTGACCTCCCACACCAGGGCCAGGCTGCAGAATATTGACTCGAGGATGATGATTAGCCAACTCAATGAGCTCCCACACATCAATATCTAAACCATCACAAATCTGCGACAACTCATTTGCGAAAGCAATATTGACATCGCGAAAGGAATTTTCCGTCAGCTTTGCCATTTCTGCTGTTTGCGCATTAGTGTGCAGGAGCTCTGCGGTGCAGAAAGCACCATAAAGCTGTGCGGCAGCCTTGGTCGACGTCGGGTTGAGGCCACCGATAATACGGTTATTGCTTTCCATTTCCTCCATGATTTTCCCAGGCAACACACGCTCTGGGCAGTGCGCCACATAAATCGCGTTGGCGGCATGCTCATCAAGGGAAAGATCTGGGCGCTTGTCGACGAGAAACTGCGCCAACCTTTCAGTGGTTCCCGGCGGAGCTGTGGATTCCAAAACGACAAGGGCACCGGGTCGCAGAAAGGGGGCAACCGCTTCAGCAGCTTCTTTGATGTAACGTATGTCAACCTTATGTTCTTCAGAGAAGGGGGTGGGAACGCAAATAATATAAGCATCTGCTTCCACATGAGTCGTTTGCGCAATGAGTCGCCCCGAAGCCGTGACGTTACCTAAAAGTTGGTCAAAACCAGGCTCATAAAAAGGCACCACTCCACGATTAATGCAGGCCACAGTGCTATCGTTGGTATCTACACCAACCACGCTGATGCCTTTGGAGGCGATGAAGGCTGCGGTAGGAAGACCAATGTACCCCAGGCCGATAACGCTCACCATGCTCTGAACATGAAAAGACTCAGGTGCGCGCTTCAAGGCTCCCTCGGAGGTAATTTCCTGCTGGTTCACCGTATTTTCGCCTTCCTATAAAATGTGCTTGCATTAGTTTACCCGGCAACGTACGGTTTCCCACAGCGCGAAGGGGCATACTAAGGCTGGTGTCGCCGACTAGGATGCTATCTATGCCAATTGTCAGAAACTATTCGCGTTATGGGGATATCACAATTTTCCATCGAGGCCTCGACGAGTTTCTCACCGCCCCCGTGATTGCTGGGTGTCATAGCATCTCCTATGGCGACTATCTCCTGGATCTCCGAGTTGTCGATCGGGGTTCTGCCACCACCATCGTATGTTTTCACGCCGCCATCAACCCTGAACAAACTACCCTTCCCATCTTCGTTGGGGCTCAAATTACCGAATTCTCTGGGGCTAACGTTATATACGTTTCTGAGCCAGCACTGGATTATGGAGTAAATATAGGCTGGTATGCAGGAGACAACCAGCGCAGAGTGCAATCCGACCTTGTGCGCGTATTTTCACACGCAATCGACGCCTTGGACTCAAAGCATCTTATCTTTTACGGATCCTCCGCCGGGGGTTTTGCTGCCCTGTTCTATTCACACCGCTTCTCTGGCTCTTTAGCAATTGTTGCCAACCCGCAGACCAATATCGTTCACTACCACGAAGAACAAGTACGGCACTATGTGGATACCTGCTGGGAAGGCGTCGTACCGCCACAATCGACAGCAGTGTTCAATGTCGCTGAGCTATATTCGGGCGGCTTCCCCAACCACGTGGCCTATCTGCAAAATAAACACGATGACTTTCATCTTGAGCATCATTTCACCCCCTGGCAGAAAGCATGTGCCTCCTGGCACGGAACGCATTGGAAAGCACTGATAGGCGATTGGGGTGATGGCCACTCCGCTCCCCCACAAGTACTCCTGCAGGGGACCCTGGCGTATGCAGCTGAAGCTGCTGGTGATTGGGATAGTTTCCTTACTGACCCTGAATTCAGCTAGCAGCATCGAGGATGGGGCCAGCGGAGTTGTGGGGCCAGCGGAGTTGTGGGGCCAGCGGGGCTCGAACCCGCGACCAATGGATTATGAGTCCACTGCTCTAACCGACTGAGCTATAGCCCCTCCCACGTTTTCACGCTGCCAAGCAGTATAACTGCCTACCACACAAGAGTAAGAATCGGACCACACCTTAACGCATTCACAAGGCTGCGGGACCCCATCTACGCGGATACAGAGACGCCGATCCCACCTATTACGAAGCCATCTTTATCGCTTTGAAGTGGCGATTTGTAATCAATCCTCGCTTCAGGCTAGAGTAACTATTCGTTGCACAGAGCACGATAGCAACAAACTATTCCCCTATAGCTCAGTTGGCAGAGCATTCGACTGTTAATCGAAAGGTCACTGGTTCGAGCCCAGTTGGGGGAGCAAATCACCCGGAGCGGAAACGCTTCGGGTTTTTCATACTGCTAAGGTCCGCCTCATGAACAAGCAAGCGCAAAGCATCCCCACCCCCATCCTGCTCACACTTGCGCTGTGCAGCGGCTTCTCCCCTTTCGCGATTGACACCTACATTGCGGGACTTCCCGAAATTACTGAAGATCTGCAAACTACCGCCTCATTGACGCAGGCCACTCTCACAGGCTTCCTGTTAGCCCTTGGGCTGACGCAACTGGTTGTTGGGCCGTGGTCAGACCAATTTGGCCGACGCAAGCTAATGCTCGTCGGCTTGTTCGGGGCAACAGTGGCATCGGTGGCGTGTGCTCTCGCACCAAATATTTGGGTGCTGATAATCGCCCGGATTCTCCAAGGCGGTTTCGGTGCAGCAGGCGTTGTCCTCGCACGCGCCGCTGTGGGCGATCTCGGCCAAGGAATAGGCGTGGCAAAAGCCTTCGCGATGTTGATGTCCATCCAGTCCTTAGCGCCCCTTGTCGCACCGATCGTAGGTGGTCTCATGATCCCTTCCCTGGGTTGGCGCAGCGTGTTCTGGTTCTTGGCAGCACTAGCCGCCATCATGTTTGTCAGCGTGTTCTTCCTCGTCCCCGAAACACTACCGGAAAGTGAACGCAGTTCCGGGGGCGTGAAAGCGTCGTTACGCGACATCCGAGTGCTGTTGAACAACCCAACATATGTGGCACCGCTTACCGTGTTTGTTGCCACGTTCGCGGTAATGTTCGCCTACATCGCGGCCTCTCCTTTCGTCCTTCAGCGCATCGGATCCTTGGGGCAGGTGGCTTACTCGGTAGTATTCACCGTCAACGCACTAGGACTATTCCTCATGAACCTGGTGAGCCGAGCGCTGGTACCGAAAGTGGGGCCGGTTCGCTTAACACAAGGAGGTGTCGTACTCTCCGTAGTCTCCGTCGTGTGGCTGGGGCTTGGAGTAATCGCGTTCGATACCGCTTCCTGGGCGATGATTCCAGGTTTCTTCGGTGTTGTCACTGCGGCCGGAATCATCTTGCCAAACGCCTCGGCTCTCTGCATTGAAGCCTCTGCTGACCGCCGTGGCGCAGGCTCTGCATTAATGGGAGCCGTCCAATTCAGCTTCGCCGCGATCATCGCTCCACTGACAGGTATCGGCGACGGCACTACGGCCGTGCCCATGCTCATCGTGATGGCGGTAGGTGCAGTGGCCCAGACGGTATTCCTGCGCAGTCTCATAGCACGGCACAGGGTGTTATCCTAGATCTCTGGCGAAAACTCACCGATGCGTTCACCAATGCCAACCAACTGGGCAATTGCAGCAATCGAGCGTGCTGCAGCCTGCCCGTCGCCATACGGGTTCACCGCATTCGCCATGGCTTTATAGGCAGCTTCCTGGTCAAGCAGGTTGGATGCTTCCGCCACAATGAGCTGACGGTTCGTTCCTACCAGCTTCACGGTGCCTGCCACTACTGCCTCAGGGCGCTCAGTATTCTCGCGCATGACCAAGACTGGCTTGCCCAGCGCTGGCGCCTCCTCCTGCACGCCGCCAGAATCAGTCAGCACAAGGTGGGAGTTCTTCATCAGGGACGTGAACTGGTCATACGGCAGAGGATCCGTGATAGTGACGTTAGCCAGTTCTTCCACCTCAGGCAGCACCGCATTACGCACCTTCGGGTTGAGGTGCAATGGGAGCACAAACTGGTGGTCCTGGTACTTCTTCGCCAAATCCTGGACAGCACCACCAATCTCAGCCATCGCATCGAGATTTTCGCGGCGGTGGGTTGTCACAAGCACGATGCGCTGGCCCCCATCGACAACCTCTTGCAAGCTCTGATCATCAAACTTCACGTCCCAGGTGGTAGCCTTGAGCAGCGCATCGATCACGGTGTTACCCGTCACCACGATGTCCTTGGAGCGGAAGTTCTCCTTACGCAGGTTCTCGCGCGCCTCCGGCGTGGGGGCCAAATGCAGGCTTGCCACCTGCCCAATAAGGCGGCGGTTCGCCTCTTCCGGAAACGGCGAATGGATATTGCCCGTACGCAAGCCTGCCTCGAGATGGACAACGCGTACACCACGATTGAATCCGGCAAGCGCGGCAACCATCGCAGTCGAGGTATCGCCTTGAGCGATGATCACATCTGGATCATCTTTCTCAATCACCTTGTCCAGGCCGATCAAGGCACGAGACACCAACTCGTTAAGGCTCTGTCCATCCTTCATCAACGCTAGATCATGGTCCGGTGTAATGCCGAACATCGAGTTCACCTGCTCCAGCATCTCCCGGTGCTGGCCGGTGGAGACGGCGATTGATTCAAAACGATCATCCCTTTGCAAGCGGGCGATAACTGGCGCAACCTTAATGGCCTCGGGGCGAGTGCCATAAACGGCCATAACCTTAGTCTTCACTGAGGACACGGGAGCTCCTATGCGCTAGCAATGCAATTCAGTTGATATTACAACTAACATACACCGCCGACACAACACGCGCCACACCAAGCTACACATCTTCGCTACCTAATAGGAAGAAATTCTTTAAGCGGCGCAACTAAAACAAGCACCTATACAAACGCGGCAAGCACGCCCACACACGCGACGAGAAGCAGCGGAACCTCAGCCATACCCACATCTCTAGCCGTCCAAGAGCGCCCCGAAGCCACAGAGCGCGGCAACCACCACGCACGAAACAGGGCCATCACCATGGTGGCCAATATAAACAACGTGGCCACCACACCCGGCTGGCCCCACACCACCACCAGCACCACTACACCCAACGCCACAGCGTGGTAAATCACCGAAAACCAATACATCTTCGCGTTACCCCGCTCGCGAATCATGGTCTTCACCATAGGGATCGTGCCAGAGAAGTAAAGAGCCAAGAAGATAGCAGCACCCCAGGCCGCCGGTGCAATATTACCGATGGTGGTGCCCTCACCACTCATGCTCAGCACCGGCACAAGAAGGGCAGAAGCGATAGTCGTCGATACGCCCGAGACCATCGAGCGCGCCCTCCCTTGCAGTGTTTCCCACACCGCGATAGCTACCAGTGGCCCAAAGAACACAGCCCACCACACCAACTGCGGCTGGGCCACCAGCGCCACGACGATGCCGACCAGGGAAACAGAACCATAAACAACCACCGGAGGGGCATACTGCTTCTTCCTACCCCGGGTACGCGCCTTCGCCACCAAACCAAAAGCAAAAAATGCACAATAGCCGAAGAACCAGGCCACCAGGACGGCAGGTACAGCAACAAGGCGGTGCCAGGAAAGGTCGTCGGCACGCACCATGGCGCTGATCGCAGCGACCGTACCCAACACGGCCGGGGAAATCAGCATCGCCCACGCGCCATGCTGGTTAGGCACCCATGGGCTAATACCACGCCTCCGCTTCTTGCCCCTGGGGCGGGAATTGCGGGCACTGGGGCTGGTGTTAGCTTCGGTAATACTCACACAGGTCACTCCTTGACGGGCACGGCCACCGTTGAATCAAACTTTCGGATGATTCACCTCACTTTAACAGCAGCAGGGCCAATGTCTGTATCATGGCAGCATGATTCAATTCGTCGTCGGAGCAGCTGCCGGTTACGTGCTCGGCACGAAAGCAGGCCGCAAGCGCTACCACCAAATCAAAGAGGCCACCGCCAAAGCCGTCAACTCGCCGGTGACCAAACAGGTGGTGCGCTCCACCCGCAAAGCCCTCGCAGACCGCCTGGACCCCAACCCGCGCATGAAGGAAGTCAAAAACCTGCGCAAGGGCAAAGGTGGCGACCAAATCCTCGAACCAGACGAGGACTGACGCTCGTAAACTCGCGTCAGGCGGATAGCTGCTCTGAAAGCTGGGCCACGATCCCGTCGAGAATGTCTTTCTCACTGATCACGAACCGGCCCACCCCGGTCAGCTCCTCAATCCGGCTCATAATCTCCTCAACGATCACACTGCCAGACCCAATCACATCCGCCCTGCCCGGATGAATCACCGGGTGCGCCGCACGCGCATCCGAAGGTGTTGCTACCAGCTGGCGAGTAATCAGCCGCAGTGCTTGGAAATTGAGCTGGCTCATATGGATCTCACGCGGATCATACTCCTCAAGCCCCTGGGCCAGCGCAGAAATCGTCGTAAAGGTGCCAGCACACCCCACAAACGTGCGCGCCTTCGCAAAAGGCACCAGTGTGGTGGTTTCGTCGAGACGCTCATGAATATAATCGCGAGCAATGTCCTGCTCACTATCCGTCGGCGGGTCCGTGAGCATCATCCGCTCCGTTAAGCGCACACAGCCCATCTGCGTGGAATGTGCTCCCAAGATTTCGCCGTCGTGCGTGCCGACGATAAACTCCGTGGAACCCCCACCCAAATCGATCACGCAAAACGGGCCCTGCTCAGCCGGGATGTCATAGGTGGCGCCGCGGAATGACAGAGCTGCCTCCTCTTGTCCACTGATCACCTCAGCCTGGGCTCCTGGCTGAATACGTCCGAGCAGGTCTGCAGTCATATCGAAGAACTCGTCGCGGTTCGAGGCATCGCGCGTCGCACTCGTAGCCACCATGCGCACCGTGCGAACATTCTCAAACTCCATCAAGTTGACATAACGCTCCAGCGCCCGGCGGGTGCGTTCAAGGGCTTCGGGGTGGAACTCGCCGGTAGCATCCACACCCTGGCCTAAGCGGACGATCTCCATCTCACGAGCGATCTCCTTATGAGTATCTCCGGAGACGTCGCTGATCAACAAACGCAGCGAGTTAGTCCCGCAATCCACGGCTGCAACGCGGGTCATAGCAGCTCCTCCCCCGTGGTGAGTTTGGTGTGCTCGTTAACGGCCTGGGTAATGCCCAGCTGGTCTGCGGTAGGCCAGTCCTGCGGAATGGCTGTGCCACGCAGCTCTGGGGTGTGGTCAGCGGCCAGCGCTACTGCTTCAGTGCCCAAACGGAAATGGTCCGGGCCTTCTGCCAGGGCGTAGGCGATCAACACGTGCAAGCACTTCACCCGGTCTGGCATCCCACCGCCGGAAAAATCAGTGCCTAAGTCCTCGAGCTTGTTGCGCTCAGCAAGGTAGTGCTGATGGGCAGCCAAGTAATCGCTAGCAAGCGCTGCATCAGTGGAAAGGCGGGCCTCCATCCACTTCATCACTTGTGCTACCTCCAGCCGAGATGCCTCGGCCGTTAGGCGTGGGTCCGTAAGGTAATACAAGGTAGGAAATGGGGTGCCGTCCGGCAGCTGCGGCGCCGTTTTCACCACCGCTGGTTGGCCATCCGGGGTGCGATAAGAAATCTCCACCACCCCGCGAGCCGGGCGGCCCAGCTGCTCTTTAATAATGTCTAGATCTGCTTGCGCGACAGTCATGCCCGTAATCGTACACAGCCAGCACTGCGGCGAATACTGAGGCGAGCACTGGTACTTACCGTGACCAGCTCGTGGAGCTAGAGCTTCTCGGCTGGGGCTTCTTACGGTTGCGCCGACGTCCGCGGGATCTCACTCTGGGGTGCGGCAGGGGCATCGTCGATAAGCGAACTCGGATCCGCCAACGAATCCCACGCCACCTCGGCCCACGGGCGCGCAGGAGGGGCCGCACTTTCACGCTCGGTGGTGACGGCCTGGTCCTTATCCATACGCGGGTCAATGATGCGCCACGCCGTCTCACCAGGCTCCATCATGCCCAGGCGGCGGCGGGCCTCCTGCTTGATGTAGTCCTCATTGCTGTACTTGTTGATGTTATCGACTAGGTCATTGCGCTGCTGCTGCTTCGCAGCGATGGACTCGTTGAGGCGGTTGATCTCGCTGCGACCCTCGTAATAGGTGCGCATGGGTACCGCGATGGCGATCAGCACCACAAGCAGCACAGCGATGATCACGGCGATACCGATATAGTCGCCTTTCATGGACAGGCGGTTGGTGCGCTTGCTCTTGCGCTCGGCTTGCTGGGCCTTGCGGCGGGCATCACGGCTGGCCACCGGCACCTGGGTAGGTGTGTGGCGCGGGCGCTGGATGCGCGGGGTGCGCCCGCTGCCCTGGCTGCGCGGGGTATTCTCGCCGCGCTCTCCGCGCTCTCCGCGCTCTCCGCGTGATACTGATGTGGTCATAGTGAAAGTTTAGTGTACGCGTGCAAGGAGAGTTTCTGGTGTTCGGCGCGCACGGGGCGGGATAGGAGTTGGCGATCAGGCCAGGTACCGATAAAAGCTAGAAACCAAGGGCGTAAGGCCTACGGGATTTAGGTGGATCCCTCTCGATTCGGAGTTCAATCTGCACGCAACCGATCAAGAAACCTGCGACCCCATTGGTAATATGTCGATTTTCAGCGGAAAAATCGACATATTGAGCGGATGTGTCGATTCGGTGTACATATCGTGGCCTAAGCAATCCCTGAGCAATTTGCCTAGGATTTTCACCCGCCGTAAGATCAAGCCGACTATGGTTCTGAGACTACCTGCACTATTAAGAAGAACGCGCCGTTTGCTCTGGCCCCGACAAACAGACCGGCGGCTGCCCCACACCGCAATGACCTGGGGCGATCTCTGCACCCTCACAGGGATCATGTTCGGGCCAGCCATCGCCAGCTCTAGCTACAGCCTTCTTAGCTCACAAGACTCGATCGCGCCCACCGTGCCGGAATTCACAGCCCAGGACAATTGGCGAGCCCTCGGACTCCAGTCCCTCCAACTCGCAGGCGCAACCGCATATATCAGCCTGCGCAAAATCGACCTGCTCCCGTGGAACCTGCGCCCCACCTTGCGCGGCACCGCTATCGGGCTCGGCCTGTTCGCAGCGTGCGGAGTGCTTTTCGACGCCGCCTACACCGCTTATGGGCTGTTCACAAAATGCGAGGAAACCCACATTGAAGGTGCCGCCAAAGACGATGATGCAAGCGAGACGGCGGCGTCGATAAGCGTCTCCCCCTCGCTGATTGCCTATGCAATCCTCAACGGCTTCTATGAAGAGTTCTTCTTCCTTGTTCTCTGCCTGTCTTTGCCCACCAAAAGCACACGACTGCTCTACCTATATTCGGTGGTTGCGAGAACGGCCTTCCACACCTACCAAGGTTTATTTAACGCGGCGTTGATCGGAGCTGGCCTGGGGACTGTTTTTTACCTGGCTGCTGTGAGGTGCCCGGGCCAGCGGATTTATCCTTTTGTGCTTGCCCATGTGCTTGGAGATATCTTTGGTGTGGGAATCTACACGCTCCTGTTTCCGCAGGACAGCGGAAACCCCTAGGGGCGATCGGCAATGCATGATTGCTGACGCTTAGCGACTCGAGAGCCCGCCTTCATGGGTTCTGAAATTGTTTTAATTTTTTCTCAGACCCCTGTAACTTTTATCAGGTTTTTTATCGTCGACGGCACGGGCAATAGGCCCACCAGAAAACCGTACGAAAGGAAAACCATGAAACGCAACCTCCTCACCGGACTCGCAGCAGCAACCCTCACGCTAGGCCTGGTCAGCGCACCGGCTGCATTTGCCTACGAGCCAGGCACAGAACCCATCACCGAAGAAGAAATTGAGCAGGGACACTCTGAGATCTCCTTCGAATCTTCCGACGGCGCATATATTCTCCCAGAACAAACCCTAGAGTTCACAGCAGATTCGGTAGCTGAAGGTATCACAATCCGCAACGCATATGTTGAGCTTGAACCAGGTTTTACAAGCGCACAATGGACTATCAAGCGCTCTGTTAACGAAGAAGACCTGCCAGTACTGACCATCACTGCGCCGAAAGCACCTGAAGACCAGTTTGGCGAAACCCAAGAGTACGGCGAATACACCGTCCAAGTACGCACCTCCAACTGGAACAGTTACTCCTTTACCATCAACTTCGCACCAGAGTTGCCGGAGGTAGAGGAGCCAGAAAAGCCAGGCGAAGAGCCAGACTCCGCGGACGGACTCAGCAGTAATATAAGCGATGCCCTCCAGAGTAGCCAGGGCAGCCAGGGCAGCTCGGGCAGCAGCATCATAGATATCCTGAAGGACTTCTTCCAGAAGCTGCTCAACATCTTCCGCTAGCACGAAAAGCACCATGGCTTAAGAAACAAAACTGCGAAACCGCCTGGTCCGCCAGCAAGTGTGGCCCGGCGGGCCCGACCCCACTCGACCTATGTACGAGCATCAAGGCCATGGTCAAGCGTCCACACTTCCACTTCTCCCGGGATATCTTTCCTGGCAAAAATGTCCTTTTCGGTTAAAATACACAAATCCCCCGCTCCGACCTGCTGAACAGCCAGCTCAACATAACTCGAACCAGAAGATGCACCAGCCAGAAAAAGTTTGAGGAAATCCTTATCCCAATCGAAATCATGCAATAGCCACGGAGTTTTTCCGTCCACGACCTGTTGCAGGATAGCGCGGAATTTTTCCGCTATTTCCCGACGCATCTTTCCGTCAGGAAGGTGCGCTATGTGGTTTCCCGTCTCGATCACTGCAGTAATAGGAAGTATGAACTGTGCACCCTGTTGCCGATACAGCTTAAAGTCCTCGTTGACCTCTGCTCGGTCTTGATTCTTTCCAGGAACATTAAGAAGGTTGGTCAGAATGGAAGTATCGATGAACAAAATTGGAGGCTTGTTAACCGTCATTAGATACCCAGGAGTTCATCTAGTGCCGAATAATCTTGATTAGCAAGTGATTCGTCGATAAGCGTGCCTGCGGTAGCCGCCTCACCTAAGCTGCCCTGAGCGACTGCGGGAACATAGTTATCGAGCTCAACAAGCGGTTTGATCCTACTCCAGCCTGTTTCTGGATCGCGATATACCACGACCACGCTCCGATTTAATTCACCATCAATAGCATCAAGCAGCGCAGGCGAATGAGTGGTCAACAACATCCGCGTGCCTAAAGTCTCGTGGCTATCTCTCACCAGATCTAAAAGCAGACCAGTCTGAGATGGGTGCAAGCCGTTTTCAATTTCTTCAATGACAACGTGAGCAACCGGTTGATGCTTCTGTTCCCGATCGCTAGCCCCCTCAATAGAAAGCTGACTAGGGGGCAACTGTAGAGCGGTAGCAATAGCAATCAGACGCAATAAGCCATCGCTCATCTCTCTGGCAGGTGTACGCTGCGCGGAGCTATCGACGGCATTAACTCGCCTGCATAGCTTTTCCTGAAGGGCAATCATCACGTCCTGCAAATCAGATTCAACAAAATCGATCCCCACGACGGTTTCATCGGCCACTTCCTTCACTAATGACTCAATCTTGTTGAAAGCCTCTGGATCTTCTTCACGCATTTCCTTCAACGCAGCAGAAACGTTCTCGCCCGAACGACGAAGATCAACATCATATTCAGGGACAAATTCACGCATCAAATGTGGAACAGGATCTAGGTGAAATACCGACCGTAAGGCCATCCGCACCAGATTAACAGCGTCAAGCACGGACCTTTCAGCCCGGTTCTTGCCCGGGACATGCAATGGAATCTGGGTTAAAACCAACTTCGAATCCCTCATCATCTCAGAGGGGTTGCGCCCTTCCTTGCCGTTATAGATCTGAACATCGATGCCTACCTTCTGGCCAGAAGCTGGGTTCGTTTTATAAAGCGTAGCCCCAATCTCTCGTTTTCCGCTTTTTACCGCCGTACCCGGGCCTGTCAACTCTTCCGAAATAACCCGAAGATAATCATCAACGGCAATTTCGACATCAAAATTAAAATGGTCATCCCCAACAACAACCGTGCACCCTAACGCAAAAGAAGTCTCACCGTGTGGCGCACACCCGCTGGAGCGTCCCCGCACCGGCTTTCTTTGACTGCTACGCCCATCAAGCGAATCTGTTAGCTCATCGCCCTCCGCAAGTCGAGCCAAAACATCCAAAGCATCGAACGCGTTAGATTTTCCCGAGCTATTACGTCCAATGAGAAATGCCACGGGATCGAGAGGAAGAACCTCGTTGCGAAAAGATTTAAACGATGTCAGACGCAGTTCAGTGATTACGGGAGAAACCACAATCTCCTCCTTAAATTCGTTCCCACTCTATCAAATCTCCACTCTACAAATCGGCGACCCATTTGTACTTGGAGTTTTCGATGAACTGCCGGTCAATTGCCCTGGTTAGAAAAGCAACCACCCAGTCCGCGAACTGAACGTTGGACGACAATTGACTGTCGATGTGCATAGGTGGTTCAACAATCGAACGCATCCTTCAGGGATGACAAAAACCCTCAAGCCCTATCGTCCGCTAGGAATACGAGGAGGCCCCCTCGCGAACGAGGGGGCCTCTTGGAAAATGGGCAACGATGCGCCCTGCACAATGCAGACTACCACGAACCCTACAGTGATGTCGATTCCGCTGGAATATTCTAACAATTTAAAGTCTACTAAGAATATGGAATTTGATTTACGCAGTGCCGTTTTCGATCAAGGATCTCCGGCGAGAAACGGACAATACCTAGCCCATGCCAACGGTAATAAGTTTCTGGCAGCATCCTTATATGAGTGGAACGCAGAATTATCAGCCAGTTTCTCAAAAGACCTCGCGTTTGTGGAAGTCAGCCTCAGGCAGAAGATCGACACAGCACTAAGAGAGTGGAATAGACAGGGTGAACCAGGCGCCACGTGGCGCTGGATCGATCGCCCACGTGGAGACCTAGCTGCTCTGGATCCCCAGCGATAAGCGACGATACTTAGACAGAAGTGCTAGAAGAGCCCGGAGTAAACGAGCCCCCTCCCACCCCCGTAAAAATTCCGCAATCTCTCACGATGACCTTGTAGCCCAGATGACATTTGGTGACTGGAAACAGTTTCTCCCTCACACAAAGCCCGTCTCAAGTTCTGCTCCCGATTATCAAACAGAATTACAGAGGGAACAAAACCTTAGCCGCATCCGACACGAACTCTGGGACGCAAACATTCGAGACTCATTCCCCAACTTACAGGCCGATCCGAACGGACGCGGAGTCTATGACAGAGTAGACCGGATTCATGCTTTAAGAAACCGAGTCGCTCACGCTGAACACTTACTAACCGTCAATATCCCAGCACGATATAACGATATGGTTCAATTGCTCAACGCTATGGCCCCGCAACTTCGAGATCATTTCGAAGCAATCAGTACCACTCCACGGCTAAGCAACCTTCGACCACCAACCCCATAGAGAAACCGCCTGGGCCACACCCACAAGTGGGGCCCAGGCGGTCGTCGAAAAGCGCGCGTACTAAAGGCTGAAGATCCGAGAAGCTTAAGCCTTGAAACGTGGGAACGCCGAAGCACCAGCGTAGACAGCAGCCTCGCCAAGCTCCTGCTCAATGCGCAGCAACTGGTTGTACTTCGCCACACGCTCAGAACGCGCAGGCGCACCAGTCTTAATCTGGCCACAACCCCACGCCACAGCCAGATCCGCAATCGTGGTGTCCTCAGTCTCACCCGAACGGTGCGACATCATGCAGCGGTAACCATTGCGGTGGGCCATATCAACCGCGTCGAAAGTCTCGGTGAGAGTACCGATCTGGTTCACCTTCACCAGCAAAGCGTTCGCAGCCTTCTTCTCAATACCCTTTGCCAGGCGCTCAGGGTTGGTGACGAAGAAGTCGTCGCCGACGAGCTGAACCTTATCGCCCAGCTTCTCAGTGATGGTGACGTAGCCGTCCCAGTCATCCTCGTCCAATGGGTCCTCGATGGAGACGATCGGATAGTCGTCGACAAGCTCCTCGTAGACCTTGATCATCTCATCAGGGCTGAGCTGGCCGCCCTCGAAGTGGTACTTGCCGTCCTTGTAGAACTCAGAAGAAGCAACATCGAGTGCAAGAGCCACGTCCTTGCCTGGCTCAAAACCTGCCTTCTTGATGGCCTCCACGATCAAGTCCAAAGCCTCGCGGGTGGAGTCAACAGAAGGAGCGAAACCGCCCTCGTCGCCCAGACCAGTAGACAGGCCACGATCCGAGATCACCTTCTTCAGGTTGTGGTAGACCTCCGCACCCATGCGCAGCGCCTCAGAGAAAGACTCCGCACCAAGTGGGGCGATCATGAACTCCTGCACATCAACACCAGAGTCAGCATGCTCGCCACCGTTAACAATGTTCATCATCGGAACAGGCAGGATATGGGCAGTAGGGCCACCCAAGTAGCGGTAAAGAGGCAGGCCGGCGGACTCCGCCGCAGCCTTTGCCACTGCCATGGACACACCAAGGATGGCGTTAGCACCCAGGCGGGACTTGTTGTCAGTGCCGTCAAGAGCGATCATTGCCTGGTCGATGGCGCGCTGGTCATCAGCCTCGAAACCGGCAATCTCATCAGCGATTTCCTCGTTGACGTTCTCCACAGCCTTCTGGACACCCTTGCCCAGGTAACGGTCGCCGCCGTCGCGTAGCTCGTGGGCCTCGTGAGCGCCGGTCGATGCGCCGGATGGGACGCCAGCCAGGCCGGATGCGCCGTCGTCAAGCACGACACCAGCTTCAACGGTGGGGTTACCGCGGGAGTCCATGATCTCGCGTGCAAATGCATGAATAATGTCAGCCACTGAATTGTCTCCTCAAAGACTAGAAAAATGTTTTCCGTAAGCAATTGTTCCAGAAAACCGCGCCCGGTGGGTGCCTAGCGCCCATTTTAACCGAATGGTGTGATTATTATTACCGGATCGCGGGCTGCGGGATCGCATACGCGGCCGCAGCGTCACGAACCTTCACCGCATAATCGTTGGAATGGTTATAAGACAAGACGGCCTGCTGCCAGTCCTCCGGCACCGACAAGTCCCGCCCACCGGCACACAACAGGTTCGCAGCAGACAACGCAGCATCATCGATCTGCTGCGGCTCCGGCACACCATTGCCATTAGCATCACGGCCATACTTACTGAAAGACTCCGGAATAAACTGCATTGGGCCCACCGCACGGTCATACACAGTATCCCCATCAAGGAGGCCACCGTCAGTATCACGGATCTCTGCAAAACCAGGAGAACCATCCAACGCCGGCCCAATAATAGGAGGCGTTGCATAACCATTGGCGTCGAGACGCCCGCGCGTAAAAGCATCACCGGTATAAGTACCGTGGCGCGTTTCCACCCAACCAATACCCGCCAGCGTGTTCCACCGCAGATTGCACTGCGGCCACGCATCCTGCGCAATCAGCGCAGCATTGCCATAGGCACGGATCGCCTGCGGATCCACATTAGTAGCATCCGCGATCGGGGCAGCCCAGTCTGCCAGAAAATCTGCAGTACGGCCGGGGCCATGCACGTCGATAGGCGGAGGAGGAGTAGCAGCCTGCGGCGGGACATTGTCAGGCACAGGCTGCCACGAGCGCACCGTCGCCCCCGGCTGCAGCGTGGACAGAGCCCAACCCACCAGCGCTACCACCAGCACAATCGCCAAGACGACAGCGGTAATACCGGCGCAGCCGCAGCCCGCCGACACCCGCTTCGTCCGATCAGTCATGAGGGCTGATCATACCGGTTAGAACGCGCATCTAATAACCCTGAAAGCTTCAGCCACCACATCCCCAGCCACCTACCACCAAGTTGGCAGCGCACCGTACTCCACCGCCACACATTCCTGCTAAGGATTATGTCTGAAAGACCACAATAGTCACTTACCTTACTGTATGCTGGCGGTCAACCAATCCCATAACCCAAACAGGAGGACACCCTGATGGCAATCACAATCCGTATCGCAGCTGTAACCGCAGCAACCGCCCTCACAATCGGCCTGGCCGCACCCGCCAGCGCACAAACCAACGTGCTCAGCCTCATCAACACCATCAACAGTGGCATCGAAACAGTAGACTGTGGCACCCTCGAAGCCGGCCTGCGCGGCGTTGGGCTTATCGACGACAACACCACCCGCAGCGAACTAGTCAAGGACCTCAACAACCTAGTCGGTGACGACGCCTCCATCAAACTCATCTCCGCCCCCACCATCAACACCGTCGGCGACCGCGCACTCGAATGCAAAATCGTCAAAGCTGACCCAGTAACCCCAGTTGACCAGGCCATCGCGTTCTCCTCGCACATGTCCTCCCAGGTGGGCCTGCCAGAAATCCGCAACCTGCTGCCAGTACTCGGTCTCTAAAAATCCTGCACCCACTCAAGCCCCCGAGAACCTTCCCCTCAGGGGCTTTACTCTTTCTGCTTCGCCTCCTGCCACAACCGGTCCTGAGTCTCCTCATCCACAATGCCTGTAGAACCATCAAAGAAATACGGCGAACGCGAACGCATCTTATTAGTGAAGGACTCCGCCACATCACCAAAATCAAAAGCGCCTCGCCGTGAAGCAATCTCCGCGTGAAACAGCACCTGCAAAAGCACATCGCCTAGCTCATTGCACAGTTGATCGTCGTTAAGCCCCTGCTCGACAGCCTCGCAGAATTCCTGCGCCTCCTCGCGCAAATACGGCAGGAGCGACTCATGCGTCTGCGCGATCTCCCACGCACCACGATTGCGGGCGATACGCATCGTCTCCACAGCCTGCTGCACCTTATCCTGCCTACTGGGCACCTCAATGAGCGCCTCGCCACGCTGCCTCCGCTTGAGCACCTCCGGGGCCTGCGCATCCGTAGTCAGCAGCGTGCCCCAACCCGTCACCGAATCGCGCGCAGGTAGATCCGCCAACACCCACCGCACCGACACCGGCACCTCACCCGTGCAAGTTATCGGCGACTCCAGGCTGGAGACCACCCCCATCGGGATCTGGTCGGGCCACCGGGGATCTAACAAAATAACCGTCATGAACAACATCATATGCCTAAGCTGATTGGGAACCCGGCTTAGATGTAGAGCTTAGATTTTTTGAAGCAGTATCTCCTCGTGCGGTCGATGAATCTTCTCAAAACCGGGGTTTTTGACCCACTTTTGCGGGATTCATCGACCGGAATATGAGGTGACTATAATTGCACAGACCGAGCAGGCGGCTGAGAAGGCTCAGGATACATGTGCACCGCTTTCTCAACCATCTTCGTGAAGGTGCAACTCCCACTACCATTGAGCCTCATGTCCTGCCACTTCCCTCTCCTGATCACAAAACCACAATTCTGGATCAAATGCTCACGTATCCGCTCCTGCACCACAGTCTCCACAGGATCCCTGCCATAGACCATGGTGTACTTAGACCTGCCGTCAAGCTCCAACACCAAAAAACCATTAATCAAAATGTCGGCGTAATAGGTAATCGGGTACCCTCCCCCATCCCAGATCACAATCTTGACCTCATACTCAATGCTATGAATCCACGGATACTTGCCGGACAGCAAACGATACCGCCCAACTGACTCCAATGGACTACGCGTTGTCGGTTCACTCATTGCAATCATCTCCCGCAGCCCAGGAACACCGGTGTGAGAAGGCAGTTCCTTAAGAAGTTCCAACAAGTGCTCCTCCGTGAACCTCGGATCCTTTGCCCGCAGCATGTCAATGACAACCAGCGAATCAAGATCACCATATAACTTCTGAATATGCAGCAGCATGTGGATGGGAGGTACAAGCCGGAAACCGTGCACCGTTGAAATTTCACTCGACCTAACGTTTCCAGTGGTATAACGCCTTCTATACTTCCACCGCCCACGAGCTGGTGCGCTGACGTTATTGGGATGAATGAGATCTAAATAAGAGAGTGGAGAGAAAGTCTTGAGCCCGCGGATCCGCGCGGCAGCCAAGCCTGTGATTGAAGCAGAACGAATGCCGGCATGGTTGGCACGGATAAATTGCTCCTCAGGCAGGCTCAAGGTTCCGTCAGGGTTTCCAAAGATGGGTTTGGATAGAAGGTCGTTTAACTGGGCTTGTGTATTTATTGCTGTAGCTGTTTTTGAGTTCATACTCTCAGGATGACGCACTTTTACAGATCCCGAGGAGGAGAAATAAAATCTGTGGATAACTTAGAGTTATCCACAGCCCAAGTGCTCATTGCCGCCAGGTTGCGGTCGATGGATCCTGCAAAAGGTGGCCTAAAACCCTGGTTTTGAGAAGATTCATCGACCGGGACCGGGTGAGGGCTGGAGAGCTAGGCTGGAGGGCTAGGCAAGGGCTGGAGGGCTAGGCAAAGGCTGGAGAGCTAGGCAAGGGCTGGAGAGCTAGGCAAGGGCTGGAGAGCTAGGCAAGGGCTGGAGAGCTGGGGCAGCATCATCAGTTTCTGAAAGCCCGGTCATTGAGCTCGCGGCGGGCCTGCTCCAGAGCAACCAAGTCAGAGAACAGGGAGTTGTAGGCCACCGCATCATCAGAGGGGCGCATACGCTGCAGCTGGGACTTCAGCTGAGCAATCTGATCTCCCACCCGGGCCTCTTGCAGCCTGGAAAGCACAGAGTCTGCATAAATTTCGAGGTCATCGGCGTGGATGGGCTCTACTGCCAGCTCACTGACAAAGTTGCGGCCGGCCAAATCAAACATCTCACCTGTAACAGAAGCAAGCCAACCAGGCCCACCCTCGCCAGCATTTGAGGTACCACCTGCCCTACCAATAGCCTCCCTCACCTGTGAGTATGCACTATTAGAAAAAGCATCCGGGTTGATGCCATCAAAATAGTCACCTGCTAACGAGGGATACTGCAAAGCTAGCTTCAACGCCTCGCGCTGTGGCCACAGCACACTGTCTTCGGGGTCAGGCGCCACCAAGGAGGCTGGTTCAACCCCAGCAGGCTCTTCTGCAGCCTGGCGCAGAATCACCCGCTCGCGCTTCTTCGTGGGGTTCTTAGCTTCCTGGCGCACCTGGGCGAGCACTTCCACCGGATCCCACCCCACCCAGCCAGCAAGCTGGCGGGCATACTCGGCCTGCAACGCAGCATCTCTAATACCAGCAACAACAGGCACAGTTCTCCTGATCGCCTGCAACCTAGATTCCGCAGTATCCAAAGAATAAGCAGACAGCAGCGAGGTGATCACAAACTCAAACATGGGTACGCGAGAGGCAACCAAATCTCTTACAGCGGCATCGCCCCGCTCCAACCGCAAATCACACGGGTCCATCCCGTCAGGGGCCACAGCCACAAAAGATTGACCAGTAAATTGCTGATCGCCCTCAAACGCACGCATCGCGGCCTTCTGGCCAGCTTCATCACCATCAAAAGTGTAAATCAGCTCGCCACGGAAGTAATCGTCGTCAAGCATGAGCCTGCGGATCATCGACAGGTGATCTGCACCAAAAGCCGTGCCACAGGATGCCACAGCTGTAGTCACGCCGGCAGCGTACATCGCCATCACATCCGTGTATCCCTCAACCACCACAGTCTGGTGCTGGGCCGCAATGCTTTTCTTAGCCAGATCCAGGCCGAACAGCACCTTCGACTTGTTGTACAACATGGTGTCCGAAGTGTTCATGTACTTGCCCATTTTGTCGTCATCAAACAACTTGCGCGCACCAAAACCGATCACGTTGCCGGCCATGTCTTTAATCGGCCACAGCAAACGGCGGTGAAACTTGTCAATGGGCCCGCGCCGACCCATCGAGGACAGGCCGGCGTCGACAAGCTCCTTCGCCTCAAACCCCTTACGCAACAAGTGCTTAGTCAGCGTGTCCCAGCCGCCGGGCGCGTAGCCGCATTCGAAGGTGTAGATGATGTCCTGGCCGAAGCCGCGTCTGAGCAGGAAATCGCGGGCGGGCGCGGCATCCGGGGTTTCCAGCTGCTCGCGGTAAAACTCGTGGGTGGCCTTATTCGCGGCGATCAGGCGGGCGCGGGTGCCGGGCTTCACGTCGCGGGCACCGGTGGATCCGCCCTGGTAATTGATGTGATAGCCGATGGTCTCAGCAACAGACTCCACGGCCTCAGGGAAAGTGAGGTGCTCCATCTCCATCAAAAAGGAGAAGACGTCGCCGCCTTTGCCGGTAGAAAAGCAATGGTAGTAGCCGCGCGCGGGGCGCACGTGAAACGACGGTGTCTTCTCATCTTTAAACGGGGAAAGGCCCTTCATCGAGTCATGCCCCGCCGGTTTAAGCTGGACATATTCGCCCACAATCTCCTCAATGTGGGCACGCTCACGGATCGCCTCAATATCTGAATCCGGAATTCTGCCCTTTGCCATGGGCTTCATCCTATACCAGGGCGCTAATTCGTAATTGGGCAGATCACTTGGCACAATATTGACCATGTCTGACCCACAGTCTGACCCACAGCCCAACCAGAACCGGAGGACGAACAAGGCGATCCCCACCCTGGTCGCCGGTGCTATCATCGTCGCCGCAGGGATTTTTGGCATTGATCTCGCGCAGAACGACGCCCCGAGCCAGCAGGAGCAGCAGGGCCAGCCCAACGCGGAAACCGCCTGCCCGGTCGCCGACTTGCCTGCCGAAGCCGCAGACACCATCGAGGACATTTACCACGGCGGCCCGTTTGAATACCCGGACAATGACGGCAAGCACTTCGGCAACTATGAGGGCCGCCTGCCCGACCAGCACTCACATTATTATCGCGAGTACACAGTGGAAACGCCTGGTTTAGATCATCGTGGGGCGCGGCGTATCGTCACCGGCGGAGACTCTGCTGACAACCCCGAGGTGTTCTACTACACCGATGACCACTATGAGACGTTCTGCGAGGTCAACGATGCATAACCGCCGCTTCAACCCGGTGCTGGTCACCAGCCCTGTACGCTCGCGCGATGACCTCTACACGGCACTGGCCAATGTCCTATACCCGGCCTGCCGCCCCGCGCCCACGAATTTGGACGGGCTTGCGGACATGTTGCGGGAGTCCCGCGTCCGTCGGGTCATCGCTTCGCACTGGGAGCTTAACGACGATGACACCCGCCAGCTTTCCCGCGTCTTCAAAGATATGGGTGTGGAGCTGATGCGGTAGGGTGACCAAGATGGCACTGTGGGTTGCGTCGCCCAATCGCAGCTGTAGTAGGTTCGTGCTGCGTTAATGATGGCATTGGTATCAATCGGATACATAATCATCTCTTTCTTGTAGAAACTGATACCGGTAAGTCGCAGTGCTTCTGTCGGCAAGATAGTTCCCGCTGCCAGCTCATTGATCACTGGATTGAAGAGAGTTTCGTCGATACGCAGCCGGCGATTGTAACGAAAATCGCCACCCGATTCCTTGTCTTTTGATAGGGCCCGTAGCCGCGCTGCCTGAGGGTGTCAAGTTGTTTGTGTGTGGGGTTGATTTTATAGGTAGTTTTGGAAGCGGTCGGGGTAGGCTACGGACATTTGGTTGATGGCTTGTTTCCACCCTGCCACGCGTGCACCTTCTATGAGGCGTCCGGCTGTGGCAGCAACCTTTTTGCCTTCTTTGGCTCGTTTGGCGGCACGGCGATCTTCGATATTGCAGATCATCAACCACAGCGTCTTGACTGCGGATTCATCGTTAGTGAACTGCACCCTATTACGGGTGGCTTTACGTAGTTGATTGTTAAACGATTCAATCGAATTCGTCGTGTAGATCACCTTCCTCGCTGCTGGCGGGAACTGTAGAAACGGTATAAACCGATCCCACGCATCGCGCCACACTTTCACTGATTGCGGATATTTCTGCCCCAGCTCAGTTGCAGCAAAGTGTTCTAACGCTTGCGCTGCCTGGTCCTCATCAGCAGCGGTGTAGATCTGCTTTAAAGCCGCTGATACTGCTTTACGGTCCCCGTACGCAACCCACCGGTTGGCTGCCCTGATCAGGTGGACGATACAGGTTTGAACCATCGAGTTCGGCCAGGTCGCTTCGACTGCTTCTGGCAGGCCTTTCAACCCATCACAGCACACGATGAAAACGTCTTTAACACCCCGGTTAGCCAGGTGGGAACAGACCTGTGCCCAGAACGAGGCTCCTTCTTCTTTGGCAATCCAAATACCCAGGATGTGCTTAATACCGTCCATATCCACCCCGATAGCCAGATAAGCAGACTTGTTGACCACTCGCCCACCATCACGGACTTTGATACGCAGTGCATCGAGGAACACCACGGGGTAGAACTCATCTAGCTGGCGGCTTTGCCACTGCAGTACTTCGTCGAGCACTGCATCAGTAACCGCAGAGATCGTCTCATGCGACACATCGATCTTCAAGGCTGTGGCTAGGTGGTGTTGGATATCACGGATGGTCATCCCACCGGCATACAAACTAACGATCATGTCATCGACATCGGTCAGGCGACGTACTCCTTTAGGCACCATCGTCGGAACAAACGTCCCCTGCCGATCACGGGGCACATCAATGGTGACAGGCCCATAGTTAGAATCCACGGTCTTTGGATAGCTGCCATTGCGGTGGTTATCAGCCCGAGCAGCGTTTTTGGCTGCCCTGTCACCAGACTGATAGCCGAGGTGGACATCCATTTCCGCCTGCAATGCTGCCGATAGCGAGGCTTGCAGCATGCCCCTGACCAGTTCATTGGCATCCGTAGTAGAGGTTGCAAGCTCCTTGATGATTTTAGCTACCTCAGGATTGGCAAGCAGTTTCTCCTCAATAGCATCAATCCGAGCTTTATCCTCTGGATCACGTCGCGTCATAGTCGTCATTGTGGTTCATCTCCTCATGCAGGATCGGTATCCCACACACAAACCATCTGACACCATCCGCTGCCTCATCAGCGTATACGTCCTTAAAAACTTTCAAACTTATAAAGCAGCTGATTCTGTCAGCACCCCGAACACTGGCCCCACCAGACAACGTTCAAAAATACACAACATAAGCCACACATCGACGCTATCACCGACCGCCAACTTAGTCCGCCAAAACAGCCATACACAACAGTAAACACCCAAGTCAACAAGACTGAAACCGAAAACCCACAAAACCGTTGTAAAAGTCAGGCTTATTGCTAGCGGTCGTTGCGGGGTTCACGCACCCAGGCCCCGATCACACCCGGGATCACTTCGGGGCCTTCACCTAGCAAAGCTTTGAGATTGCCTTTACGCTCGACCGCACTGGTTTTGATACCACGCACAGAACTCGACTTCACACCCTGCTGGCCCGTACCCCTACCTGCGGCTCTACCTGCACCTGCACCCATCATCCCACCGATAGGTGCACCACCACGACCATGACTTCCCACACCAGTAGTCGCACCAGCACCTGAACCAGCACCAGGGCCTGCACCAACACCAGGGCTAGGACCAGCGCCCACACCAGACCCAAGACCTGGCCGAGACCCTACACCAGAACCACCGGCACCACCCGTGCCACCAGCACCACGCCCGGAAAGCCCCACACCCCCGCCAACACCAGAACCACCACGGTTGCCCGAACCATAGCCAACACCACCCAACGCAGCACCCCTGCCAACAGCACCCCTGCCAACAGCACCACTAGCGCCAGTGCCAGCACCAGCACCCACCCCAGCACCACCAGTTCCTACGCCCCCAACCATGCCTGACCCAACCGTGCCTGACCCAACCACAAACCCTGGAGTCGATCCCACAGTCCCCACCGGATTCACACTCGGCGACAGCGAAGGACCACCCACCGACGCCGTGCTCGTCGGCACAGCACCAGCAACAAGCGCATCCAAATCATCCCGACCCACACGCACAAACTCTTGGGCCAACTCATACGGATTACGCATCCTCGCCTGCTCTACCATCCCCACCTGCTCCATCGCCTCCTGAACTACCGCTGGAAACGGCAAATCCTGCCACATACTCAACCCCACACCCGGATCACCACCACGAAAAGCCCCACCACCACTGCCTGCCGACACCCCCGAAGGATCTAACGCCGACGGCAACAACTGCGTAATCGACGGAATCGACGGCGGCAACGCAGCCGCCACCGTCGCCGGATACGACGCCAAAAACGCCCGCTCAAACACACCAGCCACATCCGGACGCGTCGCCAACAAGATTCCATACGCCTTTGCAGCCATCACCACCTGCTGACCCAACGCAAAACTCCCCGTCCCCAAATTCGTCGTCGCAGCCCCCATCGTCAAGGTATTAGCACCAAACACCGAACCCGCCGACTGAAGAGCCCGCACAGCCCCCATAGCATTAGCAATCGCCTCAGTATCAGACGAACTATCCAAATCCGCCAACACACCATCAAGACACTCAACAGCATCCGACACCTTCGCCGACAACGCCAACCACTGACCCGTCATCGACTCCGGCACCCCAAAATTCGTCGCAGCATACTGCGAAGCCAACACAGACAAACTACCCACACCAGCAACAACCGGGACGGTCATCACAAACGCAGCAGTCTCAGTATCAACCACATCAGCACCATGATCCCTCGTAAAAAAATCAAAACCACCAGAAGCAGGCAACCCCACCGCATCAATCAACTGACCAATACGAGTATCCGCATTAACCACATCCGCCACATTCTGACGCAACTGGGCGGCAATATTAGCAAACCGATCCGCAAACGCCCTCTGCGACTCCACCCCATTAACCCTCAACACCCCACCATGCGCCTCCCCCACCTCACACAACCCCGACACGCTGGTAAAAATTGGTGATGCCACCATCAAGTCCTGCAGAGAGTTGTTTCCAAGAGACGTCGCTGGCTCCGCTAGTTTGGTGATAGCGGCAGCAACATCCCCTAAAACAAGATTGAGATTATTTCCCCCGACTGATATTTCTAACTCCTTGCTAAATTTTCCAAAGTTTGAATTGCATTTTTACAGTGATCGTCTTGACTTTTCTTCGTGTACACGTCAAGTGAGAACGCGATGAGGTGGCCGCGCTTTGTAGACACTGCAGCGCTGCAATTTGCTTCTTCGACTCCGCTTTCGACATAGAGGAACATTCCTGGAACTATTTTCGAAACGTTGTCTAAGTAAATGCCGTTCTTCTCAGAGATCTCTTGCCTGTCGACCAAATTCCCTGCCAGGATAATGTCAAACTCTCCTCCCTCATCCGCTGGAAGTAAGACACAAGAGAGAATTGATCCATTGGCTAGCGGAGTGGTGACCCCGTCGGTCTTAAATCCTGCAGCGGCGAACTCTTCAGCCGAAATCTCCTGGCACGGATCAAACACATCCGGATAAACCTCAAGAGGATCAAAAGGCCCAATCTCCAACGTGCCCGAATCAAAATGAAACGCCCCCACCGCCTCACCCGGCGCAACCGAACCAGCCTGCCCCCCAGCACCCTCCGGAACACTTGACCCACCTGACTCAGCCCCGGCGGGTTCGTCTCCACCAGCCCCAACAGCAGGACCAACCGGCACCAACCCCACATCAGACGCAGCACACGACGACAACAATGCAGCAACCACAACTACCCCCACCACTGCCACAAAACGAGCCCAACAAACCATAGTCTCCCCCAAGTACAATGAACCGGCAACAACAATCATGACACACCACACAACACCCCGCAGAACTTACCACAGCAACATCCTGCGAAGGTGATCGTCGCTAAGCGAAAACGTGAAGTTAGAGGCCGTCGATACTAACGATGCACTCACGGAAAATACCCTGCGGATGGTTAGTATCCGCGCCCACGAAGCCTCGGCCGGAAATCCAGGCCGAGGAGCCGGAAATCCCCCGGCCCCACACCCTGACTTCCACAAATTCGCTTAGCCCGTCGACGTGAAACATCTTAACGCTGCGATCATCGTTTCACAGTCTGGAGATAACTGTGGTGGAATCTCATGACGTTGTCCAGCGATCTCGATAATCGCATGGCGGTGACTATTAAAGAAGTTTCGTCGATACCCTCATAGGGCCCGTAGCCACGCTGCCTCATCAGCGTATACGTCCTTAAAAATTTTCAAACTTATAAAGCAGCTGATTCTGTCAGTACCCCGAACACTGGCCCCACCAGATAGCGCTCGAGAATACTCAACATAAGCCACACATCGACGCTATCACCGACCGCCAACTTAGTCCGCCAAAACAGCCATACACCGCACAACAGTAAACACCCAAGTCAACAAGACTGAAACCGAAAACCCACAAAACCGTTGTAAAAGCCAGGCTTATTGCTAGCTCTCCAGCTCTCACCCGATCCCGGTCGATGAATCTTCTCAAAACCAGGTTTTTAGACCGCCTTTTCCAGGATCCATCGACCGCACCGTTTGGGCGGCAATTTGCACTGGGCTGCGAACAGCTCTAAGTCCTGACTTCCACAAGTTCGCTTAGTCCATCGGCGTGAAATTCCTTAATGATGCGATTATTGGTTCTGGAGATACCGGTGGTGGGATCTCGTGGCGTTGTCCAGCGATCTCTATGATTGCATAGCAGTGGCTATTTAGCTGCTTAATTAGTTTTGGGGCAATGGCGTAGGTGAGATAGATATGCCCCAGGATTATTAAAGCAGCAAGGACCACGGTCAGATGTGCTCGGAAACTAACTAGTGGAAGTCAGGGGCAGCTCCGCTGCGCAGGTCACGCTCTGAACAGCACCCCGGCTAAACAACACCCCGGCTAAACAACACCCCGGCTGAACAGCGCCCCGGCCCTACGCGGGTGCACCCGCTATCAGGTCATTTTCAACAAAATAAGAGCAAAATAAGAGTATGACCTTTACAACTGTGGGATACTGTGGCACGTTCCTTGTGTAAGCATTTCTGATCACAGTGGAGACGCAACCATGAATTCACTTGTCCTAGTCCTCATCGGGCTGACCATGATGATCGGTGGATACCTGTTGTATTCCCGCTTCTTGGGCTCGAAAGTCTACCAGCTGTCTGACAATTATAAGACTCCTGCCCACACCATGGAAGATGGCGTGGACTACGTGCCCACTAACAAGTACGTTCTGTGGGGCCACCACTTCACCTCGGTTGCCGGTGCGGCCCCGATCGTGGGCCCGGCGGTGGCTGTGATCTGGGGTTGGTTCCCCGCGTTCTTGTGGGTCACACTCGGCACCGTGTTTTTCGCTGGCATGCATGACTTTGGGGCACTGTGGGCTTCGCAGCGCCACCGCGGGCAGTCGATTGGTACGCTTTCGGGGCGCTATATCGGTACCCGTGGCCGAAACCTATTTCTAGTGGTTATCTTCTTGCTGCTGCTCATGGTGAACGCGGCGTTCGCCGTGGTGATCTCTAACCTGCTGATCGCCAGCCCCTCTGCGGTGATCCCCACGTGGGGTGCCATCCTTGTTGCGCTGCTGATCGGTCAGGCGATCTACCGCTTCAAGTGGAATCTGGTGATCGTGTCTGTTGTGGGCGTGATTGCTCTTTACAGCCTGATCATTCTCGGCGACATGTACCCGCTAGCCTTGCCTGAGACTGTCATGGGCATCCCGGCGCGTGGTGTCTGGATCATCATCTTATTCGTCTACGCGTTCATCGCCTCGACGCTGCCGGTCTGGGTGCTCCTGCAGCCACGCGACTACATCAATGGTCTGCAGCTATTTGTGGGCTTGATCATTTTGTACTCGTCCTTCTTCATTATCCGCCCCGAAGTTGTGGCACCAGCGTTTAACCAGGACGTTCCTGAGGGTACTCCGTCTATATTCCCGCTGCTGTTTGTGACTATTGCCTGTGGCGCCATCTCGGGTTTCCACGGCATCGTGTCATCAGGTACTTCTGCAAAGCAGCTGAATAAAGAGACGGACGCCCGGTTCGTGGGCTACTTCGGTGCGGTCGGTGAGGGTCTGCTTGCTCTGGGCGCCATCGTGGCTACTACATCTGGGTTCCGCACCCTGGCAGATTGGGAGGCAATCTATAGCGAATGGAACGCCGGTGGTGTGAGTGCCTTCGTCGAAGGCGGTGGCGATCTAATGAACCAGGGCTTGGGCATTCCGACGTCTTTGTCCGCCACCATCCTGGCCACCATGGCCGTGCTGTTCGCGGCTACTACGATGGATTCGGGTGTGCGTCTGCAGCGCATGGTGGTCTCTGAGATCGCTGACATCATGGGGGTGAAGATCTCCGGGCTTGTGGCCACGATCATCGCGGTGGGTGCCGGCCTGGGTCTGACCTTCTCCACAGGTGCGGACGGTTCCGGCGGCATGCTCATTTGGCCTTTGTTCGGCACGACCAACCAGCTGATGGCTGGTCTTACGTTGTCCATCCTGGTGGTTATTCTTACCCAGCTGCGCCGCCCGACGCTTCCGGTGGCGATCCCGTTGGTGTTTGTGACCGTCATGTCCTTGTGGGCGGCAATTTTGCAGCTTGGCACCCTGTGGGAGGGCCGCAACTGGTTGCTGCTGGTCATTGACGCCATCATCGTCGTGTGTGCGATCTGGGTGATCGTGGAGGCCTTCACCGCCATCAGCCGCGCTCGCAAACAGCCCCCGGTCGAGTGGGCTGACGACGAGCTGGTCCCTGGGCAGCGCCAGGCCGAGAGCACCTCCGCCGGCGCTATTACTGCCGATTCCACTGGCTCCACCCGCCTGGACACACGGGATCCTGATGGCACCGGGCGCACTGAATAAGCTGCGCAATACCCTGCGCGCCTTCTCGGACGGGCTGAACGAGGTGTATCATGCGCCCTACCGCGCCGCGTTCGCCCGCTCCCAGCAGGAGGAGGATGACCTCTTCCTCATGCTGGTCGCCTCCGAAGCGCTGGGCATCCCCAACCCCGCCACCTACTACACCCTCGAGTTGCTGCCGCTGGTCTACGAGGACTTCCATTCGTGGCATACTCGGATGGGCATGGAGCGTTCACCGTTGGAGAATTTCTCATGCTGCTAACCACTGCACCTGTGATGTTTTTCGGCGGTAAAGGTGGGGTGGGCAAAACCACCCTGGTGGCAGCGACGGCAGTGGCGCTGAGTCGCGCGTCGGCACGCGTGCTCTTGGTTTCCACAGACCCGGCGCACAACCTGGGCCATATTTGGGCTACGCCGCTTTCCGACGCCCCCACTCGCGTCGCCGAACGCCTCGATGTAGTGGAGATTGACCCCGAGCGCACCACCACAGCCCACATTGAGGGCGTGCGCACCACCATGCGCCGCATGATGGCCGAGCGCCTCTACCCCGAGGTAGATAAGCACCTTGAGCTGGCTCGTCAGTCGCCGGGCATGCATGAGGCGGCGTTTCTGGAGCGTTTGGCCACGCTTATCGACGAATCCCTTAGCGACTATGACCACATTATTGTGGACACCGCCCCTTCGGGGCATACCTCCCGGCTGCTTGCCCTGCCCGAGGTGATGGCCGCGTATACCGATGGGCTGCTGGCCAGGCGGGAGAAGTCAGAAAAGTTTGGCAGTTTGGTCCGTGGCATGAGTGCAGCTGATTCGGTGGCCTCGACTCGCACGGACCCGCTGGAGCGGCGTAACCAGCAGATTCGTGCGACGTTGCTGGCTAGGCGCCGGCGTTTCGAGACTCTGCGTGGCGTGCTCACTGATCCGGAACAGTGTGTGTTTCATATTGTGCTTACCGCCGAGCGCCTGCCTGTGCTGGAGACGGTGGAGTTCCACCAGGAACTGACCAGCCACGGCATCACCGTGGCGGGTTTGGTGGTGAACAGGCGCGCCCCAGCTGGTGACGGCGAGTTTCTTCAAGCGCGGCGCGCCATTGAAGATTCCGCTCTGTCGCTTCTAGGTGAGCACCTCCCTGACATTAGCACCGTGCATATCCCGTGGCTTGCCAGCGAGGTGGGAACCCGCAGCGCTCTTGAGCACATCGCTGACGTCCTAGCTGGCTAGCACTTCTGCGCTAGCCGTGCTAGCCGTGCTAGCCGTCCTAGCTGGCTAGCCGAAGAAACCAGACAGCCCGCTGGAGCGTTTAGCCAGGCGTTCCAGGCGGGATTCCGTCATCGAGGCGATCTGATCCACGATGACCCGTGCCCGCTGTTGGTCAGTCTCGGCCTCAACCCACCACTGGTGGTACACCGTGTCCAACGATCCTGGCGCACCAGCAGTGAGGTAGTCGTGGACCCGGTTGATGCGCTCGCGTTGGCGGTCCTGGCGCGCCTGGTGTGCCTTCTGGTCCATCACGTATAGCACAGCAATGGTTTTGAGCAAGGTGACTTCGGCGTTGGCCTCGGCAGGAATGATAAGATCGCCGTGCATGCGCCCCAGTGTGTCCTGCCCAGATTCCAGGGTGGCGGTGGTCACGGCACCCACATAGCGGCCCACAAGTTCGCTGGTGAGTTTTTTGAGTGCCACCCAGCTGCCCAAGGTGTAGTCATAGTCGGCGGCATCAGCCACAATCTGCAGTCCACGCAAACGGTCCGCCGCCTCCAACAGCTCCTCGGCGGTACCACCAAAAGCTGCCGCACCCTTGTCCGCTAATTGCGCCAGCTCCACCAAGTCCCACAGCACTTTGAGTGTGACACGCCCTGAGATGATGCCGTCTTCCACGTCGTGGACCGAATAGGCGATGTCGTCGGAAAAGTCCATCACTTGGGCTTCTAGCGCAGCACGACGATCAGTGTGGCCTTTGCGGATCCACTCCAAAATGTGCGCGTCCTCGTCATAGGCAGAATATTTTTTATTACGCGAACCATCCGGGTTAGTCGCCGCCCACGGGTACTTACAGGCAGCATCTAACGCTGCCCTGGTGAGGTTGAGTCCGAAAGAGTGGTCGTCGTAAAGCACCTTCGGCTCTAAACGGGTAAGAATGCGCAGAGTCTGCGCGTTGCCCTCGAAGCCGCCGGCATCCGCAGCTAAAGCGTTCAGCGCTTTCTCGCCATTGTGGCCATACGGCGGGTGGCCGATATCGTGAGTAAGCCCCGCCATATCGCACAGGTCCGGGTCCAGGCCAAGACCAGCACCGATACCGCGGGCGATCTGGCCCACCTCCAAGGAGTGGGTCAGCCGGGTGCGCGGGGTATCACCATCGCGCGGGCCCACCACCTGCGTTTTATCGGCTAACCGGCGAAGCGCCGCGCTATGAAGCACACGGGCCCGGTCGCGAGAAAACACGCTGCGGTGATCGGCCTCGGTGTCCTCGAACAGCGAGCCCTTCTCCCCTTCTGGGGCCATGCGTGCAGCGTCGGCGGCAGAGTACTGATAGGTCATAGCAATGCCTTAGTTTAGCTGGGAATTTGCCGGGATCTAGGCAGACACAGCGGGCAGTGGGTAACCTTGTTGCCATGATCGCGCGTAATTATCAAGCACTGTTAGCGGCCCCACTGCTCGGTGGTGCCATTGCTCTCGCCGCAGCACCGGCCGCGTGTGCGCTGGCAGGTCCGGCAGGGGCGTCGTCGATAAGCGTGCTGGCGCAGACCTCACCGGGGCAGTTCTCCGCGCCGGTCACCGACATGGTGGGTATTCTCAATGGCTCGGAAATCAACGAGATCGAGACGGCGATCCGCGACCTGCAGATCCAGAAACAGCTCAACGTGTTTGTGGTCTACGTTCCCGACTTCGGTGGGCAGGATCCCACCGAGTGGGCCAAGGCTGCCGTTGGGGCCAATGGTGGCGGCAATACTGCGGTGATTGCCATTGCGCCGGAAATCCGCCAATACGGAATGTGGACCGGTGGGCAATGGACCGACGCGCAAAACAACGCCATGAACGACGCCATGTATGGCGAACTGGTGGCCAGCAATTTTGCGCAAGCACCGCTAGCCGCGATTAATGCGGTGTCATCCGGTGGTGGCGACGGCGATAATGCTGCCTGGCTGCTCGCCGGCGGTGGCGCCGCCGTTGCCGCCGGTGGTGGCATCTGGGCATACTCGCGGCGCAAAAACAAGAAAGAATCCGCGGCGATACTCGAGGACTCCAAGGCGATCGACCCTTCCGACACGCGCCGGCTTACGCAGCTGCCCACGCACACCCTGGAGCAGCTCGCCCATGAAACACTGGTGAGCGTGGATGAGTCCATCCGCCTAGGCCAGGAGGAGCTGAAGGTGGCCTCCGCCGAGTTCGGGGCTGATCGCGTCCGCCCATTTACCGCGGCGATGAACCGCGCGACCTCCGAAATGCAGCGCGCATTTGAGATTCAGAAGCGCCTGAACGACGCCATCCCCGAGACCGAGCCGGAAAAGCGCGCCATGTTGGTGGACATCATTTCCTCCGCCGGCCAGGCCGATCAGGAACTGGACAGGCAGTCCGGCGAGTTCTCCGAAATGCGCAACCTGCTGATCACCGCGCCGGATACCATCAACAAGATCACCCAGCGCACCGTGGACCTGCGCGCACGCATCGAGCCGGCACGTACTGTGCTCGCGGAGTTGCAGTCCAAATACTCCGACGAAATGCTGGACTCCATTTCCGACAACGTTGAACTGGCCATGGGCGCACTAAACGAAGCCGAGCAGAACCTCGACCGGGCCCGCGCGCTCGAGTCGCGCCCGGCCGGCCAGCAGGGAGCACTTATCGACGTCATCCGCACCGCCGAGCACTCCATCGAGGTGGCTGACAACATGCTTAGTGCTATCGAGCACGCCGATATAAATATCCAGACCGCAAAAGCCAACCTGCCATCGCTTATCGACGAAGTGGCCAGCGAAATCGAAGAAACCCGCCAACTAGAGGGAGCAACTGCCACAGGTGCGCGGGTCGATGTGCAGCGTCTGGGTGAGGTACGTCGGCGTGCTTCTGAAGCGCTAGAACAGGCGCGTACGCTGGCGGGTTCTGATCCGCTGCGTGCCTACACCGACCTCACGCACGTTGACGCCGAGTTGGACGAGGCCATCGCCGACGCCAAAGGTGTGGCGCAGGATCAACAGCGACTGCTGGGTATTTTCGACCAGCAGATCAACGCTGCGGCCGCCCAGATCCAGGGTGCCGAAGACTTGATCGGTTCCTACGGGCGCATCATAGGCTCCGAGGCCCGCACCTTGTTGGCCCAGGCCCAGCGCGAACACGCCCAGGCGCTCAACCTTCGAGTGTCTGATACTCGCCAGGCTGTTGACTTGGCACGACAAGCAACCGAGACTGCGCGCCGTGCCGCTCGGGCTGCGAAGAACAATATCAACCAGCACCGTCAACGACAGGTCGCATCTACCTTTGGTGACGTAGCCCAGGGCATCATCATTGGCTCGATGCTTTCCGGTGGCCGCGGTGGTGGCTTCGGCGGCGGTGGAGGTGGCTTCGGCGGCGGTGGAGGCGGCTTCGGTGGAGGCGGCTTCGGTGGCCGAGGCTCCGGCGGCTCGTTCTAGGCCTGTTTGTTCTAGGCCTGTTTGTTCTAGGCCTATCCGTCCACCGCTAGATCAGCGTGCGGCGCACAGGCGAATCCACGAGCACCAACCCCCAGGTGAGGAACACGAGGTCCAGGGTGGGGACGTCGTCGATGGCGGGCCCATCAATCACCTCGACCATCCCAGAGATCAGCGGTTGGGTGCGCGCCACCACGTCACCAGCAGCGTCCAAGATTTCGCGCTCTTTGCTCCACCAGCGCACGCGGTTTAAGGAGTAGGGCCGGTCGTCGCAACACCCGGCGAGCTGCCCCACGGTGAATCCTTGTTGAGTGATGGTGTACAGGGTGCCGTCGTCGGCGGTGGCGCGCACCGTGAAGTGGCGTGGGCCGGGGGTGTACTCAACCAGCAGCCTTTTGCGGCCCATGATCAGCACGTCGGAACGCACGTGGGCGATAAGAACGGAGTTGGCGTCGAAAAGCTCATTGCCGCGCCACACCCATTTGCCCTCGCCACCACCGGTGAAGATGCCAGCTTTGTTTGGTCTCGTTACGTCCACACGCCACCCCCTTTTCTGCCCTCTTAAATGAAGAACACCAGCACTGCCACGATGGACAGCAGCACCAGCGTGGCGATCAGCGCCTTGGAGGTGCCCATGGTTTTGTTTTCCAGGGCCAATCGGGAGACCCATGCCAGTGCAACCACATCGGTCAGAGGCAAGTCGGTCTCACCCTCAAATTCGAGGTTAGCCATGCGCACACCATGGTTTTTGCCCGAGAACTGCGCTACTTTCTCGCCACGAGCATCGTCAATGATCCAGTCAGAGCCGTCCTCGTTGATCATCAGGTAGTCACGCCCGTCAACAACTACGGGGACCTCCTTGTTGCGCTTCCAGGCACCCGAGCGCATCAGCTCCACACCGTCGACACGCGCAACAGCCCCGCTGACTGGGGTGGCGGCAAGATCCCAGCGGACGCCGTCGACACGCGCGGAATCAGAAGAGAACTCAGCCAATACCTCAGGCCCAGCCTCCGCTAAAAGCCGCGGGTTGTCGCGGTCGGTGCGGTCCCAAGAAACCCAGTGCATTAGCAACCCACCAATCGCTGAGCCAGGTAGCCTTCCAGCTCTGCCAGTAAAACACGCTCCTGTTCCATGCTGTCGCGTTCGCGCACGGTCACGGAGGCGTCGTCAAGCGTGTCAAAGTCGTACGTCACGCAGAATGGGGTGCCGATCTCATCCTGGCGGCGGTAGCGGCGACCAATGGCACCGGAGGTGTCAAAGTCAACGTTCCAGTAGGCACGCAGCTGATCAGCTAGCTCCGCAGCGGGTTCGGACAGCTCCGGCTTCTTCGACAGCGGCAGCACAGCAACCTTCACCGGCGCCAGGCGGCGGTCCAGCTTCAGCACAACGCGCTTGTCGACGCCACCCTTGGCGTTCGGCGCCTCATCCTCGTGGTATGCATCAATTAGAAACGCCATGAGTGCGCGGCCCAGGCCAGCTGCGGGCTCAATGGTATACGGTATCCAACGTTCCTCGGTGTCTTGCTCGTAGTAGCTCAATTCCTCACCGCTGCCCTCAGAGTGAACGCGCAGGTCATAGTCGGTGCGGTTGGCAATGCCTTCAAGCTCACCCCACTTGGATCCAGCAAAGTTGTAGGCGTATTCAATGTCGACGGTGCGCTTGGAGTAGTGCGACAGTTTTTCCTCTGGGTGTTCGTAGAGGCGCAGGTTCTCTGGGTTGATACCCAGGTCGATATACCACTGGTGGCGGTTGTCAATCCAGTACTGGTGCCACTGTTCATCAGTGCCGGGCTTGACAAAGAATTCCATCTCCATCTGCTCGAACTCGCGGGTGCGGAAGATGAAGTTGCCGGGGGTGATCTCGTTGCGGAAAGACTTACCAATGTTGGCGATGCCAAACGGCGGCTTCAGGCGCGCCGAAGTCATCACATTCTTGAAGTTCACAAAGATGCCCTGAGCGGTTTCGGGGCGCATGTAGTGCAGGCCCTCTTCGTCATTGACCGGGCCGAGAAAGGTCTTCATGAGGCCGGAGAACTCGCGCGGTTCGGTCCATTTGCCTGGCTGGCCGGTTTCTGGATCATTGATGTCTGCCAGGCCGTTGGCTGGTGGGTGTCCATGCTTTTCTTCATAAGCTTCCAGCAGGTGATCTGCGCGGTAGCGCTTGTTGGTGTGTAGAGATTCCACCAGTGGGTCAGTAAAAACTTCGACGTGGCCGGAGGTTTCCCACACTTGGCGTGGGAGGATGATCGAGGTGTCAACGCCGACAACATCGGCACGCGACTGCACCATGTGGCGCCACCACTGGCGCTTGATATTTTCTTTCAGTTCGACACCCAGCGGCCCGTAGTCCCACGCGGAGCGTGTACCCCCGTAAATTTCACCGGCGGGGTACACCAGCCCACGGCGCTTAGCAAGATTAACCACGGTATCGATCACGGACACAGCCATGGAAAACGGTTCTCCTCTGGTAGGGGGATTAAAACTTTTCCCTAGTGTAGCGCGGTCGCTGTGTGGCTTCAGCCCGCCCCCCGGTTTCGGTTCATCGTTACGGTCTTTGGCATACGGGCATGGCCGACGCTTATCGACGAGAAAACGGCCGAAAAGCACCCCTAGTGTCAATATTTTGGACAGTCGTTTATTATGGGGCTAAAGGATATTCCGGAGTCTAATTACAACGCTGGCATTGCCTGCCGAGACCTTGATTTCCGCGTATATCTTTCTATGCTGGTATTAAAAGCAGCAGTGCAACCTCCCCTTCACACAGAGGTTGCACTGAAGGAAGGGAGTCGGCTATGGGCAAGGAGAAGCCGGTCGCGATGGGTGAGATTGAGTACGCCAACAACGTTATTAGCGCGCTCGACTCACCGCTGCGGATGTCCATCCTGCTGCTCCTGCATGAACGTGACCACGTAGTTCATGAACTCGTGGACGCGCTGCAAAAATCCCAGCCACTTATCAGCCAGCACCTGCGTGTACTGAAAAATTCAGGCCTAGTTCAATCGACCCGTTCTGGGCGCGAAGTTGTTTATAGCTTGACAGTGGCCGAAACCATTGATCTGATCCACGAAGCGGAGAAGGTGGGTAAGGCTGCTCGGTTCAATGACGAGTTGGCGAGGCGTCGTGAAGCGAAAGAGCGCAATTCTGATGGGGGCGCTACAATCGGAGCGGCTGCAATAGTAGGAATTCCCACCGACACGCTGCCTGACGTTGACCCAGGATTGGCCCCCCAAACCCCCGCCCCTAACAGGTAAAGCGATCATTTCTGCGGGTAACCTGGTAAAATCTCACAGTGTTAAATAGTATTACAATACTGTTTTGAATACTGTTCAGGCACACAAGGAGATTTATGTCGCCCCGAGACACCGTCCCTAAGTTAGGCGCACGCAACACCCGACAGCGCACAGCCGTGGTTAACTGTCTACGCGACATCGACCGCTTCGCCTCCGCAAAAGCAATTCACCGCGAACTGGAAAACCGCGACGAAAAGGTCGGCCTTACTACTGTCTACCGCACGCTCCAATCCTTGGCAGAGATCGATGCTGTCGATGTGCTGCAGATGGCCAGCGGTGAAGCGCTGTACCGCCACTGCCTGACCGACGATCATCACCACCACTTGGTGTGCGGTGTTTGTGGCACCACGGTAGAGATTGAAGGTGGCCCCGTAGAGAAGTGGGCCGAGGACACCGCCGCCACACACGGTTTTACACTGACCGGCCACGATGCTGAAATCTTCGGCACATGCCCAGATTGTCAGAACAAAAAGGAGAAGGTACACAGCTAAGCGCCCGGTTTCCGTAGCGTGAGCCCGCGAACGCTACGCTAGCACCGCGCCGAATACCACGCCTAGAACGTAGGTGATTGCTGCTGCGCCCAGGCCGATGAGCAGCTGGCGGCTTGCGCGCGACAACGGGGGCTTGCCTGAGAGCACTCCAGTGACACCACCAGTAAACAGCAGCGCCAACGACACCAAAACTAAAGCGACCACCGCGCCAACAACCGGCGATGCCCCAAAGATAAACGGGATCAACGGGATGAATGCACCGGTGCTGAAGAATAAGAACGACGAAGCAGCCGCCGCCCACGCACTGCCCGCACCGTGATATGCCGTGTCCTCCAAATCGTCGAACTGTGCGCCCTGCAGTGCAGCCACGTAGTGGGCGGCGGCGCGCTGTTCCGCCTCCTGCTCTGAATACCCGCGCGCGCGGTACACCAAGGCTAGCTCGTTTTCGTTGACATCCAGGTTGGGCAACATGTCGCGCGCAGCGGGGTCTGGTGTGGAGGCCTCCAGCAATTCATTCTGGCTTTTCACCGACACATATTCGCCGGCCGCCATCGACAGCGCACCAGCCAGCAGGCCAGAAATTCCCGTGAGCAGAATAAAGTTCGACGAGACCCCAGAGCCCATCACGCCGATCACCAGCGCCACATTGGATACCAGCCCATCGTTGGCGCCGAACACAGCGGCACGGAAGTTGCCGCTCATGCGCTCGCGGCCTTTTTGCGCCAACGCGCGCACCACCTCGGCGTGCATGGCCTCATCAGCGGCGATCTGGTCGGAGGCATCCACGTCATCCAGATACGGCGAGCGTTGTTCTGCCGACTGCATCAGCGCCAGCGCAAACACCGAGCCGAAATTGCGCGCCATAAACGCCATGAACCGGGTGGATAAGTCAGGCGACTGAGGCATACCCACATAGTCGCCAAGCTTCTCGCGCCAAAATTGTTCGTGGCGGGATTCAGCATCAGCCACGCGCTGCAGAATCTCGCGTTCTTCACCGTCGCGCTTGCGTGCCAGCTCACGGTAGACGGCGGCCTCTGCACGCTCGTTGGCCAGGTAGCGTCGCCAGCGTTTGATCTGGGCTTTCGTCGGTTCGCTTGCCGACGAATCCTGCTGCGCCTGGTGCTCCAACTCGTTGTCGCTCTCGGTCACTTCGTTCCTCCGAAACGGCGGTCACGGCGCGCATACTCCAGTACTGCGTCATACATGTCTTGCGGCGTGAAATCAGGAAACAGTTTGTCCTGATACACCATCTCAGCATAGGCGGACTGCCACAACAGGTAGTTGGAGGTGCGCTGCTCCCCCGACGGCCGCAGAAACAAATCCACATCTGGCATGTCGGGGCGGTACAGGAACTGGGAAAACGTGTCCTCATTGAGCTGTTCTCTACGCAGATTACCGGCGCGAGCTTCGTCGATAAGCGTGCGTGCGGCGTCGACAAGCTCTGCCCTCCCGCCATAGTTAACACACATGGCTAGTGTCATTGCCGTGTTGTGGCGTGTCAGCTCCTCAGCGGCTTCAAGTTCGCGGATCACGCTGCGCCACAGCCGGGGCCGGCGACCAACCCACACGATGCGCACATTTTTCTCGTGCAGAATATCACGTTGGCGGCGCAGCACATCGCGCGAAAAGCCCATCAGGAAGCGGACTTCCTCGGCGGCGCGGCGCCAGTTCTCCGTGGAAAAAGCATAAGCGGACAGCCACTCAACTTCGCCCAGAGCCAAGCATGCGTCGACGCAGTCCATCAGCACAGCCTCGCCACGCTTATGGCCTTCGGTGCGTGGCATGCCTTGGTTCTGGGCCCAACGGCCGTTACCGTCCATCACCAGCGCGATGTGCTTGGGAATGAACTCTGCGGGAATCTCTGGAGGGGGTGTAACAGTCACCCCAACAGTCTAGGCCTGCTCCATGATTTTCAGCGACTTCACACCCTGTTCCGCATGCCACTGCAGATGCGCGCTAGTCATGCGGTGCACTTGCGCTGCAATCGTGCCTGTCGCGACCTGCAGCGCCGCCGCCACGTGAGAATGCTGCAGCAGCCACATCACGTGCAACGATTCCGGATCAATCTCGGCAGAACCCTGGGGCCGGCAATTATTGCACACCGCCCCACCAATAGCCGCGTGAAAAGCACGGTGCGGCCCCGGCTTTTGACAGTTCGCGCAATCAAACAGGCTTAAGCCCCAACCCGCGTTGTCTGTTGCGCGCAAAATGAACTTATCGACGACCAAACTGGGGTGCTGCGCCTTTTGAAGCTCGCCGAAACTAGCAGTGACCTCGTCGAAAAGAAAGGGGTCCTCGTGGTCTGCATACGACAACTTTTCGGCCGACTCCAAGATGGCGCACCCAGCGGCATACTTATCGAAGTCATCAATAATGCCAGACCCGAAGTAGGCCACGGTGTCGGCGCCAGTGATCGTCGATAAGCTCCTGCCCGGATACAACTGCACATCAATATCGACGAACGGCTGCAGGCGCGACCCGAAACGGCTCTTGGCGCGGCGCACACCTTTAGCCACCGCACGCACCAGCCCGTGGTGGCGGGTGAGCAACACGATCACGCGGTCGGCCTCGGCGAAGTCGTAGGTGCGCACGACGACGGCGCGGTCCCGGTACGACTGCCTCGATGCCATGTACAACCCCAGCCTAAAAACCCAGCCTACCCAGGCTTTTCGGGTCTGACTGCCAGTTTTTCAAAATCTTAATCCGCAGGTCAAGGTGCACGTTACGGCCCAGCAGCTTCATGATCTCCTTCCGCGCTCGCTGTACAAGACCACGGAACCGGCGCCCATCTTTGCCCTCAATGATGCGCTTCTGGCCCGGGCGTTCCAGGTACAAGATCGCATGGATGACCAACTTATCGGGGTTATCTTCGTCCGGAAGCATCTCGTCGATCTCCACGGCCACCGAGTGCGGCAACTCATCGCGCAGACCAGACAGAGCGGCCTCGCGAATCAGCTCAGAGATACGCGTTTCGGTGTCCTCATCAGTGACGTGGTCGGTTGGGTAGAAACGCGGGCCCTCTTCAAGGTGATTAGTGATCACATCAAGCAACACGTCCAGCTGAGTCTCCGTGGCAGCAGACACCGGGACCACGTCAACGGGGGTGTCGTCGTTACGCGCGGCCGCGCCCTCGGTGAGCATCGCATGTAACTCCAGCAGCTGCGCGCCCACCTGGTCCTTATCTAACTTTGTCACCACGCCGATGATCGGGGTGTTTGGCGCAACCTTCTGGACGTTATCGACGATCCAGCGGTCACCCGGGCCAATTTTCTCATCGGCGGGAATAGTCAGACAAATTAAGTCCACATCAGCATAAGTATCCTGCACCACCTCATTAAGGCGCTCACCCAGCAGCGTACGCGGACGGTGCAAACCGGGAGTATCCACCAGAATGATTTGCGCGTCCTCCCTGTTCACGATGCCCCTGATGGGCCTGCGGGTCGTTTCAGGTTGATCGGCGGTAATCGCAATTTTCTGGCCCACCAAAGCGTTGGTCAGCGTCGACTTTCCCGTATTTGGGCGGCCGACGAAACTCACAAAACCGGACTTAAAACCTTCAGGCGTATCCGTGAACATATCCATGGTGCCCAAGTTTAGCTTTCAGGTCTAGGTTTGGGGTGCGACATAACTAGTATTGCCACGGCCTGTTCTGCTGATTGATGCTGCGCTGAGGTTGCTTCCACGTTGCATTGCGGTACCTGGGAGGATAGTTAATAATTCAGCTATGTCTATTTCTTTGATTCGCCGCAGCATTGCCGCCATGATGGCCCCCGTGCTTGCTACTACCTTCACTTTCGCTGCCGTGTCCCCTGCCGCAGCACAAACCAATACTGACGAGTCCTCCGAGCGTTTATATGAGTCTCCGCTGTCCTCCGACGAAAACGGTGACCCGACCACAAGCTCCAAGATTTTCGGCCTGCTCGGCCTCACTGCCTTGTCGTGGGGCGCGATCCCGCTCATCTGGGGTTATTTGCACAATAACAACCAGGCTGCCGGAGGCGCGATGAGCGCACTTCCTCTGCTCGGCATGTTAGCTATTGCCCCACCAGCGATGGCATCATCCATGGTTGAAGACGGCTCGAGCAGCTAGGTCCACCGGTCGATGAATCCTGAAAAACAGGGCCAAAAAATAGCTATTTTGCAGGATCCATCGACCGGATCTACTGCACATGCTTCTAAGCGGGAGCGCGACGTGACCACCAGCTCCAGCCCTCACAGCAGCGATCGTCATCAGATCTCGCGGACCTCAAACTGTAAGCGTGGATGGGCGTAAGTATCTTGCGCCTCAACCAGCAGCAGCTCACGCGCACCCTTCTGATGGGTCAGCTCAAGCAGGTCAAACACACTCGACGCGGTCTTCGCTAACGCGTCAGCCGCGTCACCCGACTCAAGATAATGGCCCGTAAACAGCGCCGCGGTGACATCACCGGAGCCATTACGCTTAAACGGCAGGTAGGGCGTTTCGACGATCCACTGACCCTGCTCATTCACTACAAGCATCTCGATGGTGTCTGGGTCCCGGTCTGGGCGCAACACCGAGGTGACCAGCACGGTGTGTGGGCCCATGTCGCGGGCAGCCTCTACCGCCGCGAGAGTGGAATCGAGGTCGCTGGCCTCATGATTAGTCAGGTAACCCAGCTCAAACTGGTTGGGCGTAATGATGTCAGCCACCGGCACAACCTTGTCACGCAGCAGTGGCGGAATACTGTCCGAAACATGGCAGCCACTCTTCGCGTTGCCCATCACCGGGTCACAGGCATAAACCGCGTTCGGATTCGCCTCCCTGATCTGGGCGACAGCGTTGATGATCACGTCAGCAATGTCATCACCGCCTTGGTAGCCGGACAGCACAGCATCAATCTCTCCAAACACGCCGCGCTCGCCGACACCACGGATAACTTCAGCGACATCGCTGGCCGGAATCATCGGCCCACCCCACTGGCCGTATCCGGTGTGGTTGGAATAGTTCACCGTGTACACGGGCCACACTTCATGCCCCATGCGCTGCAGGGGGAAGACGGCCGCTGAGTTACCCACGTGCCCATATGCAACTGCGGATTGAATAGAAAGAATATTTTTCATGTTGATTAGTGTGCTCCCTCT
This sequence comes from Corynebacterium cystitidis, assembly GCF_900187295.1. Lineage (NCBI taxonomy): Bacteria > Bacillati > Actinomycetota > Actinomycetes > Mycobacteriales > Corynebacteriaceae > Corynebacterium > Corynebacterium cystitidis. Next base: position 530,969 of record NZ_LT906473.1, on the reverse strand, counting down.
CGCGGGCAGACCGCAATAACGGTCCCATTTTAATTCACCAGATACGGTCCAACGGCGCTCGATCTCATTCAAAGGGGTTAGGCCTGCGGTTAGGCCTGCGGTTGTTAAGCCCCTCACACCCCTAAAATGTTGGAACAGGGGCTCCGCCGAACGATTTCTGTCATTTTGCTCCCTATTCCAGCATTTGAGGTTTGACAGTTTGGGAGCAAGCTGCGGGGGACCGGCCGCCTGGGCTGCTACTCATCGCGCTGCTCGCCGGAACGCTCCTCGCCCTCATTGCCCAGATCCCCGGCGCGCACCGGCACGTCGATAAGCACACTGCGCACCTTCATGCGTCCGCGGCGGTCGCGGCCACCTTCGGCGGTAAAACGCACTCCATCGAATTCGACGTGAGAGCCAGGTAGTGGGACACGGCCCAAGCCGTAAGAAATCAGGCCGGCCACCGTTTCTACGGAGTCGCTGGTTTCCTCGTCGAAATCGATCTCAAATTCTAGCTGCTGGTTGAGGTGATCAGCCAAGTCATCCAGCGACAAGCGTGCCACAGCCCGGAACTGGCGTTCGCCCACCGCCTCGATCGGTGCGACCTCACCTTCGTCGTACTCGTCGGTGATCTCACCCACAATCTCCTCGAGGATGTCTTCCATGGTGACCAGCCCTGCGATGCCACCGTATTCGTCGACAAGCATGGCGATGTGCATGTTGTCCCGCTGCATTTCGTGCAACAACTCATCCAACGGTTTGGACTCGGGCACGAACTTCGCGTCACGCACCACGTCGCTAACAGGTACGCCACGGCCACCGTCGGTGCGGTGGTATGTCTCGGCCACGATGTCTTTGAGGTACGCCACGCCAACGATGTCATCCACGTTGTCACCAATAATGGGGACACGGGAGTGGCCGGAGCGGATCATCAAATTAGTGGCCTGGCCGGCACTTTTGTCGGCTTCAAGCCAGATCATTTCGGGGCGTGGCACCATCACGTTCTTGGCGTAAGTGCTGGCCAGATCGAAAATGTTTTGGATCATGCGGTGCTCGGTCACCTCGACGATGCCATGCTCCTGAGCGATGTCGACCATCTCGCGCAGCTCAACCTCGGTGGCGTAGGGGCCATCGCGGAAACCGTGGCCGGGGCTGACCAGGTTACCTAACCAGATCAACAGCTTGGACAAAGGCCCAAGCACACGGTTGATCAGGGACAAAACACGTGCGGAGCTCAGTGATACTGAGTACGGGTTGCGCCTACCTACCGTGCGGGAAAACACGCCGACGATGCCGAAGGTCACAACCGATACCGCCGTGATCGCACCCACGATCGCCCACGCGTCCGATTCGATGATGTCCATCGCCGCCATCGCCGTAAACACGGCTGCGGTGGTGTCTAGGATGACCTTGATCATCACCAACAAGTTGATGTGGTCGGCTCGCCGATTGACCACACGCATCAATGCGGGCGCGCCGTTGACCTCGTCTTTGACCATGTTTTCCACGCGCGCACGCGAGATGGAGCTGACCGCAGATTCGACGGTGCCCACTAAGCCGGAAACCAGCATCGCAATAAGCGCCACGATGCCGTAGGTGACCCATACCTCCACTAGTTTTCACCACGCTTTTCGACGATCCGGTCAAGCTCTTCACGGTCTGCAGCCGAAGGAAAGGCGTGTTTGCCTGTTGGCTTGGGTTGGTATTCCACTCCGCGGGAGTGCACTGAGTCGTACCAGTCGGCCAGGATTTCGTTCTGTAGGGCGAACATTTCGCGTTCTTCGTCGGGTGTTTGGTGGTCGTAGCCCAGCAGGTGCAATGTGCCGTGAACTGTGAGCAGTGCCAACTCGTGGCCCAGCGGGTGGCCGGCTGCTTGCGCCTGCTTGTCGTCGTATTCCGGGCATAGGATGATGTCGCCTAGCATGGCGGCACCCTGCGGGGATGCGTCGGGCCGTCCTCCACCGGGGGTGAGTTCATCCATGGGAAAGCTCATCACGTCGGTAGGGCCGGGCAGGTCCATCCAGCGTTCGTGCATATCGGCCATGGTGTCGGAGTCAACGAGGGTGATGGTGGCCTCGGTGTCAGGGTGGACGTCCATGGCGGCGAGTGCGAAGGAGCACACGTCGACAAGCATCTCTTCGTTGACACCGTCGTAGCCTGATTCATTGAGAACTTCGATGCTCATTCCTTCTCCTTTTGATCCCAACGGTCATACGCGTTGACAATGCGGCCTACCAACGCGTGGCGTACTACGTCGCCAGAGCTCAGCTCAGCGAAGTAAATGTCGTCCACATCCTTTAAAATCTTGCGCACCAGTCGCAGCCCAGAGATCTGGCCTTTCGGCAGGTCCACCTGGGAAATATCACCGGTGACTACCATCTTGGTGCCAAAACCCAGGCGGGTCAGGAACATTTTCATTTGCGCTGGCGTAGTGTTCTGTGCCTCATCGAGGATCACAAAAGCGTCGTTGAGCGTGCGTCCGCGCATGTATGCAAGCGGGGCCACTTCGATGATGCCGGCTTCCATGAGCTTCGGGATCATCTCCGGGTCCAGCATGTCCCGCAGCGCGTCGTAAAGCGGGCGCAGGTAGGGGTCAATCTTGTCGTTCAAGGTGCCGGGGAGAAAGCCCAGCTTCTCCCCTGCTTCCACGGCGGGACGGGTCAAAATGATGCGCTTGACTTGCTTCGCCTGTAGTGCCTGTACAGCTTTGGCCATTGCCAGGTAGGTTTTACCGGAACCGGCGGGCCCAATGCCGAAGACGATCGTGTTTTCATCGATGGCGTCCACGTATTTTTTCTGGCCTGCGGTCTTGGGGCGAATCACTTTGCCCCGGCGCGCCACAATCTCCGAGCCCAGGATATCGGCGACCGATTCCGCCTCGTCTGTGGCAGTGATATCCACTGCGTTGGCCACGGCATCCGGCGAGATAGTAACCCCCCGGCGCGCCATTGATTCCAGTTCGTGCAGCACGCGCACCCCGCGTGCGACGAGTTGTTCTGGCCCTCGCAGGTGTACGGTGTTGCCGCGTGCGAATAGGTCGATGCCTAACTGGTTGTTGAGCGTGCGCAAGTTGTCGTCGGTGGTCCCGTACACGGCGTGTGCGTACGCGGAGTCCAGCTCCACCGAATGGGAAATCACCTGATGTTGAGGCATGTGCCCGATCCTACCTGCGTTAGTTCCAGCGCCCGCTGAGTACCCCGATGGCTGCCAGCCCGATTGCCGCCGCCGTTGCTGTACGCAGCACCTCCGGGCCGAGTTTTACTGGCGTTGCCCCGAGCAGTTCCAGCTCGTCGTCGCCGATTCCGCCTTCTGGGCCCACGACGAGATAAATCTCGTCGACGGTAGCAAAGTCATCTGCGATATCCCGGATTGATGTGGTTGCGTCTTCATGCAGCACGTACGCTCGCTTGTCGACGAGCACCTCTTTCAGCTGGTTTGTTGTCATCGGTGTGTGGATCTCGGGCACATAGGTTCTGCGTGACTGCTTCGCAGCCTGGCGTGCGGTGTTGCGCCATTTCTCCACGTTTTTGTCCACTTTTGCCCCTTGCCAGCGGGCGATGGTGCGGTGTGAGATCCATGGGATGATGGCGTCTGCACCTGCCTGGGTAGCTAGGTCTACGGCGAGTTCCGCCCGTTCTGATTTGGGGATGGCTTGAACCACGGTCACGCGCGGGCTTGGGGGTTCGGTTTCGCCCTGCTCTACCACTGTGCCGGTGAGCATGTCTGTGCCGGTGGTGGCGGTTACTTCGACGCGCGCCCAGGCTCCGTGCCCGTCCGTCAGGATGATCTGCTGGCCTGGTGTGATGCGTTTGACGGTGACGGCGTGCTTGCCCTCGGGGCCGGCGAGTTGGCCGGAGCCCGGAGCGTCGGTGAAGAAGTACGGCAGCGACATTTAGCGCTTGAACCTGTCACGCAGGCGGGAGAAGAACCCGGAGTCTTCGTCTTCGGTTTCTACCTGTGAGTAGTCGTTGTCGCGGCGACGGCGCAGGTCCTCCAGCGCAGCCCGGCCCTTGTCGTCGAGGTCGGTGGGGATGGTGACCTGGACGTGGGCGACTAGGTTGCCGCGGCCTGCGGCGCGCAGGTGTGGCATACCTTCGCCCTCCAGCAGGATCTGGGCTCCGGGTTGGGTTCCGGCGTCGATATGCACTTCGAAGTTCTCGCCTGCCAAGTCGGTGCACTTCACAGCAGTGCCTAGGGCGGCGTCGAGCATCGGCACGCGCAGGTTCATGTGCAAATTGTCGCCCTCGCGCACAAACACGGGGTGGCGCTGGGTGGTGATCTCTACGTAGAGGTCACCGGCGGGTCCGCCACCGTGGCCTACTTCGCCCTGGTCCGCCATGCGGATGCGCATGCCGTCGGCAATGCCCGCGGGCACGTTGACGATCAGGTCGCGGCGCTCTCGCACACGGCCCTGTCCGTCACACTTGGTACATGGGTCCGGGATGATCTCGCCGAAACCGGCGCACTTGGGGCAGTCCATGGTGGTCATCACATTGCCCAAGAAAGAGCGTTGGACTTCTTGCACGCTGCCGGAGCCCTGACAGTTGTCACACGTCACGGGCTTCGCCTTGGATTCTGATCCGGTGCCGGTGCAGTTGTTGCACACCACGGCGGTGTCTACCGTGACTTCTTTCTTCACACCTTTGAACGCTTCTTCCAGGGTGATCGTGGTGCGCAACAACGCGTCCGAGCCTGGTTGCACGCGTGAGCGAGGTCCACGCTGTCCACCAGCAGCTCCACCGAAGAACGCTTCGAAGATGTCGCCGAAGCCGCCTCCACCGAAACCGCCGTGACCGCCGGGTGCGCCTTGGCTTTGCTCCATGGGGTCTCCACCCATGTCCACGATGCGGCGCTTCTGCGGATCCAGCAGCACCTCTTGTGCGATGGAGATTTCGCGGAACCGTTCTTCGGCCTCGGCAGTGTCGTTGACGTCCGGGTGGTATTTGCGGGCCAGCTTGCGGTACGCCTTTTTGATGTCTTGGTCGGAGGCGTTTTTGTCCACCCCGAGGATCCCGTAGTAGTCACGAGCCACAGTTAGTCAATGTCCTTTCGTTATTCGCCATCCAGCACGCGGGAAATATAGCGCGCGACAGCAGCAACCTTTTGAATGGTACCGGGATAGTCCATGTGGGTGGGACCCAGGACCCCAAGTCCGCCCAACGTTTCACCGTCGCTGCCATATCCTGCGGTGATCACTGACGCTTCTTGCAGGCCCTCGTTCGCGTTTTCCCGCCCGATGCGCACCTGTACCCCACCTAGATCAGGCACGTTGGCCAGCAGTTTGAGCACCACCACTTGTTCTTCGAGTGCGTCGATCACGTCGTGGAGCCCGCGCGGCATGTGCGTAAGGTTCGCGGCACCGGCGATGATCAGGCGGTCGCTGGGCTTTTCGACGAGCGTCTCAATCAGTGTTGTTGCTGCCCGCATCACGTGGTCTGCTACCTCTGGGGGCGCAGCAACTGCGAGTTGGGCAAGGGAGGCGGAGGCGTCGGCAAGCGTTTTGCCCTCGAGCGCCTGGTTAAGCATGTCGCGCATTGCGTGCACGGCAGCCTCGTCAATATCGCGGGATAACTCCACGTTGCGCTGGTCCACGCGCCCGGTGTCCGTGATCAACACCAGCAGGAGCCGACGCGGAGTGAGCGCAACGACTTCGCAGTGTTTGACCCGCGACACAGTCAGTGTGGGTAGCTGCACCATCGCAGCCTGGCGCGTGATTTGCGCCAGTAATTGCACGGAGCGTCGCAGCACGTCTTCTAGGTCGACGCCACGTTCGATGAATTCGACGATGGCGCGTTTCTCCGGCGCGCTGAGTGGTTTGACCTCGTGGAGTGAGTCCACAAACGCGCGGTAGCCTTTTTCCGTGGGCAGGCGCCCCGAACTTGCATGCTGCTGTTGGATCAGGCCTTGTTCCTCGAGCACCGCCATGTCATTGCGGATGGTCGCACTAGACACCTGCAGGTTATGCCGATCTACCAGCGCTTTCGATCCGACGGGTTCTTGCAGCGCGATGTAGTCGGCCACGATGGCGCGCAGTACCGCTTGCCTGCGCCTCTCCGTCGCACTCGCCATAAGTTAGCACTCTCCTTCACTGACTGCTAACCCTACATTACTCCGCCGCAAGGATGTCTGTCACAATCCCATCCGCCAGCAAACGGCCAGTTTTCGTCACCCGGATTCGCTTATCGACGATCAACCGACCCGCCGCCTCATGCCCGCGAACAACGGGAAGAGCTGCTTGACCTACCCACTCCACAGGGATTCCCTCCTTGAGCCGCAAACCCAACATGACCTGCTCCATATGGTGCTCATCTGCTGTGATTATTTCGCGGTCCGCAATGGGCAGGCGGGCGTCGTTAAGCTCCTGCGCATAGCGCTCGGGCCGCTTCACGTTAAAAAACCGCGTGCTGCCGATGTAGCTGTGCGCACCCGGGCCCGCACCCCACCAGCGCCCGCCACGCCAATAGAGGAGGTTGTGCTGGCACTCACCGCCCGGCTTTGCCCAGTTAGATACCTCATACCAATCGAAGCCTTCAACCTCAAGGGTGTGTGCGATCAGCTCGTAACGGTCAGCGAACGTGTCCTCACTGGGCGCTGGCAGCTCACCGCGGCGGACCTTGCGTGCCATTGCGGTGCCATCTTCCACGATGAGACTGTACGCGCTAACGTGATCGGGTTCGGCGCTGAGGAGATGATCCAAGGTGAGCTTGACGTCATCCTCAGTCTCAGTAGGCGTGCCATAGATCATGTCCAAATTCACGTGCTGAAAACCTGCCTGCCTGGCCTCACGTGCGGCGGCTACTGCGCGGCCCGGGGTGTGCGTGCGGTCTAAGACTTTCAGAATTGGGGTTGCGGCCGACTGCATCCCCAAGGAAATGCGTGTGAACCCCGCCTCGCTCAGGCCCGCGAAAAACTCTGGGCTAGTGCTTTCAGGATTCGACTCCGTAGTCACCTCGGCGCCTGGTGCCAACCCGAACGTGTTGCGGACTGCCTGCAGAATGCGTGCCAGGCCGGCGTGGCCCAACAAGCTGGGCGTACCGCCTCCAATAAACACCGTCTGGGCCTGTTGCGCCACCTGCTCTGCGGCCAGCTCTAACTCCTTTTCCAACGCATCGAGATACTGGGCGTACGAGCTCTTTGTCTCATGCGGGGTGTAGGTGTTGAAATCGCAGTACCCGCACCGGGTTGCGCAGAACGGCACATGAATATAGACCCCAAAAGACATGCTGCCAGTGTAGGTGCGCGCGCAGCTCAGCCCCAACCGCCCCCGACAACCTCCAACTACCAAGAAGCTGAGGGGATGCACCTTGCGGGTCTGCGGGCGGTTATTTATTCGGCCTTGGCGAGGTTTTCTCGGTGCGGGGGCTGGCTTTTAGAGTTCGCATTCCTGGGTTCGCATTCCTGAGTTCGACATCTACACGTTTGCAAATCTTTACCAATAAGATTTGTGCAGGTAGAGGAGATTTGTCGCGTTAATTGAAAATCAAAGTGCGAACTTGAAGGGATCCCACAGGCGAAAAAGAACACAGGGGGCTAACACGAGCTAACAGGAGCTAAGCCCCGCGGCGGGAACGCTTCGCTGCAACCTTCGCCACGATAGCGTCGATACGCGCACGCTCAACCAAAAACGCCGGCGGATTGGAACCACGCATAGCGCGGGTAAAGGCCGGGTGGTCTCCAGCGACGGTTTGCAACCAACCAGTCACGGCAAGAACCACGATGTCGTCGATACGCGAATACAGGTGCGGGAGGGAGACAACGCCGAGCTCGCGGGCAACCATATCGGTCTGCTCCAAAACAAACTCGACAACCTCGCCTAAGTGCTGCACCACCAAGTCAGTGCGCGATTCCAGGGCGGCGTGGATGGCGTCGACACGCAACAACGCGGCACCAATAGGGAATAAGTCCTCAAGGCCAGCGGCGTCCAACAACTCGGGCTCGGGGATCTTCTCCTCGTCGGACGCTGAGGCAGATAGGATGCCGGCACGCACACCACTAGTCAGTGCCTGACGCAGACCGATGAGTTCGCCGACAATGCGGCGGGAGTCGGCACGGGCGTCATCGATGATCTCGTCGAATTCAGCAAGGCAGTCGGTGACCAGCTCAGGGTCATAATCAGCAATTGCTTCGGCGAGGTGCTCGATGTAGTCAGCCACTTCATCGCCGATGTTGTAGATCTCTTGGGTCAGTTCGCGGTGACGCAATTGTGCTGCGATTTTCTGCACCGTGCAGACCCCTTTCTAAATGTGAGAACAAAGAGCAAGAAGCATTCAAGTAAAGGTTGAGAGTTTGACTTCCGCAATGTGACTTTAGGCCACGCGCACGCCCCCGCATGGCAGGCGCGCCGAAGCAAATTCCAAGCGGGCGAACAGTTAGCGGGCATACAGCTTGTCGATCTCCTCGGCAAAACGCTGAAACACCACGTTACGCTTGACCTTCAATGTTGGGGTCAACTCATTTTCATTCTCGGACAAGTCACGGTCCAAAATCCAAAACTTCTTGATCTGCTCGGCGTGACTAACCGTCGCGTTAACCATATTCACCGCGTCTTGCACACCTGCCCGCAAAGCAGGGTCTGTAACAAAGTCCTTCAACTCACGGTTTTCCGGAATATTGTGGGTAGCCTTCCAACGGGCCAGCTCGTCCGGGTCCAGCGTGACCAACACCCCCACGAATGGCTTGCCGTCACCGACCACCAGCGCTTGGGAAATCAACGGGTCTTGGCGCATGATCTCCTCCATCGGCTGCGGCGAAATATTCTTCCCACCAGCGGTCACAATGAGATCCTTCTTGCGGCCGGTGATGGTAATAAACCCGTTCTCGTCGATTTCGCCTAAGTCACCGGTGTTAAACCACCCGTCGACAAGATCCTTCTGTGTGGCCTCGGGGTTGTTGTAGTAGCCCTCGAAAACACCATCACCCTTGATCATCACTTCGCCCTCGTCGCTTAAGCGCGCAGCGTAGCCAGCAATGGGCTTGCCGACGGAACCAATTTTGGTCTCTTCCCCAAAGTTGACAGCTGCGGCCGCAGTAGTCTCCGTCAAACCGTAACCTTCATAGGCGGGCACACCGATACCACGGAAGAAATGACCCAGCTCAGCACTCATGGCAGAACCACCGGTGATGCAGTACTCCACCTGGCCACCCAGCGCATCTTTGATCTTGGAGTACACCAGTTTGTCGGCCACCTTGCGGCGCAGCTCCAGCGCGCGCGACGGGCCTTCCGGGGTGTCTAATGCCCGCGAATACTCCACCGCGGTTTTCTCCGCAGTCCGGAAAATGCCCGCTTTAACCGGGCCACCGTCAGCGGCCTTGTTATAGGCGGCGTTGCGCACCTTCTCAAACACGCGCGGCACCCCCAGAACCACGTGTGGGCGGGAGCGCTGCAACTCCATGGTCAGCGTGGAGGTGTCAGACCAGTGCGATTGAGTAGCCCCGCCAATAGTCAGGGCCAAAGCCACAGCCCGCGCCAGCACATGCGCCAACGGCAGGTAAGTAACCACGCGCGCACCTGGACGCGCAATCGCACCGATATCGTGGGTGAGCAAAGCACGGACCTGGTGAATCCAGTTCTTGTGGGTGAGGAAGCAGCCCTTCGGCTGGCCAGTGGTTCCAGAGGTATACACCAAGGAGGCCAGGTCTGCGTGGCGGATGCCGGCAATGCGCTCCTCAACCACGTGATCTTCCACGTTGCGCCCCTCAAACTTCAACGTTTCCACCGCCGCAGAGTTAATTTCCAACACGCGCCGCAGCTTGGTTGGTGAGCCGGTCAGCGGCGCGACCCCTTCGTCGTTAAGCAACACGTTAGACAGCGAATCAGTATGCTCGCGGGATTCCGTCACCGCGAGCACGGCGCCAGAATCTTCGATGATCCAGTGGATTTGCGTATCAGACGACGAGGGATAAATAGGCACACTAGCAGCACCGGCGGCCCAAATAGCGAAGTCAAGTAAAGACCACTCGTAGCGGGTAGCCGACAAGATCACCACGCGATCACCGGCCTCAACGCCGAGCGCGATCAGTCCCTTGGCTGTCTCGATCACTTCGGCTAAGAACTCACCAGCTGTCACGTTTACCCAGTCATAGTTGCGGGGGCGGGTAAACAGCACCAGGTGCGGGTTGGAGCGCGCCAGCCCCATCATCGCTGACAGGCAGTTATCGCTTTCTGCCAAGGTAAAAGGTGCTTCGGTTGCGAAGATGTCGCTGGAGGTAGTCATAGGCGGGCCGTCTACTTTCTTCTTATTTCTACTTTTGAAAAGATCATTTTGTATGCACCAACAGTAGCGGTAGTGTCCCTGTGAATCGGGTAAGAAACGCTTTTTGGCTCCGCAAATACCTCTTCAGTTAACTCCCGATTAGGCTTTTTTAATACCGTTAGACCAACATTGGTGCGATTTCTTTGGCAAGATGGGGCGTGTGATTAATGTTGATCTGCTGAACACTCTTGCCAGCACATATGGCTTGTCCACGAGCTATACGGGCTCTGACGGCAACCAAGTGATCCCCCCTGCGGAAACGACGGTGAAGTTACTGCGCGCAATCGGCGTGTCCTTGTCAGACAATCCTTCTGACGACGAATTGAATGATGCGCTCGAGCGCCACCGCCTGCGAGAAGCCTCCCGCCCCTTACCAACCAGCGTGGTTGCGGTGGAAGGTGTGGAGAAGCAGTTCAATGTCCACGTGCACCACGGCGCCCCGGCACATGTGTGGATTGAGTTAGAAGACGGTTCCTCCCGCGATGCGTACCAGGACGAGAACTGGACCGAACCCGTCGAGGTCGACGGCGTGACCTGGGGTGAGGCCACATTCCACATTCCAGGCGACCTACCCCAGGGTTGGCACAAGCTGCACCTGGAGTCGGGCGAGCAACGCCACGAGACTTCGCTGATCATTACACCAGAACGCTTATCGACGACCGACCGTTTCGTTGGCCAGCCCGTATACGGGGTGATGGCCCAATTGTATTCCGTGCGCTCGGAAAAATCGTGGGGCATGGGCGACTTCGTCGACTTGGGCCACCTGGCAGAGATCATCGCCGGCCAGGGTGCCGACTTCTTGCTCATCAACCCGGTACACGCCGGCGAACCTTTCCCACCAGTAGAAGATTCGCCCTACTTGCCGACGACACGCCGCTACGTCAACCCCATCTACATCCGGGTGGAAGACGTCCCCGAATTTGGTGCCCTTGACGCCGATGTTACGCAGCAGATTGGTGAGCTGGCGGCGTCGTTACGCACCGCGAACCGGTCTGCCGACTTCATCGAGCGCAACCCTATTTACGAGGCGAAACTGGCGGCACTGCGCGAAGCATTCTTTACCGAATTCACTAAGCCACGGGTGGCCCAGTTCGAGGCGTTTATTGAAGAGCAGGGCCAGGGGCTGAAGGATTTTGCCGAATGGTGTGCGCGCCGCGAACTGGAGCATGGTGCAGACGAGCACCGCTACACCAACGACGACGATGAACTTGTCGAGCTGCAGCGTTTCTATATGTGGTTGCAGTTCATCGCCGATGAGCAGCTGGCGTCCGCCCAACAGCGAGCACTGGATGCCGGCATGAAGATCGGCATCATGACTGACCTGGCAGTAGGCGTGCACCCCGGTGGCGCAGATGCCACAAACCTGGCACACGTGCTGGTCCAAGACGCGTCGGTAGGGGCCCCGCCAGACAACTACAACCACCATGGTCAAGACTGGTCCCAGCCACCATGGAACCCTGTGCGCCTGGCAGAAGCAGGCTACACCCCGTGGCGAAACCTACTGGCCACCGTCCTGCGCAACTCGGGTGGCATCCGCGTGGACCACGTGCTGGGCCTGTTCCGGCTGTTCTGGATGCCACGCATGGAATCACCCGCAACCGGCATGTACATGAACTATGACCACGAGGCAATGCTGGGCGTGCTCGCTTTAGAGGCCGAACGCGCCGGAGCTGTTGTTGTAGGCGAAGACTTGGGCACCTTCGAGCCGTGGGTGCAGGATGTGTTAGCCGACCGTGGTGTCATGGGCACTTCAGTGTTGTGGTTCGAAGGCTCACCATCCCAACCAGGCCCGCGCCTGCAGCACGAGTACCGTGAGCTGGCACTATCCAGCGTGGGCACGCATGACCTGCCACCAACCGCAGGCTACCTGGCCGGCGCGCATAATGACCTGCGCGCAGAGCTAAATCTGCTGGATGTTCCAGTAGAGGAAGTCGACGCGGAAGATGCGCAGTGGCAAGGCGAAGTACTCGACACAGCACGGCAGACTGGTGTGTTCGAGGGGACCAAGCTAGCAGACATTGAGTTTTCCGAGCGCCCGCGCGGTGAGCGGGGTGATGTGGACGACCTACTGGTAGGGCTGAACAAGTTCATCGCTGGGACCCCATCAGCACTGACCTGCACCAACCTGGTGGACATGGTGGGAGACCGCCGCATCCAGAACCAGCCGGGCACTAACCGCGAGCAATACCAAAACTGGTGTGTGCCGCTGACTGATGGCAAGGGCAAGGCCGTCTTGCTGGAGGATCTGGAAGACATGGAGCTGTTCCACCGGGTTGCAGACGCCTCCAAGCGCCCTTAGCAGCTGCAGTGCTGCAGTTTTGCAGTGCTCTACCTGTCCTGCGGTCGATGAATCCGGGAATTTGACCCCTTTTCCGGGCGATTTTCAAGGATTCATCGACCGCTTCACTTTAGAGCTGAGTTTAGAGCACACTTTAGAGCAGAGTTCAGAGCAGGCCGATTAGCCCGGCGACGATCACAAGGGCCAGCAGCAACCACAGTGACTGCGTCACGCGTGACTGAGGGTACTTGCGACGTGCTTTCGGCAGCTTTTGGTCCTGCTTACGCAGATTTTCAGGGTTGGCCATAGTTGATTACCTTAGTTCTTTTCGCGGCTTCTGCCGAATAGGGTCACTCGGCTTACCCGGAGAAACACAGCAGGACACAGCAGGAGACTCAGCCGGACACGCGCCGGAAAACGTGGGCGACCCAGTCCACCCCGCGGATCAGCACCACCGCCCCAATACCTGCTAGGGGCATCAGCACCGCAAGCAGCACAGGCACCTGCACCCACAAACTGGCTTGGGTGAGCCAAGGCACTACCTGATCCATTACACTTCCGCACCTTCAAGTCCGCGACGTACGAGCAGCGGGCGAACGTCCTTGGAGCGCCCGCGGAACGCCTGGTAGGCCTCAGCATAATCGCTAGCCGCACCGCGCGAAAGGATTGTGTCGCGGAAGAGTTGCCCAGTCTCGCGGTTGATGCCTTGTTCTTCTACTAGTTGGTAGCCGTCGGCGTCCAAGGCCTCAGCCCAGAGGTAGGAGTAGTATCCTGCGGAGTACCCACCAGCAAAGATGTGATTGAACCACGTGGAGCGGTAGCGCGGTTCCAGTCCTTCCACGTCCAGTCCTACCTTCCGCAGAGCTTCCTGCTCGAAGGTGGCGATGGCATCAGTACCGGTGGGGATGTCGTCGGAAAGCGAATGCCAAGCCAAGTCGATGGCGGACGCTGCGAGGTACTCGGCGGTGGCAAAACCTTGGCCGAATTTCCGCGACTCGGTCACTGCGGTGAGCAGCTCGTCGGGCAGCACCTCGCCGGTGTCGATGTGGCGGGCGTAGTTGCGCACGATTTCGGGCGCGAACGCGTAATTTTCGTTGATCTGGCTGGGAAATTCCACCCAGTCGCGGGGCACGTTCGTGCCGGACATGCTGGGGTAACGCACATCAGACAGCAGGCCGTGCAGCGCGTGGCCGAATTCGTGGAAGACGGTGGTCACCTCGTCGATGGACAAAAGCTCGTCGGTCACACTCATCACATTGACTACTACTGGTTTGGTGCCGGCCAGCCGCGATTGCTCCACGAACGAACTCATCCACGCCCCGCCGCGTTTCGAGGGCCGCGCCTGGTAATCCGTCAGCAGCAGGCCAAGCCCCTCACCGGCGCGGTCACCGTCGCCTTCGAGCACTTCCCACACCTGCACGTCTTCACGGTATCCGTGCAGGTCGTCGCGCTTTACGACGTCCACTCCGTACAGCTTCTTCGCGGCAAAGAACACCCCATCGCGCAACACTTGTTCCAGCGGGAAGTACTTGCGCAGTTCTGCTTCATTGATGTTGAGCTCTTCCTCGGCGCGCTTGGCCTGCCAGTACGGCCAATCAGCGCCATCGAGCTCAGCGGCGTCCTGTTTGCCGGCTTCTGCTGCGAGCTCGGCGGCTAGTTTACGCTCTGCCTCAGCGTTTGCTGCGGCAGCAGGTGCCAGATCAGCTATGAGGTCGCGGGCGGCTTGTGCGCTGCCAGCGGTTTCTTCAGCAATCACATAGTCTGCGTGCGTTTCATAGCCGAGCAGCTGCGCGCGTTCTAGTCGCAGTCGCACAGATTCCAGCACGATGTCGTGGTTGCTGTCCTGCCCGCGTTTACGCGAGGCTTCAAATAATGCGCGCCTGCTTTCCGACGATTCCAGCTGCGACTGCGCCGACTGGGTGGTTGGCAGCTCAATGGGCAGTATGTATCCCTCGAGGCCTTTGTCAGCTGCAGTCTGGCGGGCCGCGTCGATGCGTGCCGACGATAACCCCGCCAACTTGTCTGCCGTGTCAAAGTGCACCGCGAGTTTCTTGGTGTCTGCCAGTAGGTTGCGGCCGAACAGCTCAGACAACTCAGAGAGCCGCTGGTTGATCGTCGATAAGCGTGCTTTGCCTGCGTCGTCGAGGTCGGCGCCGCGGCGTTTGAAGGCGCGCAGTAACTTATCGTGCAGGCGCTGGGCCTCAGCAGCATCGGCGGCCTCAGCAGCATCGGCGGCATCGGCAGGGTGATCTGTACCTGGAGGGGTGACTGCCTGGATGCGTCGGTATAGCTCGGCGTTGTGGTACATGGCATCCATGTGGGCGGACAGCTCAGGCACCCAGCGGTCGGCTACGCGATCAAACTCGTCGGAACCGTCGGTACCTTGCAGGTTGAAAAACCAGGAGGTCACACGATTAAGGTCCCTACCAGACAGTTCGAGAGCCTCGACAGTATTTTCCCACGTCGGCTCGGCCTCGGCTAAGATCTCGGCAACTTCATCACGGTGGCGCTGCAACGCGGTAGGGAATGCGGCATCCGCATCGGCCACTGTAATTGAGGCGAAATCGGGGAGATTGTAGGGAAGGGTCGAGTCCTGCAGCAGTGGATTAGTCATACGGCCATGGTACGCGGGTGGTGATGGAACCTCGTTCTAAATCCTCGTCAGTCCGCTAGCTTACCCGGGAAGCTAGCGGTGCGGCCACTGGCTACAAAGCTGGCCGCCCACTCCAGGCCCACCAAGAACGCAGCAGGCTAGAACGACCACGCCAACAGCACTGCCACACTACAGTGTGATGGTATGCACACCGCTGAAGTGACCTGCCCAGCCGGCACCATTATCGGCCGTTCCGACGGCACCGTGGACATCTTCCACTCAGTGCCCTACTCACACATCTCCAGCGACTTTGCCGACGCGGAACCTGCCCCACGCGGACTCTTCATCGATACCACCGCGCCACAGCCAGACACCATCGCACTCACCATCACCCGGCCGGCCAGCGCGAATGACTCCGACGACCTACCCGTCATCGCCTATATCCACGGCGGACGCTTCGAACACGGCACTCATGAAGATCCCCGCGCCGCCGGCTACGCCAACGCCACCCAAGGCATAATCCAGGTTCAAATCGGCTACCGCATCCGCTTCGAAGGATTCGCACGCTTCCACGACGACGAACCCAACCACTACCGTGGCATCGACGACTGCGCCCTCGCTCTGGAATGGATCCAACACAATATCGAATCATTCGGTGGCGACCCCACCAATGTCACCCTCGTCGGCCAGTCCGCCGGCGCTACTGCAGCGCTCTGGCTCACCCGACGCGACCACTATCGCGGCGCGTTCCGGCGCGTACTCGCCATGAGCCCCAGCTTCCCCCGCGCGTCCTACGAGCAACGCCGCCCGAGTGTCCAAGCGGCCTTTTTCGGCATGGTGGTCACCCGCCACAACCTAGAGAAGACATCGAAGGCTCGTCGAAAAGCGGCGTACAAGCGATACCGGACACGCCATATCCTCGACATCGCGCTCGGGCCTGCGCCACTGACCCCACGCGATATGGCAGAAGTAGACGTGGTGGTGTCGTCGACGCGCGACGAGTTTTATACCCAGGCCTTCGCCGCCCAGGCCGACCGGCTGGGTCAAGGAGCCGCGATGGTTCGAGCCATCGGCCCCGCTATGGGCCTGAAACGCGACACCGCCAGCTACTGGCTCGACCACGCCCGCGCCATCGACCCGAAACACCTCGCGGGACGGTTCGTCGGCGACGCATCCGTCCGCCGCTGGGTCGACCACGTCGCTGAACACGCGCCGGGCAGGGTGTGGCAGATGGAGCTTGTCGACGACGCTGTGACGCCCGCCTACCACTCCCGCGACATCAGGCCAATGTTTGGTAACAACCCCTACGTTGCCGGCGATGGACTCAATGGTTGGCTTGTCCACTACGCCCGAACGGGGGCACCAGGCTGGCCTTTTTATGACGCTACAGGCGCAAGACTCGTACGACGCGTCAACCTTTCAGGTAAAAATGACACAGAAACCAAAAATCCGTTGGGATATATCCGTGACTCGTTCACGGACCTCCCGCCGGAGGTTTAAATTTCATATAATTCATAACTAACTAAAACAGGTCTCGCAGGCCATAGTGCAAAGTGAAGGAAAAGCATGAATCAGGAGGGCTCGCTCGGAGAATGGCTCCGCAAGCAACGGTTCTACCGAGGAAACCCAAAGGAGGACCCTCAGGTTCGCGTAATCAAGAAAAAGCCATTCCTCACGGGCCACCATTACTTCGTCGACACAGTGGCAGGCGTGTACCAATTCTTCCTCGACGACAACGGCAACGACCTCACCGCCGAAACCGTTGAATGGATGCGCCAAGACGCACACGGCGGAATCCCCCTGTCCGACGGAGCCACATTGCACGGCGAACTTCCTAAGAATTTCACCATCGCGCCCGTGGCCAACCCTACTGGACGCAACCTGCACTACCGCATGACCGACATTGACACCGGCAAGCATTACATGGTGCGCGTCTTCCACTACCTGACAGAGGGCCTCAGCAGTGAAATCGACTTGCTCTCGCAACTAACTGGGGCTCACTTCCCAAAGGTAGAAGGCTACGTCACCATCGAGCTCGACGGGATTGATTACACTCTCTCAGCGATCGAAAGCTACGAATCCGGCGAACCCGGCAGCGTCATCGCGAAGCAAAACGCCAGCGCCGGCTTTTACCACCACACCGAATTAATCAACCTGGGCCAAACGGTGCGCTACATGCATGACGCGCTGGCCATGGCCTTCCCGACCGGGCGTCGGCCCACCAATTTCATGGGCGACGCGTTAAAAGATCTTTTCGAGGAGCTTGCCGACGATTACCCCCACCTCGAGGAGCACCGCCAACGCATTGACCATTTGGTGGCCGCGATGCCCGATGATTTCCCCGTCCAGCGGATCCACGGGGATCTCCGCCTAGAACTGACGCTCTTTCACAAGGGGGTATGGGTCATCGTCGATTTCAACGAGTCCATCCCCCACCCCGGCGCCTACGAACTACGCAGTCCGACCGAGGACGTGGCCGGCATCGTCGCCTCTCTGCGCGAGCACGGTGCTAACAACCCGGTCTGGTGTGAGAATGTCGTCGATAGTTTCCTGGAGGGGTACGGGTTGGACATGATCGACGCAACTTTCAGGGCGTGCCAGGCGCGCCGTGGCCTGCTCATGTTGTCCACGGCAGAAACGGAAGCCCAGCGTGTGCAGGGCAGACGCCTCCTCAGTCTCGAGGGGTGAGTGAGCTGGCGCTCACCGGAGGGGAGGGTGAGTGAGCTGACGCTCACCGGCCCGCGAGGACGGAGCGCAGCCGCGGGTCGAATAGTTCTCCGACCATCCAGTCCGAAAATACCCACGGTGTGGTTTCCACGCTGGCTAATACCTTGCGCGGATCGGCCCAGACGTATGCGTCGATCTCACTGGGTTCCGGGCCGATCAGCGCACCGTCGTGCAGACGGACCACATACACGGGGCAAATCTCATTTTCTACAATGCCGTTGACATCAGTGGCGCGATAACGGTAGTCCGGAATTACCTCACGGATCTCGCCGATATAGTCTGCTGCGATCCCGGCTTCTTCGCGCCCGCGACGACGCACCGCGGCCGTAATCTCCTCACCCGGTGCTGGGTGGCCGCAGAAGCTATTAGTCCACACACCGGCAAAGGTTTGCTTGGCTAGGGAGCGGCGGGTGATAAGCAGGTCCCCGTCTGCGTCGAATACCCACGCAGAAAATGCGAGGTGCAGGGCCGTATCGGTGGTGTGCACCTCCGCTTTGTCGGCTTCGCCGATGGCGGCGCCGTTGTCGTCGAGAAGTACTACACGTTCAGACACAGAAGGTTCCTTTAGCTTTCCACTACTGATTTTGTTAATTGTTCAGGTTGCCGGAGAAGGTGACGTTACCGATGGTGAACTCGGCATCCCACAGGTTGCCGGATGATACGTCGAACGCGTAGTGCACGTTGGTCGTGGCACCCGCGCCGAGCGGGAGGTCGAGGCCAACCTTGTCAATACCCGCTTCCTCCGCTGACTTTGAGTCCACAGTCACGTCATTAGAGGACGCCCCCGGCGAGTATTTCAGTGTTGGTTGTCCGAGCACCTCCGGTGGCATGGGAACCGTATCGTTGTTTTTCACCGCCACGGTCGCTACCGTGCCACCGTTCGGGGCATACGATGTACCCTGCCAGTGGTAGGTGACCTTCATACCAGGATCGTCAACGCCTGTGCCATCAGTTTTTTCACTGACAATTGGGGCTACCTCACGGGTTTCAAAATCCGGTTCGATGGACTCGGTGGGGGTGGCCACGCCTGTGGTGGGGGTGATCGTGTCATCCCCGTTGCCCGCCGCGCCGTTGCCAGTGTCGTCTGCGCCGTCGCCAGAGCATGCGACAGTGCCCGCAGCAAGGCTGAGCGCGGCCAGTACTGTGACGGTGCGGGAAAGTTTCGAAGACATGAGGGCCTTTCGGTTCGCGGGGTTCACGGGGTTCGCGGGGTTTCGCGTTGTCTTCGCACCACTTTAGCTGGTCTTCGGCACGCACTGCGAACCCGGCGCGTGGCGACGCTGCACTGTGGCACCACACAACCTTTGTTGATAGCATCAACATTCTATGCAATCTCTTACCCGTGTCCTTCGTAGTGCGTCCGCCTTGTGGCCGTTGTACGCAGCCATCATTGTCTTCGCGGCCGTTCAGGCGGCGCTGACACTTGTCAGTCCGTTTATCCTGCGTGAGGCCACCGACACAATTGTGGCAGCGGTGTCTGGCCACACCACCGCACAAGCGGTGACGCGCACGATTGTGTGGCTGTCGATCGGCCTGTTTGTGGCTGATCTTGCTTCCACTGTGGCGACGAATATTGGCGGCTATTTCGGCGATGTGATGTCGATGCGTCTGCGCCAGATCTTGTCAACGCGCTACTTCGCTAAGCTTCTTGCACTTCCGCAGCGTTATTTTGATGGGCAGATCACGGGCACGGTGATTGCGCGGCTGGATCGTTCGATCGCGGGCATGACGCAATTTATCCAGTCGGCATCGAACTCGTTTCTGCCGATGATGTTGCAGGTAATCGCGGTGTTGGCGATCACCACGTTCTACTATTGGCCACTGACTGTGCTGCTGGCTTCGCTTTTCCCTATTTATATGTACCTAACGGCGCTGACCTCGAAGCGTTGGCAGCGCATGGAAGACGAGAAAAACGCTGAGATTGACGCGGCGAACGGCCGGTTTTCGGAGGTGATCGGCCAGGTAAAGGTGACCAAGTCATTCGTGGCAGAAATCCGCGAGCTCAACGGCTTTGGCACCCGCTACGGCCGTACTGTCGAGATCACTCGCCCGCAGTCCAGCTGGTGGCATTGGATGGATACTGCCCGTGGCGCGGCGATGAACGTGATTTTCCTGGTGATTTACCTCATGCTATTTCTGCAAACCCTGCACGGTACCTTCAGCCTTGGTGACATGGTCATGCTGATCACGCTGACGAACATGGCGAAGCAGCCGGTGTTTATGATGAGCTGGATCGTGGATACAGCACAACGTGCGATCGCCGGCTCGAAGGATTATTTCGCGGTGCTGGACGAGCGCGTCGAGCCCACCGCGAATTAGCAGCTCGTCGCCGCGACAGAAGCGTCGGGGGTGCCGGAGCTTTCCGACGAGCCCCCTGCCCCGCTGCCACCTGCGTCGCCAGTGGTGCGTTTCGACGACGTTTCCTTCGGCTACGACGACGATGAGATGGTGCTGCAGGGCATTTCTTTTACCGCGCATGAGGGTGAGCGTGTGGCCCTGGTGGGCGAGTCAGGTGGTGGCAAGTCGACGATTATCAACTTGCTTTTAGGCCTCTACCCCATCGATTCAGGCGGGCTTATGGTGTGCGGGCGCGGCGTCGATACGCTCACGAGTGAGCAGCTGCGTGCATCAGTCGGCGTGGTGTTCCAGGAGCCGAACCTGTTTTCTGGCTCGATCCGTGAAAACATCGCCTACGGTAAGCCGGATGCCACCGATGCGGAGATTGAACAGGTCGCGCGCCGGGCCAATGCGCATGACTTCATCATGGGGTTCGCCGACGGTTATGACACGATTATCGGCGAGCGTGGCCTGCGCTTGTCCGGCGGGCAGAAGCAGCGTGTGGCGGTGGCACGTGCAATGCTGAAGGACGCTCCGTTGCTGCTTCTCGACGAGGCCACCTCGGCGCTTGATAATAAGTCGGAGCGCCAGGTCCAGGCCGGATTGGATGAGTTGATGCGTGATCGCACGACGTTGATCATTGCGCACCGCTTGTCGACGATCGCCGATGTGGACACCATCATCACCCTTGATGGCGGCCGCATCGATGAGATTGGTTCTCCGGATCAGTTGGCGGGCTCGGGCGGTATCTATTCGGAGTTGTTGGCGCTGACTGCGTCCACCTCGGAGGCCGACCGCGCCCGATTGAAGAAGTTCGGCTTTGTTACCGACGACGCTGAGGGCGCCGAGGCCTAGCTTCGCTCGCGCACGCGGACTACGCTATTTGCCATGCAGTTTCCCAGCCTTGAGACCTTGAAAGCCCGCGGCACCCGCAAATGGACCCAGTATGCCAGCGCCGATCCTGCGTCCGACGTGCTGCCACTGTTTATCGCCGAAAGCGACTTCCCCACCGCCGCCCCGGTGTTAGAGGCGATCCAGAAGTGCGTGGACAATGAGACCTTCGGCTACACCCCGGCGCACTCGCAGCTTCCGGAGGCCGTAGCGCAGTTCTACAACACCCGCTATGGGTGGCGGCCCGACCCCGCCCGGATTTTTACCTGCGCCGACGTGGTGCGCGGCATGCTGCTGGGCATCCAGTACTTCACGCGCCCAGACAGCCCAGTGATCGTGCCGGTGCCCGCCTACCCGCCGTTTCTCGAGTTGCCGGAAACTGCGGGACGTAAGCGGATTGATGTCAGCGCCAGCGCAACCGGCCTCAACCTCGACGAGATCGAGGCCGCCTTCACAGCTGGTGCTGGCTCCATCCTGCTGGCCGCCCCCAACAACCCGTGGGGGTTCACCTACGGTGAACCCGAACTCAAAGAGTTGACTGAGTTGGCCGCCCGCTACAACGCCCGCGTGCTTGTCGACGAAATCCACGCCCCCATTGTGCTTGATGGCCAGCACGTCTGCGCCGCTGGAATCTCAGAAACCGCAGCCAACGTGTGTGTCACTGTGACTGCCACCTCCAAGGCGTGGAATATTGCCGGGCTCAAATGCGCCCAGATCATCTTTTCCAACGACGCTGACGTAGACACCTGGAACAGCTTGACAGGCGTGGCCAAAGACGGCACCGGCACCCTCGGCGTGTATGCGGCAGAAGCCTGCTACCGCCACGGCACAGAAGCCTTGGAACAGCAGCTGGACCAATTGCGGCAGAACCGCCAGTTGATCGTCGAAAAGCTGCCTCAAGCTGTACCCGGGATCCAATTCACCGAACCTGCTGCAACGTACCTGATGTTGCTTGATTTCTCCGCCACGGCACTGGCGGAGGAAAAACAGCCGGCGGGATGGCTTCGCAGGCACGCGAAGGTGGCCTTGAACGAGGGCACCAGCTTTGGCCCAGGCGGAGAGCACAAGGCACGTCTCAATTTTGCAACAAGTCCGGAAATTTTAAACGAAGCAATCGACCGAATAGGTGCAGCCATCGCGCGTATTGCCTAACCTGGTACGCATGGAAGAAACCATTTACCAATCGGATACTGACCACGAAGGTCGCCTCGTCGAGCCCGACGCCGGAGACTACGACACCCCAGCACCCGCGCCCGGCAACGAACCCTGGCAACGGCCCGACCCCGAATGGTACAAAGATGCCGTCTTCTACGAAGTGCTCGTGCGCGCCTTCTACGACCCCGACAACACCGGCGGTGGCACGCTCAAGGGCGTGATGGAAAAGCTCGACTATATCCAATGGTTAGGCATCGATGCGATCTGGCTGCCACCGTTCTACGACTCGCCACTGCGCGACGGCGGCTATGACATCCGTGACTTCCGCAAAGTCCTGCCCGAATTCGGCACAGTGGAAGACTTTGTGGAACTGGTCGACCAGGCACACCGCCGCGGCATCCGCATCATCACCGACTTCCCCATCAACCACACCTCCGACCAGCACCCCTGGTTCCAGGAATCACGCCGCGACCCGAAAGGCCCCTACGGCGACTACTACGTGTGGAGTGATACCGACGAAAAATATTCGGAAGCGCGCATCATTTTCGTCGATACCGAAGACTCCAACTGGACCTATGACCCGGTGCGTAAACAGTACTTCTGGCACCGCTTCTTTTCCCACCAGCCGGATCTGAACTACGACAACCCTGAGGTCCAAGACGCAGTTCTCGATGTGATCCGGTTCTGGCTGGACCTTGGCATGGACGGCATCCGGTTGGATGCTATCCCCTACCTGTTTGAACGCGATGGCACCAACGGTGAAAATCTTCCGGAAACCCACGAGTTTATTAAACGTGTTCGCCGCATGTTCGACGAAGAATACCCCGGCCGTTTCCTGCTGGCCGAGGCCAACCAGATGCCGGAAGAGGTCGTGGCCTACTTCGGCGCGCCTGAAGCCGGTGGCGACGAATGCCATATGGCGTTCCACTTCCCCGTCATGCCACGTATTTTCATGGGCATCCACCAGGAGTCGGCGCAGCCAATCATTGATATTTTGAACGAAACCCCTGCGATCCCTGACTCGGCGCAGTGGGGCATGTTCCTGCGCAACCACGACGAACTCACCCTCGAGATGGTCACCGATGATGAGCGCGACTACATGTATGAAAACTTCGCCAAAGAGCCCCGCATGAAGGCCAACGTGGGCATCCGCCGCCGCCTTGCCCCGCTGCTGGGCGGCCACCGCGGGCGCATCGAGTTGGCGCACGCGATTTTGCTGTCGCTACCCGGTTCCCCATTTTTGTATTACGGCGATGAGATCGGCATGGGTGACAATATTTGGCTGCCGGACCGCGACGGTGTGCGCACCCCGATGCAGTGGTCCAATGACCGCAACGGTGGTTTCTCCCGCGTGGAGCCGGAGCGCCTCTACCTGCCGGCGATCCGCAACGACCAGTACGGTTTCCAAACCGCTAACGTAGAAGCGCAGATGTCGCGGGATAATTCGCTTTTGCACTGGGTGCGCCAGCAGGTGCACATCCGTAAGCAGTATAAGGCGTTCGGCCGCGGCGACTTGCGCTTTGTGCACCACGACAACGCGGGCGTTTTAGCGTTTATCCGCGAGTATGACGGTGAATCAATCCTGTGTGTGAACAATATGACCTCGCGCCCACAGGCCGTGGAGATGCATCTGGGCGAATTCAACGGTGTGACCCCGCGCGAGTTGAGCGGCGGCGAGCACTTCCCGACGATCGGCGAGCTGCCGTGGCTGGTCACGCTCGGCCCGCACGGTTTCTTCTGGTTCGACATTTCGCAAGGCAGCTAGGTGTTCAGCATGGATATTTCCCAGGAACGTTTTTACGGCGCGAAGAATGAGCCGATCGACAACGTCACTGTCACCGCCTGTGCCGACGCCGGGGCCTACCAGTGGCAACTACTCGAGGTGTCTCACGGCGGGGTGACCGACACGTACCAGGTGCTTGTCGACGAGCACCTGGGCCGCGACGCGCTGGCCACCGAGCAGGGGGCGCAAGCATGGTGGGACCACCGCGAAAAATTTGGTGAGCTCCACGGGGATCTCGTCGGCACGCACGCAACCCCCATGGGCGCTGAACAGTCCAATACCAACCTCATCGTGACCGACGATGATGGCGAAGACTGGGTGGTCAAGGTCTTCCGCAAGCTCGAAGACGGACTGAACCCCGATGTGGAGCTACTCAGCCAGATCGGGGACTGCCCGCATGTGGCGGGAGTACGCGGTTGGCTCACCCGCGACGGGGCGACCTTGGCGATGATGCAGCAGCGCATTGTCGACGGGCGTGACGGGTTCGAATTGCTGCAGGCAACGCCGTCGGAATCAGAAGCCGGCGAGCTGGCGTTTGGCCTGGGCCGCGCGATCCGGGTGGTCCACGACCGCTTGGCCACCGACTTTCCCACCCGCGAGGTAGCGGTGGCAGACCTGTTTGCCACCCTGCACAACCATGCTGACGAACTAGCCGCCCAGTCGCAGGTGCTGCGTGAGCGTCTCGACGACATTCACGCGCTATACCACGACATCCAGCGCACCTACCTCGACGCCTCCGGAGATAAGACTGCCACCGTGCAACGCGTCCACGGAGACCTCCACTTAGGTCAAACGCTGCACACCCCGCAGCGCTGGTACCTCATCGACTTCGAAGGCGAACCCGCCCGGCCCCTGACCCAACGCGTGCTACCAGACCACCCCATCCGCGACGTGGCCGGCATGGTGCGTTCCTTCGGCTACGCAGCAGCAATGTCGGACAAGGGCGCACAGTGGGAACAGGTGGTCGTCGATAAGCTTCTGGAAGGCTATCACCCGGACAGCCTGGCCCTGCTCAACGCATATGTGGTGGACAAAGCGGCCTATGAGGTTGTGTATGAGGAAAATAACCGCCCCGACTGGGTACACATCCCTATGCGCGCAATCACAGAACTTTTACAGGGGTAATCTAGGTCACCCCCAGTTCTAGTGAGAGGAACCTCCAGTACTAGTGTTAGGTGCAACTATTCTCTGCACACGACACGATATTGACTGGAGGTGCGGCATGTCGACAGCAACAACGACCACCGCGAACAAGTCCGGGTTTTTGACCATCGCAGTCACAGCCCTCATGCTCTTTTCCATGTTCTTCGGCGCGGGCAACCTGATCTTCCCGCCGATGATCGGTGTCGAATCAGGCACCAGCTTCCTGCCCGCCATCCTCGGCTTTTTAGGCACCGGCGTGCTGCTGCCGGTGCTCGCCGTGATTGCGATTTCGCTATCGGGCAACAACGTGCGCGACCTCGCACGCCGCGGAGGCGCCATCTTCGGTTTCTTCTTCCCGATCTTGGCCTACCTGTCCATCGGCGCGTTCTACGCCCTCCCGCGAACCGGTGCGGTCTCGATGGAAACGGCCGTCACGCCACTGACCGGCTGGTCGGGGCTGCTGGCATCCGGCATCTTCAACACGCTGTTTTTCGGCATCGCTCTGATCCTGTCGTGGAACCCCAACAAGATCGTCGATACCCTCGGGCGAGTCCTCACCCCTGCGCTGGCGGTGCTGCTGATCATCCTGATCACCCTTGCTGTGACCACCATGAACGGTGAGCCTGGCGCACCAACCGAGAAGTACGCGGAGGCACCATTTGCTACTGGCCTGCTCGAGGGCTACCTGACCATGGACTCCATCGCAGCGCTGGCGTTTTCCATCGTGGTGATCTCCACCCTGCGCTACAAGGGGATCCCTGAGGGCAAACCGCTGGTTCAAGGCACCATCCTGGCCGGTCTCGGTGCCGGCCTGCTGCTGGCCGCGATTTACTTAGGCCTTGGCATGATCGGCCAGGTCATCGAAAACGGCGCCCAGTTCGACAACGGCGCGCCTCTTCTTTCCGACGCCGCCTTGCAAACCATGGGCCAGCCCGGCCAGATCATCTTCGCGCTGATCGTGCTGCTGGCCTGCATGACCACCGCGGTGGGCCTGATCACCTCCACGTCAGAATTTTTCAACACCATCTTCCCGGGCGTGTCCTACAAGGCGTGGGCGATCATTTTCACTGTTGCCTCCATCGCGATGGCCACGCAGGGTCTAGACCAAGTCATGGCGATCGCAGCACCAGTGATTACGTTTTTGTACCCGCCAGCGATCACCCTCATCTTCGTCGCCCTGATTGAGCCTCTGTTCCGCTCACGCACCTACTTCTTCTGGGCCTACCGCCTGCCAATCTGGGTTGCGATCATCTGGTCTGCCATCACCGTGATCATTTCTTTGGGCTGGGGTGCGGATGTTCTGTCACCGCTGGTGGGCTGGTCGCCGATGCAGGATCTGTCACTGGGCTGGGTCCTACCCGTTGTTGTTGCTTTTGTGATCGGCCTTGTTCTGGACTTCGTGCAAAAGCGCGAGGCCCCTACCGACGAACGTTCCTTCCTCGCCCGCATCACCGCATAACGTAGCCGGTTGATGGTGGGGTGGTCGTCGTGAAGCGCTTCAAAGCGCACTACAGGTGGTTTACGTAGGGTGGGAGCTAACCCCCGCGAAAGGAATAATCCCCATGTCACGTTTACCTCTCTCCTTGATCGACTTCTGCACCATCTACGACGATGAGTCCGCCGGAGAGTCCATGCAACGTTCCGTGGAGTTGGCGCAGCGCGCGGAAGAGCTGGGATATTCACGGATTTGGTACGCGGAGCACCACAACATGCCTACGATCGCGTCGAGCTCGCCGGCGGTGTTGATCAGCCACATCGGCGCGCGCACGCAAAAAATCCGCCTCGGCGCCGGTGGTGTAATGCTGCCGAACCATTCTCCTTATGTGATCGCGGAGCAGTTCGGCACCCTCGGCGAGCTTTACCCAGACCGCATCGACCTGGGCTTGGGCCGCGCGCCCGGCACCGACCAGAACACGCTGGGCCGCGCTTTACGACGAGACCCCCGCGCCGCCGAAAACTTCCCCAATGACGTGGTAGAACTGCACGGCTATTTTCGTGGCCGCCCCACAGTGCCGGGAGTAACCGCCGTGCCGGGTGTCGGGGTGAAAATGCCACTGTATATTCTCGGGTCCTCCATGTTCGGCGCCACCCTAGCGGCGAAATTGGGACTGCCATACTCGTTTGCTTCCCACTTCGCCCCGCAACACTTAGTGCAGGCCACGACGTATTACAAGGAAAACTTTGAGCCGTCCGAGGTGCTCGATCAACCCTATGTGATCGCCGCCGTGAACGTTACCGCGGCACCCACCCGCGAGGAAGCCGAGGAGCAAACCGTAGGCGTACACCGGGCGCGGGTAAAACGCATGATGGGCAGGCAGGGACGCGTGCTTAACGACGAACAACTCGACCAAGTAGTCGACTCCTACCAAGGCCAGCAGATCATTGACATGCTGCGCTTTACCGGAATCGGAACTGGTGATGAGGTTGTTGAGTACCTCGAGGAGTTTGCAGAGCTGGCCAAGGCTGATGAGCTGATGATCTCCCTGCAGGGCCGCACCAACGACGAAGCCATGCAATCCATGGAGATCCTGGCCGAGGCGTGGGAGCTGTCGCCGGAAACCATGGTGGGTGCGCCCGGCAACTTCTAGATGGCCTGTTGGGCGCGTTGGCGTGGGGCGCAGCGCTGGTGTGCTGCCCTCGCGCTGTATCTCGCGTTGCTGTGCTAGCGGTCGTTGCGGGGTTCACGCACCCAGGCCCCGATCACACCCGGGATCACTTCGGGGCCTTCACCTAGCAAGGCTTTGAGATTGCCTTTACGCTCGACCGCACTGGTTTTGATACCACGCACAGAACTCGACTTCACACCCTGCTGGCCCGTACCCCTACCTGCGGCTCTACCTGCACCTGCACCCATCATCCCACCGATAGGTGCACCACCACGACCATGACTTCCCACACCAGTAGTCGCACCAGCACCTGAACCAGCACCAGGGCCTGCGCCAACACCAGGGCTAGGACCAGCGCCCACACCAGACCCAAGACCTGGCCGAGACCCTACACCAGAACCACCGGCACCACCCGTGCCACCAGCACCACGCCCGGAAAGCCCCACACCCCCGCCAACACCAGAACCACCACGGTTGCCCGAACCATAGCCAACACCACCCAACGCAGCACCCCTGCCAACAGCACCCCTGCCAACAGCACCACTAGCGCCAGTGCCAGCACCAGCACCCACCCCAGCACCACCAGTTCCTACGCCCCCAACCATGCCTGACCCAACCGTGCCTGACCCAACCACAAACCCTGGAGTCGATCCCACAGTCCCCACCGGATTCACACTCGGCGACAGCGAAGGACCACCCACCGACGCCGTGCTCGTCGGCACAGCACCAGCAACAAGCGCATCCAAATCATCCCGACCCACACGCACAAACTCTTGGGCCAACTCATACGGATTACGCATCCTCGCCTGCTCTACCATCCCCACCTGCTCCATCGCCTCCTGAACTACCGCTGGAAACGGCAAATCCTGCCACATACTCAACCCCACACCCGGATCACCACCACGAAAAGCCCCACCACCACTGCCTGCCGACACCCCCGAAGGATCTAACGCCGACGGCAACAACTGCGTAATCGACGGAATCGACGGCGGCAACGCAGCCGCCACCGTCGCCGGATACGACGCCAAAAACGCCCGCTCAAACACACCAGCCACATCCGGACGCGTCGCCAACAAGATTCCATACGCCTTTGCAGCCATCACCACCTGCTGACCCAACGCAAAACTCCCCGTCCCCAAATTCGTCGTCGCAGCCCCCATCGTCAAGGTATTAGCACCAAACACCGAACCCGCCGACTGAAGAGCCCGCACAGCCCCCATAGCATTAGCAATCGCCTCAGTATCAGACGAACTATCCAAATCCGCCAACACACCATCAAGACACTCAACAGCATCCGACACCTTCGCCGACAACGCCAACCACTGACCCGTCATCGACTCCGGCACCCCAAAATTCGTCGCAGCATACTGCGAAGCCAACACAGACAAACTACCCACACCAGCAACAACCGGGACGGTCATCACAAACGCAGCAGTCTCAGTATCAACCACATCAGCACCATGATCCCTCGTAAAAAAATCAAAACCACCAGAAGCAGGCAACCCCACCGCATCAATCAACTGACCAATACGAGTATCCGCATTAACCACATCCGCCACATTCTGACGCAACTGGGCGGCAATATTAGCAAACCGATCCGCAAACGCCCTCTGCGACTCCACCCCATTAACCCTCAACACCCCACCATGCGCCTCCCCCACCTCACACAACCCCGACACAGGTGAGAAGACTGACGTGGTCGAAAACGCGAACTGGTTCCCCGACTGACCTAGAATCTCTGCTGGCTCCGCTAGTTTGGTGATAGCGGCAGCAACATCCCCTAAAACAAGATTGAGATTATTTCCCCCGACTGACATTTCTAACTCCTTGCTAAATTTTCCAAAGTTTGAATTGCATTTTTACAGTGATCGTCCTGGCTGTATGCGTTGTAACCATCGATCGAAAACGCCATAAAATGACCCCGCTCTGTCGATACCGCCGCGACACAGTTTGATTGTTCTACCCCGTCTTCCCGGTACTTAAACATTCCGGTCACTTCCGAAGAGACATTTTCCCCTAGTAAGGTGGTTGTAAGAGCTAGCTCATCTTTTGTGATCAGATTTCCCGCAAGTATTACGCTCATGTGACTGGTTATCTGGTCTGGCAACAAGACACACGAAAGTGCTGATCCATTGGCTAGCGGAGTGGTGACCCCGTCGGTCTTAAATCCTGCGGCGGCGAACTCTTCAGCCGAGATCTCCTGGCACGGATCAAACACATCCGGATAAACCTCAAGAGGATCAAAAGGCCCAATCTCCAACGTGCCCGAATCAAAATGAAACGCCCCCACCGCCTCACCCGATGCAACCGAATCAGCCTGCCCCCCAGCACCCTCCGGAACACTTGACCCACCTGACTCAACCCCGGCGGGTTCGTCTCCACCAGCCCCAACAGCAGGACCAACCGGCACCAGCCCCACATCAGGCACAACACACGACGACAACAACGCAGCAACCACAACTACCCCCACCACTGCCACAAAACGAGCCCAACAAACCATAGTCTCCCTCCTCGTGCGATGAACCGGCAACAACAATCATGACACACCACACAACACCCCGCAGAACTTACCACAGCAACGCCCTACGAGATTGATCGTCGAAAAGCGAAATCTATACCCCTAACACGAGCCCGATCACGATCAGTACTGGCAGCGCCAGCAAGGTCGAAGCCACACCGGTGTCGCGGGCCAAGTCAGTAGCGGTGCGGAAACGTACGGCATAGGTGTATACGTTCTGCGCAGTAGGCAGCGCGCCTAGGAAAGCGGCAGTGTATAGCGCTTGTCCCTCCATGCCGAAGAGGAAATGTGCGAGAAGCACCGCGATGATCGGGTGCACAATATTTTTGAAACCGGCGGCAAGGGCAACACCGCGGGTCAGGCGCAGCTGCGCGCCATGCAGGCTCATGCCAAACACCATGAGGGCCAGCGGTACGGAGGCGCCAGCGAGGATACCGATCGGCTCCGAAATAAGCGGCGGCACCTCCCATCCGCTCAGCGCCAGCACAAGGCCGACGACAGCTGCGATTAGCATCGGATTTGTTAAAGCGACGGAGATATTGTTCCGCCAGCCAGAATCAGTGGCTTCTGAAGTAGAAATGTCCAGCAACGTCAACGTCACCGGCGCATAAAACGCCACCTGAAACAAGATCACGGGCACAACCACCGCGCCGTCGCCGATTAAATATACAGCCAGCGGAATACCTAGGTTGCCTCCGTTGGCGTAACTGGCGGAGAGCTGGCCCACCATCGACGAGGGCGTGTCCCACCCGCGCAAGCGAAACGCGGCAAACGCAAGCAATCCGACGATCACGGCCGACGCTGCAACGATAGCGAAGTGTGGCCCGAGCACAACACGAGGGTCGGTGTTGAGTAGCTGGTCAATAAGCAGGGCCGGGGTGGCCACGTTATAAACAACGAGAGCCAGCGGACGTGAGCCATCTTTCCCTAGCACATTGCCGCGAGCAAGAAAGTAACCGACGGCGATGACGATGACCACCACGCCGAAACCTTGCAAAACCGCGAACATTGCTCCCTTTCATCGAAAAACAGCCAGCCTAGTTATAGACAGGCATACGCTTAACGACGACGCACTGCCACACCTCTCGATGGTGAGAGAAAAAGGCCTTTGTATTAATCCTAGGAACCCACGGACTCGTAACAAACTGCACTAACGGGGGTAGTGGGAATACCCCCGAATGTTAATGAGCGGACATGTCCCACAATGATGACCCCCGGTCACCTACCGGAGAGAAAAAACGCAACGCTGCAGCTTGTAAGCCTTATCAACGTCGCCAGGATAAATCTGATCCGAAAATGAAAAACACCTTAATAGCTATTAAATAGGAAAGATTGATTTGATCGAAAAGAATGTATGCACAAAAGAAGAAGCCCCACTAGCCTAGTCCCTGATCCACAGAGTTGATTGTATTTATAACTATCGGGTGGGGAGAGATGGCAATCCAAGCCCCAACGATTGCGATACTCGCAGTTAAGCCCGTGCTCGCTCGGATCATTTCGGTACCGCAATAATATCAATACAATTTCTAACCTTAAGGGGTGGTCCCATGCTTGCAGCAGATTCCATCGCGTTTCCGCTCATTGCAACCGCGTTGGTCATACTGGGCGCAATCATCATCAAGCTACTGTTCCAACGGGACAAAGAGCTGCCGAATAGCTCAGACCTCAGGCCTGCCGCCAGGTTCCGCAATGGCATCTTAGTACCAGGAACTTTAGTGTTCCTCGGTCTCGGCGCTTATATCGGTTACCAGTACCTTTCATTTGTTGACGGCTACGTCCCGGAGTTGAAGCCATTCTTCCTCTTGTTCGGGGCTACATTCTTCTTCCAAATCATCATCGCCGTACTAAGCAGAAAGTTCACCCGCTCTAGCTTTTCGTCGCAGCAGCTGAAGGACGTTCCCGGTGCACATATTCCCGCTCAGGAAACGTTGCGGCCAATTGTGATGATCCCGGTGTATAACGAAGACGAGACTTCTCTCACTAACAACTTACGCGCCCTATTCGACCAGACAGTACCCCCAGCTGAAATCCACGTCGTTGACGATGGCTCCAAAAACGACCTCAGCCAGGTCGAAGCATGGTTTTTAAACGAAGCTGTCGCACATAATATCGCTGTCACCTGGACCCGGCAGGAAAACCAAGGCAAGCGGATGGCTCACGCGACGGCATACAACAACATTATTGATCGAACCAATGCAATCATCGTCACCGTGGACTCTGACGGTGTGCTTGATAAAAACGCACTCGAGGAAGGTTTGATTCCCTTCGAACGCCCCGAAGTGTACTCCGTAGCTGGAGTTGTCGTAGCGTCGAACGCTCAAAAGAACTTCCTGGCACGCATCACCGACATGATTTTCGTTGCTGGGCAACAGCTCGTCGACCGCCAAGCTCAGTCGGCGTTCGGCAACGTGATTGTCAACAGTGGCGGATTAGCCCTTTACCGTATTGCTGCCGTCGACGCCGCCATGGAGACTGGATACACCGAAGAGGACTTCTTCGGCTCCCACGTTGTGTTCTCAGACGACTCATATTTCACACTAATGGCACTCAAATTGGGAAAGACAGTCCAGCAACCATCTGCAATCGTCTTCGCTGACATGCCGGAGAACCTCAGCCACCACGTTCGCCAACAACTGCGCTGGGCGCGAGGCTCATTCATTCGTGGGTGGTGGCGTGTCAGGCACCTTGACCCCTTGAGCTACGCCTGGATCCGCCAAGTCCTTGGATATGTCCTCTTTTTCAGTATGACTGTGGTCGTCCTTCAGATCGTTTTATTCAAGCCGATCGCTACAGGTGAGCTGCCTCCCTGGCAGTTCCTCTTAATTCCGGCCTTCCTGTCCTATATTCAGGGAGTGCGCTACTTCGCCATCGAACGCAGCGACATGTCGAATTCGAGCCAGTTCCTTACCTATCTGCTTAGTCCTTTCTCCATCCTCTGGTCGATGTTTGTCCTGCGCCCTATCCGGTTATGGGGCTTTATCACCTGCCGCAAAACAGGATGGAATACCCGACAATCTGTCGAAATCGTCCACGAAACACCTCAGCCCTCTGGATTTGTGGCTCCCGGCGGGGCCGGGACGATCGCGGCTGGATAAGCTACAGACTGCTCAAATACAGGCTGTCGAGACAGGCAAAACTCCCATAGGGTGCGGCGCTGAAGCAAAGCGCATACTATGGGAGTCGAGTAGTTTCAACAAGGCTGGGACCTCTGAGGTCGGCCCCACAAGGCCAGGCCCCACAAGGCCAGGCCCCACAAGGCCAGGCCCCACGAGGCTAAGTCACTAACGTATCAATCGCGAGAGTACAGATCTGCAGTCAGCACCTTATTCGCATAAGGCTCCAGCTCTGCATCCCACCGATTCGCAAGGATCACGTCGTGGTCGCGGGCAAAAGTATCAAAATCCGCGTACACCGGATACCCATCCACAGACCCGTCGTCAAGCGATGGTTCATACACACCAACGGAAACGCCAGCGTCCTTGACCATCTTCATCACGTCATGGATCGCTGCGCTGCGAAAGTTATCCGAACCGGACTTCATGGTCAAGCGGTAGACGCCCACTGCAGACGGTTGGGAACGCAACGCAGCATGCGCCACAAACTTCTTCCGAACACGGTTTGCCTCAACGATCGCTGTGATCAACGTCTGTGGCGTCCCATCATAGTTTGCGAGTAACTGCTGGGTATCCTTCGGCAGACAGTAGCCGCCGTAGCCAAAACTCGGGTTGTTGTAGTGGTCTCCAATCCGGGGATCAAGGCACACGCCTTCAATAATCTGCTCCGGGTTAAGCCCTTTGATACGGGCAAAGGTATCCAACTCATTGAAATAAGCTACCCGCATTGCCAAATAGGTGTTTGAGAACAGTTTGATACTTTCTGCCTCAGTTGTATCAGTCAGTAGGACTGGAACATCATCGTCAACCGCGTTGTCAGCCAGAAGTTGAGCAACGGTGGCAGCATGCTCACGGTTGCGTGAAGCAGCGATGATCCGGGAGGGATGTTGATTATCAAACAGCGCCTTACCCTCACGCAGAAACTCCGGACTAAACACCAGATTCAACGTAGGGAATTCCCGGCTGATCTGCTCGGTGAAACCAATAGGAACGGTGGACTTGATCACGATGATGGTATCTGGGGCCAGTTCCGAAATCTGCTGGATCACGGCCCTTACGGACGATGTGTCAAAGCTGTCTGAATCTACTTTGTAATCAGTAGGTGTTGCGATGAAAGTGACATCAGCACCTTCCAGAGCGTCTGCCGCATCGGTTGTAGCACGCAGATTGAGTGTTTCCTTTTCAAAAGCCTGAGTCACCTCCGTGTCAGCGATTGGAGAAATATGATTGTTTACCTGATCCACTTTCTCTTCGATGAGGTCAACCGCCACCACCTCGTGGCGCGATGCGAGCAAGACAGCGTTGGCGAGACCTACATACCCGAGTCCAAAAACTACAATTTTCATACATCCTCTTTATCTACCGAATTGTGAGTGCGTCTAGCGCGATGATAATCCAAAACAGGCAATAATGTCTTGACAACTTAGAGGGTGGGAGAGTTTCATAGATTTTTCCACGAACAATTAGGCCCCTCCAAGGCAAAGCACAAGAAGCGTCCAACCTACGAAGCCGCCTCAAGAAAAAAAGTTCACACCCGCCAGCCATGAATTGTCCATACATTCAGGCTAGTGTGGGACATGATCCTTCAGGTAAGCATATTCAATGAAAGCTGAGGAAGTATTGAAGTGACAGTAAGTTAGCGTAAGAGAAATTAATCAGCTCAACACAGATACACACAAGATGAGGAGTGACCTACATGGATCAAGTACCCGTCGGTAAGGTCGTGGTTCCTTCTGCAGGCTTAGGAACACGCATGTTACCCTTCACCCGCAGTGTCGCCAAAGAACTACTACCGGTAGTCAACAAACCAAGTATCCAACTCATCGCAGAAGAGGCAGCTGCAGTAGGGGCATCCGACCTAATCATCGTCCGCTCCCCACAGAAGCAGTCAGTGCATCAACACTTCTCCGCGAGCAACGATCTTGTCAATCATCTCCGCAACAAAGGAAAAGATGCTTTAGCACAGACAGTAGAAAATATTCCGAACATTATCCACGTGACCAATGTCGTCCAGCAAGAGCCATTAGGCCTCGGGCACGCAGTGGCACAAGCCGAAGAATTAATCGGAGACGACGAATCTTTCGCTGTCGCCCTTCCCGATGACCTCGTGATTCCAACTGATGTTTTGGCGAAAATGGCCACGATTCGAGCCCGGCTCGGCGGTTCAGTGCTGTGCGCCATTGAGATCGAGCCCCAAGATTCCAGCAAATACGGCATTTTTGAGGTGGAAGATCCCCAGCATATTGATGGCTGCGAAGTACGGCGCGTGCTCGGGATGGTAGAAAAACCAGATCCAGCTGACGCCCCCTCCAATCTGGCCGCTGCTGGGCGCTACGTGCTAAGCCGCGAGGTTTTTCCCGCACTCCACAAGGTCCAACCAGGAAAAGGTGGAGAAATTCAACTCACCGATGCCATCGCGGATCTGAGCAAACAAGGCCATCCCGTCCACATCCTTGTCCACAAAGGAATGCGCTTGGATTTGGGCACTCCTCACGGATTTATCATTGCCAACGTAGAAATGGCGTTAGCCGAGGACTCCGGTCTACGCGACCTTGTTTTGTCTGACCTCCACCACATTATCCGGAGAGAAACCAGTTAGTTCTACAACACACCTCTCCCTTCATACATTTAATCCCAAACATTTACTCCCAAAGGAGAACCTATGTCGCACCACAAGCCCCACTCCCGCACCGTCTCCCGTCGTTCTTTCCTCACAACTAGTGCTCTCACAACAGCCGCGATCGCGGGCCTGTCCACATCACCAGCTCTGGCTTCTAGCCGTCTGAGCAGCAACCTTGGCCTTTCATCATCGCCGTGGCCAACGCCTGATCGCCCCCAACCGACACCGACACCCACGCCGGGTCCCATCCCGTCAGGCCCCGGACTATTACCCGAAACTATCTTCCTCTCCACCAGCGGTATCGCAGGCGAAGAAAGCGTGTTCGAGCTGACCGGCCCATTTGATTTTGCCGGCCAAGATTTCTCTTTTGTGATTGACGCAGGCAACTTTAATCGGATCGAGTCATTAATACTGCAGGCCTACACAGATTTAGGCAGCTATTTTCGCGTCGACATTGTGCGTGACTTCCGAACATTCCGGGCCGGAGGCGACAATATAGTCACCACCACAAAATTCAATATACGTTCGACAGCGGGAAGCCCTGACTGGGCCTCAATCGAGCGCATCGAGCTGAAGGTTTCCGGGCGTGGTGGTGAAAACACTGTCATCTTCCGGCACATGAGCACTATCCCTGAAGCAACCGCAGGTGTGGCAACCGTAGTATTCGACGATGGTTGGCTGAGCGACTACACCGTAGCGCTACCCATCATGCAGAACTATGGGATACGTACCGGCGTTTCGTATGTGATCCCAGAAAGGGTTGGGGAAGCCAACCGAATGAGTATTAGCCAAATTCAAGAGCTGCAGAATGTGCACGGGTGGGATATCGGCAGCCACGGCTCTGTTCCTTTGACCAGTTTTTCCCCAGGCCACCTCGCCACAGAACTGGCAAACACGAAAAAATACATGGTAGATAACGGGATTAGTCGAGGCATGAATCACTTCTCCTATCCGCTTGGCCGCTACAACCGAGAAGTTCTTGAAGTAGTGCGTACCCACTTTGACACAGCCCGCACCATTGAGCATGACAATGAAACAGTGCAACCCGGCGACCCATATCGCCTGCGAGTGTTTTATGTGATCAGCTCTACTACAGTGCAACAAGTGCACAACGCCCTTGCTCGCGCGGTAGCTAACAAAACCTGGCTGATCATGGTGTACCACAATCTGATGGACAGCTCGGATGGTGTGCCCGAGACAGTCACAACCGCTGACTTTACTGAGCACATGCGCCTGCTGTCAGAATCTGGCCTGCCAGTGCACACCATTCGTGAGGTTTGGGAAAGAAGATAATACAGCCCCGTCCACACACATCCCGCCGACCACATTTAGCCGACCGCATTTATACGCCCTGCGGCCCTGCGCCCTGACCGAGTTCCCTACCAACCGCACCCATGCAGGTCTGCACTAGCTAACACAACTTTCGTACGCCTTCTGTCCATGCTGACGAAAAGCGCCGACTATAGGCGCTGACGGTGTTCGCGCTTGCTTCTGCCACCTTACTTCGGTGGCAGAACAACTTTTTGCACCCGTTCTCGTAAAGATAGCGCCGACAAACCATTGCATAGCTGCCCCTGCCAGCCTTCCCCACCCCTGCGCTAATGAAAAACGAATGCAATAGCCGTAGCACATTAGAGCACTTATTTAGCCACTTAACCGAAGAACACCCAAACGTGAGCACCCCCCTTTAGGGCTAGCTTTTCCCAAGGTAAAGGCTATCAGCTG
Organism: Corynebacterium cystitidis; assembly: GCF_900187295.1. Classification (NCBI taxonomy): domain Bacteria; kingdom Bacillati; phylum Actinomycetota; class Actinomycetes; order Mycobacteriales; family Corynebacteriaceae; genus Corynebacterium; species Corynebacterium cystitidis. The sequence continues at coordinate 493,248 of NZ_LT906473.1, read as the reverse complement.
CCCCCTAATACTCCCGGGGTAATGGAAAAAACACCCCTGCCAGCCCAGACACAGGACATTCAAGCAACAAAATCACCCCCTCCCGATGAGAATATGATTTTCATTATTAATTGCGGAATCACGTTTTTTCCCTGGCTATAAAAAGCAGTACAATCAATAAGCGATAGATGCCATGGAAAGCTTTACCGTGTTGCTCTACACCCGTGAAAAAATGAAAAGGGTGGACCAGACACCAGAACACCGGTGCACCCAACATTGAGAAAGAGGATAAATATGTCGAGACTCAGGCCACCCCAGCAACATGAGGAAATCGCGGAGTTCATCAGGCAGGAAATCTTCACGGGCCGCTACCAACCCGGTGATCCACTACCATCAGAAGCCGAATTATGCCAACAATTCGCTTCCTCACGTGGCCCCGTACGCCAGGCGATGTCCACGCTACGGTCAGAAGGTTTGATTTCCTCAGGGCGCGGGCGCCGCTCCATCGTTTTAGAGAACACCCCCACTGAGTCTTTCGACGCTGTCTTCTCCGTCACTGCCTGGCTCAAAGCGCTGGGCAAGAAACCTGGTCAGAAAACCCTAGGCATGACACGCCAGCCGGCGTCCGGCGAGATAGCTGAGGCGCTCGAAATGAGAAAGGGTGACGCAATTGTCTCAGTGCACCGCGTGCGCAGTGCCGACGGCGAACCTGTCATGGTCGAACGCATGCACTTCCCCGCCGACATCGGCCGCCACCTATTAGATTTCAACACTGACACCGGCTCCATCCACCGCCATCTGCTGCGCTTGGGTGTGGACTTCAATAACATGTCACGCACTCTGGTTGCTATTCCAGCTTCGAAAGAAGACGCAGAGGCCCTCGAGGTAGAACAGGGCTACCCACTGTTTCGCATGCTGATGCGCTGCTATACACATTCGGGCCAGCCGATCGAGCTCGCGGATTACCGTTACCGCAGCGACAAAATTCAATTAGGCATGAACAATGTGCGTGGTTCTTCCTCGCCGCTGTGGGTGAACATCCCCACCGACTACGACCGGAACTTAGAAAAGGCCGCGGTACGTGCCTGAGCCACCCGGCCAGCTGGGGCACCGTCCCCAGAAATTAGAGCTTAACGACGACGCGTAGGTGATCGTCGTTACGCGTAAAAGCAGCGGGCAACTCCTCCAAAGTGATCGGGCTAGCCAAGATGGCATCCCAGGGCAGATCCACCTCAGCGAGGAACTCCGCGGCTTGGTCGAGGTGATGCGGCTCATAATTATGGACACCTGTCACAGTGCGCCAACCACGGACGATCCATTCGGGGTCTAGTGGCACCTCCGCAGTCGGAATCACCGAACCCGCCAAGACCGCGGTACCGCCGACGTTCAGTGTCCCCAACGCGTCGATCACGCCCCGGCGGACACCCGAAAGTTCTAAAACAACATCGGCGTGAAGGCCGACCGCGGTGGGTGCAAGACGGTCCGCCACAGCGACAAGCCCAAGCATGCCCACACCGTTGACTAACACGGTGCGGCCAGCAACGGGCCCTGCCGCCTCCATAACTGCCATGACTGTTGCCACGGCGCATCCTGCCGTTGCCGCCACCGCATCTGACACAGTGTCCGGCACGACAGAAGCTTTTTGACCTTTCACCACATGCATGTGAGTAGCGAAGGTTCCTGACAAAGGCCAGGGCCCGTCGAAACGTTCGTGACCTGCCTTAGCAACCGAGCGACACTTCGCGGTTAGCCCACGCTGGCAGTTGTCGCAGCGCCCACAGACTGCGGCTACAGAAAACACCACGCGCTGGCCCGGCTCACACACGTCGCGCCGCGACTCGATCACGGTTCCAACCCCTTCGTGCCCCAGAATGGACGGCCTTGGCGCCGATCGACTTCCAGACACGGTGTGCCGGTCCGACCCGCAGATCGTTGCGGCGGTCATCTCGACGATCAACTCATCCGGACCGAGTTCTGGAATAGGAACGCGGACTAACCCGAAGTCTTGGTTACCGTGCTACACCAGCGCGCCTGCATCCATCTATGCCATGACCTCATGGGCAGGCAGATCCGCTGCTGAACTGAGCACAAGATCAGCACCATACTCCGTGAACTGCTCAGCCGTCACATGACCGGTGAGCACTCCTACCGACGTCGCGCCCGCCCGCTGGGCTGATTCCAGTTCAGTAGGGATAGTAGGGATAGGCCGGAAATTCTGGGCCGACCTTCGCTACGATCAATCGTGTGAGGAAGGAATAGACAAGTCGTAGAAGGAAGCACCATGAGCCACGTGACCAACCAAGACATTGCTGCCTACCTTCGTTCGGCGATCCGCGACGGCGTTTATGCCCCCGGCGACGCAATCCCCTCCGAGTCCGCGTTATGCCGCCAATTCGGTACGGCGCGAGGCACAGTCCGACAAGCTGTAGCTACGCTGCGATCCGAAGGACTTGTCACCTCCGGCTCATGGATGGCGAACCAGCCATGGTCGAACGACTCAACTACAACCTGGAAACAGGCCAGCACCTCATGAATTTCGACACCGATTCTGGTTCCATCTACTCCCGGCTCCTCGCAGCCGGCGTAGACATCGACCATGTGACGCGCACCATCGATGCGATTGGCGCTACCGATGAAGACGCCCTCCTTTAGGGGTGGATTCCGGCACACCAATGCTGCGAGTTCGCCGCCACGCATTCACAGCCGACGGCACCCCCATTGAGTCGTCGGATGACCGCTACCTGTTCGATAAGGCGAGTTTCGCTGTCACTACGCCACGCGGAAATCCGCAGGCGATCTCAATGATGCAAGTCTGCGAATAGGTTTCTTCCGCCGGACCATATTATTGTGTTCAGCCATGGCAATGAACAGGGTCGCCCGCAGCTCCGCCCGCACCGTTCCTCGCGTTGCCGCAGCGTTGACCGCCGCCGGTATGCTAGCGTCATGCTCTGCTGGTTCCACGGCCACACAGGTGGGACGTGTCGCGGGTGCGGGAGTGGTCGTCGGCACATCCGGCGCCCCCGCCAGCCTGGATTTCACCACCACAGGTGGAGCCGCAATTCCACAAGCACTGATGTCTAACGTCTATGAAACGCTGGTGCGTATCGACGAGCACGGCCAACCCGTCCCCCACCTCGCCGAACGCGTCGAGCGTGACGACGATGGCCTGCGCTACACCTTCCATCTGCGCCACGGGGTGCAGTTTTCCAATGGTGACGAGTTCACTGCTGAAACAGCCGCGTTTTCCATTAACTATGTGAAAAACGAGTGGACCAATGGTTTGAAGGCGCACATGGACCCGGTTGCGTCGGTAAATGTCGTCGATAAGCACACTCTAGTGGTCACGCTGAGTGCCCCATCAAACCGGTGGTTATGGTCGATGGGAACACTGACGGGGGCGATGATGACGCCTGCGGGCATCGACACCTTAGCCACGGATCCGATCGGCACCGGGCCCTACACGGTGGACCGTTTCAACGTGGGCGAGTCCATCGTTTTTTCCGCCCGCGACGACTACTGGTCTACACCTGCGCATCACGACGCCGCCATCCGCTACTTCGCCGACTCGGTGGCCAGCGTCAACGCTTTACGCGCCGGCGACGTAGACGTGGTGTGGGCACTCCAAGCCCCGGAGCTACTGGATTCCTTGCCAGACGAATACGGCGTGCAAGTCGGCTCCACCAACGGCGAGGTGATCTTCTCCATGAACAATAACCTCGCCCCGTTCGACGACCCCACCGTGCGACAGGCCGCCGCCTACGCCATCGACCGCGACGCCCTCAACCACGTGGTCTACGAAGGCATGGGCACCAACACCGGCGGCGCGCCCGTGCCACCATCCGACCCGTGGTTCACCGGCCACGACTACTACCCGTTTGATCCCGCGCGTGCCGACGAGCTCTTGGCCGGCCGCACACCAGAAGTAACCATCTCAGTACCCAGCCTGCCGTACGCGCAGAAAGCCGCCGAGCTGATCTACTCGCAGCTGACCGAGGTTGGTTTCCGCGTAAGCCTCGAAACCGTTGAATTTCCGGCGGTGTGGCTCGGCCAGGTGATGAATCAGCAGAACTACCAAGCTTCCATCATCGCGCATGTGGAACCACGCGACATCCCCACATTATTCGGCAACCCGGACTACTACCTGGGCTACGATTCAGCCAACGTGCGCAAATACCTTAAGCTCGCCGACCAAGGAGACACTACAACCCAGATCACTCACATGGAGGCAGCCGTGGACCAGATCATGGCCGACGCAGGCGCGTTAACGCTGGCCAACAGCCCCAATATTGTGCTCACCGCGCCAGGGGTCACAGGCATTAAAGCAGATGTGATCACCGACGCGCTACCGCTGGCGGGGGTGAATCGCCCATGAAAGTTATGCGCCTTGTTGTGCGGTTTGCCATCATGCTGTTTCTGGCCAGCGTGATCATCTTCGTGCTCCTGCGCGCAATCCCGGGCGACCCAGCCCGCATCGCACTCGGAATCACCGCCACCGACGAGTCAGTCGCGGAGCTTTCCTCCCGCCTCGGCACCGACCGCCCCCTGATCACCCAATACCTCGACTGGGTCGGCGGGCTTCTCACCGGCAACTTCGGCATCTCGCTGGCCAGCCAACAAAACATCACCACCCTAGTGCTCGACCGCGCCCAAGTCTCCCTGATTCTGTGCGTGGCAGCCATGGTGCTCTCCCTACTTGGTGCCATCCCCACCGGCATCTACTTAGCCCGGCGCGACGGCCACCCTGATGCCACCGTGGTCTCCGCAGGCACCCAGCTGGGTATTGCGGTGCCGAGTTTCCTGGTGGGCATACTTTTAGTCGCGGTTTTCGCGGTGCGCCTGAACTGGCTGCCCGCTAACGGCTGGACCCCACCCAACCAAAATTTCGGCGCGTTTGTGTCCCACCTGATCCTCCCCGTGATCGCGTTATCGCTGGTTCAGGCCGCAATCCTGACCCGCTATGTGCGCAGCGCCATCATCGAAGAGTTGCACAAGGACTATATCCGCACAGCTCGGGCCAGTGGTGCGTCGATAAGCGACGTGCTCTACCGCCACGCCCTGCGTAACGCGGCACTACCCGTGCTGACTGTGACGGGGCTGCAGCTGACCAGCCTGATCGTGGGCGCGGTGGTGATCGAGCGTGTCTTTGTGATCCCGGGGCTGGGCTCCATGCTGATTGACTCGGTCGCCAACCGTGACCTGACCACCGTGCAGACTGTGATGATGTTGCTGGTCGTGTTCACCCTGACGGTCAACTTCGTGGTGGACCTGCTGTACCGCGTTATCGACCCCCGCGTCAGGAGAGTCGCATGAAAACTACCGGTTGGATCGGGGCGGGCATTGTCGCCCTCGTCGTTGTGATGGCTGCGGTCTCGCTGGTGTGGACCCCCTATGACCCCACGCGTGCGCTTGTCGACGACCGACTCGCCAGCCCGAGCGCCACCCACTGGTTGGGAACCGACCAGTTTGGCCGCGATATCCTCTCCCGCATCATGGAAGGTGCCCAAATCACGCTGGCCGTGGGGGTGGTGGCGGTGGCGATCTCCGCGCTGATCGGCGTGCCACTGGGCATGATGGCAGGCCAGCGCGGCGGGTGGGCGCAGCGCCTGATCATGCGCGGCGCTGATCTCCTACTTGCTTTCCCCGCGCTGCTTCTGGCCATCGTGTTCACCGCGGTATTCGGGGCGTCCACCGGCATTGTGATGCTGGCCATCGGGATTGCCGGCATCCCCGGGTTCGCGCGCGTGGCCCGGGCCGGCACCCTGCGTGTGATGACACAGGACTATATCCTTGCTGCCCGCATCTCCGGAGTATCCAGCCCGGTCCTCGCGTGGCGGCACATCCTGCCCAATATTTCAGGGGTGATCATTGTGCAGATGTCCGTCGCGTTTGCTTTGGCCATCCTGGCGGAGGCCGGCCTGTCATTTCTGGGCCTGGGCACGCCCGCGCCCTACGCCAGCTGGGGCCGCATGCTGCAATCCTCCCAAGGTTTTTTGTCCTCCGCCCCGCACCTGGCGATCGTGCCCGGGGTTGCCATCGCACTGACCGTGCTGGGCTTCAACCTGCTTGCCGACGGGCTCTCGCACGCGGGCTCTCACAAGCGGGCTCTCGCAAGCTCGAGCCCGAAGGGGAGAGGAATAAATGATCAGCGTTAACAACCTCACCATCACCGCAGGCAGTACCACACTAATCGACGATCTCTCCTTTACGCTTGCCCCCGGCCAGCGCCTTGGTATCATCGGTGAATCCGGCTCCGGCAAATCCATGACAGCGTTAGCACTCATGGGCCTAGTACCCCAAACTGTGGAAGCGAGCGGCGAAGTGCTCGTCGATAAGCACAATATGCTCACCGCACGCGAACGCACCAAACGCGGCGTGCGCGGGCGGCGGATCGCCATGATCTTCCAAGAACCCATGACAGCGCTTGACCCGCTGATGCCGGTGGGCAAACAAGTCTCGCGAGACGCCGCGCGTGCCGACGAGCTACTGGCCGACGTGGGGATCACCCGTGCCGACGCCTACCCCCACGAACTGTCCGGCGGGCAACGCCAGCGAGTGCTGATCGCCAAGGCGCTCGCCGGGGAGCCTGATGTGCTGATCTGCGACGAACCCACCACCGCGCTTGATTCCACCACCCAGGCCCAGGTACTGGATCTGATTGATCGGCTGGTGGCTGAACGAGGCATGGCGCTGCTGTTTATTTCCCATGACTTGGCCGTTGTGCGCCGCATGACCGAGCGCGTGCTGATCATGCAGCGCGGCCGTGTTGTGGCACCTGAGTCCGACTACGCTCAGGCCCTGCTCGCCGCCTCGCGCCCCGGACCACCTGCGGTTGCCCGTCCACTCGGCGAACCAGTGATCCAGCTTGCCGGGGTAAGCCTGCACCGCGGGGGTACTCTAGCTGTCGATGATGTGACCCTGACCGTGCGCCGCGGCCAACGGTTGGGCCTGGTCGGCGGGTCAGGCTCCGGTAAGACGTCGCTGCTGCGGCTGATCGCCGGGCTGGATCAGCCTGACTCTGGCACCGTGCGCGTGGACGGGCGGTTGCAGATGGTGTTTCAAGACCCCGCAGGCTCGCTGAACCCGCGGCTGCGGGTGGGCCGCTCCATTGCTGAGGCGTGCGCCAGCCGCGGTGAGCGTGTGGCCGAAGTCCTTGAGCAGGTTGGCCTGCCTGGGGTGGCCGAGCGTTTTCCGCACGAATTTTCCGGCGGCCAACGCCAACGCATCTCCATCGCACGAGCAGCTGCGCCCCGGCCTGATATCCTGCTTGCCGATGAGCCCGTCTCCGCCCTTGATGTCACCGTCCGCGCCCAGGTGTTGGGCCTGCTGGACTCGCTTGTCGACGACGATGGCCTCACCCTTGTCTTCGTCTCCCACGATCTTGCAGTGGTGCGCGCGGTGTGCCCCACGCTGGCCGTGATCCACGAGGGCCGCATCGTTGAGGCCGGCGCCACCGAAGAGATTTGGGCCGACCCCCAACACGAGTACACCCGCCGCCTGCTTGCCGCCGTCCCCAGCTAGCCCGGCCAGCCCGGCCAGCTCCGCGGGCGCGTTATCATACAGCACCGCGCGCGGCCCGCAACCGAAAGGATATTCGGTGCCGTTTTCTGTGGATAAAAATGTTGTTTTCCACAGATTTCGGACATTTCTCGCCCACCCCTGGCGCAGCTGGCTGCCGCGACCCTAATGTGTGGGCCATGAACCTTCGCCAGTACTTGATCGCGTCCGGCTCGGCAGCCATGACCATGCTTGCCGACGCCGCCGAACTCGCACCCCGCGAGCTGATCGACGCTGGCGCAGAACCAACCCACCTCGACCGCATCGTCAGACTCCACAACATCTACTACGGCCCCACCAAATCCCACCGCCGCCAGCGCGGTGCCCGCGACCACGCCACCAACAATAGGCTCGGTTTCGACAGGTTGGAGGCCATCGAGGGGTTCGTCGACAAGCTCTACGACAAGTCGAAATCCTGGGCGTTACGCCATGACCTCACACGCTTCAACGGCAACCACCACGACTTTCGGGCACACGCCAAAGAAAAGTTGGCGGCGTTAAACGTCGATAAGCCCAAGCGGAAACGGGAGACCTCCGTCAAGGTCACCCACCACGAAGGCACCACGAAATCCACGCTGACCTTGTGTGCGGACTCCGCCTCCATCCGCGAGATTGAAGCTACCGCCCGCGCTGTTGCCGCAGAACATGACACCACGATGGCGCAAGCGCTCGTCGATACGTTCTTTTCCGGCACCAGCGCGCCCACATACCGCATCAAAGTGCTAGTCGCGCTCGAGGACATCGAACGCATCCTGAGCGGCGAAGGCGCCGACGTGCTCGTTCAAACCACCAGCGGCGCCGTCATGACCGGTATGGACTTGGTGCGCAAAAAGCTTGACCCGATCGCCGAATTCATTGGCGTGACCCCCATGCATGGGGCGATCACGATCGGCACAGGGCGCTGTATTGTCAACACCCGCAAGGAGCTTAACGACGAACACCGCCGCCGCGCGACACACGGAGAGAAACCGGTCCCTGCGGCGGCCGTTGACAAGGCCACCGCCCGGCACGGCACCTACAAGGACCGCTGCCTGCTGGAAGCCACCCAAACCACGTGTGCCGGGATGGACTGCTCGGTGCCCGCAGCCTACTGCGAGATCAACCACAACGTGCCGTACTCGCGCGGCGGACTCAGCCTCCTGTCTAACGAAAGTCTGCTGTGTTCTTATCACAACGGCAAAGCCGGGGCGAAGCAGCGGTACCGTAACATCCGTGGCAGACCGTACAGAATACTGCCCGGCGGGAAGCTCGCGCTCAACCAACACCCGCTGGCCAGATCCTCCCCAGTAGAGAAGATACTGGCGCCCGCCGTGGCCTAACAGCCCGGCGCCGGCCGAGCCGAGAGTCCCGGCCCACAAACCGAAACACCAGACAAACCCCAGCCTTCCAGGAACTCGAATCCGAGTTGGATCCCGTTAGTACGACGGGTTGGGGTAGTTTGGCATGAGTTTTTGGATGTTAGCTGGAATCGGTGTTTGGCATGGAGCGTTTCATCGGCTTGCTGGTCAGGCTGCACTGTTTCTTTTAGAGAATCATAACACGCCAATCGGACGCGTCTGACCAACATCATCTGTACTCCCCGCAAGGTCGAGTACCAGTTGGCGTTGCCCCACTGGCGTTGGCGCGATAATGCGGGAAAGCGGCTGTGAGTTTCAGGGGGTTCGCTACACTAGGCGGTGCGCGTCTCCTAGGGGTGGGAGACCACTTCACTGACGGGGGACGTGTCTTTTCTGCTCTTGAGTGCAGTGTTTTTGTTGAAAAACAAAGGTCAACTGCACACAAGTGCGGTTGACCATTCCTGCGCGCAGGAATGCCACCAACCGACAACAAGAGAGAGGAGGACCGACATGTCAGACTCTTCCGATCGCGCAGATCACGCACGTCGTGACAAGCACGAACGTAAGAAGACCCACCCAGCGAGCGCATTCGCGGGGCGGGTCCTGGCCGGAGTTATATCCAAACTCCTTGTGGATCTAGTCCACAAGGCAATCACCTGGATTGACTCCTAGGTCAAAGGGGTAGTCACATGTTGGAGCATGTGACTGCCCCGTTTTGCTGAAGTGCCCGTCGACACGCCTCTTACCTTAATCACACTGGCAGCAAAACGCTAGCGTCCGGTGGCCGACGGCAGAGCGAACGATCGCCGCAGCAGGTGCGCCAGGTGTAGCCTCGCGTTACGCTGGGCTTGTTGCGGAAGGGTTAAGAAAGAAAAATGAATTAATACGGTCGTGCTCAATCACTTGGCTTTCTCGCACACTTTAAACACTCAAAACACCCACAACACTCAAACCAATTCTTGGAGAACAACGTCGATGACCGACAAAACCCGCTACCTCGATAGTGTTTACGCTGTCACCGTCGTCAAGGACCTGTCTGCAACCCGTGCCTGGTACGAAAAGCTCTTCGGCCCCGCCGCTGTGGACCCAGAGCCCACCACCGCTGAATGGAAAATCGCGGAAGGCTCATGGCTTCAGGTGACTGAAGACGCAGAAAGAGCAGGCAAGTCCATCGCTATTATCGGCACCACCGATCTGGATGCCCAGCTGAAACTCTGCGAAGACAACGGCATCGCAACAGGCGAATTACAAGACTACGGTTTCATCCGCCTTGCCATCGCCGAAGACCCAGAAGGCAATCAACTTCAGTTCGTTGAAGAAGTAACCGACAGTTAATCGCCGTGCCTGCGGCAAGCCTCTAGATTGCGGAGCCTCGGTCACGCAGATATTTGCGCTTGCGACTCGTCGTAAGTGCTCACCGCTGCGCGGCACGCAAGGCCACGAGGCCCGCGCGGATGCGGTTTTAGAGTTCTACTTCGCCGATGAGTTCGTAGCGCGGCCCGCCGGAACGACCCTCACCCAAAAACGACTCATACAAGCCCACGGAGGTAGCGCGCCACTGGGGCCCGCGATACACGCTGAGCGCGTGGGTGAGGTCACCAAGCAACCATGGATCTTGCAGGCGGTTGTGTGCGCGGGCGACGGTGAGGTGCGCGCGCTGCCGGGGCCGCTGCTGTTCGCCCGACGTTCTGCCGGCGCGCCCAGCGGAGAAATCCTCCAGCACGCAGCCAGCCATCAGCGCCCGCAACCTTTTCGTGGCCCCGCCAACACCAATCCACAACGTGCGCGAGGAAAACGAGCCGGCACCCGACAAGTACAAGTCGAGCGAACCGCCTGCACGCCCGGCGGCCCCGGTGGCTGCAGCAGCGAGGTGGCCGAGCAACCTCTCCGGGTCCTCGGCAGTGTCACCATAGAAAGCGCAGGTGATATGCCAGTTATCGGGGTCGGTGAAGCGCAGCACGCCACCGTCGCGTTCGCGGATGGGGCGCAGGGTGGTAACGAGGTGTTCGCGGACGTGGTCTGGCACGGCGAGCGCCGCGAAGAGTCGCCTGCTCATCGCTGTGCGGCTGGCTCAGAAGCGTGCTCCACAGCACGTGTGCGCGCGCCGGGATAGAACACCAATTCAACTCCCTCCACGAACCACGTTGCGCCGGTGTGGTCGTCGTTAAGCGAGACCTGCCCGTCGACGAGCTGAAAGCCGCAATCCTCGGCCACCGCGCGCAGAGCCGGGCGCGGGTGCGGGGAGGTGTCCAGCAGGGTTTGCAGGTCGGTGCGGCCGGCGGCGAACTCGGCGGCGATCCATTCGGCGATCATGGTCCTCACCGTAGCGGTTAGACTTAAAGCATGCAGAAGTTATCGCACAAGATCGTAGTCGTGGGTTCTATTAATGCGGATTTGACGGTGCAGGTGGAACGCCACCCGCAGCCCGGCGAGACACTGTTGGGCCGGGGCGGCGAGGTCACGCCGGGTGGGAAGGGGGCGAATCAGGCGGTGGCGGCGGCACGATTGGGTGCGGACGTTGCGTTGGTCGGCGCGGTCGGCGATGACGCGTATGCCGGGCCTGCCACCAGCATCCTGCGCGAGTGCGTGACCACGAGCACCATTGCGCGTGTCGACGAAGTAACCGGCCTGGCCGTGATCACGGTGGCGGCTGATGGGGAGAACACGATCATTGTGGCGCCTGGGGCGAATGCGCGGGTGGATTCTGCGCTGGTGGCCGGGCATGCTGAGCTGATTGGTGGTGCTGAGATCGTGCTGCTTCAAGGCGAGATCCCCGCCAGCGGGTTTGCCAAGGCCGTAGAGCTGGCGCGGGGGCGTGTGGTGGTGAATTTGGCGCCGGTGATTGAGGTCGATCATGCCGCGTTGCTCAAGGCTGACCCGCTGGTGGCCAACGAGCACGAGGCGGGCTTAATCTTGGCGCAGTTCGGTGGTGGCGCTGATGCGACGGCGGCGTCGCCGGAGGCTATCGCGCGTGCACTGCTGGAGTGTGGTTTTGCCTCGGTGGTGCTCACGCTGGGCAAGGCTGGTTCGCTGGTGGCCACCTCTGAGGGCTTGACGACGATCCCCGCCGCGCACGTGCCACCCGAAGACACCGTGGATACCGTCGGCGCTGGCGACGCGTACACCGGTGCCCTGTGCCACCGGCTGGTGGAGGGTGACACTTTAGTGGAGGCGGCCCGGTTCGCGGCACGCGTGTCGGCTTTTGCGGTGACGCGGACGGGGGCGCAGCCGTCGTATCCCACCGCCAGCGATGAACTTCCCCCTCTGGATTAGCGGCGACTGCGTGGCCCGCATCTTAACCCCCAGTAGGTTGCGGAAGCGTTAAGCTGGGGGCATGAGAATCCTCGATTTTGGTGCCCATGTCTTGTCCGCCCCTACTTCCACCGGCGATCTCTTTTTCGTCTCGTCCGCCACCGCCCTCGACGGCAGTGCACCTGTGCGCGGCGGCCTGCCGATCATCGCGCCGTGGTTCGCCAAATTCCTCGGCGAGAAGCAGCACGGCTGGGCGCGGTCCAGCGTGTGGGAGATGGACGGCACCACGGGCACGCTTAACGACGACCACTTGGCCCTCCGCTTCTCCGCCACCCCTGTTGGCGACGAAGCAAACGCCGACGGTTGGCGTTTTGAACTGTCGTGTACCAACACGGGGGACACCGTGCGTGAGATTCAGCTGGCGTTCCACCCTTACTTCGCGGTCAGCGCTGTAGAGGATGTGGTGGTCGATGGTATCGACGGGGTCAATGTGTGGGACCGTGTGGACCACGACAAGGCGGTGCACCGCGGCGACTTCACCTTCTCGGGCCTGACGGACAGGATCGCCCTAGCAGCGCCTCAGGTCACGGTGCGCGATGCCAACCGCAGGCTCACCATTTCTGCTGAGGGTACCGACTCGACGGTGTTGTGGAATCCCGGCGCAGAAGCCGGCGCACGCATCGACGACCTCGGCGAAGGTGAATGGGACAAGTTCGTCTGCGTCGAGCCTGCGCTGCTGGGCGACAACGCGGAGGGAGTGTTGCTGCCCGGCGGTGAGACAGCGACCATCGTGATGACGGTGACCGCCGCCGCAAACTAGCGCGGGGTACCAGCTCTTTGCTGTCGGGGTTGTGGCGCCCGACACCGCCAACTTGCCGGCGGGGGCATCGAACGTGTTGGCATCTGCTCCACTTGGGCCGGGCGGAGTCGGGTTCTTCGGCGCGTCAGGGGTCAGCGCGAAAGCTGCGCTGGTTAGCGGTTCGTCGCGCTTAACGACGAGCGCCCCCTACCCCACCGTGACAGCTGACGGCGGCGTGGTGGAACAAGACCCGAACGAATGGTTGCGCGCCGTAGCCGCTGTGACCAAGGATTTACCGGGGCCTTACGATGCGGTGACGCTGACCGGCCAGATGCAGAACTTAATCCGCTACCGCGGTGGGAGGAGTGGACGGGCAACGAGCAATCAGCGACGAGTAACGCTTCGCCGGTGGCAGGTGCACCCCGAGGTCGTAGCGGCTACTGGTATCGAGCCCAGTGCGCTGCCCCAGATCTCACAGGGCTTGCTTGGCGGCACCACTACTCACAAGCTGGGCATTCCCGCGGGCACACCGGTCTACCTGGCGGTGGGGGCGACTACGACAGGGATCGTCGGCACGCGTGCGTCAACGACGGGAGCTGACATGTACCGGGCAGTGATGGAGGTGGACGCTTTTTCGAGCCGGAAGAGCAGGAGTCTTTTAGCGAGGCGCTCGAGAGGCAGCGGGCGTTAACGGAGTTCGTGCTGAAGCTGAACAGTTTCGGCGCGGCGGCTGCTTCTAGATTACCTGCACCCTCCCTGAGTTTTCCCAGGCCGTGGCCTATACTGCGGGCATGTCTGCTGTCAGTCATAGCCCGCGCCAACTCATGGCGGGGACCGGTTTCGCCTTTGTCGCCGGTTTTGTCGATGCGCTTGCCTTCATGTTCCTCGGCGGCGTGTTTTTGTCCTTCATGTCCGGCAACGTCACCCGCATCGCGGCATCTGCGGTGACGGGAGATTGGGCGACGGTTCAGCTCGCGGCCACGTGTGTGGTCCTGTTTTTGTTGGGTGTGATGGAAGGCGCGTTGGTTCGCCGGCTCGCTTCACGACGAATACCTCGCGTGTTTGTGAAAAATGCCGTGGTGGTGAATATGGCGTTGCTGTTCACCGTGGCGTGCGTGTTTCTGGCGGCGGGGTGGCCGCATGTGGCGGTGGGGTTTGCGTCGCTCGGGATTGGTTCGATGAACAGCATCTTTGAGCGCCGCGGTGAGGTTTCTTTGGCGCTGACCTACATGACGGGCACACTTGTCAAGATGGGCCAGCGGCTTGTCGATACGCTTTTTGGTGGATCTCACGCGGCCTGGTTGCAGCACTTCTTGATCGCGTCAGCCTTGGGGGCTGGGGCGCTTGTCGGTGGGTTCTGCTACTTGTTGCTGGAACTCAACGCCCTCTACCTGGCCACCGCCTTGGTCTATGCCATGACGGTGTTCACGGTGACGTGGCGGCTGCGCAGCCACGTCATTGTGGCCTGGCAAAACCCGCGCTAAGCGACGCGCCTCCGCTACTCCTCGTCGGTGGACAGCGCTGCCACGAACGCTTCTTGTGGCACGGTGACTGAGCCGATGGATTTCATGCGTTTCTTACCGGCCTTCTGCTTCTCCAGCAGTTTGCGCTTGCGTGAAATATCGCCGCCGTAGCACTTGGAGAGCACGTCCTTGCGCAGCGCGCGGATGTTTTCACGCGCAATAATCTTGGAGCCGATCGCTGCCTGCACCGGCACTTCGAATTGTTGGCGCGGGATGAGCTCTTTGAGCTTTGTGGTCATTTTGTTGCCGTACCACTGGGCGTTGTCGCGGTGCACGATTGCGGAGAACGCGTCTACCGGCTCACCCTGCAGCAGGATGTCCACCTTCACCAGGTTCGCTTCTTGCTCTCCGGCTTCCTCATAGTTCAGCGATGCGTAGCCTTTGGTACGCGATTTCAGCATGTCGAAGAAATCAAAGATGATCTCACCTAGTGGCATGATGTAGCGCAGCTCAACGCGGTCTTCAGACAGGTAGTCCATGTTTTTCATCTGGCCCCGCTTTTTCTGGCACAGCTCCATGGTTGGCCCGACAAACTCGGCAGGCACGATGATCGTCATGTTCACAATCGGCTCGTACACGGACTGCAGTTTGCCCTCCGGCCAGTCGCTGGGATTGTGCACGTACTGTTCGGTGCCGTCTTCGGCCACAACCCGGTAGGTCACACTCGGCGCGGTAGAGATCAGGTCCAGGTCGAATTCGCGCTCGAGGCGGTCGCGGGTGATCTCCATGTGCAACAGGCCCAAAAAGCCGCAGCGGAAACCGAAACCTAGCGCGACTGACGTTTCTGGCTCCCAGGTCAGCGATGCGTCGTTAAGCTGCAGCTTTTCCAAAGACTCGCGCAACGCCGGGAAGTCTTCCTGGCTGACGGGGAACAGCCCGGAGTACACCATGGGTTTGACGTCCTCGTAGCCCTGCAGTGGCTCTTCCGCGCCTTTGGAGTCGCTGGTGACGGTGTCGCCGACTTTGGTTTCGCGCACGTCTTTCACGCCGGTGATCAGGTAGCCCACCTCGCCGGGGCCCAGGCCAGCCACCGGGGTGGCGGTGGGCGAGACCACACCAATTTCCAGCAGTTCAAGGGTGGTGCCGGTGTTCATCATGCGTAGTTTCTGGCCCTTTTTCAGGGTGCCGTCGACCATGCGGATATAGGTGACCACGCCGCGGTAGGTGTCGTAGACGGAGTCGAAAATCATGGCGCGGGCGGGCGCGTCGGCACCGTTGGGGTTATCCGGCGCGGGCACCATGTCCACCACCACGTCCAGCAGCTTTTCCACACCTTCACCGGTTTTGCCTGACACCCGCAGGACGTCTTCCGGCTCGCAGCCGATGATATTGGCGATCTCAAAGGCGTATTTCTCCGGGTCGGCCGCCGGCAGGTCAATCTTGTTGAGCACCGGGATGATCTCCAGGCCCTTATCAATCGCCATATACAGGTTCGCCAGTGTTTGCGCCTCGATGCCCTGGGCTGCGTCGACAAGCAAAATCGCGCCCTCACATGCCTCGAGCGCGCGGGAGACCTCGTAGGAGAAGTCGACGTGGCCGGGGGTATCGATCATCTGCAGCACGATTTCTTCGCCGGCGTGGTCACCGGTGTGTGGCACCCATGGCAGGCGCACGTTTTGCGCCTTGATGGTGATGCCACGTTCGCGCTCAATGTCCATGTTGTCCAGGTATTGGTCGCGCATGTCGCGTGCTTCCACTACGTTGGACAGCTGCAGGATGCGGTCAGCCAGGGTGGATTTCCCGTGGTCGATGTGCGCAATGATGCAGAAATTTCGGATCCGGGCGGGATCCGTGAACGTTGACTGGGCGAAGTTTCCCGATTTCCTAGCCATAAAATCAGACTCTACCCTGTGGTGTCACCTGTGCACGAAACGCTGGTCGCGCACGCGTAACGACGACCGCCCGCCCCCTATTACCCCCGTTAAGGGAGGTCCTCCTTTTGGTTGATTGTGGGGTGCGTGATCTAAACGTTACAGTTGTGAATGTAAACCCACCGTACCGGGACTAAATCTGGACCACATACTTATGAGCATTCTGCGTCTTCGCCAGTCGAGAAGCATCGACGCGAGTGAGGCGACGGGCAAGAGCACCCCCTCCCGGTTCTTTCTGCGCCGAAAAGAGCGTCGTCGCCGCGCCCGCGAAAGAAAAGCTGCCACCGAGACGGACGATCTGGATCTTGGGCTTGCCAAGCTGAATCAGCGACTGGGCGGTAATAATACTGCCTCGCGCCCACGTGTTGCCCGGTCGCTGCGTGTGGAACCAACGGCTCGGCTGGCTCGCTCCATCTACTACTCGTCTGACCTCGATGGGCATGCCGAACCGGGCGAGGTTGTGTGGGTGACAGTGCCTTCGCACCCACCGCAGGAACGCTCCATGCTGGTCATTGGTCGCCAGCAGCATAAAGTGTTGGGCTTGTTAATTTCGTCGAACTCGCAGCATTCTGCCGATAGCAGTTGGCTTGAGATCGGCAGTGGCGAGTGGTGCGGCGACAGTGCACGGTGTTGGCTCCGCCTCGACAAAACGATGATCGTGCCTGAGATTGAGGTGTCCCGCCGCGGCATTTTGTTTCCGCAGCGTCGCTTCAACGTGGTGGCGAATCGTTTGCGCAGCATGTTCAACTGGGCCTGAGCCCGTTGCCAGCCGCCCGTTGCCAGCCCTGTGTGGCACCCTTAACGTGGCCGTCGATTAGGCCGTCGATTTGGGTGTCGACAAGCTCGCCTGCTAAAGTCGCGGTGTTGTTCACACCCGCTTTTCTGGGTGATCCGGCAGCGCGGTCACGTACCTTGGGTCCGCGTAGTGCTACATCGCAACCGTGTGGTTTGCAGTAGCGCGTGAGTGCCTGGTCAGCAGTCCCATGTGCGGGTAGATCGACTGGTTTATTCAACATCGATTTCCAAGAGGTATCGCAATGGCAAATATTAAGCAGCAGAAGAAGCGCGTTCTCACCAACGAGAAACGCCGTCAGCGCAACAAGTCCATCCGTTCCGCAGTCCGCACCGAAATCCGCAAGTTCCGCGAGGCTGTCGAATCCGGCAACAAGGAAAACGCACAAGCGCAGCTGCGCGTCGCGTCCCGCAAGCTGGACAAGGCTGTGACCAAGGGTGTCTTCCACCGCAACAATGCGGCTAACAAGAAGTCCAAGATGGCTAAGGCCGTCAACAAGATGGATTAACTTCCACTCATTTTCCACTTCAAGAGCCTGCGCCCGTATGGGTGCGGGCTCTTTCCGGTTTATAGTATGGGGCATGAAACTTCGAGCTTTCGCTGCCGCCGCAGTTGCCATGACCGCTCTCAGCCTGTCCGCCTCCCCTTTTGCTACCGCACAGTCGTCGGACGCGGCGTCGGCAAGCTCGCACCTATCCAGCATGCTGCCGGAACTCCTTCCCGCACCGACCGGGCACACCACAACCACCCGCACGCTGGCTAGCGGGCGCGAATTCCTCCTGTCTGTTCCCCACAACTACAACCCGGCGACCGCGTACCCGGTGGTGCTGGTGTTTGGCGGGTGGCAGCACACCGCGGGCGGGACACGCGATTACGCCCAGGTTGAGCAGGTGGCCAGGGACGCGATCGTCGTCTATGCGCAAGGCGTGAACAATGCCTGGGCGGGTGCACCGTACGCTCAAACATCGCTTTTCGACGACATCTCGTACACCCGCGAGGTTGTGGACAACGTGGCTGCCTCGCACACCGTGGACCGCCAGCAGGTTTATGCAACAGGCCTGTCTAATGGTGGCGGCATGGCGCTGGCTCTCGGGTGTCATGCGCCGGATCTGGTTGCGGGCGTGGCCGGAGTGGCGGGTGCTTACTACAACCCGACGGTGTCCAACTGCGCAGCAGGTGTAGTACCCACCATGATTATCCACGGCACCGCTGATGACGTGGTGGCCTACGAGGGTGGTGTGCGCCACGGCGCGCCGTATCTGTCTGTAGACCAAGTCACTACCACGATGGGGCGCAAGAATCAGTGCGTGCTGCCGAACACCCGCGTCACCGAGACCGGCGACACGACGGTGTTCGAGCTGGAAAAGTGCAAGGCAGGCACCCGCGTTGTGCGTGTCAACGGTGGCGGCCACACGTGGTTTATATCGCCGTCAGCGACTCAGTTGTCGGTCGATTTCTTCCGGGCACAGTAAACGCGGACGCGGGCCCGGGCGCTGCTGCCTGGGCGCGGCTAGTTAAGCAGCCCCGCCACCCCGCGCCACACCAGTACTACCGCTGCGATGACGAAGAAGACCCCGGCGGCGATGTCGATATATGGCCCGGCGCGCAGCAAGCGGTTGCGCACCGCATGGGTGGACACGAGCGTGGCCAGCCCGGCTTGGAGCAGCATCGACGGAATCCACAACGCCACAATCACGATCATGGACACTGCCCACGACGGGTTCGGGGGCAGCAGTGGTGCCACAAGCGCCGCCAAGAATAACACGATCTTCGGGTTGGAGAGGTTCGTCGTTAAGCCCTTGGCAAAGGAATGGCGCAACCGTCCGAGGCGGGCTTCGGCTTCTGAAGTGTCGCGTGGCGGGTTGTGGCGCTCAATCAATCCGCCGCGGACGGAGCTTGCGCCGAGGTACATCAGCCAGGCCCCGCCGATGATTTGGATGAATTCCAGCACCCACGGAAACGCGGTGAGCAGGGCTGCCGCCCCAAGTACGGTGAGCGTGCACCACATCAGTACCCCGACTTGGATGCCGGCGACGGTGGCGAGCGCGTGACGACGCGACCGTGTGGCAGTGCGGGTGATCAAAATGATGTCGGGGCCAGGTGAGGCCGCACCTACTAGGTTGACAACAATGATGGCCCCAAGATCGGCCGGGTTGATCACGCTCACTTGGTGAACTTTTCTACCAAGTCCTCTCGCCCGAACATGCGGGCGGTGTCAATGGAGTTCGGCTGGCCTGCCAGCGGGTCGGCGCCGGCGGCGAGCAGGTCGTCGATAATTGCTTCTTCTTTCTTAAAGATCACGCCTGCCAGCGGGGTCTGGCCACGACTATTGGTTTTGTTCACGTCGGCGCCAGCATTGATGAGCTGCGTGACCAGCTCGCGTTGGCCGGAGTAGGAGGCGAGCATGATAAAGGTGTTTCCGTCCTGGTTGGTCAGGTCGACGTTGACGCCTTGGTTAATGTAGTCAATCAGTTGGGTATCACCGGTACGCGCATAGTTGAACAGGCGGGCGGCGAACTCTTGGACGTCGTTAGGCACGTCGGCGTGGTCTTGAGGATTATTCATGGTGTTAACGCTATCACGCAGCCACCGTTACGCAGCGAGTTTAGCGATCCTGCGCACCGCGTTTTCTACCGCGAATTCGGGATCTCCGCCTTGCCCTTTCACTTCGGCGTCGAGCTCGGCGACGAGGATGACGGCGTCGCTGACGGCCTCACCGGACCAGTTGCGCGCGACCTGCATGGTTTTTTTCACCACGAATGGGTGCATGCCGAAGGTTTTCGCCAGCTGGTCGGGGTTGCCACGGGTTTGGTAGAGCCGGGCGATATCGCCCACTTTGCTGGCCAGTGCCGCGGCGATTGCCACCGGCGAGATCCCTAACTGGAGTGCCCGGCGCGTCGACCCGAGCGCCACGCCCAGTTTCCCGGCCACGGCGGCGTCAGCGATGTCGAATCCAGACACTTCGGCCACCCCGGTGTAGTAGGCGCGCACGGTTGCCACGGTGATATCGCCGTCCGCGTCTGCGACCAGCTGGTCGACAGCGCTCGCCAGTTCGCGCAGGTCTGAGCCCACCGATTCTTGCAGCGCGCCGACCACATCTGGCGTGGGCCTGACCCCGTGGCGGCGAAACTCTGCGGTTATCCACTGCGATAGTTGGTTGGCGTATTTTGGTGCGGTGGCCTCGTGGACTTCGGCGATCTTTTTGAACTTGGCTACGTACGCTTTGTTGCGGCCGCCACCGGTGTGGTTGATGATCAGTGTCATTCCCGGCGCCGGATTCACAGCGGCCTGTAACAGCAGTTCGGTTGGCTCTTTGCCTGCCAGCTCGGTGCCGGTGAATACCACGGCGCGTTCCTCAGCGAACAGGGACGGGCTGGTGGCTTGTAAAAGCTCGCCTTCGGTGACTTCGCCAGCTTTGTAGCGCTGCACTTCCACAGTGGGAGGGAGCGTGTCGACGATCGCGTCGGTGGCGCGTTCTTGAAGGAAGGTGTCGTCGCCAAGCACGAGGTGTACCGCTGCATCCATGGATGCAAGTCTAGCGTTAGAACCGGCCGTCAGCGGCATGCTGGGTGCCGTCGATGTGGACGGTGACGGGCCCATCGCGGTTGGGGTAGAGCACGGGAACACGCCCGGTGGTGACGGTGGGCCGGGTGGCGGCAGGGCCTTCGTCGTCAAGCACAATAATGACGGCTATGCCGGGCGGAACCTGCTCGCGCGCTGTGTCGTGCAGGGTGTCAACAACGTGGACGGGGGCGCGCTCCAAGTCAATCGCCGGTGGCAGCGGCTGCCAGCTGGCTGCGAAGTAGGCGCACACGGCCACGGCCACAGTTGCGCGGGGGCGACGCAGCAGGAAGCCGACGATGACCCACCCGTAGCCCAGCAGCGTGTACCACGGTGTGGCCTCCACGGTGGCGATGGGCAGCTGGGCAAGATGAGTACCGACGAAGTTGATCCACCACGTTAGCGGCGTGATCGCAAGGTAGACGAGCTGCTCCAGGCCGCCTGGGATCAGGCTGAGCAGTACCGCCACAAGCCCCAGCACCGTCACGGGCGGCGTGGCGGGGGCGACCAGCACGTTTGCCACCACCGACACCAGGGATACTTCGCCGGCCATCAAAGCAATGATCGGCATGGTGACGATGTCAGCAGCGATCGCCACAGCCAGCGCGCGAACGACAATATCAGGCCAGCCGGTAGGTGCCAGCGCGCGATACAGCAGCGGATGCAGCACAATGATGCCCGCGGTCGCTGCCACAGACAGGGCGAATCCGTAGTTGGCGGCCATGTCTGAATCGAGAAAAACAAGCGCGATGACGGCCAGGCACAGCGCATGAATGGGTTCGCTTGCCGACGACGCCAGCACCGCCACTAACCCCACCACCCCAGTGATGGCCGCGC
Organism: Corynebacterium cystitidis; assembly: GCF_900187295.1. Classification (NCBI taxonomy): domain Bacteria; kingdom Bacillati; phylum Actinomycetota; class Actinomycetes; order Mycobacteriales; family Corynebacteriaceae; genus Corynebacterium; species Corynebacterium cystitidis. The sequence goes on along the minus strand of NZ_LT906473.1, from coordinate 471,742 downwards.
GCAGCACTGAGGGCTCACCGCCAACCAGGCCCACGAAGATGCCTAAAGCCACAGCCGAGGCCGCCACCTGTCCACGCAGCCCCAACCCCACCAGTCGGGCGGCGATCGCGGCTGCTGTAGTCACTATCGCCACGTTCGCCCCTGACACAGCCGACAGGTGTGACAGGCCGGTGGCGATATACGCGTCTTGTTCGGCAGCGGATTGCAGGCTGGTATCGCCTAGTACCATGCCGGGGATCAGCCCCTGGGAATGCTCCGGCACGTGGGCTGCCACGGATTCCGCAAACGTCGCGCGCACCTGTGCTGCCCACCCCTGAAACCCGGTAGGTGGGGCCACAAGCTCTACCGATCCGCTGATTGTGTGGCCCGCAAGGCTCACCCGGTCCGACTCCGACCACGTGCCAGCCACGTGCACTATGGCCCCGCTGGCCCCACCTTCTGGTTTTGGCAACTCGTCTGTAAACACGGCTACGGTACCGGGGTAGTCGTCGATACACACTGTGAGCAGCCAACTTCCCGAATCCACCTGCTTCGGCGCGGCAGTAAGCTGGGCTACAAACTCGTCGTCAAGCGGCGGGCGCATGGCCAACCGCGCGCTTGTCACCGCCCAGGCGCACGTGCCGACAACAGCTGTGACGATCGCCTGGCCCACGTGGCGCGCCACCGCGAAACCCACCACAACGGCCACAACCACCAGCCCCACCCGTGGCACTCCAATGAGCAGCCCGAGCGTGACTGTCCACGCCACCAGTGCCGCCGGAACTAATCGAAGTTCGCGCACCACTACACCCCTAGCAACCCCACTTGCGGGCGCACACGGACTTGCGCCTCACAGCACAACCTCGCCTTCGAGCTTGGCAAATTTCGCCGGCCCAATCCCGCTGACATCGAGCAGCTGGGCAATGTCGCTGAACCCGCCGATCTCCTCGCGGTGCGCGATGATCGCCGCCGCAGTCGCCTCCCCCACCCCGGGTAGTTCCATCAGCTCGTCAGCGCTGGCATTATTCAGCGAGACGGCCCCATCTCCGCTTGTGCCCACCGCATGAGCTGGCGGGGTTTCACCCACCCGTGGCACCACGATTTGCTGGCCGTCCGCCAACACCTGTGCCAGATTAAGGGCCAGCGTGTCCGCCTCGCCCTGCACGCCTGCAGCCTCAAGCGCGTCAGCGACCCGCGCGCCCTCCCTCAATGTGACAAGCCCCGGATTGTGGACAGCACCTACCACCGAAACCACCACCTCCTGGGGTTGTGTGGCATCTTCTACCGGGCTGTGCGTTAAGCCGGCACCGGCAGGCATCTTCGGCGGCGGGCTCGGCGAGGGCTTAACGACGACCCACCCCGCCAACCCCACCACTGCCACAAGTATTACGATGATGGTCTGCTTTAAGCCGATGTCGAAGCGTGGCTGCGGGTATGTGACGTTGAGGAGGTCTTCCTCACCGGTGGGGCGGGTTAGTTCTGTGATGCGGTCTGTGATGCGGTCTGTGATCCGCTGCTTAGTCTCCATGGCTTGGACGCTAAACGATGAACGCCTTGCCCGCTGGGCCCCGAAAAATATCTGTGGATAACCGCGTTGACACGGCCACAAACGCTATTTTTTAGCCGACTTATCCACAGGCCCAGGCGCTGCGACGACGGCGGACAACCCAATCGCGCCCACCCCGGTATGCACACGTAGCACGCCATTCAGCTCGGTGATCAGCACCGTGGAGTGCTCCGGCAACACGTCCACCAGCATGTCCTCCAGCAGTTCAGCTGCTTCTTTTGCATCAGCATGCTGGACGGCTACGAACGCCGGCTGGCCCCCCGCGCTTTCTTGCACGAGCTCCACCAATTTCCTAAACGCTTTAGTTTGAGTACGGGTTTTGCCTGCTAGTTCTAATTTGCCGTCGCGCACATGCATGATCGGCTTCGTTGCAAGTAAAGCAGCAGATAAGACGGCGGTGGTCGTCGATAAGCGACCAGATTTGCGCAGCTCATCCAGCTGGTGCAGGTAGATCCAGGTTCGGGCCCGGGACAATGTGTCTTCGGCAACGCGTTCGCACTCGTCGAGGTCAGCTCCTTCACGCGCCACCGTGGCTGCAGCCATCGCCGCAGCGCCAACCGACATGCCCACCTCGCCGGAATCAACCACGCGCACCGCCCCGTCAAACACAGCGGCGGCAGCCACGGCCGAGGACCATGTCGCCGACAACTCCTTCGACAGGTGCAGCGCCACCACCCCGTCATCGCCACCACGCTCCAACTGGCGGGCGTATGCCGCAGCCAGCTCCAGGGCGGACAAGCCCGAGGTGGACTGCTCTCCATCATCGCTCATCACGTGCAGATCAATCACGGTGATGTCGAGCTCATTAATGATGTGTTCCGGCAGGCCGGACGACGAATCAGTGACAATCCGCACCGCCATCTAAACACCTATTCCTTGGTTCCACGCGTCCAAATACCACTGCGCATCAGCCACTGTCTCGGGCGTGAAATCGAGCGCCGGCTGCTCTGGATTAAACCTGGGGCGCGCCGTCAGCACCGAAATATTCGTGTTCTGCAACCCCGACAGCAACGGATATTGGTGCGGCTTCAACCCCAGCAAATGACAGGTCACCGCAGCTATCGCACCACCGTGGGCGACAAGCAGCACCGTTTTATTTTCCCAGCCGTCAAATGCGTGCATCACATCGTCGACAAGCGAACGCACCCGCAGCGCAACCTCCAGTCGCGACTCCCCGCCCGGCGGAGCCCAGTCCGGCCGATGCCGCCACGCCGCACGCTTGCCGACGAAATCCCGATCCACTTCCTCATGCGTCAATCCCTGCCACTGGCCCAAATGGGTCTCGCGCAGGCGGGCATCTTCTTCCACCGGAAGGTTCAACGAAGCCGCAACGATCTCAGCGGTGTTTTTTGCGCGCACGAGATCAGACGAGATGACGCGCACCACATCCAAATCCTTAACGAGGAGCGCTGCCGCGCGAGCCTGTTCGACTCCGACGGCGGACAGGTGCGTATCTAGCTGGCCCTGCATTCGCTTCGTGGCGTTGTATTCGGTCTGGCCGTGGCGCAGCAAAACGAGTCGTCGGGACATGATCAGTAGTAGCCTTCGTCCTCGTCTTCCGGCTCCGCACCCGCCAGCGGCAGGTCCTCAATGTCGTCGATCTCGCGCACGTTGACCTCATCGGCCCACTTTCCGGGGGTTTGTGCGGTTTCCACGCCATCAACCGCGATACGTGGGCAGTCCGCGTAGAGGCCGTCGAGGCCATAAAATTCGCGCTCAGCCGTGCGCTGGATGTGCACAACCACCTGGCCGTAGTCGAGCAACACCCAGCGAAATTCGCGGTTGCCTTCGCGGCGTTTCGGCTCGAAGCCTGCCTCGGACATTTTTTCGTCCACTTCGTCGGTGATGGCGCGAACCTGGCGCTCATTATCGCCGGTGATGACGACGAAAATATCGCTGATGGCCATGACATCGCTCACGTCGATGACGGCGATGTCCTTGCCCAGTTTCTCATTAGCAGCTTTCGCGACGATGCTCGCCTGGTTGCGGGACTCTTCGGTAGCAGTCAAATGGGTACTTTCCTTCACGTATGGTATTGACAGGGTTTGAGTAATTAAAGTCTAGTCTCCCACGTGAGGCACGTTTGATGCTACTCAGCGGTGTACAGCTGGTGCTTGGCAATAAACTGCACCACCCCATCAGGCACGAGGTACCACACGGGGCGTCCGGTAGCGCAACGCCGCCGGCAATCAGTCGAGGAGATAGCCATAGCGGGCACGTCAATGAGGTGTACTTTTTCTTGGTGTGCGTCGGGCAGCATGTCTTCAGTAAGCTCGTAGCCTGGGCGGGTGACACCAACGAATTCGGCGAGGTCGAACATTTTCTGCCAGTCACGCCATGACAAGATTGAGGCCAAAGCGTCTGCACCGGTGATGAAAAACAGGTTGTCGTGGGGGTAGATCTGGTTAAGATCGCGCAGCGTGTCGATGGTGTAGGTCGGTCCTGGGCGGTCGATGTCTACACGCGATACGGTAAAGCGCGGGTTGGAGGCGGTGGCGATCACGGTCATTAAATACCGGTCTTCCGAGTCCGATACTGTACGGTCTGCTTTTTGCCACGGCTTACCGGTAGGGACGAAGATGACTTCGTCGAGCTGGAATCGGTCTGCTACTTCGCTGGCTGCCACGAGGTGTCCGTGGTGGATGGGGTCGAAGGTGCCCCCCATCACGCCGATGCGACGGGACCCCACCGGAGCTTGCGCTGGAAAAAAGTGGGCTGTCAGCTGGCCGTTCGCTTCGGGTGTGCTCATGATAGTTCAGTGTAGCGTCGTCACGCGCGCTCGGCGCAGGACTTGCACCGAAAGGATAAACCCCGGCGGTTGAATTGGCTGCGTTGTTCTTGGGTTTTCCCCGGGTTGCCTTTAGGCCAGCGGGATGAGGTTGATGCTCCACGCTGGAACCAGGTAGTTCAGCACTGCGACTAACAGGCCGACAGCGCTGAGCACACCGACGACGGGAATCACCCATGCTGGGACCTGGGAAGAGCTGTCCTGGCTGGATGCGGCATCGGCATCGCTTTTCGACGAGCCTTTGCTCGACGACTCACCAAGCTGCTGCATGCTGCCCCACGCGTCCGCAATAGACTGTGGCGCCTGATGAGTCTGTTCGCCCTTCCTGATGGGGATTCGGTTACCCTTGTCATCCAGGATTGGTTTGTCGTCCTTGTCTGTCTTGTACTCGGTGGTAGTCACCGACGAGCCAAACGGGTTGGGCCGGTTATCGGCGGATGCCACGGTTGTACCGGAGAAAGCCATAGCAGCTGCGGTTGTGGTGGCCAGGGTGATACGGGTGATCTTGTGCACGGGTAAATCCTACTTCTAGTAGAAGTTGGAGCAGGCCGCGATCTTCGCACGAAGCTGGTGTGAAGATGCCACGACCGGCATGAATGGTTTACGTAGGTAGCTTAACTGGTGTAGTGCAGAAGCGAAATTGTTTTAGTATCGGACTTGGTCGACCCAGTGTCCAAACGAGTCAGCCACTTGGTTGTCCCAGTGGGAGTTCCACAGGAAATACCGGCCATGGTTTCCGCCATTGAAGCGGGAGGCTTGGAGAACCTGCGGGGAAGTATCGCACACGCCATCAAGTGGCAGGCAGTAGTTCACACGGTTCGGCGTTGCTGCAGCAGTGCGGGAGTTCAGGGGCATGTTGCCGAGGATGCCACCGGCACCACCGCCAGCGACACCCATCGTCGATGGGTCGGCATGGTTGGTCATAGGGTTTCCCATGTACAGCACGCCAGCCAGCTGACCACGTCGAGCCAGCTCACGTTCGTGTTCGTGAAGCACCATCGCACCTTGGGAGAAGCCCACCAATACGTACGACGGGCGGCATCCAGTGGAGTTTTCGTAGTCGCGGATCATGTCCATCACACCGGTCCGACCATGCTGGACAGAACCGATAAACTCGTTGGCGGCACGGGTTACGGTTTGCAGTGCGGGCATAGCCAACTGGGCTGCAAGCAGGCCGAGCTGGACGACAGTTTGAGGCTGAGCCACGTCAGGAACGGTGTAATCCGGGTATAACGCTGGGTAGTAGCGCGGTTCCAAACCGAGGACTTCAACGTCTTTCATCAGTGAGTTGCCACCGTGGGTGTCCACGTAGCGGTTTTCACTTTTGCGCAGGAAAGCGCGGATGGTTTCACCCTCCCAGCCATTGGACACCCAGGGGGCCTGGTAGGAGTACTGAGTTCGGTAGACCTGGGAGTTCTGGCCGGAACCACGGGCGGCTACTACAGCAACGGCTGGGCAGCGGTGCTGGGCATCCGCTTCTGGTGGATTCACAGCTATGGGCACGATGGTGCCCACAACCGCAGTGATTACTGCCGCTAGAACGACGGGCAGTCGTTTACGGATGGAAAGAGAGTTATGCACGGAGAGACCTTCCATAAAGAGCTGAACGCACGGATTCAGTCGATTTTCGCTCCCCATCTTAAGCTCTCTCCAATGATTTTGGGTAGTTGGGCCCCTCCTCATGCAAAACCAGTGGGACAAGATTCGTCGTGGGGTTGATGTAACCACGCGATAAGCTCGCGTATCCACCTCACGCCAACCGCGCCGCCGGGCTGGCCACGCGTAACGACGCTGGCGCCTGCTGCGCCGTTAGGTTGGACGGTTAGGGGCGTGTGTGCCCGGTGCCTTCGAGGATCCACTTGGTACTGGTCAGCTCGGGCAGCGCCATGGGGCCACGGGCGTGCAGTTTTTGGGTGGAAATGCCGATCTCTGCACCCATCCCGTACTGCTCGCCATCGGTGAAAGCGGTCGAGGCGTTGAGCATCACAGCTGCGGAATCCACCTCATTGGCGAACTTCTGCAGGGTGTACGCATTGTGCGAAGCAATTGCGTCGGTATGCCCCGAGCTCCACTGTGCGATGTGTGCAATGGCACCTTCTACTCCATCGACGATGGCGGCTGCGATATCAAATGACAGGTACTCGTCAGCCCAGTCCGCTTCTTCAGCTTGGACGATTCCCTCAACACCGCGGCCCTCAACACCGAGAGCTTCCAGCTGGTCTTTCTCACCGTGGACGGTCACGCCGGCGTCTTGGAGCGCACGCAGCACCTGAGCTTTGGCGTCGTCGGCAAGCGCGGAATCCAGCAACACTGTTTCGGTGGCATTGCACACGCTCACGCGGCGGGTTTTTCCGTTGAGCAGCATCTCTATAGCGGAGTCCAGCTCTGCGTCCTTGTCAATGTAGAAGTGGCAGTTTCCGGTGCCGGTTTCAATGGTTGGCACCGTAGCCCCTGTCACTACAGCGTTGATCAGGCGGGCAGACCCGCGGGGGATCACTACGTCAACAAGCCCACGTGCCGTTACTAAGTCTTGCACAGAATCGTGGGACTGGCATGGCAGAAGTTGCACAATCTCGCGCGGCAACTCGTGGCTGGCTGCGACTTCCTGCAGGATTTCTACCAGCTTGGTGTTCGAGTGCACAGCTGTCGACGAGCCACGCAGCAGTGCCACGTTGCCGGACTTTATCGCCAGCCCAAACGCATCTACTGTCACGTTTGGGCGGGCTTCATAGACCATGCCCATCACACCCAGTGGCACGCGAACCTGCTTCATCTGGATGCCGTTGGCCATCACCCCGCCTTGGACAATCACACCAACTGGATCCTCAAGGTCAGCGACCTGGCGCAGCCCACCTGCAATGCCTTCGATGCGCCCCTGATCGAGGGCGAGGCGGTCCACCAAAGACTCCGACATTGCGTTGGCACGGCCAGCCTCTATATCTTTGCGGTTTGCTTCTAGGATGTCGTCGGCACGCGCGATCAGCTTGTCGGCCGCGTCGCGCAGCAAGGCATCTTTGGCGCTGGTGGGCAGGGTGGCCAGCGTCGGTGCGACCTGTTTTGCTGCGGTTGCCTTGGACAGGACCTCGTCACGCTCGGCGGCGCGTGCTTGCTCAGTCTGGGTGCTCATGACCACTTATCCTAGCTTGATTTCCCAGCACATCGCACTACTAGAACAATTGTTCGAAGGGCGTGGCGGCGCGTGTCGGGGTGATGTTTTAAGGTGGGCTCCATGACAGCGCACATCCTTGCCACTTCACTTCAGTCTGCGATTGACGCCGCGCGTGCCGACGACCCAACGCGCCCTGTCACCGTGTTGTGCGGGCCGCATGCGCGTAACGACGTGGTGATCGCTCTTGCCCACACTGGGCCCCACGTGGGCGTGAGCGTGTCCACAGTCGAGGGTTTTGTGCGTCAAGCAGCGCGATCATTGTCACCACGCAGTCCCCTGCCGCGTCGGCGCATCATGACGGAGGTGACACGCATCCTCCTGGATGAGGACTCTGCATTCCGCAACCATGAGATTCATACGGAAACGGCCACCCGCTCGTCGTTAAGCGATATCGTGGGGCGCCTGCTGCGGTTGCCGCCACAGGCGCGGGCCCACGCTGGTGACGCGCAGCTTCCGCGGGAGGCCGCGCGGATCGCTGAGCTGGTGGCCCAGCGCACCCGCGACGATTATTACACGCGGGCTGAGGCCTTTGCGATCGCAGCAGCGGCGGCCTCTGAACAGTCCGGTCACACGGCGTTTATTAGCGCGGGCGTCATCCCAGCTGATCCACAGGAGGAGGCACTCATTGAAGCATTGTGCCCCACCCTCGTAGCCACGACGGTGAATCCGGAACCACAGCCCGAAATGATGACGTATATGGATCCATCCGAAGAAATTGAGGCAGTCTTTTCGGATGTTGCTGCACGCGCGCGTGCCGACGACACCCTAGCAGCTGGTGACGTCGCCGTGGTCACCCCGTCTGCCGATTATCTTCCCGAGCTGGTGCGGCTAAGTCGCAGCGCAGTGTTCCCGGCGCGCGTTCCTGCGGTGTCCCGGTGGGCTCAGGACCCCGCGATTCGCACCGTCCTTCGCCTCGTGTCTTTGGATTCTGATTCCACGCCGCGGCGCGCCGTGGCGGAACTGTTGGAAAGCGGGTACGTGGCCAACGCGCCGTCGGCCTACGAGTTCAACCGGTTTACGCGCGACCGCGACATGCCGATTGATTCTGGTGAAGATTGGAATATTGCGCTTACCAGCGGCGAGGACTCATCTGTTTTGCAGTGGCGCAATGCGCTGCGGGCCGGGTTGCAAACGGTGTGGAGTGCGACTACCTGGACTGATCTCGCCGCGCGACTGCGTAGCCTTTTATTACAGACTCTCCGAATCGACGAGCTGCCAACAGCCGGGCTGATTTTGGATACTGTGGACTCGCTTGCGTCTTTTGACGGCGAGCTTGGCGCGCCCACGCAGGCCATGGTCGTGGAGGTGCTCACGGATTTATGGTCCACCCCACGTGCTGCCGAGTCTCAGGGGGAGATGATCGTCGGCACGCTCGACGACATCGTCGGCAAGCAACTGCGCCACCTGTATATCGTTGGCGCTTCCGACGCTGCGCTGCCCGGTTCCTTCACCCCAGACCCAGCGATTACTGCGAAACAATCCGGGGTTGATGCCACGTGGTATAACGAGCACACCCGCTTATTGTGGGAGGCGGCGCTACGGTCTGCGACGACGGTGCAGATTTCATTTTCGCGCAGCTCGCTGGACGGGGTGCTTACTGGACAACCGTCCGGCTGGGTGCTGCAATATCTTCCTTCTACACCTGCCGACTATCCACGCTTCGAGCGCAGCACGCTGGTGCCGCTGACTGAGCAGGGCCTGAAACGCATCGCCAACGGTGTCACACGCCCACGCACCCGGTTTGGGCAGGTGGCCGCCGCCCGCCGCGGTGGTGAACGTACCGAGCTGAACGGTTTTGTCTCCACCCCACTATCTGAAGACTGGTTTGACAACCCTGTTTCTGCTTCTGCACTTGAGCTGTACACCGAAGACCCCCAGGAGTTTTTCTTTCACTACCTGCTGCGTTCGAAAAGGTTGGAGGACCCGGCGCCTGCCGCCCAGGTTTCCCCTGTGGAGCGGGGCACGGTGTACCACCGCATCTTCGAGGACTGGACGCATCAGGTTCGCCTCGGCGACAACATCGGCACTGTCCCCGATGAAGACGAGGCCCGCGCCGTGCTCGACAGGATTGTAAAGACGCACCTGGGTACTCGCGATGAACGCTACTCCGCGACCACATGGGAGGCGTTTACCCAAGACGTCCGGGGCAACGTGGCGCGCTGGTTTGAACGCGAAATGGCCGATATCGCCGACGGGTGGATCGCTGTGGGTGCTGAAACCCCCTTCGGCACTTCTGCCCCACCGGTGCGAGTTCCTATCACCCCACGGGTTGGCAGGCACCGCGAAGTCCTCTTGCGCGGTGCGATTGACCGGATTGACTTAAGGATTGACGATGAGGGCGGCGTGCACCTGCGAGTCACCGACTACAAGTCCGGCACTGGCAAGAAGTACGCGGAAAAATTGGATATTTCCCCGGTTGGTGGGCCCAAGGACCACGAAGCCGACAAGGGCGGATACGCCATCCAGCTGGCTATCTATGGTGCAGCGGCGCAGGCCTCCATTGGCCACGGCGCACACTCCACCCACGCGCCGCTAGCACCGTTGCCCGAGATCATCTCCCGATTCTGCTCACCCGGCGCTCCAGTCACGGTGACCTCACGCTATTGGATGTTCCGGGACAGCGACAACCCGGAGGTAGAACTGCTCAACGACGACGCCACCTCAACAGCGCTGCAAGACTTCCTCACCACCACGTATACCGAAATCGTTTCCGGGCATTTTCCTCCCACGTATGAAAAGAAGAACTTCTTCTACGGGTTCAGCGATTCGCTTGTGCTGCGCGGCCCGACACGCTCCAACCAGACTGCTCGAGCCATCGCCCGTGGTGGCGCACACGCGCTCGACTCCTACCTTGAGGAGGACAACTAATGGCTCACCCTGCAGACCATAAATTTCGCACCCAAATCACATATGACACCGACACCTCCTACTTTGTTGAAGCAGGGGCAGGCTCAGGCAAAACATTCCTACTAGTACAGCGCCTGATCACCCTGCTGATCGACGATGGCGTGGCCTTGAACCGTCTGGCAGCCATCACCTTCACCGAGAAAGCCTCCGAAGAACTCGTCAACCGTTTGCGCACTGCACTGACCGAGGTGGAGCAGACGGGGCGGCTGCAGGTCCATGGTGACTACCGCGAATTTAAGGCACCGGATGCCAGGGACCGTGCCCGGCGCGCACTTGGTGATCTGCCAGGGGCTGCGATTGAGACGCTGCACTCGTTTTGTCTGCGCCTGATCTCTATGTACCCGCTGGCGGTTGGTGTTCCGCCTACGGTGCGCAAGTCCAGTGATTTAGGTGCGTCGTTTAATGCGCTGCTGCGCGCCGAATCCACCATGCAGTTTATTGACCAGGTGGTCACCTCCCCAGAAGGGATGGCTGATGAGATCCGCGGCCTCAATATTGGGGTGGAACCTACCGTGGTTGCCGAAGCTATTGACTGGTTATTGGCAGCGGGCATGACCAGTGGGAACATCGAAGAGATAGCCCTGTTCATGGACGATCACTGGGGTGAGCTGTCAACCGACCCCAAGGAACCAGCCTCCGGCGGCGCGTTGCCCGAAAAGCAGGAACTCGACAAGGCCTACGTCACTGAGGTGGTAAGCGACCTGCAGGAAATAGCGGCGTTGTGCACAAACGAAAGCGACAAATGGTATCAGGAGAAGCTTGCGCCGACGATTGACTATGTTGCAGAGCTGATCCGCCAACCCGGCGACTTGATCACCGGGGCGGATCGGGAGCTGTTTTCCAAGGTTGGCCGAGGCGGAGCGAACGGCAACTGGAAAGAACCGGTCAAAGACGTGAAAGCTCGCTTTAGCGCACACGCCGACACGTGGTCACGCCGGGCTTTGGGGCCGGTGAGCTACCACGCGGGCGTTCTACGTCGCCTACTTACCGCTTTGACGTTGCGTGATGCGGACCAACGCCGCCGGACAGGCGAGCTGGAGTACCACGACATGATTTATCTGGCGGCTCGCCTCGTGGATAATCCCGAAGTGTGCAAGGCATTGTCTCAGCACTTCCGGATGATTGCCATTGATGAGTTTCAGGATACAGACCCGGCACAGCTGGACATTATTAATAAGATTGTTGCTGGTCAACCTGGCCATCGCTTCACCGTGGGTGATCCTAAGCAGTCGATTTATCGTTTCCGCCGCGCCGATTTGGACACCTACCTCACCGCCAGGGAGGCGGCCGAGCAGCACGGTGAAGTGCTCAAACTCACCGCCAATTTCCGCTCAGACCAGGCGGTTGTCGGCGCTATCAACTCGCTCTTTGCTGGGATGTTCGACAACCTACCTGAACCGAACCCTGCCCTGCCCGCCTCGCCGAAGGCTGTCCCCTACGTTGCCATGGATGCGACCTCCGCCGCCCCTGGTTACGTGGCTTTTCTCTGCCCCGAATACGATGAAGCAGACGCAGAGCTGTCCATCCTCGATCATCAACGCGCCGAGCTAAACCACATCGCAGCAGCCGTGCGGCAAGCCTATGCCGGCACGCTGATTGGCACCCCTGTCCCACTTAATGACATTGCGGTGCTCGTGCCTACCCACAACAATGCCTTGGCCGTGGTGGAAAAACTCACTGCCGACGGGATCCCGGCGATCACGGAAGGCTCACAAAAGGTGTACACCGCACCCGAAATTGAGAACCTCACCTCGATCCTGCGCGCCATCGCTGATCCCGCCAACCGTTTAGCCACAACGATCGCGCTGCGCTCACCTTCGTTTGGTCTCAGCGACCAGGATCTCGCCGATGCCGCACAAGCACGCTTCGCAGGCAGCGAGCTTGCCGACGACCACCCCTACACGCTAGCCACCACCACACTGAAAGCCCTGCAGCGCGATGCGCAGCGTACTGATGTCGCCACAACGGTGCGCGCGGTAGTGAAAGCTGTAGGCCTCATTCCAGACTTGGCTGCCACCGGTGATGAGCTTGCGATTCGCCGGGTTCAGCGCGTCATCTTCGATGCTCAGGTCTTTTCCGAGGAGACCAACGCAGGCCTGAACGCATTTCTGCGTTGGACCGTGGAGCAAGCTGATGATCGCGACGGGGCCTCCGATCCCGTTCTTGATGACGGTTCAGAGGCAGTCCGTGTGATGACCGTCCACGCCTCGAAAGGCCGCGAATTCCCCGTAGTGATTCTCGGCGGACTAGCAGGCTCCGATTCATCCAGGGCCGGCGCGGTGGGCTTCCACCCCGTCACCCGAGCGGTGGAATTTAAGTTTAAAGACATCGCTACTGCCGGCTACGACGCGTTTAAAGAGTACGACAAGCTGGCTGACCAAGCAGAGGCCGTGCGCCGCCACTATGTGGCAGCCACCCGTGCAGAACATGCGCTCGTTGTTCCACTTGAGTTGAAACGCAACAAGCAGGGTACCCAGTACATGAAAACGAAGGGCAAGCCTTTCGCCGAGGTAGTCGCCCCGTTGAATCCAGACGGCTTGGTGCTTCCACCCGAATCGGACCACCTCGCAGCGATCAGTCCCAGCCAGTTTGGGGATGCCACCGTGGAGATTGCACTGCCGGAGACACCGCAGCCTGACCTGGAACGCATTACCGAAGAGTTTCAGGCCCGCCAAGAGCACCGATTCAACAATGCCAGTGACAGTGGGGGTAGAAAACTCACCGCGACGACCATCGCACACGCGCACCCTGAAACCGAAGACATCGGACACGGCGCATCGTCGCTGCGCGCTGTGGCCAGCAACAACGGGTGGATCAAGGCGGCGGGCCAACCAGAGGTACGCAGAATTGGTGATCACTCAGGCTACGGCTCTGTTTTCGGCACGGTGGTCCATGACCTCATGGACGCCTACACCACCGATGCCCACGTGCCCACCGACGCCGTCAACATTGCGGGCATCCACGAGCTCGACAGCGAGCTGATCCCGGCAGCCATCCGTGCCGTCCGGGCGCTAGCGGCCCACCCGATTGTGGCAGGCGCGTTTGAGGGCACGCACCATCGCGAGATTCCCGTTATTTCTACGGTGGGAGGGATTGCCGTCGACGGCATCATCGACCTGCTCTACTTCGATGACGTGGCCGGCGGCTGGGTCATCGCCGACTACAAGACTGACGCCTACGCGTCCTCACAGCTTGTCGACGATTACTTCACCCAACTGCAGATCTACGCACATCTATTGGGCGAGAAGTGGAAGATTGTGCGCTGTGAACTGCTCTTTATCCGCGGCGATGAGGTGGAGGTGCGCACCCTCAACCTTTAATAGCCAGCTTCGGTGTCTACTTCCGTCACCATTTTTTCGCCGGCCTCAAACGCCGCAGCATTAGCGATGATGCACGGGGCAATGAACTTTGGCGCCGTTGTCCAGGTCGTCGCGATATGTGGCGTAATCAGGCAATTCGGTAACTGCCACAACGGGTGATCCTCCGGCAGCGGCTCCGGGTCCGTCACATCCAATCCCGCACCCGCAATTGCACCGCTTTGCAGCGCTTCGGTCAACGCGTCAGTATCTACCACCGGGCCACGGCCCACGTTGACCAGGATGGCATTGGTAGGCATGGCATCGAATGCGTGCTTATCGACGAGGCCCCTGGTCTGCTGTGTCAAAGGAAGCAGATTGACCACCACATCGGCTGTCGGCCACACCGATTCCAACTGGTCAGTGGTGACCACACGGTCGGCCCCCTCGACGGGGTTACCAGACCGATTCACCGCCACCACGTTCACATTGAAACCGCGCAGCATCTCAATCAGGCGCTTACCAATTCCACCAGCACCCAAAATAACCACGGTGGTGTTATCGTCGGCAAGCAACTGCGTGCGCGAATCCAGCTCGGCGCGCACCCGGAAGGTCGGGGACATGGTGGCCGCCTTGTGCTGGTGCATCACCGACAACATCAAGGCAAGTGCTGCCTCGGCCACCGGGGTGGCATACACTCCGGCAGCATTTGCCCAGCGCACACCGCTTTTCTTAATGGTGGGCATGATGCCGTCGACACCCGAGTAGATAAACTGCACCCACTTGATGTTCTCAGGCAACTCCGGCAGCCGGCCGCCGGGGTACACCAGGAACTCGGCCTCGTTCACGTCATCCACATAGGTGTGGCCGGCGGCTTCAACCTCGTCGACGACGTTCTTCCACGGGTCACCAAGAAAAGTAAACTTCATGCCCCCACCCTAGCTATTACAGGCGGGAGGCGTAGTTGGAGAGGTAATCCGCATGGACCACTGGGCGACGCTGCCCGTCCGGGAGCTCGTCGGTGTGTTTGCCCAGCATCCCAGCCAGCACTCCCGCACTATAGGCCACCTCGCCGCGGCCCACGTTGTGGCCGTCCGGGCCCAGAATTTCCACGATGTCACCGGCATGAAAGTCACCTTCAATAGCGGTGATACCCACCGCGAGCAAACTGGTCCCACCACGGGTCACAGCCTGCACTGCGCCCTCATCAAGGCGCAGCACCCCTTCAGCATCCGCAGCATAAAGCGCCCAGAACTTCCACGCACTCAGCCGTTTGTCAAGGCGAGTGTGAAACACGGTGCCCACGGAGGCGTCGTGAAGCGCTACCTCAATGTTTTCTGCCGACGCCAGCAAAACGGGCACCCCACCACGCGCCGCCAAACGTGCCGCAGACACCTTGGAAGCCATGCCCCCAGTGCCCAGCCTGCCGCCGTCGCCGGCCGCCACGTTAGCCAGGTCATGTCCGCTGCGCACCTCGTCAATAAAACGGGCACCGGGTTCTGCTGGGTTGCGGTCATACAGGCCGTCCACATCAGAAAGCAGCACCAAAGCATCCGCTGCGGTGAGCGTGGCCACAATAGCCGAAAGGCGGTCATTGTCGCCGAAGCGCATCTCGGAGGTGGCCACGGTGTCGTTTTCATTGACGATCGGCACAGTGCCCAGCTGGCGTAGCCTGTCAATGGTGCGCTGGGCGTTACGCGCCCGGTCACGCCGCCCCGCATCGGCTGCGGTGAGCAAAACCTGGCCGGTGGTACGCCCATAGCGGGCGAAGGAACGCCCCCACTGGTGGGCCAAGTGCACCTGGCCGACGGCGGCCGCAGCCTGCTTCGTTGCCAAGTCCAGCGGGCGGGTTTTTAGGCCCAGGGGTTCCATGCCGGCGGCGATCGCGCCGGAGGACACGACCATGATGTCGGATCCACGCCCCATGCGTGACTCAAGAGCGTCGACGATGCGATCAATCTTGTCGCTGCTGACGGTGGAGTCCGGGTTCACTAGTGAGGAACTACCGATTTTCACCACGATCCGGCGGGCGGTGGCGATCTGGCTGCGAAGCTGCGAGCTGGTCATAGCCGTTTAGTCTATAAGACAGCAAAACCGGTTTCGTTTAGCCCTGCCACCGCTCGCGGTCCGCCTCTTCATCCTGGCCATAGTCGTATTCGTCGATAAGCCCGCGACGTACCTGCGATGCGCGTTTGCGTTCAGCCGCCGAGGTCCGCGTGGTGTGCTCCATGCGGGCATCACGGCCACGGCCAGCCAGGGTTGGGTCACCAGCCAGGCTGGGCTCCCAATCGAAAGAGATCTCGCCGATCGTCACCGTCGCACCCTCGCGCGCGCCAAGTTTGCGTAGCTGGTCCTCCACGCCGGCGCGGTTGAGGCGGTCGGAGAGATACCCCACGGCCTCATCATTTTCGAAGTCAGTCTGCATAATCCACCGCTCGGCCTTTTTCCCGGTCACGATGAACGCACCCGGTACCGCTGGGTCTTCTATGACCTGGATATCGGAGCCGTGGCGCTTATCGACGGCCTGCGGGCGCAGCACTGTCGCATTTTCAGCGGTGGCGCGCTGCGGCTTCGGCCGGGCCCGGCGCGCCTGTTTCACGATCTCCCACAACGCCCACTTCAGCTCGTCTAAACCTTCACGCGTGGCGGTGGAAATAATGTGGATGGGCCAGCCGAACTGGGCCTCCACATCTTCGCGCACAAACTCGGCGAGCTCCTTGGCCTCGGGCACATCCGCCTTGTTCAACGCAATGAGGCGGGGGCGTTGGCGGAGATCCCCAAGCCCGGTGTCATGCTCGAGGTCCTTTGCGTAGGCGTCGAGCTCTGCTTCAAGGGCTTCGATATCGGACTGTGGGTCGCGTCCAGGCTCGATCGAGGCGGTATCCACCACGTGCACCAGCACGGCGGTACGTTCGATGTGGCGCAGGAAGTCGAGGCCTAGGCCGCGGCCTTCGCTGGCGCCGGGGATAAGGCCCGGAACATCAGCAATAGTAAAGGTATCGTCGCCCACGGTGACCACGCCCAGGTTCGGTTCCAGGGTGGTAAATGGGTAGTCGGCGATCTTTGGCTTGGCCGCCGACAAGACAGAAATCAGCGAGGACTTCCCCGCCGACGGAAAACCAACTAGGCCCACGTCCGCCATGGATTTAAGTTCGAGTACGAGGTCACACATCTCGCCGGGTTCACCTTTGAGTGCGAAACCGGGTGCTTTGCGTTGCGCGTTGGCCAGTGCGGCGTTGCCCAGCCCGCCGTAGCCGCCTTCAGCTGCGACGAAGCGGCTGCCGGGCACGGTCAGATCAGCCAGGGTTTCACCGTGCTTAGTTTTCACCACGGTGCCTACGGGGACTTCCAACACGAGGTCCTCACCGCGTGCCCCGTTGCGGTGGTCGCCTTCGCCGTTATTGCCTCGCGCAGCGCGCAGGTGTGGCCGCCACTGGAAGTCCAGCAGCGTGTGTACCTGCGGGGATACTTCGAAGATGATGTCGCCGCCGTGCCCGCCGTTGCCACCGTCGGGCCCGCCGAGGGGCTTGAACTTTTCGCGGTGGACGGACACACAACCATGTCCCCCGTCCCCGGCTTGGAGGTGGAGGACTGCGCGGTCAACGAACTGCGCCATGAGTTCTCCTTTCTGCAGCTAACGTATCGGTTGATGGTATCAGGGCGCGCGTGGAGAAAAAAGGCATCCCGCACCAGAGCAAAAAGTTCACCTCCCCGCGGATGATCGTGCGAGGAGGTGAACTTCTTGAAATTCAGCGAGCGAAAACTCTCGCGGCAGCGAGAAGCTTAAGCGGTTGCCGCAGCGGCCTGCTCTTCAGCAGGAACGATGTTCACTATGCGACGGTTGCGCTTGATTCCGAACTTGACGGAACCAGCTGCCAATGCGAACAGGGTGTCGTCGCCGCCACGGCCCACGTTCTCACCTGGGTGGAACTTGGTGCCGCGCTGACGGACGAGGATCTCGCCTGCTTTGACCTGCTGGCCGCCGAAACGCTTGACGCCAAGACGCTTTGCCTCGGAGTCACGACCGTTCTGAGTGGACGATGCGCCCTTCTTAGTTGCCATGTTGTTTCTCCTTTGAGATTACGTTCTCGGCTTACTTGATGCCGGTGATTTTCAGAACAGTCAGTGGCTGACGGTGGCCGAGGCGGCGCTTGTAGCCTGTCTTGTTCTTGTACTTCATGATGTCGATCTTACGGCCCTTGCCGTGATCGACGATCTCTGCAGCGACACTGGCCTTAGCTAGGTCGTCTGCTTTGGTGGTGACGTTGGCACCGTCGACAAGCAGAACCGGGGTGAGAGCCACGGTGTCGCCTGGCTCACCCTCGATCTTCTCGACCTTGACGAGGTCGCCTTCGGCAACCTTGTACTGCTTGCCGCCGGTCTTGACGATCGCGTACATAGAGGGTTACCCCTTATCTATACTCGTGAGACACCGCCACGCATTCTTTAGCAGGCATCCCCAGTGGACATGTAATAAATGTGTTTTGCGGGCAGAATGCGCCCCAAAACAGCGACTGTCAAAGACTACACCGTAATGGGGCCAAACTCCAAACCGTCGTTACTGCTGCAACTAACGCATGCTCCGGCGGACCGCTCGACGCCGTCCCCGGCCACGCGGCGAGGAAGTCTTCGACGAATCTGCCCCCAACTCTTGAGCCTTCGCGGACTCCGCTTTGTCGACATCCCGGTTGCGCGTGGAATGCTCTTTCCGCGGACCCAAGTTCGATGTCCGGGCGCGGCGCACTGCTCGCCTCCGCCCGCGTCGCGAACGGCCTGAAGTGTCACTTGATCGCTTTTCGACGACCACCTCTGTCTTCTGCGACGTGGATTCTTCCACCGGCTGTTGGAAATCTTCACGGCGTGGGCGGTGATCTGACCGCGAGTTCCCACGGGTGCGGCGCTTCCGGCGTGGAGACTTCTCAAACTCGGCGACTGCTTCCTCGTAGGTTTTCTCACCTTCTCCGATAGTGCCTGCACTGTCGTCTGCCACTGCTGGATCGTCAGTATCGTCAATATCGTCAATATCGTCAATATCGTCAACGTTGTCCACGAGATTGTCGGACTGTTCTGGTTGGCGGCCCCGACCACGTCCGCGGCCACGGCGTCCGCGGCGTCGCGACGCGCGGCGGGCCGACTCCTCGAGCTGCTCAGAATCTGCCTCTTCGCCGTCACCATTATCAGTATCAGTATCAGCGTCAGTCTTGGTGCCGATCACAGAATCTGCAAGTTCTTCAAAGTCGCGGTTGCTCCGCCTGCGGCGACGCGATGATCGTGGCTGATCGGCTGCGTCACCGGTGTCATTGTCACCAGCCTCAGCCCCCGAGGTGTCGTCAACGCCCTCAAAGGACTTGTCGTCGTCACGCGCACGCATGGCCTGAGCTGCGGGATGCTCCCCTGCCTTGCGCGCTGGCTTACGGCGGTGTCGAGGCTCGTGCTCGAAGGTATGCTCGACCGGATCATCACTCAGGATGATGCCGCGTCCACCACACGCCTCACACTCGTGCGAGAACGTTTCCAAAAGGCCGGTACCCAGGCGCTTACGCGTCATTTGCACCAAGCCAAGCGAGGTGACCTCAGAAACTTGGTGGCGGGTGCGGTCGCGGCCCAGCGCCTCCTTCAGGCGACGCAGGACGAGTTCCTGGTTCTCGGGCAGGATCATATCAATGAAATCAACGATGATCATGCCACCGATGTCACGCAGACGCATCTGTCGCACGATCTCTTCGGCGGCCTCCAAGTTATTAGACGTAACGGTCTCTTCGAGAGAACCACCAGAGCCGGTGAACTTTCCGGTATTCACGTCGATCACCGTCATGGCCTCAGTGCGGTCAATGACCAGCGAGCCACCAGATGGCAGCCACACCTTCCGGCTCAGTGCCTTCTCCAGCTGCTCATCGACGCGGTGCTCCGCGAAAGCGTCCGCCCCGTCGTGTTCATCGCGATCAAACTTGACCAAACGGTCCTCGAGATCCGGTGCGACCTTCGAGACGTAATTGGAGACCACGTTCCATGACTTCTCGCCGTCAACAACAAGTTCTGTAAAGTCCTCATTGAACAAGTCGCGTACGACCTTGACCAGCATGTTTGGCTCTTCGTACAGGGTGACAGGCTTAGCACCCTTCGATGCCTTTTCCTTCGCCGCCTGTTCCTGAATCGCTTCCCATTGGTTGTGCAAACGGTTGACGTCAGCGCCGATGGCCTCTTCCGACACCCCTTCGGCGGCGGTACGAATGATGGCACCGCCCTTTCCGGGCACAACGTTGTTGAGGATTTCCTTCAAACGGCTGCGTTCAGGTGCTGGCAGCTTGCGGGAAATACCAGCACTGCGGCCACCCGGTACATACACAAGGTAACGGCCAGCCAGGGAGATTTGCGTCGTTAAGCGCGCGCCTTTCTGCCCGATTGGGTCTTTGGAGACCTGCACAACCACCTGGTCGCCGGACTTCAGTGCGTTTTCGATGCGACGCGACCGTCCGCCAAGGCCAGCGGCTTTCCAGTCAACCTCACCAGCATAGAGCACTCCGTTGCGGCCCTGGCCGATATCAATAAACGCCGCTTCCATGCTCGGCAACACGTTTTGTACGCGCCCGAGGTAGATATTGCCAATCATTGAGGTGTTTTCCTCGCTGGTGACAAAATGCTCCACCAACAGCCCGTCCTCGAGTACTCCCACCTGAGTGATGCGTCCGTGATGGTCGTGGCGTTCACGTTCGCGCACAATCATGGCGCGCTCGACAGATTCACGACGCGCCAGAAATTCCGCCTCGCTCACGATGCGGGAACGCTTGCGCCCCTCCGCACGCTTCTCGCTGCGTCGACGGCGCTGTGCCTCTAGGCGCGAGGAGCCCTTGATGGCCCGTGGCTCGTCGATAACATCAACTTCTGCCTCGGGCGCCTCGTCGCGGCTTTCGTCTTTGCCCTGGTGGTTGCCCTGGTCCTTGTCGGGACCCGAGTCGCCAGCGCGATTTCCGTCCAGTTGCTCAGCACCGGTGCTGGAGCTCGTGCGACGCGCGCGACGGCGGTCTGAGCGCGACGGAGCCTTGAAGACGGGCGCGTGCGCGTCCACTGCGGACTCTTCTGCCGGTGGAGGGGTGACATCAGGAATTATTTCGGCCAATAGCTCATCGTCGGTGGCCCCGTCCGTTTCCTTTGATGAGGCGAGGTCTGCATCAACTTTGTTTTGGATTTGGTTGATCTCATTGGCCACGTCCTTACGGACGCGGTCGCGAATCTTCTCGCCTGCTTCGGCGGCGACGTCGTCGGGCACGGTTGTGTCCACGTTGGGATCCGCGTCGGTACCCTGGAGCACATCGACGAGCTGTTCAGCCTCAGCACGGGTCAGCGAAGACTGAGCAACTTTGACCAGACCCATCCCATTGAGGGCTATAACCAGGTCTTTCGACGGCAGACCCAGCTGTTTTGCCAGCGTGAACACACGCGTCTTGTCGCCAAGTTGAGAGCGGTCGAAGCTTTGCAGCGCACTCGTAGTGGTAGTCGCGCTAGTGCCTCTCTGTGTTTGCGTTGCCTTTCTCGCAGTCTTTTTCGCGGTCTTTTTCGCTGTTTTCTTCGCAGTTTTCTTCGCGGTCTTTTTCGCTGTTTTCTTCGCTGACTTACCGGACCTTTTCTGGCCTTCTTTGTTGGTAGTAGCCTTACGCGAGGCCTTCCGGCTGGCCTTCTTGGTAGCCCTCCTCTTTGCGGGCTGGTCAGGGTTTCCGGCTGTGTTTGTTGTGCCAGAATTATCGGTTTGTTCGGTATTTTCGCTGGTATCAGCCACGACCGATCTCCTATTGTTTTCTATCCGCAGAGAGGGCTAACCGGGCGCTGGCACTCAACAGCAATGCGTCGCTGTTCGCCGCCGCCACGCAGTTCGCTAACTTCACGGTACGTATACGGGTATCAAAGCTTATCCGCACACCACACGGCGTCCGCGAAGAAATCACGTCACGCCTATTCCCGGTGCGCTGTCCCCCATTGTTGCACACCCGGGATGAAACCTTTGATCGGACCCGCTACCGATGCCGAGCAATGACCATTGCTGCGGCTTCCACAACTGATGGATGTGTGTCGTGAGTTTCCAGGCGGGAGCGCAAAATGGTCCCCATGAGAGTGTCGAGAATTCCGTCCATGGCATCGCGCGAAACACCTGAGGCATCGAGGATCTTCTCCGCGCTGACCATTGATTCTGCGTAGAGTTCGATCATTAGCGCAGGCAGTTCACCTGGCTCACGCAACCCGTCGATGAGCACGCCGATCAAGCCCGGCAGATCTTGAGTTCTTCCTGCTGTGAGACTGTCGACGAGGCGGCGGGCGACAAGCACGTCGCCATCGTCCGGACTTGCCTGCTCGAGTTGCTCCGCCGCGATGATTGCGCGGTGCTCCGCCATCCGCGTCAGGCATGTCATCAATAGTTTTTCCCGGCTGGCATAGTAGTACCCAATGGATCCAACGGGAACTCCCGCACGTGCTGCAACCTGACGGTGGGTGACTTCGCGGAGTCCTTCTGCCAGCAGGATTTCTGTAGCTGCCCGCAAGATCGATTCACGTTTTTCTACGGCTCGTGATTGCTCTGCTCGCTGCGCCACTCGCCTAGCCTCCTTCATCAACCACGAACATTCCTATGCAGTCAAACTTATATCCTAATGCGCTTAAAAACGAATCGATTGACCTTCAAGCCTTAAAGGAAACTCAACTATCAGCGAGGATAAGCATCTACAACATGAATACTTCTCGGTAGCCCCGCAACTGTCGGAATCAAATCATGGATTCAAACACTAGTGTGAGTCTATAGTGGGGCGAAAAGAAAGGAACCGCCGTGCTCAGCGATAAACAACAACGTAAAGTCCAGGTCGAACATAACGACGATGACAACCGATACACCATCAGCTACGAAGGCGAATCCCTCCCCGCCGGCTACCTCGAGTATGTCGACGAAGGCGACGAGCGCAACTTCAAGCACACCGTCGTCGACGATGAATATGGTGGGCGTGGTCTCGCGTCAATCCTGGTGAAAGTCGCGGCCGAAGATACGGCCTCGCGCGGCTGGCCCATCATTGCGCAGTGCCCCTTTGTCTCTTCCTGGATGGAGAGCAATGACTTTCAAGGGCAGTGGCGCAAGCCATAAACTTTCTGCAAAATACAGCAAAATACAGCAAAATACAGCCAAATCCAAAGGCTCCCCGCCAGCTAGCGGAGAGCCTCGAATAACTTAACTGTTAGGGAACCAGATGGCGATCTCGCGGTCAGCGGACTCTGGCGAGTCAGAACCGTGGACGACGTTCTCGCCCACGGTCAAGGCAAAATCACCACGGATGGTGCCAGGGGTCGCCTTAGAGACTGGGTCGGTGCCACCAGCCAGCTGGCGCCACGCCTCAATTGCGCGCTCGCCCTCGATGATGCCTGCAACCAGAGGTGCAGAGGTAATGAACTCAACGAGCTCGCCAAAAAATGGCTTGTCCTTGTGCTCTTCGTAGTGCTTCTCAGCGGTCTCACGGTCTGCGGTACGCAGATCCATTTCAACAAGCTTGAGGCCCTTGCGTTCGATACGGGAGATGATCTCGCCAACATGGCCGTTTGCAACGCCGTCTGGCTTAATAAGAATAAGTGTACGTTCAGTCATGCCGAATACCCTACCGAACTCACACCCACCGCGCAGACTATGGACCAGTTTTAGATCGGCTTCGGGGCGGTTGGAGAAGCTATCTTGTATCAGTCCAGTTCTCTGACGATTCGCTGGGCGTCCTCATTGCTGGCGTAGCGGTCCCACATCAGCACCTGGCGGATCGCCCCGGATTCATTGCCCTCGGCCTTCAACTCCCGCAGGGTATCTTTTTGCTGCTCAGACAGCTCAAACTCTTTCGGCTTTTTCTCCTCCGCGGTCTTCATAAACCCAAGAATCAGGAAAAACCCCGCCGGAATCAGCGCCGCCCACGTTACCCAACCAGGGCCGTTGAACCAGTTAGCCACCAGTGCGAGCAGGGTCAACACCGTCGCGATCATGAAATAAAGGATGCGCATAGCCCTAACAGTAACCACTAAGGCCTGTTTTGTCGCAGCGTTGTGTCGCAGCGTTTAAGCCTGCGCCAGGTAAGCCAGATGCTTATCGACGATATCCAGCTGCGTCTGCGTATAAAGCATGCGCATACCCACCACATCTTCGATCTCATTGAGCACCCACCTGCCCTGATGGCGGATGAAGTCCACCCCGCACAGCCCCTGGGACAGAATCGGTGCCACCTGCACGAGTTGTGCGATGGCAGCCAGGGCATCGTCGTTAAGCGGGTAAACCTGCGCCGACCCGCCGAGCGAGAAGTTAGACTTAAAGCTCGTGTTAGACCGGCGCAACATCGCTGCCTGCACACTGCCCCCAAGCAGGTAAACACGCAGGTCTACACCAGGAGTATCTGCCAAGGCTTGCACAATCAGGTTCTCATCTGCACCCCGCAAGGACTGCTGCACAGGTTCTCTCACCAACTCCACCCCGGCCCCGCCATGCCCGTCACGGGGCTTCACAACAAACGGTGGTACCAACGTGTGCCCTGCTGCCAGTTGGGTCTCCATCACCGCGCAACCACGCTCCTTGAAGTACTGGTAGGTGGCCCACTTATCGTTGGCAATGGCCGCCAGTTCGGTGCCGTTGTGGCAGACCACACCACGTTGTTCTAGCTGCGCGCGCAGGGCGGGGGCCACGCAGCGAAAAAGCGCCAGCTCCGGCACCGCGTCCGGCAGGGGCCCGTCGGCAAGCACGAGCGTGCACTGCAGGCCGTGGCGGGGCGCGGTAGCGATATAGTGGTTAATCATCCATCGGTTGCGCTGAGCGCGTAGAGTGTCGTAGACCAGCCACATGCTACGCATCGCGCACATACCTCATGATGGCATGTCCAATGTCGATGCCGGTGGTGCGCGACATGTTCACAAAGTGCGCGTTGGAGTTCACCTCACAGACAATGGGCCCATTGGGGCCATCCAGCAAGTCCACACCAGCGAAGTCAGCCCCAACCGCACAAGTGGCGGCGATGGCGAGTTCCTTCTGCTGTGGTGTCGGGATCACGCTGCGGGCGTGCCCACCGTGGGTGAGGTTGGCCCGAAACTCGCCGGGCTGGGCGGTGCGCTCGATCGCGGCGACAACCTGGTTGCCAATCACCTGAAGGCGGTAGTCCCGGCCAGCGGATCCTGCGATGAACTCCTGCACGATGCCAGCGCGGGTTCCCAGGTTGTTCAGCCACTCCACCAGCTCATCACGAGTCCGCGCCAAGTGCACGTGGGCGCCAAAGGAGCCGAAAGATTCTTTGACCACCATGGGCAGGCCGAAGTGCTGGATTGCGGCGTCGACAAAAGGCTGATCGTCCCACTCGACAGGCTGAAAACGCAACGGCACCACCATGGTGTGGGGCTGCTCAATACCAGCACGCAGCAGCACAGTGTAGGTGCGGAACTTATCATCACAGGCCTCAATGGCCGCGGCAGGATTAAAACACCGCACCCCCTGGGCTTCGAGCCAACGGCCCACAGAAACATCTTTGTCCCATAAAAGCACCCACTCCGGGCGCAGCCGCTCGAACTGAACGTGAACTTCAGCATTGGTCACTAGCTTTGCTGCAACGCCCACCTCGTCTGCACAGCGCAGCAACCAGTCGTGTAACTCGTTGAACTTCGCCGAGTGGTAAAAATGGTTCACCACAATCCAGCCCTGTGTCATGGGTGCCTCTCCAGAGGTATCAGTGGTGCGAGATGAATCAGCCAAGATGCTGGGTTGTGAGCAGGCCACGCTTCATCCGCTCAAGCATGTTGCGGCGCAAAGTGAACACAAACCACCACACCACACCAAACATCACACCGATGGCAAACACGGACCAGTGGATCAGCCCGCCGGCCAACAACAACACCTGCAACACGATAGCCACAGGCAACGCCCACTTAAAGCGGGTAAGAAAGGCTAACACGGTGTGCGCAACGCCCAAGGCGGTAATGTAGCCCCAGTTGAACGTGGTCCACAAAGCGCCATCATCAATCTTCAAGATCACCGTCAGTGCCAAGAAGATCGTGATGGCTTCCAGGATCAGCACACCGGAAACCACTCCCTTGAAACCCTTCATGGGGTCTTTGGCAGGCTCGTGGCCTTTGCCCAGTGGGCCGTACTGCTCGTCGCTCATCTACTCCGCATCCTTTGCAAACAACGCTCGTGCCTGCCCGACCACATGGCCAGAACCAGTGAGCACGATACCAGTGCCCGATTGTGCCTCATCCACCCCTGATTCCTCAACCGCCAGCTCACGCGCCGTCGCATAAGCACCGGCCAGTGTCTCGCCGACGAACACACGCTCATCACCGAACACCTCGCGTGCTATGTCTGCCAAATCAAAGACATCCAGAGCACGTGGCGACGACAACCCCGCCACCACAACAACCGACAGCACAGGCTCAAGTGCGCGCAGAATCCCTACCGCGTCTTTGTCCTCCAGCACACCCACCACGCCAATCAGCGTACTGAAGTGAAAGTCGCGCTCTAAAGCCGCCGCGAGCGCCTGGGCACCAGCCGGGTTATGCGTGGAGTCGACGAACGTCGTCGGAGTAGTGTCCATGCGCTGCAGTCGACCCGGAACCTCGACAGCGGCAAAACCGCGCCGGATTGTCTCCACGTCGAGTTGGCGGCCGGCGTGCGCGCCGAAAAATGCCTCCACCGCTGCCAACGCAACAGCAGCGTTCGCCGCCTGGTGCGCACCCGATAGGGGGACAAAGACATCGCCGTAAAGCCCACCCAAACCATTGATCTGCACCGTTTGTCCACCCACAGCGATCGCGGAATCAGCAACGGTGAACTCCACGCCATAGCGCGCCACAGCCGCATCAACCTCAACGGCACGCGCCAGGATCGGCCCCACCGCCTCCTCCGGCTGAGCAGCCACGATAGCGACCGCATCCGGGTTCCGGATAATGCCGACCTTGTTTGCTGCGATCTCCGCTATTGTCTCGCCAAGATAGTCGGTGTGGTCGAGCCCCACCGGTGTGATCACGTTGACATCGGCGTTGACCACGTTGGTGGAATCCCACTGTCCCCCCATGCCGGCCTCAATCACGGCGACATCAACAGGGGCATCGGCAAACGCTGCATACGCGATGGCGGTGAGCACCTCAAAGCGAGACAGCGGAACGTCGTAACGCGCGTCCACCAGCTCCACAAAAGGCTTAATCTCCTGGTAGATCCGCACAAAATCAGCCGGGTGCAGGTCCTCGCCGTCAATGCTGATCATGTCGTTGGCCGCGCTGAGTTGTGGGCTCACAAAGTAACCCACCCGGCGATGGAAGGCCTCCAGCAACGTCGCAATCATCCGCACGGTCGATGTCTTGCCATTCGTCCCAGCAACGTGAATCACCTTATAAATCTGCTGCGGGGTGCCCAGAAAATCGAGCAGCAGCGCGATCTTCTCGGTCGACGGCTCAATCTCGCGCTCCGAGGCACGTTGCGCCAACTCGTTTTCCACAGAAGCCAAAGCCGCACGGTCGTCATCGGTGACCGGCCGCTCAATCGGTTCGACTGTTTCGGTTACCAGCCCATCAACTTCCACGGGGCCATCGCCAACCACCGGTGTCCCACCCAGATTCAGGGTACGGCCAGCCTCGGTGATCTCGACATCGAAGTCCGGCTGTTCGGGAAGCACAGCTTCCGCCTCGTCGGCGTCGTCGGCGTCGTCTCCCCCAAATTCAGCGGCGTCGATCGCCTCTAGGATGCGTTTGATTTGCTCGTCGTCAGAGTGTGGACGATTGTCCGTCATCTACTTCAGGTTCTCCAATCGGGCACTGATGCGCGCCTGCTCTTCGGCAGCCACCTGTTGGCGGTGGCGAATCTTGTGCACCACAGCCTCCGGAGCGTTCGCCAAGAACTGCTCATTGCCCAGCTGCTTTGCGGTGGTTTCCAGTTCTTTCTCTGCGGCGGCCAGTTCCTTTTCAAGGCGCTTGCGTTCTGCTGCGACATCGACGGTGCCGGAGGTATCCAGGGCCACATCGAGGGTGGTTTGGCTCAGTCGCATTTCAATGCTTGCCGACGCTGCAAAGTCCGCGCCCGGTACTTCCACGCGCGCAATGTCGCGCACCAGCGCTTCCTGGCCTTCCAGGTCAGCGGCGGCGAAGTCTAGCGAGCCCGGTACCTTCTGCGACGGTTTCACACCTTGGTCGGCGCGGAAACGGCGCAGCTCGGTGATCAACTTGATGGAGTCTTCAATACGGCGCGCGGCAACTTCATCGGTTTGGGCGCCACCGTTGGTGTCCTCCGCTGTTGGCCAAGCAGCCTGAGTAACGGACTCTTCTTCGGTCAGCGCAGTCCACAGCACCTCCGTGATAAACGGCATGGTCGGGTGCAACAAGCGCAACACGACATCGAGCGCACGGCCCAGCACAATCTGGGTGGAACGGGTGCGTGCTTGTTCCTCATTGTTATCAGGATTGTTATCAGGCTCGCGAGAAATCTGTGTCTTGGCGATCTCCAGGTACCAGTCGCACAGTTCGTCCCACACGAAGTGGTACAAGTCCTCGTTGGCCTTCGCAAACTGGTAGTCATCAAGGCGCTCGTCGACAAGCGCGCGGACCTGCTCGAGGCGGTCAAGAATCCAGCGGTCGGCGTCAGTCAGCGTGTCGCGTGCGGGCAGTTCACCCACTGCAGCACCATTCATCAGGGCAAACTTTGTTGCGTTGTACAGCTTGGTGGCAAAATTGCGGGCGGACTGGGCATTGTCCTCACCGATAGGTAGGTCCACGCCGGGGTTCGCGCCGCGGGCCAAAGCGAAACGCAACGCGTCAGCGCCGAACTGTTCCACCCAATCCATTGGGTTAATGCCGTTGCCCAAAGACTTGGACATCTTGCGGCCCTTCTCGTCGCGCACCAAACCATGCAGGTACAGGTCTGTGAACGGGACCTGTGGGCGGCCGTCACGGCCCTCACCCAACACCTCTGGGGTTTCACGCCCGGCAAAAGTACCGAACATCATCATGCGTGCCACCCAGAAAAACAAGATGTCGTAGGCGGTAACCAAAACGGAAGTTGGGTAGAACTTTTCTAGGTCAGCCGTTTTCTCCGGCCATCCCAGTGTGGAAAATGGCCACAGGGCCGAGGAGAACCAGGTGTCTAGCACGTCTGGGTCTTGCTCGTATCCCGCTGGTGGCTCCTCGCCAGGGCCCACGCAGACAACGTCGCGTCCGCCGCCGGAGCCCTCAGGCCCGTACCAGATGGGGATGCGGTGGCCCCACCACAGCTGGCGCGAAATGGTCCAGTCATGCATGTTGTCCACCCAGTCGAAGTAGCGTTTCTCCATGGACTCGGGGTGGATCCTGGTATCTCCCTGGCGCACGGCATCCCCGGCCATTTGCGCTAACTGCTCCACTTTCACAAACCACTGCAGCGACAGGCGCGGTTCGATCGCCTCGCCGGAACGCTCCGAGTGGCCCACCGAGTGGACGTAGGGGCGAACTTCCTTAACAATACGGCCTTGCTCGGCCAATGCTTCACGGACTTTCACGCGGGCTTCCTCACGGGTCATGCCGTCAAACTGGGTACCCGTGTCGGCGATATGGCCGGTCTTATCCATGATGATCGGCATATCAAGGTTGTGGCGCAGGCCCATCTCATAGTCATTCGGGTCGTGCGCCGGGGTAATCTTCACGGCACCGGTACCGAACTCCATATCCACATAATCGTCAGCGACAACCTTCAGCTTGAGGTCATCACGGAAGGGGTGCGGGAACTGCGTTCCCACCAAGTGAGAATAGCGCTGGTCATCAGGGTGCACAGCAATAGCAACATCGCCCAACATGGTTTCTACACGCGTTGTGGCCACCACCAGGTGGGGTTCATCGTCGGCAAGCGAACCATAGCGGATCGACACCAACTCACCCTCGACGTCTTTGTACACAACCTCAATGTCAGAAACTGCTGTCTCAAGCACCGGTGACCAGTTCACCAGGCGGTAATCCTGGTAGATCATGCCCTGGTCATACATCATCTTAAAGATGGTCTGCACCGCGCGCGACAAGTTCTCATCCATGGTGAAGGAATCACGCGACCAGTCCACCGAATCGCCAATAGCACGCATCTGCGACTGGATGGTGCCACCGTACTTTTCCTTCCAGTCCCAGACATGCGCGATGAACTCCTCGCGACCGTAGTCGTAGCGGTCCTTACCCTCGGTCTCCTTGAGCAAGGCCTCCACCTTCGTCTGGGTAGCAATGCCCGCATGGTCCATGCCGGGCAGCCACAACACCTCGTAGCCCTGCATGCGCTTGCGGCGCACCATCACATCAATCAGCGTGTGATCGAGCGCGTGGCCCATATGCAGCTGGCCCGTCACGTTCGGTGGCGGCAGAACAATCGAGTACGCAGGTTTATCGCTGTGCGCATCAGCGGTGAAGTAGCCCTTGTCTACCCAGCCTTGGTAAAGCTCCGCCTCCTGCGTTTGCGGCTCCCAACTCTTTGGGAGGTTGTCTGCACGATTCTTACCCACGTTTGCTTCAGTCACGCGAACCAGTCTAGCGGGTCCAGCTAGCACAGAAACGCAAGGCTGGCTGAACCACAACTTGACCGCTTCTCGCAGTGAGAGCTACTTCAAAAGGTGTGCGACAGCGTCGCGCTCGCCCTCAAGTTCAGTGATGTTGGCGTCGATACGCTCACGCTGGAAATCAGAAATATCCAGCCCGTCGACGATCTTCCATACACCGTTTTCACCAATCACCGGGAAGCCGAAAACCAGGCCTTCTGGAACGCCATACTCGCCGGTAGATGGTACTGCGGCGGTAGTCCACTTACCGTCGGTGCCCTGAACCCAGTCACGCATGTGGTCAATAGCTGCAGATGCTGCCGAAGCGGCGGACGACTTTCCACGCACCTCGATGATCTCAGAGCCACGCTTTGCCACTCGCGGAATGAACTCGTTGACGTACCAATCATTGTCCACTACCTCGGACACAGGTTTGCCGTTCACGGTTGCATACGCAATGTCAGGAAATTGTGTTGCAGAGTGGTTGCCCCACACAACTACCTGCTCGAACGCGTTGGTGTTCACATCCAATTGCTGGCTCAGCATCGACTCGGAACGGTTATGATCCAGCCGCATCATCGCGTTAAACCGCTCAGCTGGGATATCTTTCGCCGCGTTAGCTGCGATTACTGCGTTGGTATTAGCCGGGTTGCCCACGACCAACACGCGCACATCATCGGCAGCGTGATCATTGAGTGCCTGGCCCTGAGGGCCGAAGATTTTACCGTTATTAGCCAGCAGGTCTGCTCGCTCTTCGCCCTTTCCTCGCGGCTTCGCGCCAACCAGGAACGCGGCGTTAGCGCCGTCAAACGCGGTTTTCACGTCATCAGTGACAGTGATCTTGGTCAGCAGGTCGAACGCGGAGTCTGAGAGCTCCATTGCTACGCCTTCGGCCGCTGTCACCGCGTCTGGGATTTCAAGGAGGGACACCTCGACGGGGGTGTCAGCACCGAAAACGTCGCCGTTTGCGAGACGCCACAGCAGTGAATATGCGATATTGCCGGCGGCACCAGTGACTGCAACTTTGACAGGAGCGTTAGTAGACGAAACCATGTTGGGAAATACCTCTCGCTTGTTTCACTTCATTGTCTGACAATTCTGTCAGACAATATTTGTTAGACGATGCCAGCTTACCCGCGTTTCACCGCCGATGAAGCCACATATAAAGTCCTGTAAAGCCCTATAAAGCCCTGTAAAGCACAGTGCGATTGGTTACACCTGGGAGCGTCGCGTAACGTAACTACCCCCAAAAAACTCAATTTCGAGCTCTTTTGTGTGGGTTTTGCTACAACCAGACACGCCACGGGTGTGGTTCAGGCACTATAGAAGATAACCCTTGAACAATCTTTGGTATAGATTACAATTCTTCAACTCGGGTGGGCATGCGCCCACCGTCGACGGACGAAAGGTGGCCATGTCCCCGACCTCGCAGACCTCGCACCCGCAGGACTCCCGCACCGCGGGCCCTTCCGCCTCCGACGCGCCAAAGCACGTCACTTCGATTGATACGGCTGATACAAGCGATATTGCCACCGTCGACGATGTAATCGATATCGCCCTTGCCGGATTCGCCCAGAAAGGATTCAACGACACCACAATAGATTCCATCGCGAAAAAGTCGGGCATGTCGAAGCGGATGATCCATTACCACTTCGGAGATAAGAAAGGTCTCTATCAGCAGGCCCTTGCTGAAGCTGTAGCCCGCCTGCATCCACCCGCAGAGGTACTGAACCGTTCCTACGCTGTGCCCGTTGAGGGCGTACGCCGGTTTGTTGATGCCCTCTTCTATCGGATGGTAGAGCAGGAAGATGCACAGCGTTTAATCCAGCGAGAAAACATGGATCCTGTGTTGAAACTCACAGAAATATCCGCTATCGCAGACGCGTCTGAGCTCACCCTCCACCTAGAGCGGCTGCTCATGATGGGCCAGGACGCCGGGGCCTTCCGCCCAGGTATCTCTGCAGACGACGTCTTGGCACTGATTGTCGCCTTGGGGGCCTACCGTTTGGGCTACCACGCGCTGTCGGTCAACCTATTTAATATTGATACAGCCAGTCAGGAAAATACCGACGGGATGCGTCGCTTCATTATCGACACTGTCCTTGCCTTTCTCACATCGAATATTCCGGATTCCGGTTATGATGCATACCTCACCGTCTCTCCAGCGCTCCCAGATGTCCCGGTTGATGGCGAGATCTACGAGTTCGGCGACGATATCTACTGAAAAGATTCACTCAGGGTATGAGCTAAGGCTCCCTAGTTCCCTAGTTCCCTAGCTCCCTAGCTCCCTAGCTCCCTAGTTCCGCACTATCTCTGACTGGTGGGAGTTGCTAGGCGGTTTTTTCCTCGTCGAGAAGCACGAAGGTTGGTTCGCCCTCACCACGCACGACGGCGTCAGAGATAATCACTTCGTCGATGTCCTCGCGGTCGGGCAAGTCATACATGATCGGTACCAAGATCTCTTCCATGATCGCGCGCAGCCCACGTGCTCCGGTACCGCGCTCAGAGGCCTTATCGGCGATCTCCCCAAGAGCGTCCTCGGTGAAAGTTAATGTTGCGTCATCCATTGCAAACAGGCGCTCATACTGCTTCACTAGTGAGTTCTTTGGCTCAGTTAGCACCTTGATCAAGGACTCACGGTCCAAATTGTCCACGGTGGCGACGATCGGCAGACGGCCGATGAACTCGGGGATCAAACCAAACTTCACCAGGTCTTCTGGCTGCACCTGCTTCAAAATCTGTTGCTCTTCGCGCTGCTTCTCCGTTTCGATCTCTGCCCCGAAGCCAATCCCTTTCTTACCCACACGCTCTGCGATAACTTTTTCTAGGCCCGCAAACGCGCCCGCCACGATGAAAAGGACGTTGGTAGTGTCCAACTGAATAAATTCTTGGTTAGGGTGCTTGCGCCCACCCTGGGGTGGGACAGAAGCAACGGTGCCTTCCAGGATCTTCAGCAACGCTTGCTGCACACCCTCGCCAGAAACATCGCGGGTAATCGACGGGTTTTCAGACTTGCGTGAGATCTTATCCACCTCGTCGACGTAGATAATGCCACGCTGCGCACGGGCAACATCGAAGTCAGCGGCCTGCAGCAACTTCAGGAGGATATTTTCCACATCTTCGCCAACATAACCAGCTTCGGTCAAGCTGGTGGCATCGGCAATGGCAAAGGGGACGTCCAGCATCCGCGCCAGCGTTTGCGCCAAGTAGGTTTTACCCGAACCTGTCGGCCCCAGCAGGAGGATATTGGACTTGGCTATCTCCACCGCATCATCGCGTTTAGAGCGAGTCGAGGCGACTTCTTCCGCACGGATCCGCTTGTAGTGGTTGTAAACAGCCACCGACAGAGTCCGTTTTGCTTCGTCCTGGCCGATCACATAGTCATCTAGAAACGCAGAGATCTCCGAGGGCCGAGGCAGACGCTGCTTCTTCTGCTCTTCATCTGCTTGGGCGCCCTGCAGCTCCTCCTCAATGATCTCATTGCATAACTCAATACACTCATCACAGATATATACTCCGCCACCAGCGATGAGTTTCTTCACCTGCTTCTGACTCTTTCCACAAAAAGAGCACTTCAGCAGATCGGAGCTATCATGAGTCACTGACATGAGGTATAAACTCTCGCTTTACTTCTAAAACTATGTGTTGTCTCGACGCTGCGGTAAGCGCAGGGTAGCCCGATTGTAGCGAGCTACCCCCTGTTTGTCCTACTCATCCTAGTGCCTTGCGCGCTTTACGACGAACAGCACGGCTGTGCGCGTCTGTTTCAACACCCAGCCGTCCAAACTGGTGTAACCAGAAGTTCGAAAATAGTGCCCCAGGCCACACTATTGCGTGCGGTGAGGTAGGTTGCGTTTCATGACTAAGGTTCTCGGCGCCATCGAGCGCCCCCAGCTTCAGCGACCAACGCTGCGCGAGTTCCTCCGAGATGTCGGCCCCACCGAGATCGGCAATGGGCTTGTGGCATTCATTTTCTCTGCTTCTGGCCCGGTTGCCGTGATTCTGGCAGCAACAGCAGCTGGCAACCTTACTGCACAACAGACCTCCTCGTGGATCCTGGGAGCGTTTCTGGGCAACGGTCTGATCACCTTGACCATGACCTACTTGTACCGGTCTCCCATGGCTTTCTATTGGACCATCCCTGGAACGGTCCTGGTCGGTACAGCGCTTACCCACCTCACTCTCAACGAGGTTGTCGGTGCCTATCTTGTCACCGGGATCCTCGTGTTTCTGCTGGGCTGGACAGGGTTGATTCGCAAGATCATGGACTTAATCCCGGCTACCATCGTCATGGCCATGGTGGCCGGGGTATTCCTCCACTTTGGTGTGCAGTTGATCGGCGCGCTTATCGACGACCCCATCATTGCGATCCCCATGACAGTTTTGTTTGTCATTCTCACGATGATCCCGTGGGCTGCCAAATGGCTGCCACCGGTAGCTACTGCAGCGGTCTTAGGAACGATCATTGCCATATCTTTGGGGCTTTTCGACGCTGATATCACAGCCGCTGGCGTTTTTGCTACCCCACAGTTCGTCACACCTGTTTTTTCGTGGGCAGCGCTGGTTGAACTTGTTATTCCGCTCGCAATTACTGTTGTCTTCGTGCAAAACGGCCAGGGGCTGGCGGTGCTGCGTGCAGCAAACCACAAGCAGGGTATTAATCTCTCAGCCACAGTGTCTGGCCTGTGGTCAATTCCAGTGGGCTTGCTCGGGTGCGCCTCAACCTGCTTGACCGGTCCGACCAACGCGTTGATTGTCTCAAGTCAAGATTCTTCCCGCCACTACGCAGCGGCCATCGTCAACGCACTCGCGGCCATAACGGTGGGCATCGTTGCGCCGGTGTTCGTGGCGTTTATGTTGGGTATGCCCGCATCTTTTATTGCCGCCCTGGCCGGCCTTGCCATGCTCACCCCGCTCAAGAATGCATTCGTAGCAGGGTTTTCTGGCCCATTTTCCACCGGTGCGTTGGTGTGCTTCTTGGTCACTATTGCCGAGGTGACTTTTCTGGGGCTTTCGGCACCGTTCTGGGGGCTGGTTGCCGGGGTCATCGTCGGTAAGCTCCTGGATAAAGACACGTAGCAGCCTTGGCGGTAAAAATGAGTGAAGATCAGGTGGGCGGGTACATGGTTCAGATGGTTGACCGGATTTTGCGCAGGCACGCGGTTGGGACCATTATTAGCAGCCTCGAGGCGCACCCGCAGCGGCTCATCATTGTGCCCATCGATCAAGGCCTGGGTGCCCGGCGGTTTTTAGACGGCTTGGCCACCCAGCTTCCCGCAGAAGATACGCAGGTGGTCACGGTCTTGCCGTGGGATATGAACTATCCCGGCGCGCTGCTTACACAGTTGAAGGATCGGCCCGCTAACGCCATCGTGCTGATTCATGACTTTGATCAGGCCGACGACACCTCGTTTCGCGAGTTAGTCACGGCGTCGAAACGCGAGGGCGTGCGGATTGTGGCGACGGTGTCGTCGGAACGCTTACATGTGCTTGCCGACGAGATCATCACCCTGCCTCCGTTTACTCTGCCCGAAACTGACCAGTTTGCCCGTGCGCTGACGGGCCATAAGCTGCCCGCCCTTTTGCTTGAAGACTTGTATTTTGCCACCCGTGGGCGGCCTGACTACGTCGCGGAGATGCTGGATGTGGCCCCGCGCGATTACTGGACCCAGGCCAACGCCGCCCTGACCATTCCCGATAGTTGGCACACCGAATTCAACAGGCGCATTCAGGGTTTATCGCCGGAGACGATTGAGGCGCTCTATGTCCGTCCGCTTGTCCCTGAGGATCTTTCGGAGGCGATTAGCGCCGGGATTGTTCAGCTGCGCAAGAATGAGATGGGGCAGGAGACGTTCTTCCGCGACCCGCGCTTTAATGCCATTACCCAGGCTTCTATACCAACCCCGCCGCGGGCTACCACTGCGATTGCCCGCGAGAAGCTCTTGCTGTCGAAGGCGCAGGCACATGCCGACGATCTGGGGTTGGGTTCTGCGCAGTTGTTTCTGCAGGATTGCACCGGGGTTGTCAACGCCGAGCACCGCGACACATTGACCGGATATATTGCGTTGTACACCGGTAACCGCCACCAGGCTCAGGCATATCTGGAGCCGGTGACAAAGTCTCTTGAACAGTCTGCAGCCGGATCCATGTTTGAGTTGGCTAACTGGAATCCGCGCGGTTTGGCTGCGCGTTCACAGCACACGATGAGCTTGGCGATGCCTGGATCAGTGCGCTACGAGGAGGCGCGTATTCACAGGTCTTTCGCCTACTGGTTGATCAACCGCACCTTTCCAGAACGTAACCCGGAACTTCGTCATGCGGTATCGCGCGAGCGGCTCAAGATGTTTAGTGGGTGGGTAGCGCTTGCCGACGATGATCCGATCTCTGCCCGGGAGCAACTTCGCCCGGTTCCTGGTGGCGCTCTCTCTGTGGGGATCTGGCGCGACGCGTTGCTTGCCCGCACCCTGTTTGTGCTTGGCCAATGGGATGAGGCCAAGGTAGTTGTGGAGCGTGGGCTGGCTGCTTGCGAGTTGCACGGCGTGGCCTTGCTGGAGCCGTTTTTATTGTGG
This sequence comes from Corynebacterium cystitidis, assembly GCF_900187295.1. NCBI lineage: Bacteria > Bacillati > Actinomycetota > Actinomycetes > Mycobacteriales > Corynebacteriaceae > Corynebacterium > Corynebacterium cystitidis. The sequence continues at coordinate 434,947 of NZ_LT906473.1, read as the reverse complement.
ACGGGTGCCTCGATTGCGTCTATGGAAGGGAATCAAGGTCTTGCCCGGTCCTATGTTAACCGGGCGGCTGCCGGCAGTGACTCGTTTGCTTTGCAGCAAATCCCGGCGGCGATGGCACGCCTGTTTGTCTCGTCGACCTTGTGGGATCTGAATTCGGCGGTGAGTGCGGCGGATGATCTTGCCTCTGCCGCGAAACGGGCGGACACGTACCAGCCTGGGTTTTGGCCGTGGGAAGATGTTTACGCCCAGACTCTGCTGCGCAGTGGGCGTTTGGATGAGGCAGACATGGTGGTAACCGCTGCGGAGGAGCGTACTGCCGATGTTGATTTGGTCTCGTGGTTTGCGCGTCTTGCAGTGCCACGGGCCACGATCATGTTGCAGCGTGGTGAGGTGGAGCCTGCTCTTCGACTCTTCGATGATGCCGTCGATGCCATCGAGCACTCCCCCATGTCTGTTTACGCCACGCGCGTTCTGTTCGAGTACGGCATCACGCTGCGCCGCATTGGTCGACGTTCGCGTGCCGACGATATCCTGCGCCGAGCATCCACCCTGTTTGAAGAGTTAGGTGCCCATGTCATGGTGGAGCGGTGCAATAAAGGACGCCGCCTCAGCGGTGTGGGCGGCCACGTGCACAGCCGCCTGGGGCTGACTGCTCAGGAGGAACAGGTGGCACGGTTGGCGGCCGACGGCATTACCAACCGCGAGATTGCCCTCCAGCTCACCCTGTCGTTGAAGACCGTGGAGTACCATCTGACCAATATCTACAAGAAGCTGGGGATTAGAGGTAGGCCTGAACTGGGGGCAGCACTGAAGTATTCGTCGTAAAGCGACTCTTCTGGTTTCGGGGTGCACATACTCGCGAGCGTTGTAGGGGGCGGGCGTGAATGCCCCTGACCATCTGCGCTGCAGAATCCAGTTGCCTCTGCAGCTTTAGCGCCCACGCCCAGGAAATAATTTGCTTTCGAGGTGGAATGCGCTAGATTATCTCTTTCATAAAAGTGAGTAGTCCGTGACGCCGAGAGCCCTTGTGCCAAGCGGAAGCCACCGCCGTTGGGGCCGGTGGGTCCCTGTAATCGACACGTGTAAAGGATTTCCGCATGGACATTCGGTCCCGCATTGATTCTTCCCGGATGACCGCCTACCAATGGCTGATAATTGCCCTGGTCACCTACCTCAACGCACTGGATGGTTATGACCTGGTTGCTATCGCGTATTCCTCGAACGCAATCACCGACCAGTTTGCTATCGGCCCGGCCGCCCTTGGCTGGCTGCTGTCTTCCGCCCTGCTGGGCATGGGTGTTGGCGCGCTGCTGCTGGGCCCCCTGGCGGATAAATTCGGTCGACGCACAATGGTCATCGCGTCGATCCTGATTGACGTGGTAGGCCTTGTGATGACAGGCCTGTCCACCTCCTTCGGCGAGCTCCTAGCCTGGCGTATTGTTACCGGCGTGGGTGTTGGTGGCATCCTGGCCACCATTACCGTGGTGACTAGTGAGTTTTCTAACCGGAAATTCCGGGGCCTAGCCATGGCCATTTATGCCTCTGGCTATGGACTCGGCGCGACCCTGTGTGGCACGTTGGCCGCCCGCTTCATTCCGACGATCGGCTGGCAGTGGATCTTTTACACCGGCGCAATCCTCACCGTCATCGGGCTGATCGGCGTAATCTTGCTGCTTCCAGAGTCCACCGACTACCTGTCCAACCGCCGCGACTTAGACGCTGTCCGACGCGTATCCGCCCGCATTGGCCATGGCACCGATGTTGAGCTCAACCCCATCGTCAAAGCAGAGAAAGTAGCGCTGCGCGAACTGCTATCCGGTGACTTCCTGGGTGTGACGATCCGCTTGTGGGTCGCGTTCTCCCTGGTCAACTTTGGTTTCAATTTTGCAAACTCGTGGACTCCGAAACTGCTCACCGAGACAGGAATGACGGCCCAGCAAGGAATTATCGGCGGCATCATGCTGTCCTTCGGGGCACCATTGGCTCGCTGATCTTCGGGGTGCTCACCACCAAAATCTCGGCGCGTACCGTGCTCATTGCCTTCTCTATCGCGGGTGCCGGGGTGCTTGTGGCGTTCATCTACTCCACTGGCATTCCTGCACTAGCGTTCGCGCTCGGTGTGCTCGTCGGCATGCTGCTCAACGGTTGTGTCACAGGAATGTACACCGTCACCCCCGCAGCTTATCCCTCGCACCTGCGTGGCACCGGAGTGGGTGCGGCACTGGCTGCCGGGCGTGTAGGTGCGGTGTGCGGCCCGCTACTGATCGGCTATCTTGCGGAAGCAGGATGGTCACCGGAAGCGCTCTATATCACCGTGGCAGTAGTATTCATTTTCACCGCGGTTGCCCTTGTGGGTCTGCGCTCCCCCGGAACCGCAGTGGTGTCGTCGGCACGTGCCCAAAAATCGGTGCAGGTGTAGGCCCCAGCTGGAAGCTATCTAGCGAGGAAACTGTGTTCTCCCCCGACAGAAGGTACCCAGCCTGTTCTTGGCCCGCATGGCATAGTAAGTGATTGTGAAGTCGACAAAGATCCACCCAAAAATAGTGTTCTTATCGGGCCTTGGTGATTCCACCACCGCTTGGGACGAGGTGATTTCCTTTCTACCTTCTGAATGGCGTACATCTACCATGACGCTGGCTAAGCTGTGTCCGCCTGAGAGCTTCACCCTCGACCGAGCAGTCGCTAGCCTGGCTGAGAATGCACAAAACCATGCCCCTACGATTCGCGCAGGGGCTAGAGCGGCACTTTCGGCAAATAATGTAGGCGGTGCTGGGCTGATCTCCTAGGCATCGGTAGGCCTTCCTAGGCCATGGAGAGGCTTTCCTTAGTCTCGATCAGGCCTCGATCGAGGTCCAGCCTTAAGCCGTTGCTACCTTCGGCGCCTCAGGTTCTGTGGTAGCTATGACCTCAACCTCGGCAGGGGAACGCGGGATGAGTGCGGTACAAATGGCACCGAGGATCGCAGCACCAGCAAAGATATAGAAAGCATATGCTGGTCCGAGGTTTGCGCCAAGGATCAAGCCGCCAACAAGTGGTCCAACGATTCCGCCGAGGCGTCCGAATCCAGCACACCACGCCACGCCAGCCGCACGAGAGGCCGTGGAGTAGTAGTTCGATGTCAACCCGTACGTCAGCACCTGGGTGCCAAGTACGCCGAGCCCAGCTAACATAATCGGTACATACATAACCGCTACAGAGTTGAACTGCGGAAGCAGTGCCAGCATGATGCCAGCAAGAGTAAACGTCGAAGTGATAACCAGCTTTGCACCGATTTTGTCGGCCACCCAGGATGCAAAGAGTCCGCCGACAACCGCTCCACCGTTCAGTGCTAGCAACGAGTACAAGGAATCGTGTTGCGTAGCGCCGTTGGCCTGCATGATCTTCGGCAACCAGGTATTTAAGCCGTAAGTAGAGAGCAATCCGATAAAGCTCATCAGACCGATCAACACGGTACCTGGCAGGAAGGAGCGGGAAAAGATTCCAGAAAAACCAGTTTTGTCTACGTCGCGTCGTGCACCGGAAGCGCTTGTTGTCTCAGTAGAGGCTGCAATTGCCTGTGCGGGAGCATCCACGAAGGATTCAGCAGGCAAACCGTACTTTGCGCACACTGCGCGTGCTTGGTCGATCCGTCCGCGGGAGACCAGCCAGCGTGGGGATTCTGGCAGGGCTGCCAGGGCCAGCGGGAAGACGATGATCAGCGGGGCACCACCGATCATAAACAGTCCTCTCCAGCCGATGTGCTCTTCGAGCAGCAGCGCAAGGATGGAGGCCATCACGCCACCGCCGGGAACCCCGGAGTAAACCACAGCGTTGAACAAGTTTTTGCGATTAGCCGGTGCGAACTCCGCGATGATGGCCCCGCCCATAGCGACGATCACGCCCACCCCTAGTCCGGTGATGAAACGGAGGAACCCAAACCAGAAGATTGTGGTAGCCAACGCTGTTGCGATCATTCCGAGAGAAAACCAGACCAGTGCGGCGAGGAACACTTTTCGGCGCCCCAGTCGATCGCCTACAGCGCCTGAAGATAAAGCACCGATCAGAACACCGATCATGGCGTATGAGCCCAGGGAGCCCGCCACTGCTGGGGAGAGCTGGCCGATATGTGACGGGTCTTCCAAGAGGGTGGATAGCACGGCTCCGTAGATCACCAGGTCGTAGCCGTCGAAAAGAATGGCCAGGCCAACAACAGCTAGCACGAGATAAACCGTGCGCCGATGCGCGGGCGAAGCCCAAGTGTCGTGTCGTACCTCAGGGGCACTAGCGCGTGAAGTGCTCATGTGATTTCCTCCAGATAGGTCAAGGGATTTGAGCTACATCACATTCAAGCCGGTACTACAAAGAAGCAAATCAGGAAATTCCCTAAGCCTTACTCGGGGCTGAGGGAATTTAAGGGATAGACCAGTAAAAAATTAGTCGCGGGTGAAGGCCTTCACTTTGTCCCAATCTGGGTCGAGTCCCAAACCAGGGCCTTGTGGAAGCTGCACAACACCATCTTTGTACACGAGATCTTCGGTGGTGTAGGACTCTCGCAGTAGCATTGGGCCGAACAGTTCGGACCCATAATTGACAGCTGGGGTGGCGCACGCGAAGTGCAAGGAAGCAGCCGTGCCGAAAGGCCCCTCGAGCGAGGTAGCCCCATGGCAGGCAAGTCCAGCCGCTTCGGCAATAGCAGCGACCTTCGTGGATTCTTGTAAACCACCTAGTTTGGTGGTTTTCAGCGCAATGACATCAGCCGCTTGAGTGTGCGCCACAGCCAGCGCATCCGCCGGAGAGGCAACAGATTCATCCGCCATGACAGGCACCCCAATGCGAGTGACAATTTCACGCAGCGTAGCAAGGTCATGGGCGGGTGTCGGTTGTTCGAAAAGTTCAATACCTGCCTCTGCTAGGCGGGGTAAATATTTCAGCGCTGTCATCCGATCCCAGCGGGCATTGACATCAATCCTTAACCCAACCTTGCCACCTAAAGCGCCCGCAAGTTGTTCGATGCGTTCAGTATCAACAGCTGGGTCACCTGAGCCCATCTTCAGCTTGAACGACGTGTGCCCATATTCTGCGATGCGTTCTTCGATTTCGGCGACCGCTTCTTCCAAGGGCAGCACTCCGAGTGCCCACGTCACATCGACTTCTTCACGGTAGCAGCCCCCTAATAAGTCCCGGACTTGTAGTCCAAGGGCGCGAGCCCACGCGTCATGCATGGCTACGTCGACAGCGGCTTTAGCAAAACGCATATTTGCTACTGATCGTTCGAAGTCCGCCAGGATGCCCACCAGTTGGTTCACTTCACGTCCGATCATGATGGGGGCAAGGTGTCCATCAATGATCACCTTCATAGTTTCAGCCGACTCACCTCCCCACCATGGACCACCAGGGACAACCCCCTCGCCGAATCCACTGACTCCACCTTCGAGAACTACTTCCACCAGTAAGATTGGCTGTTCGGTTGCGGTGTAGGTAGCAAAACCGTGTGGTCGAAATAGGGGAACATCGAGCAAGGTGGTTTTAACCTGGCTGATAGTTAAATCGGTCATTGAATACTCTCCTCGGCGATTAAATTTTCAATCGAAGCTGATAGTGCTGATAGTACTGAAGTGCTAACAAAACCCCGATGCCTCAGAAATCGGCGTCGGGGTAATGGAACAGCGTACAGATTTAACTATACGCTGCGATTTTTCTAGTCTTCCTTGTCAAGGCGGAAGCCATAATTGACAATATTCTTGCCATCGCTGTCGGTCTCTGGGTACAGAACGAGTTCCGGCTTCACTGCAGTAGCAACGTCGTTTTCTACCCAGTCGCCACCGTCGAAGTAAAGCTGAGTGGTGATTTCGCGGTAGCCGGGGTGCTTGACCCGCAAGTGCAGGTGCGCTGGACGCCATGGGTGTCCACCATAGGATTCGATGTACCAGCCAGTTGGGCCGTCATGAGGGATCCGGTAAGGAGCGGGCTGCAAGGTCTTGATCTTGTACTCGCCGTTTTCGTTGGTGCGAATGGTCGCACGCAGATTCCACTCTGGGATCCCAGGCGCGAACTGGGAGTAGTAGCCGTCCTCGTCAGCGTGCCACAATTCTACGGTCGCACCTCCGAGACCATTGCCATCAATATCGGTGACCTGGCCCTGGAAGATCAGTGGCGTCGCTTCACGGTCCTTGTCGCGCATTGGCATTTCTGCATCCCATGCGATCTCAGGAGCGTTTTCAACGTAGTATGGCCCCTCGATGGAACCCTTGGTGCCGGTGTACTCGTGGCGATCGTAGTTGATCTTTTCGATCTCGTGCTCGAGGAACACGTCGAGCCACAGTGGCCACTCGCCGTATTCGCCAACCTGGATGAGCCAATGCTTAAGTACTCGGTACTCGTCGTAGGTGACTTGATGCTTGTGGGCGACTTCACCGATTGCTGCGAGCAAGTCGGTGTAGATTTCACGTGCACGTTCTTTCGAGGTGTCGGACTTTACTGACTCATGAAGAAACTTATCTGTCGCGGCGGTTCCAGACCCCTTAGCTGATGGGTCTTCGGTGTGTTCGATCTGGTCAGACATTCTGTCTCCTTCAGAAACATTAGTGGTAGTGGTTGAGGCCTAACCCCGGTACGCATCTTCTTGCAAGCTAGGTGGCTGCGATGGAAACAAGCCCTTTTTGCTCACAATTTCAGCACTAGAAAATTCAGCTCTAGAGCTCGATGTGGTACCGAACCGGACTGGCACTACCGAGTGTGCACTAGGTCACTGCGTTTTCCAAGTAGAAATTTAAATCACAAAAGGCGCCAAATTCGACCTACGGTTACATAAGTGCAGCTCACTTATGCAATCTTCAGATTCTTCACCCCAAAACCTCTGATATGTCACTAGGGTTTCCCCTTAACGCGAGGGGTAGCCCCAGTCCATTAACGGCGCTTTCCGACGCCATAGTTTGCTCTACCTCATGCTTTAGCCACTCTCACCCATCCCCTAATCGAAGTTAGGGTTTTCCCCATTGTGACTCATATCGCAAGCAGTCACACTTGTGATACCGCTTCCAGCGCGTCGGCAACGAGCTACCACGAGCTACCACTGTTTACCTCGTCTCGTTCGGCGCCTTGGAGGTACCAGCTTGTATCACCCTTGTTTCACCACCGCCTGCAAAGGCACCCATCTGTAAAGGAGTTGGCTGTGACTGCCCCAACCGACAATGTTCGTGAGATTCTTGATCGCGCGCTAGAGAATAGCCCCGAAGAGGGAATCGTTCGTCTCAATCGTGAAATCTTCACCGACGAAGAGATCTTCGAGCTGGAAATGAAGTACATCTTCGAAGGAAATTGGATTTTCCTCGCCCACGAGTCTCAGATACCCAATGTAGGCGACTACTTCACCACGAATATTGGCCGTCAACCTGTCGTGATCACCCGTTCAAAGGACGGCAAGCTGAATTGCTTGATCAATTCCTGCTCCCACCGTGGCGCAATGCTGTGTCGTCGGAAAGTAGACAACCGCACCACACTGACTTGCCCATTCCATGGTTGGACATTCTCCAATGATGGAACTTTCCTCAAAGCAAAAGACGAACAGAACGGCGCCTACCCGAATAACTTCAATACTGAAGGCTCCCATGACTTGCGCCGCGTTCCAAAGTTCGAGTCCTATCGTGGATTCCTTTTCGGCTCCTTAAACGATGACGTTGTTGAGCTGGAGGAATTCCTCGGTGACACCCGGGTCATCCTCGACATGCTCATTGACCAGTCGCCCGAAGGGTTGGAAGTGCTCAAGGGCGCATCAACCTACACTTATGACGGCAACTGGAAACTGCAGGCAGAAAACGGAGCTGACGGTTACCACGTCTCCTCCGTCCACTGGAACTATGCCGCTACTACCTCACGTCGTAGCACTGGTGAGTCTGCCAATGATACAAAAGCGATGGACGCAGGCAAGTGGGGCGAACAAGGAGGGGGCTACTTCTCCTACCCATACGGGCACCTCATGTTGTGGTCCGAGTGGGCAAACCCAGAAGACCGCCCGATCTTCGACCGCCTCGCGGAACTGAAGGACCTGCACGGTGAAGAACGCGGCACGTTCATGGTGGGTGCTTCGCGCAACCTGTGCCTCTACCCGAACGTGTACATCATGGACCAGTTCTCCACGCAGATTCGTCGCCTTGAGCCAGTCTCCGTTGACAAGACCGAAGTGACTATTTTCTGTATTGCGCCGAAGGGAGAATCGGCGGAAAACCGTGCAGCCCGGATCCGGCAGTACGAGGACTTCTTTAACGCGACGGGCATGGCAACCCCTGATGATTTGGAAGAATTCCGCTCCTGCCAGAAAACCTATCGCGCAACGTCTTTCCCTTGGAATGACATGACTCGCGGCCTCGGCCACCAAATCGAGGGTGCTAGCGAATTGGCAAGAAGTTTGGGCATGGATAGTGTGCTCAGCTCGGGTGCGCGGACTGAAGATGAAGGTCTCTACCCTATTCAGCACGCCTACTGGGAGGAGGTCCTCGAGCAGGCCGTTGAGCAGGAAGAGAAGGACAGCCAGGAGCGCACGTCAAAGAACGTACGTAACGACGCACAAGCGACAAAGGTTACTACCGAGCACGCTCAGCAGCGCGCCGCGAAGAAAGCGGAGGCCTCTGCGAACAAGTCAGCGGATGCTGAGGTCAGCTCGTCTGGCCGTCGTGTTCGACGCAAGCGCAAGCAGTAAAGACCGCGCTCAGCCAGGTTGGTTGAGCTGCACGATACGACTCACTCTCTCACATTTCTGCAAAGGACTTCACTCATGTCTGAAATCACCCGCGACAGCATCCTCGACTTTTTGCACTACGAAAACCGCCTTCTTGATGATCGCGAATTCGAACAGTGGCTCGAGTGCTACCACCCCGATGCTGAGTACTGGATGCCTTCTTGGGATGTCAATGACGAGCTCACCACCGACCCGCAGTCGGAGATCTCTTTGATCTACTACCCCACTCGTGCCGGCATGGAGGACCGCGTTTTCCGCATCCGTACAGAGCGCTCAGCTGCAACATCAATCCCGGAGCCACGAACCGGCCATAATCTGACAAATCTGGAAATTCTTGAGCGCCGCGACCAGCAGGTCGATGTCCGCTACAACTGGATTTCCTACTATTTCCGCTACAACACCACCGACCACTACTTCGGAACAACCTGGGTAACCATCGATTTTTCCGGTGAGAAGCCACAGATTGTGAAGAAGAAGGTCGTGTTGAAGAACGACTATATCCACCACGTGGTGGATGTCTACATGCTCTAGCGGAGAGACTTTCACCAGCCTCCCCACGATCACAGCAATTACGCCCTCTAAGACCAACACTTAGGGGGCGCCACACCCTATTTTGATGAAGGAACCGACATGGCCCAACCGCAAGTAGCGTTAGCTTTTGAAGATGGTGTTACCCGTTTCATTGAAATCGAGGAAGACCAAACCATCACTGACGCAGCTTATAAGGCGCGAATTAATATTCCATTCGATTGCCGTGACGGCGCGTGCGGAACGTGTAAAGCTTTCTGCGAATCAGGAGAATACGAGGAAGGCGACTACATTGATGATGCGCTGACAGAAGACGAAGCTGATGAAGGCTATATTCTGTGCTGCCAGACATACCCAATCGATGACATGGTGGTTAATATCGCCACGACATCGGCTGCAGCAAAAACTGGGGCTGGCACGATGATTGGTCACATCGTCGAACTCGAGCAGCTTTCTAAGTCAACGATCAAGTTTGCCGTGCATATCGAAGATCGCGACCAGCTGTATTATCTTCCAGGCCAATACATGAATATTGCACCCCCGAACGCTGATTTTCATCGGTCATATTCCTTCTCTTCAGGTCCCAGCGACGACATCGTGACCTTCCTTGTGAAAAACACACCAGGCGGCAAAATGTCCACCTACCTCACGGAGGAAGCCAAAGTTGGTGACCGGTTGAACCTCACCGGCCCCATGGGGTCCTTCTTCCTCCGTGAGCCCTTTTCCCCGATCCTGTTGCTGGCAGGTGGAACTGGTCTGGCCCCCATTCTTGCGATCTTGGAAAAGCTCGCCGAAGACCCTGACCTCACCCAACCTGTTCGTCTGATCTACGGCGCAACATTCAATCACGACATCGTGGAAGTAGACCGCCTGAATCAGTACAAGGACATCTTGGCGGATTTTGATTGGTTCTCAGTCGTCTCCGGCGAGGGAGAAGAGCACGACCGTACTGGGTACGTCACGGACCATATCGCCGAGGAATACCTGCACGGCGGCGATGTTGACGTGTACTTGTGCGGCCCACCGGCAATGGTCGAGGCAGTCCGCACTTTCTTCCGCGACCTTGATGCTCCGCCACAGAACTTCTACTACGAAAAATTCACGCCGAATGTGCCGGCTACGTCCGACACTCCGGAAGATTCGCGTATCGACGAAGCACCAGCAACGGATGTCACACAGGCTACAACGGTTGCAAGTGTAGAAGATGGCCTATCAAAGACCATCACGTCTCAAGGTGATGTGGAAACAGGGCATATTTTGACTGCCAAGACTGACTCCGAAGCACAGTTCAACGCCCTCATGGCGTTGGAACTCGGAGTAATCACGTTGATGATCGACCAATTGGACGAAGAAGATTACGCCGAGATGCGTCAACTCGCCCAGGCCTGCAAGGAATTTATCTCGGACACCAAATTCCTTGACGCCACTGGCTACACGGCTGCCAATGCGCAGTACCACAACTACCTCTTTGACCGCTCAGGTAATGACGCGATGAAGCAGGCTTATAACGTCCTCGATGTTGTAGAAGTCATGAACGAGGTGCTTGACGACGAAGGCTTTGTGGTTGACGGTATAGAACAAGATCACTTTGAGCTTGTCGACGCCTTGGAAGCGAAAGACTTTCAAGCGTGCCGGGCAATCGTCGAAAAGCACCACCGTAGCGCCATTGCTACTGTTCACCGCGCTATCGAAGAAGGTGACAAATAATGGCTTTCGGCGAAATGCCCACAGGAGATGGAGTTGCTGAGACTCCAACCGTATTCACCCCACACCGGTTTTCCGGCCAGGTGGTGCTGATTACGGGCGCAGTCCAAGGAATTGGTTTAGCTGTGGCCAACCGCATCGCACATGAGGGTGGCAGCCTATTGATCGTCGATAGGTCCGAACTTGTTAGCGATGTGGCGGCAACACTATCTGAGCGGACTGGGATGAAAGTGCAATCGTGCGCCACTGACCTGGAAACGTACGAAGGGGCCGCCCGCATGGTTGAGCAGGCGGTGGCTGAGTTCGGGCGCATTGATGTAGCGATCAATAACGTCGGCGGAACTATTTGGGCGAAACCATTTGAGCACTACACCCCGGAAGAAATTGAAAAGGAGATCCACCGATCACTGTTTACCACGCTGTGGTCGGTACGAGCGGAACTGCCAGCGCTGATTGATAACGGTGGGGGCACCATCGTCAATGTTTCGTCGGTGGCCACGCGCGGTGTCAACCGCGTGCCCTATGCGGCGGCTAAGGGAGGCGTGAATGCTATCACTGCGGCATTAGCCAAGGAAGCTGCCGAAAAGAATATCCGTGTTGTTGCCACCGCGCCTGGGGGAACAGAAGCCCCGGAGCGTGTGGTCAAGCGCGGGCCAGGCCCTGAAGATCAGCAGGAAAAGCAATGGTACCAGCAAATTGTGGAGCAAACTGTGGAGTCCTCGGAGTTTAAACGCTATGGCACTCTTGAAGAGCAAGCTGGGCCGATCGCGTTCCTCGCTTCGCGGGAAGCCAGCTACATCACCGGGTCCGTGCTCCCTGTGGCTGGAGGTGATCAAGGCTAGACCAAGGCTAGGTCTCACGGTGTGAGACCTAGCCTGTCTAACGGAACGATGACGTTGGCTCCGATAGGATATTGAAATGGCTTTCTCAGCACGGTATGAGTCACGCAGAATTTATACTCACGTGACTTCGTTGACACCGGGAAGCTGTTCGGTCATTTCAATTTCCGGGTCCGACGCGCACTCCGCTGTAGACAGCCTCGTAAGAGAATTGGAAACCTGGACACTTGTGCGGGTGTCCGCGCTCCCGTGGCGTGCTCACGACCCTGGTTGGCTCGTGGACATCATGTGTAGAAAAGCTGGGGTGGCGGATCTCTCCGAGCTTGATCAACCCCAGGTTCGGGTCGTGCTGATCGTCGAAAAGGTGCAGTGGGCCGATCAGGAATCACTCAGGGCGTTACTGGAGTGGTCGCAAAGCATTTCACGGGCCACTGCGGCTGTCGTGGGGTCGACCGATTTGTCAGAAGTGAACGAAGACTTCCACTTACTAGCAGATTTTCGGGTCAATCTGCCTCCCCTGCGCAGCAGCGATATTGCCGCGATGGCGGTGTCACGCCGCGCGGTGCATCTGCGACCGGAAGTGTGTTGGAAGATTCTCGAGGTGACCAACGGTAACGCCGATCTGGTTCGGGATTTGCTCGATGCTGCCTCGGAAGATCATTGGCGCAGCACCCACCCCTACGTGCCGGTACCCCGGCGTTGGCGCACGGCCTTCGAAGCGCGTGCGCAGGGCAACACGGTACTGATTAACGCCACCCAAGCAGCTACGGTCACATCCAGCTACGAGGCATTAGTTGCGATACTCGGTGGTAGTGAGGGTGTTACTACCAGTATTGAGCGCGGGATTTTACAGTCGGTGCCGCAGGGTCGCGGCCGTGTCATTGCGTTTGTCCACCCGACTGACCTTGCTGTCGCGCGTTCTTCGGCTCCGCCAGCGTTGATTCGTGATTTTCATAAAAAGGCCAGTGAGTGGTTTACCCGGCACGATAACAGCACTCAGGCGCTACTCCACCGGGCCAAAAGCATGTCTAGCGGTAACGACGACCTAGCTGGCCAGATGATTGAGCACGCAGAAAAACTCACCAGCGCAGGGCACTGGCGCCAAGCCTTCGAGGTGTACCACCAAGCCTCCGTTACTGCTCAAAGCCCCGTAATCCAGGACCAAGCCAATCTCAATGCGATCGAAGCGCTCATCGCAGATTCCGATATTCCCCAGGCCAACCAGCATGTTCGCCAACTCACCAGTGTTGCCCCTAATGCGCACATTGACTCGATTCGTGGTTACCTGGCGCTGCACCAAGGTCACCGGAGTAATGCACTGAACCTGATCAACCGATCATGGTCTCAACTGGACAGCACCGAAAGCGGAGATACGCAACTGCGCACCCGCGCCGCAAGCCGCCAAGTGCTTCTCAGCCTGTGTGAGTGGCAACCTTCTGAGGTGGTTCGATGGGCACAGACCACCTCGCACTGGGCGTTGCCAGAATCACCCCTTGGTTCGGAGGCCCATTACATTTCTTTAATTGGCACTGCTGCCTGCACCGATGAAATCCCCGACTTGACGCCCCTTGCCTGGGAAACGGAAACGATGGCGCAACGCAGACACATGGCGGCCGGCTGGATTTATTTAGTTCACGATAATCCTTTCGCTGCACGGCAGCATCTTTCCGTCGACGCCCACGGAAAGGGCTCTGAGCGGATCGCGGCCTGGATGGACGCGTGGCGTGCCCGCTCCTACCTGCTGTTGGGCGATCTCATCAACGCCGAGAATGCAGTAGAGCGGGGTTTGGCCCGGTGCGAACGCTACGGTATTAGTTTCTTAGAGCCTTTGCTGCTGTGGAGCGCCAGCGTTGTGGCTGGATTACGCGGAGACCAGTCCTTGATGTCGCTATACAGCAGGCAAGTTAATCTAAGCAATGATGCTTTTCCCATTCAGCAAATCCCTTCTGCGATGGCGCGACTCTATATCGCGTACTCTCAGCAGGATTCAGCTGCTATGCAACGCGCCGGGACTTTTCTTAGCAACCTCAGTGACACGGTGGATACCGCTCAACCTGGTTTTTGGCCGTGGCGCGATATTTGGGCATCACACCTGGTCAACAGTGGTCAACTCGATGAGGCCGAAGCGCTCATCGGTCAGGTCGGCGATCGTATCCGGTCTGCTCCGGTGGTGTCAGCTCAAGCCAAACTGTCTATGTCGGAAGGGCGTCTCGCGTTTGCCCGGGGGCAGCACCAGACCGGGGTGGCAAAATTTGATGAGGCTTTGGACATGATTGAGACGCTCTCGCTGCCGCTGTATTCTGCCCGTGTTCTTTTCGATTATGGCCAGGCGCTGCGCCGTTTAGGTAAAAGGAAGCTTGCCGACGATCTCTTCGCCAGGGCCAGCGAGTACTTCCTGGCGATGGGGGCCGATAATATGGTCGCCCGGTGTGGGAGAGAACGCCGCGCTGGAGGTCTTGGTTCCCGCATCCCTTCGGAACAGGGGCTGACCCCGCAGGAAAAGGAAATAGCTACCCTCGTTGCTGAGGGTAGCTCCAATAAAGATGTGGCTACGGCTCTGTTTTTGTCGCCGAAGACGGTGGAGTATCACCTGACGCGTGTGTACCGGAAGCTTGGCGTACGCAACCGCTCGGAGTTAGGCAATGCGTTACGCCGCTTCGACGCTTAACGACGCACACTAATACGCGCAGGCATCCGTCCAGTTCGGGTGTTTTGCCAAAGGGGTGACTTTGATTTTCATGTATTTGAACATGGGGAATCCCTGGAAGACCTCATGGAGCTGGTCTGTGTTTTCGACGTCGTAGATGGAGTAGTTGGCGTACTCTCCGACGACGCGCCAGATCCCTTTCATGGTTCCTGCGACCTGCAGGTTACCGGAGTATTCCTTTTCGCGGGCTTGGTAGTCGGCGATCTCATCGGCAGTCAGATTGTCAGGGAAGCTGACATCCATCCGGGCAAGAAATAGCATTGCTCTCCTACTTTTCGTGGTGTGTTGTTGATCTTAGGGTAGTGGTCTTAGGGTGTCTTAGGTTGTCGCGAGGTTGTCTGCAACCGTGAATGGTGCTGCAGTCACTTCTCGTACTGAGTCCACAGTTTCGTCGTCGGCAAGCTCAACAAGCGTTAAGCCGGTCTTCGCGTCAACGTCAAAGACGGCGTAATTGGTCACAATTAGGTCGACGCACTTTGCACCCGTCAGGGGCAGTTTGCACTCGGGCAGGATCTTGCTGTCGCCCTTCTTGGTCACGTGATCCATCATCAGGATGATCTTTTTCGCACCATGAACAAGGTCCATGGCCCCACCCATACCCTTGACCATCTTGCCCGGGATCATCCAGTTGGCCAGGTCCCCAAACTGTGAGACCTCCATCGCGCCTAAGACAGCTACGTCGATCGCGCGGGACCGGATCATCCCGAAAGACTGGGAGGAAGAAAAGAATGACGCGCCGGGTGCTGCGGTGATTGTTTCTTTTCCAGCGTTGATCATTTCAGGATCTACAGCGTCGTCTGCCGGGTACGGGCCAACCCCGAGGATGCCGTTTTCAGAATGCAGGACAACTTCAAGGCCTTCAGGAAGGAAACCAGGGATCAAGGTTGGCATGCCGATGCCAAGATTGACGTACTGGCCGTTTTCTAGTTCTTGGGCAGCGCGCGCTGCCATCTGTTCACGCGTCCATGTCATTATTTGCTCACCGTCCGATTCTCAATACCTGTTTCTTGTGGCCCCACTTCAACTACCCGGTCGACATAAATGCCGGGCAGATGAATCTCAGTCGGAGTGATCTCGTCGACAAGCTCTTCTGCCTGGACGATGGTGATCCTGCCGCTCATTGCAGCATCGGGATTGAAGTTTTGGGCCGTTTTGGAAAACACGAGATTGCCGTAGCGGTCCGCTTTGGCCGCATGCACGAATGCGAAATCTGCACGGATGCCTTCCTCCATCACATAGACCTCGCCGTTGAACTCACGGGTTTCTTTCGGCTTTGAATACTCAGCGATGGTCCCGTCCTCGTTGTAGCGGGTTGGGATGCCACCTTCAGCAAGCTGGGTTCCCACGCCCGCCTTCGTATAAAACGCCGGGATGCCCGCACCACCGGCGCGCATCCTTTCCGCCAAGGTGCCTTGGGGTGTGAACTCCACTGTGAGCTCTCCGCTGAGGTATTGGCGTGCGTACTCTTGATTGGAACCGATATAGGAGCCGATCGAGCGGGTAATTTTCCCGTCCTTGAGCAGGAGGCCGAGACCGAAGTCGTCAGTACCCAGGTTGTTAGAAATGATGGTGAGCGAGCCGGCACCGTTTTCACGAAGCGCGTCGATGAGGCGGGCAGGTATCCCCACGAGACCGAAACCGCCCACCGCGATCGAAGCACCGTCTGCGATGTCAGCTACCGCTTCCTGTGCTGAAGTTACTGTTTTATCAAGCATGTCTCCACCCTAACGCCTGTTCGCTAGTTGCACAAGAGTTCACCCAGTGAACTTTTTGGGTATAGTGGTGGGTAAGCCAGAACCCCGCATCGATCGCCCAAGTACCAACAATCACCCGGAAGGAGTATTAGTGCCTCCCCCACCACCCGTTCAGTCCCTCACCAGAGGACTTGCCGTGATCAGCTCTTTCGGCACAGATCGTCCTCGCCAGACAGTGGCCCAGGTCGCCGAATCGACGGGCCTCGCCCGCGCAACAGCGCGACGTTTTCTGCACACCCTGGTTGAAGAAGGCTATGCAGACACTGACGGCTCACTCTTTTGGCTTACCCCCAAAACCCTAGAACTCGGCTACTCCTACCTCTCGTCGTTAGGCCTTCCCGAGATAGCCCAACCCCACCTGGAAAAGCTCGCCCACACCGTCGATGAGTCGTGCTCACTGTCTATCCTGGATCACGGCGATGTGTTATATGTCGGGCGCGTTCCAATCCGGCGCATCATGGCAGTCTCCATCACCATCGGCACCCGCTTTCCTGCCTACGCAACATCAATGGGGCGCGTTCTCCTCGCCGACAGATCAGAAGAAGAGATTGACCACTACCTGAAACAAGCCCCCTTCGAAGCCCTCACCCCTAAAACGTTGACTACGCCCAACCAGCTAGAGAGCGAACTGGCTCGGGTGAAAAACCAAGGCTATTCACTAGTCGATCAAGAACTTGAACTCGGTTTGCGGTCTGTGGCGGCTCCCGTGCGTGATAGCAATGGCACGACAGTTGCTGCCGTTAATATCTCGACGCCGGCTGCGGCCCACACCCCCGAATTCATCATCAACAACTTCATCCCTGCGCTGAAATCTACATGCGCGACAATCTCAACCGACATCCACGCTGCACACCTCGAAAGGATCTACCCATGACCTGCTCTAACAACCCCACGGATATCGTTCTTTGCAATCCTAAGCGCACCCCGGTCGGCCGCTACGGAGGCGCCTTTGTCTCCGTCCCGGTCCAAAATCTTGCCGTGACCGTTGTCAAGGCAGTACTCGACGAGTCTGGTCTCCAACCGGGCCAGGTTGATGATCTGATTCTTGGCCAGGCCTCCCCCGGGGGTTCTGCCCCTGCCCTCGGGCGCGTGGTTGCTTTGGACGCGGGCCTCGGCGAGTCTGTTCCGGGCATGCAGCTCGATCGACGCTGTGGTTCCGGCTTGCAGGCAGTAGCCACAGCTGCCGCCCATATCTCTTCCGGGGCCGCAGACCTGATTATCGCCGGTGGTGCGGAATCGATGTCGCGTACGGAGTACACCATCGACGCAGACATTCGGTGGGGCAAGAAGGGCGGCGACATGGTGTTGCATGACCGCCTTGCTGAAGGCCGCGAGAAGGCTGGCGGGAAAAACCACCCCATTCCCGGTGGCATGATTGAAACCGCGGAGAATCTGCGCCGCGATTATTCCATCGCCCGGGACATCCAAGACGAAATGGCATACAACTCTCACATGCGCGCAGCTCAGGCGCAAGAAGACGGGCTTTTCGACGATGAGATCGTCCCGGTTTCGGTCCCGCAGCGCAAAGGCGATCCTATCGTTGTGGACAAGGACGAACACATCCGCCCAGAAACTACGCTGGAGTCGCTGGCGCGCCTGCGGCCAGTGATGGGCCGCCAGGATGAGGAGGCGACAGTCACCGCCGGTAACGCATCGGGCCAAAACGACGGTGCTGCCGCCATGATTGTGACCACCCGCGCGAAGGCTGAGGAGCTCGGGCTGACACCAATGGTGTCGCTCAAAGGCTGGTCTGTCGCAGGTGTCGCGCCAGAGACGATGGGGATTGGCCCGGTGGCGGCCACCGAGAAACTGTTCAACCGGCTGGGCCTAACCTTTGACGATATCGATGTGATTGAGCTCAACGAGGCATTCGCGGCCCAAGCTCTGGCCTGTCTCGATGAGTGGGGCATTTCGGCTGATGATCCGCGCCTGAACCCCCAAGGCTCTGGTATTTCCCTTGGCCACCCCGTGGGTGCCACGGGAGCTAGGATGCTGGTCACTGCATCACACCGCATGGCACGTACCGACGCTCGCCGCGCCCTAGTTACCATGTGTATTGGTGGCGGACAGGGCCTTGCCGCAGTTATTGAGAAGGAGTAACCCACGATGATCACCCTTGACCACGTTGAACTAGGTAACAAGAATAGTTCCCGCACACTTGTTTTTCTCGGGTCCATCGCGTCAACCACAGCGATGTGGGCCCCGCAGTTTAAGGCACTTGCCGACGACTACCGCATCATCGCTGTCAACCATCGAGGCCACGGGGATTCACCTGTTGCTGATGTAACACCCGGGGTGACCACCATGGCGGACCTGGCGGATGATGTGCTCCACACTCTCAACCAGCTGGATGTTGAAGAGTTCGCAGTGATCGGGTTGTCTTTAGGTGGTGCGATTGCACAGTATCTGGCGGCCCACTGTCCGCAGGTGACCAAAGCAGTGTTCTGCTGCACCGCAGCGTATTTTGGTGGCCCTGAGAAATGGGTTCCGCGCGCTGAGCTGACGCGCCGTGAGGGCCTTGATCCGATGGTCGATGGGGTTGTAGGTCTCTGGTTCACTCCCGATTATGCGGACAAGAACCCCAGTACCGTTGCTGAGGCCCGCGACATGATCCTGAGCACCAGTGGTGAAGGATACGCGCAGTGCTCGGATGCGCTGAGCACGTGGGATTTCACAGATTCACTTGGTAAAATCGCCTGCCCGGTGCTCACCATCGCCGGAGACGGTGACCAGTCAACTCCGCCACAGGTTGTCTCCGCGATCGCCGCAGGAGTGTCAGGCTCGTCGACAAGTGTGGTTGTGCCCGGCGCGCACGTTCCCACCCTGGAATCTCCTGCCGAGTTCACGCAGGCTTTGCAAGCCTTCCTGTAGTTGGTGGATCAGGAACTGACATGGCTGGAAATAATTCGCAACCAGGCAAGTCAGTGCTATCAAAAGTGTCCGATATCCATAGAGACGAAGTGCTGCGTGGCCGCGTGATCGCCTCGATCCTCGAGATCCTTGATACACACCCGCAGCGCTTAGTCATTATCCCGATCGTGCCCGGAGTAGGTGCCCGCCGGTTCCTCAACCGCCTGGCTACCCACCTCCCACAGGACCGTGTTCGTGTTGTTTCGGCTTTGCCGTGGGAATCGGCACACCACGGGGCTTTACAGCGGCAGATTCAGCATGATACCGGCGCTGCTGTTCTCATCCACGATCTTGACCGCGCGGATGAACAGTCCCTGCGGTGGGTCGTGGAGAGCACGAAGCGCGGTGGCTTGCGGGTTGTTGCCACGGTGTCGTCGCAACGCGTGCATGAATTCGCCGATGACATTATTGCGCTGGCCCCGTTTACGCTCCCAGAAACTGATCAGTTCGTGCGCACCCTTGTTGGAACCAAACTTCCTGCGCTGCTTGTTGAAGATGTGCACCGCGCTACCGGAGGGCGCCCCGATTATATTGCGGAACTTCTCCAGGCCACACCCCGCGATCAGTGGTCGGATGCAAATGCGACGTTGAAATTCCCGCAAGCCTGGTACCACGAATGTGAGCATGCGACCGCAGGGCTTGGCGATGACACTCGGCGCGCTCTTTATTCGCGTCCTCTTGAACAGGAAAAGCTCGGCGAGGCCGTCGCCGCAGGGATTATCGATATAGCGCTGACAGAATCGGGGGCTACCCCGGAGTTCCGTGATCCCCGCTTTGCCGCCCTGACTCAAGCTGCCACAGGTTCCCCGCCTCGGGCGACGAGTCCGGTAGAGCGCGAGAAGCTGCTGTTGGCAAAGGCGGAAAAACACGCCGAGGCACTTGATCTGGCTTCTGCGGAGCTTTTCTTGCAGGACTGTTCTGGCACTGTCAACGTTAATTTACGGGACTCGTTGACGGGGTATGTGGCGTTGTATGGTGGCCACCGCTACCAGTCAGAGATTTTTCTTGGGCCAGTGAAAGACCATGCCGCCCAGTCGCTTTCGGGTTGTCTGCATGAATTGGCGGTGTGGAATCCCTCCGGTTTGCTTCAGCGGGCTAGGCATACGCAGTCGCTTACCGCACCGGGGTCGGTCGAATATGAAGAGGCCCAGGTGTATGAAATTTTCGCTACTGTTTTGCTGCACCGCACCTACCCGCCCCAGCTGCCGGATTTTGCTCACCCTATTTCGCATGAACGATTGAAGATGTTTATGGGGTGGGTGGCACTTGCCGACGATGACCCGATCACCGCCCGTGAACAGCTTCGCCCGGTACCTGGTGGTTCCCTCTCAGTGGCACTGTGGCGCGATGCGCTGCTGGCCCGCGCCTTGTTTGTGTTAGGCCAGTGGAATGATGCGAAGGCGGTGGTAGAACGTGGCCTTTCTTCGTGTGAGTTGCATGGGGTTGCGCTGCTGGAACCCTGGTTGTTGTGGACCGGTTCGTTGATTGCGGCGATGGAGGGCAATCTGGGCTTAGCGCGGTCTTACCTCAATCGCGCTACACCCGGTGCGGATGCTTTTACAATTCAGCGGGTTCCTGCGGCGATGGGGCAAATGATCGTTTCGGCGCATGTGCTCGATTTGGCCACATCATTGCGGGCAGCGGAAGACTTGGAGCGGGCGGTCGAAGGGGTGGATACGCAACAGCCCGGCTTTTGGCCGTGGGAGGACGTGTATGCGCAAACGTTGCTACGTGCCGGTCGCATTGCCGACGCAGACCGGGTGATTACTGAGGCGGAACAACGCAATAATAGCGCCAATTTAGCGTCGCTGAGGGCGAAGAATTCGGTTCCGCGCGCCTCAATTCTGCTTCAACGAGGCCAGACTGCTAGGGCTTTATCACTTCTCGACGATGCCACCGTGGCCATTGAGCACTCGGCGATGCCTGCCTATGCTGCCCGCATCTTGTTCGAATACGGTTTGCTGCTGCGCCGTATTGGCAGGCGTTCGCATGCCGACGATATTTTGGGCCGCGCTTCTGATCTCTTTGCCGAGATGGGGGCCCACGTGATGGTGACGCGCTGTAATCAGGAGCGGCGTGTGGGTGGAGTTGGTGGGCACGTGCACAACCATTTGGGGTTGACTACCCAAGAGGAACAAATTGCTCACCTTGCGGCGGATGGAATAACCAACCGAGAGATCGCCCTGCAGCTTACCTTGTCGCCGAAAACCGTGGAGTATCACCTGACGAGTATTTACAAGAAACTTGAGATCACCGGCAGGGCGCAACTTCCTGAGGCGTTGAAATCCTAGGTTTTGGCGTAGGGGTTAATCGCGGAGCCTACCGCTGTCTGGTAGCTGCCCGGTAGCTGCCCGGCTATTTTTGGGCACCAACACGGCGGCACAACGCGGTAAGGCAGTGTCCAGCGCCACGGCGCACTATTCGGCCGACAAATTGAGGGGTTGCTCTGCTACCACCACGGTGCGCTTGTAGATGGGCCGGGTGAACATGAAGATTATTGCACCGGCAAGACCAACGGCGCCGTACGCGAAAAAGCCCCACGGGTGGGCCATGTTCAAACTGATCAGCAGTCCACCGAGCATCGGGCCGGAAATCGCGCCGAGGCGTCCAATGCCAGCGGACAACCCCATCGCGGTTGCGCGCAGGTTTGACGGGTGGTTTTCTCCCACGAAGGCATACACCAGGTTTTGGGAGGAGAACACGAAAATTCCGGTGAGAAAAACGATGATATAAAGCCCAATCATGGGCATGCGTACCGCCATGAGCGAGAGGAAGATCGCCGATAGCAGGAACCACACCATCGCGGTTGGTCGCGGAGAATAACGGTCTGATACTCGTCCAGCGATGACAAGGCCAACCACCGCCCCAATGTTGAGCACCATGAGGAAGCCCAACGAGTTGCCCATGTCATAGTCGGCCTGGCGCATGATCTGTGGCAGCCAGGTATTCAAACCATAAACCAACAGCAGGCCCATGAAGGAGCCCGCCCAGATGGCCAGCGAGTTCCGCAGGTACGGCGGTTTGAGAAGTGCCTTGATTCCGGTGCCTTGGTTTTCGGATGCGGCAGTACGGTCCATCTCGTCGGCAAGCTCAAGCCCGTAGGTGTCGGCGATGTCTTGGGCTTCGCGCGTGCGCCCGACAACGTTGAGGTACTGGGGGGATTCGGGCAGCAGGAAGTACATTACTGGGGCAAGGATGAGCCCCGGAACAGCGCCGATGATGTACATGGAGTGCCAGCCAATTTCGCCGATTACAAAAATGCCCAGCAGTGCTGTGAGCACGGCACCTACGTGGTATCCGGTCATCACCGTGGTTGTAGAAGAACCCGCTCTACTGCGTCCACGGAACTCGGTGACCATGGAAATCGCCGTCGGCAAGCACCCGCCAAGACCTACTCCTGCGAAGAAGCGCAGGATGAGGAAGGCCCAGAAGTTGTAGGTAAAGCCCATGATGAGCGTCAGGATTGAAAATGCTGCGACGGAGACGATCATCACGTTACGACGACCCAACTTGTCTGTTGCAGCACCGATAACTAGTGCGCCGATTGTCATGCCGATGAGCCCAGCTGTTGAAATCTGGGTGCCCTGGGCTGCGGTTAGTTGCCAGTTTGGGTCTTCCATCATGGCGGGCAGAGTTGCACCGAGTACTACCATGTCGAACCCGTCGAGCAGTACTGCGAGCCAGAGGAGAACGACAACAATCGTCGGAGAACGCATAATCGCTATGCCTTTCAATATTTCATGCGGATAAAGAGCCTGGCGCCGCGACTCGGCCAGGCTCTAGGTAACAGTTCTAGGTAACGGAGAGAGTTAGATGTCGAATGTGGGAAGATCCATGCCAACATACTGTTCGGCGTGGTACCGGCGACCTGCCTCGGAAGAGAGCATTGCGCGCAGCTCACCGCGGCGGCGTTGTGCGTCGAAGTGCGACTCACCTGGCACTGCGTGCAGCATGGAGCTCATCCAGTAGGAGAAGTGCTGTGCCTTCCACACCCGCGGCACTGCCAGGGCCGAGTACTGGTCAAGCAGGTCGGTGTTGCTCTTTTTCAAGGCGCGCACCAAGCCCGGTGCTAGAACTGAGACGTCGGCAACGGCAAGGTTTAGGCCTTTCGCCCCGGTTGGTGGCACAGTGTGCGCCGCATCGCCGCAGATGAACAGCCGGCCGCGCTGCATCGGGTCTGTCACAGCGGAACGGAAGCGAAGCACGGACTTGTCAAAGATCTCGCCCTCGGCAACCTGGAGGTTATCGGAGTCGACGCGCAGGTGGAGCTGTTCCCAGATCTTCTCGTCCGGCCACATATCCACGGTATCTTCCGGGTCACACTGCAGGTAGTACCTCTGGATATCGGCCGAGCGGGTGGAGATCAGCGCAAATCCTGCGTCGTGAGTGGCATAGATGAGTTCCTTTTGGGTCTGTGGCCCGTTGACGAGGATGCCAAACCACGCGTAGGGGTATTCGTGCTTGGCTCGCACCGCACCTGGCAGTTCAAGAATGGGCTTGCGGTACGGAGACTTGGAGCCGTCACCAGCTACCACATAATCGGCGGTGAGTTCGTGCTGGGTGCCGTTGTCGTCGGTGTAGGTGACGGTGCACTTGTCACCGTCGTAGCCGGTGACATCGTCCACGGTGGTGTTGAACAGCAGTTCGCCACCGTCTGCGAGGCGCTTGGCGATGAAGTCTTTGAGGTATTCGTGCTGGGCGTAGACGGCCATGTGGTGACCAGTTAGTGCGGTTAGTGCGATGCGGGTGCGCTCACCGTCGATGGCGATTTCGATGCCTTCGTCGATATCTGCTTCGCGTTCCATACGCTCGCCTACGCCGGAGTCACGCATCAGGTTCAGGGTTCCTTGCTCGAGCACACCGGCACGCACGGTTTCTTCAACATCGCGCCGTGAGCGGGTTTCAAACACGATTGATTCGATGCCGTGCAGGTGCAGCAGGTGAGCAAGGGTAAGGCCAGCGGGGCCAGCGCCGATGATGGCGACAGGTACATGGGTGGTCATGTTAATTCTCCTCCTTGACTGCCTTGTCCAGCAGCTTGAATCCGTGATTTGAGTTGGGTACGCCCGCGTACACAGCTGTGTGCAGGATGACTTCGCCGATGAGGTCTGGGTCGACGCCGGCGCGCACAGCGGCGCGGATGTGCATGTCGAGTTCGCCGTTGTTTCCTACCGCTGTGAGCACGGCGATGGTGATCAGGCGGCGCTGAGTGTGGTCCAGTCCGTCACGATTCCAGATATCACCCCACGCGGTTCGGGTGATAAAGTCCTGGAATTTTGCGGTGGTATCGCTGGTGTTCTTGCTGGCCCGGTCCACGTGCGCATCGCCAAGTACTGCGCGGCGATTCTTGTCGCCTACTTCTGCGGCGGCTGCACGTCCATCGATGTAAAGGGCGTGGTTGTCGTTTGTGTTGGTCATGGGTGTACTTCCGTTTCTAGAATCGCATCGACTAGCTCAGCTGCGTGCGCAGTATCGGGGTTGTTGCCACAGGCGGCGACCATTGCTTCGGTATGTACTTCCAGCCCGTCAAGAGCTGCGGTAATCCGGTTGACCGCGCTTGCGGTGACGGCGACGATCTCCCGGATTGGTTGCCATTCGGCATGCCAGCTGCCTACTCCGCGTTGGCCACGGCAGTCGAGTGCGTCAAAGATGGTGGCAACCAGGCCCGGGGTGCGTCGAGCATAGCCGTCGGCGGCGACAGAGGCTGCAGGGTTAGCCTTGTGCGGCATGGAACTGGAACCCCCTGGTGCGGGTTCACGCAGCTCCCCCACCTCGGTTGCTGAATACGCCACGATGTCACCGGCGATCTTGCGCACGGCACCAGCTAATCGCGCCATTGCTGCAGAAAGTTCGGCCAGTGGTTGGCGGTTGGTGTGCCACACCAGCGGTGTTGCTGAAAGACCGAGCCGCTGTGCGAGTTCGTCGTGGATATCTACCCCGCCTGGTAGCGCGCCGACCGGGCCTGCGTATTGCACGGGGAAGTCCACCGCCTGTACAGCTTTGCGCGCGCAACGCACACCATCGAGCCACCCCGCCGCCACCGCACCGAAGGTGGTGGGTAAAGCCTGCTGGCCTAGTGTGCGGGCCATGATGGGATCGTTGCGGTGGGTACGCGCTAGGTTTGCAAGAAGCTTTTCGACGGCGCGGGTGTCCTCGATCAGCAACGCCACCGCGCGAGACAGGCACAATGATAGGGCTGTATCAACCCCATCTTGGCTGGTGGCATCGATATGGATGGCTGTTGGGTCATGGGCGCGTGCTTTCAACTGTTTCACCAGCGGGATCGTCGGGTTCGCGCCACTAGCTGAAGCGATGGCGATCTCTTCTAAATCCGGTGTGAAACCAACGAAGGCAACGCGTGCATCCGCAGCTTGTTGGGCAGTAACTTTGCCGGTGGACTCGGCAGCTTCAACTAGTGCCGCTTCAAATTCAACGATGGCGTTGATGAAGGCATCGTCGGAAAGCGCGGCGTGAACCGTGGTGGAACCTGACGCAAGATCCGAGTAAAGGGTGCGGGAAAGAGAGTCCATTGTTAAATCCGGAAAAATGGGGTTTCGAGGCTCAGGTCAGGGTGCTGCACGTGGATAGTCATGGAGTAACCCTTGTCGGTTTTCTGCGCAACCAGCAGACTGCGGCGCGGTTCGTCGACTAGGTGTAGCACTGGGTCGGTGTTGTTGGCCTCGGTATTTTCTGGGAAGTAGAGGCGGGTATAGAGGCGCTCAAGCATGCCGCGGGCAAAAACTCCAACATTGATGTGCGGTGCCTCATCGCCGAAGCCACCAGGGACCAGGGTGGTAAAAGTGACCTGGCCATTGTCATCGGCCATTGCCCTACCCAGGCCTCGGAAGCCGTCGTGGGAATCGGTGTTGAAGGTGCCGTCGGGGCGGGCCTGCCACAGCTCGATCATGGCATCGGCGATCGGGGCCCCGTCGCCGTCGATGACGGTGAACTCGATTTCCACGGTGCCGTTGCCGTCGCCGGTGCTGTCGTCCGGGTACGCCATGACCTCGGAGTCCGCTAGTGTCAGGCCGATATGGACGTACGGCCCAACCGTTTGTGACGGAGTAATGCCAAATTCCGTGTGGTCTTGGTCGGGGGCGTCATTGGCGGTATCCGGGTAGCGGAAACCTTCATGTTTTCCGGTCTCAATCATGATTGTTCTCCTCCAGTGCTTTGATCTAGTGCTTGTGGGTTTCGAAGAAGGTCTGGTTCTTGCCGCGTAAGACGATGTCGAACTTGTAGGCCAAAGAGTAATTCGGAGCAGTCTTGTCATAATCAAAAACAGCGATCATGCGCTCACGAGCACCCTGCGGAACCGAGTTGTAAATCGGATCCTGGAAGAACATGGGATCATTGGGGAAGTACATCTGGGTGACCAGACGCTCCGAAAACTGGCGGCCGTACAGAGAGAAATGGATGTGCGCGGGACGCCACGCATTATTGTGGTTCCCCCATGGGTACATGCCAGGCATGATGGTGAGGAACTCGTAGTAGCCGTCCTCATTGGTCATGGTGCGCGCCACTCCGTTGAAGTGTGGATCTAGCGGTGCTGGCCAGGAATCATTCTTGTGGCGGTAACGGCCCGCAGCGTTGGCCTGCCATACCTCTACCAAAGTGTTTGGAACTGGTTTGTTGTCCCAGCCCAATACACGACCGTGTACCAGCATGCGCTGACCGATGGCTTCGCCGCCATTTGCTTTGGTCATGTCATTATCAAGGCCGCCTAAGTCACGCTCACCCAGCACAGGGCCGGACAGTTCACCAAGACGCTGCGGGGTGAGAATGAGTTCGTTGGTTGGGTTGCGCTTGATCGTCGTGCGGTATTCGGGGAAGTGCAACGGAGCGAAGACGCCCTCCGTTGACGCGGTGTATTCGACGCTCATGATTCTCCTTGTGAATATCGGTGTTATTCGGGGTAAGCGATCCCAGGATGGTGATGCACGCCACTTTATGGCACTCGACTCGGCCTGACAAAAGCTGCGCGTCCCCTGTCCATGCACGTAGACCCCACTATTCGTCATACCTTGGCCCGGTGCAGGCGATTTCGCTTGACCAGGGATATGACTAGGGGGGTAGGCTAGGGGGTTGAGTGTAAGTGCCGTTACCCGACAATTGGTGAACCAAAAGGGCCCAGCACCTAGCCTTTAAGGCAAGGCCTCACGCCCAGGCGATGAGACCGGGAAGTGGGTATGCGGATGAGCGTGCACCGCAACCAGGAAGTCATTCGGCACTTCAATTCGACGGAAGCCCACAGAAGGTCTTTCCTAAAACACAAGGTGCCCCATAGGGCGCTTGTGACTAGCGGCTTAAAGGGGTAAGCCACATGTTGTTGCGTGCGTACGTTGACGGGATTGGTAGTCCTGGAGCTATCAACTAGTGTGGCGTTTTAGGCCCATCCTGCTGGTTCCACGCTAGATTCTATTGAGACCTTGGCTGCGGAAAGGATTGCAAGCGCGTCGTCTCCTCCGGTTAAGTCCCACGATTATGCGGTGCCTTTGTAGCTCTGCGGAGCAGCCTTTTTTAAAGAGTCTCTCTCAATGTCTTGCCGACTACGCCAGTGTTGGTGCTAGGAGTACCGTCCTGTATAGCGTGATGGAAGTGTTAGCTAGACCCGCTTCTTTTGCCCGGCCCTCTTTTATAATGTGCCCGGCCCCCCTTTTTGTAAACTGTCGAAACTCAAGCCGCGACCTCTGCCACCGGAGGGAACAGGATAGTAACTTGGCAAGTCTCACCAGAATATTTCATTGGTGCTGTGGTACAGGTTGATGTGGTGGGCGTGCTGGTGGTGCCCGTGGTAGCTGATCGTGCTTGTCCGTGCACACACTGCTTGTCCGTGCACAACTGCTTGCGACCGGATGGAATTCAGAGATCATCTTTTCTGAGATGAGATGACATTGCCATCTCATGATTGTGACCTGGTAAGTCCAAGTAGTTAGTAGACATCACTTTGGTAGGATTACCACGGATTACCACGGAAAGTAGGCGCATGAGTTTTTCGATATTTTCTGGGGGTTGAGCGTGGACTGGAGGCTGCTGCTGGCAATGGGGCCCGCCGTGGTGTTGCCTGCTATTTGTTTGGGGGTTAGACTTAAGGTGCCCTTGGGGGCGACGGAAAGCAAGTGAAAAGGCCACCCGCCGTTAACGAGTGACCTCTTCTTTTGACCTAGGAGTTCATCCACTCCCACCCCTTGCGGATCATATCCGCAAGGAGTTTGGATGTAGCTCCGGCCAGAACCCGGCTAGCAAAGTTAAAAACCCCTGCTAGTCGGGGTTCTTCTCTTTTACGATGGCGACCACCGCGAGAAGATTCTGACATTGTCGGTCCTCCTCTCCCTTCGTAGTAGGCTAAGCCTTCGCGTGCGGTGCATCGCACCCACGCTAGACCAACCGCCACAGGTGTGCGGTTGACCTTGTGGAAAGACAAGTACCGCACCCGAAGGCAGAACAGACACAACCCCGAGAAAAGATGTCACCGCACGTCCAGAAAATCAACGATCAACCAACCGTACGATTTCAATGCTTCCCCCGAGGAACGTGCACAGGTCAGCTTACCGTACAGAACCGATGCTGGCATGTTATCTGCGACTTGCGCATCAGTCTGGGCAGTTGGTGTTCACTGGTTAAGTGGCGAACCCGAAAAGACCCAGCTGATAAAGCTGGGCCTTTTAAGCGTGCATTCTAGTCGTGCGACAGGTTGGGGGATATTAGATCGGGAAGTGGGTATGCGGGTGGGCTTGCACCCCAACCCAGTGGTCTGTGGTGAACTCTTCGATTGCCCACTCGCCGTTGAAGCGACCCAGGCCGGAGTTCTTCTCACCGCCAAACATTACGTGTGCCTCGTCATTGACTGTGATGTCGTTGATATGGGTCATGCCTGCCTTGATGCCGCGCGCAAACTGCACGCCGCGCGCCAGGTCAGAGGTAAACACTGCCGACGACAAACCAAACTCTGTGTCATTAGCCAGCTCCAAGGCGTGCGCTTCATCGCGAGCTTTGACAATTCCTACTACTGGGCCGAAAATCTCCTCACGGAACAACTCCATCTCAGGTGTCACGTCCGCAAACACGTGTGGCGGGATCACGCGGCCCTTGATCTCACCGCTGACAACCTCACGGGCACCGTCCGCTCGCGCCTGCTCGATCTTGGATTTCACCGACTCACACTGTTGGTCATTAATAATCGGGCCTACACAGTTGTCCGGGTTGGTCTGATCCCCCGCGCGAAGCTTCGAGACGCGGTCGACATACTTTTCGACGAACGCGTCGTACAAACTCGCATCAACAATGATGCGGTTAATAGACATGCAGATCTGTCCCTGGTGCAAGAATTTGCCCATGGAAGCAGCGGCGACCGCTTCGTCCAGTTGGGCGTCGTCAAGCACTACAAATGGTGCGTTTCCGCCGAGCTCAAGGGCGACCTTCTTGATCCACTTGCCGCCCACCGCGGTTGCACCAACGTTCTTGCCCACAGGTGTTGAACCGGTAAACGAAATGAGCGACGGGACTGGGGATTCCACGAAGTAGCCACCAATCTCAGAACCGGAGCCAACAACCACGTTGAGCACGCCTGCGGGCAAACCCGCGGCCTCGAAGATGGTGGCCAGCAAAGTTCCTCCGACAACCGGAGTGTCGGAGGCCGGCTTGAGCACCACGGCGTTACCGCAGGCTAGTGCTGGGGCGACCGAGCGCATGGACAGCGCGAAGGGGAAGTTCCACGGGCTAATCACACCGACTACACCGAGCGGTTCACGGAACACAAAGTTGGTCTTTCCCGGTGTATTTGACGGATGAATACTGCCGTGGATACGGCTGGGGAAGGTAGCGGCCTCGCGGATCGCACGAATCGCAATCCCAACCTCAGTGCCCGCTTTAATCACGGTGGAACCAGACTCGCGCGAGATCAACTGGGCGATGTCGTCTTTGTGCTCTGCGACGAAGTCAGCTGCCTTAGTGAGCACTGCGGTGCGCTTAGCTGGAGGAAGCGCCGCCCACTCTTTCTGCGCTTCCTGGGCTGAAGCGTACGCTTCGTCGACATCCGCCTGGGAAGCATTCTTGATGGTGGAGATCTCAGCGTCGTCGAACGGGTTCTTTGAAACAGTCGACTTGTCCGACGAGCCATCGCGCCAGCCGCCAATGTAGATCTGGTTGGAGATAAGTTTATTGTAGGTAGTCACCAATTCCGCTCCTCGATTATGGGATAAGTTACTTTCGGTGTTCGAACAATGCTACGTCTCATTGCTGCGGTAGGCAATGGCCCAGCTTTGCCCGCGGGCGAGGAAAGCTGCAAAGCATAAACCGCTGCGCCAAAATTATCGGGACGCAGCGGTTTACACATTTCGCGAAGTTGGTTTCGCGCTCGGTGATGAGCTCTATTATCCGTTCAGCTTGCGGTAGTCGAAGACCTGGTCGATGATGCCATAGTCGACTGCTTCCTCAGCGGTGAGGATCTTGTCGCGGTCAGTATCAATGCGGATCTGCTCAGCGGTACGGCCGGAGTGGCGCGCCAGAGTCTCTTCCATGAGGCGGCGCATCCGCTCAATCTCTGCTGCCTGAATCTCCAGGTCAGACACCTGGCCTTGGGTGCCTTGGGTGGATGGCTGGTGGATCAGGATGCGTGAGTTCGGAAGTGCTGCGCGTTTGCCTGGTGCACCAGCCGCGAGCAAGATTGCAGCTGCAGAAGCAGCCTGGCCCAGGCAGACGGTCTGCACGTCGGGGCGCACATACTGCATGGTGTCGTAGATCGCCATCAGCGAGGTGAACGAGCCTCCTGGGGAGTTGATGTACATGGTGATGTCGCGGTCTGGGTCCTGGGATTCCAGCACGAGCAGCTGCGCCATGATGTCGTTCGCGGAGGTGTCATCGACCTGGGTGCCCAAGAAGATGATGCGCTCCTCAAAGAGCTTGGAGTAGGGGTTGGTTTCCTTGGTTCCGTAACTGGACTGCTCGATAAAGCTCGGCAGAACGTAGCGGGAGTGAGGCATCTGGAAAGTCATCGTTGTTTTCTCCTTCTAGTTCTAGTTGCTAATCGAGCTGTCAGCGTGCTCAATGACATGGTCAACAATGCCGTAGTCTTTCGCCTCCTGGGCGGTGAACCAGCGGTCGCGGTCCGAGTCTTTCGTGATCTGCTCAAAGGTCTGGCCGGTGTGCTCAGCGATCAACTCAGCCATTTCACGCTTGGTCTGGGCGAACTGTTCAGCCTGGATGGCGATATCGGCTGCGGTACCGCCCACGCCTGCGGATGGTTGGTGCATCATAATGCGTGCGTGTGGCAGAGCGTAGCGCTTGCCTTTGGTACCACCGGAAAGCAGGAATTGGCCCATAGACGCCGCGAGGCCCATACCGTAGGTGCGGATATCGCATGGGGAGTATTTCATGGTGTCAAAAATCGCCATGCCCGCGGTCACGGAGCCACCGGGGGAGTTAATGTACAGCGAGATATCGCGGGTGGGGTCTTCCGCGGTGAGCAGCAGGATCTGCGCGCACAGTTTGTTCGCGATCTCATCGTTAACCTCCTGGCCCAAGAAAATAATGCGTTCGCGCAGCAAGCGATCGTACACAGAATCGCCCAGGTTCATTCCCGCACCAGGGGCGGTCATCTGTGGTAAGTGAGTCTCAGTGCTCATTACAACGTGCTCCTTTTGTTCTAACGTTTCGGTCAATGACACCACCTTACTCGGGTGCCATTTGAAAGTCGCGTTTGTTCGCTATGGGCGTAACGACGAGAAAACCCGCCCTTCACCTGCACTAATGCACAGAATAGGGCGGGGCGCTCAGATGGCTTTTACTTCTCTTCTTCCGTGGACTCTTCTGCCTTGGATTCCTCAACGGTCTCCTCAGCAGCGTCCTGGTTGACTGGCTCGTCTACATCCTCGTCTTCTTCGATCTCGCCGAAGTAGATGTTTGGGTCAATGTCGTTGCCCTCATCATCCTTGACGGAGGTACGCGAGATTGCTGCCGCCAGTGCCTTGCCACGGCGCACATCCGCGAATAGGTTCGCGATCTGGCCGGATTGCTGCAGCTGGCCCACGAACTGGTTCGGGTCCATGCCGTAAGACTGCGCGGTGAACAGGATGTGGTCGGTCAGTTCCTGCTGGGACACCTCAGGCTCTTCTTTCTCTGCAACTGCGTCGAGGAAGAGCTGGGTGCGCACGGACTCTTCAGCCTGGCCGCGGGTTTGCTTGTCAAACTCTTCGCGGGTGGTACCCTGTGCTTCGAGCAGCTGTGCAAGAGCGTTCTCGTCGTGAGCCATTTGTCCCAGCAGCTGGTGCAGCTGGTTGTGGACCTGCTCCTCCACGACCGACTCCGGCAGAGCGAACTCGCACTGCTCCAGTGCCGCCTTAAGAACCTCGTCGCGGATATCTGCTGCCTGCTGCGCCTTCTTGGATTCTTCCAGCTGGGCCTTGGTGTTCTCGCGCAGTTCTTCTGCTGTGTCAAACTCGGATGCCATCTGTGCGAACTCGTCATCAAACTCAGGCAGCTTACGCTCCTTGGTCTGCTGGACATGCACCTTGACGGTGGCTTCTTTGCCCTTGTGCTCGCCGTGCTGCATCTCGGCGGTGAACTCGTTGTCCTCACCGGTTTTCATTCCGCGCAGCGCGGTGTCTAGGCCCTTGATCAGATCGTCGTCGCCGATCTGGTAGCTCAAGCCCTCAGCGGTTGCTTCGTCGATCTTTTCACCGTCAACCTCAGCTTCGATGTCGATGATGGCAAAATCGCCGGTCTTTAACTTGCGCTTGGTGTCCTTGAGCTCACCGAAGCGTTCGCGCAGCTTGTCAATTTCCTCGTCCAAAGCCTCATCGTCAACCTTGATCGCTGGAACCTCGACAGAGATCTTGGAGAAGTCAGGAACCTCGATTTCTGGGCGGACGTCAACCTCAGCGGTGAACTCGACGAATTCGTTATCCTCGATCTTGGTGATCTCGATCTGTGGCTGGTTGATGGCCTTGATATCGTTTTCAACACAGGCTTTTTCGTAACGGGTTGGCAGCATATCGTTGACAACCTGCTCCAGGATCGGGCCGCGACCGAAGCGTGCGTCGATCAGCTGGCGAGGTGCCTTGCCCTTACGGAAGCCGGGAATGGTGACCTGCTGGGCGATCGTTGCGTACGCTTGATCAATTTCTGGCTCGAGCTCCCCGAAGGGAACGTTGACTGTCAGCTTGATACGGGTGTCGCTGAGCTTATTGACGGTAGTCTGCACGAGTTACCCTCCTGGATACTTTGGATACGAATAAAACTTCTGAAGGCGTGCACCTTGTCGGGGCGACAGGATTTGAACCTGCGACCCCCTGCTCCCAAAGCAGGTGCGCTACCAAACTGCGCCACGCCCCGTACATATAAAACGTACTTCGCAGATTCTACCGAACCTCGCTTTCTCGCCATGCACTCGGGGTCGGTCAACACCAACTCACGCTCCGGACTGACTGCTCACTGCTGGTCGGTAGAATCCCAAGCAGCTCAGTGCGATCCCACTTCGTCCGTGGGCCCCAACAGAAAAGAAAGGTCTTGCCGATCGTCGGCAAGACCTTTCTTTCACACGTCGGGGCGACAGGATTTGAACCTGCGACCCCCTGCTCCCAAAGCAGGTGCGCTACCAAACTGCGCCACGCCCCGTGTCCTTGAAGTACCCTACACAAGGTTTGCTCATTTACCAATTCACCAGTTCAACCGGCACAAGCGACATTGAAAAAGCCCGGCTCTCAATCAAGCCGGGCTTTAGATCAATCGTGGAGGGAATGACGGGAATCGAACCCGCGTCTTCAGCTTGGAAGGCTGAGGTATTAGCCACTATACGACATTCCCACTGCATGGATTTAACACAACGTGCCGTTTCGATGCGCATGCCAGCATACCCTACTGCACCGGTGTGCGCCAAAACGGGAACTAGTTCGGATAGGTAGGAGTTGTAGTAAGTAGCAAGACATCAAGAGATACTGTAAGACACACTGTCCCCTTAATAAGGTAGAAAATGATGGAACTCCTCCTTCTCCTCGCCGTTGCCGGCGGCATTATTTGGTTCATTAGCTCACGCAACGACAAGAAGAAGCAGCAAGAATTAGAAGCTGTCCAGTTTGAAGACGCTGTGGCTGATGCGCGCCGCTGGGTCGACCGCCTCGGCTCCCAAGTGCTGAACATTTCTGGCGAAGACGCAGCATCCACTCAGGCGATGGCCGACGCGTCCGAGCGCTACAACGCAGCTGCATCGGCACTGTCCACCGCGTCGACGACGAAACAGGCTCAGCTAGCACGCGAGTCCGCGTTGGAGGGCATGCACTACGTCAATGCTGCCCGCGAGATCATGGGCATGACTCCTGGCCCGCAACTACCTGAGCTTGAGGGCCAGCGTCGCGCAGGAAAGGTGACGGAGCGTCGTACTATCCGTCAAGAAGACGGGACGACTTTGACCGCTTCCCCGGTTGCTTCCGACGAAACCCCAAACTACTACCCGGGCGGCAAGGTGGCTGGTCGCCCAGTCCCTGCTGGTTGGTACTCCGCTGCGTGGTGGGCACCTGCAATGATGACCGGTATGTGGACCGCATCTTCGATGATGATGTTCTCGGCGATGTTTGCGGGAATGGCGGGTACCCCGTCCGCCGAGGAATTTGCTGCCGGCGACATAGGAGGAGGCGACATGGATGACATGGGCGGTGCAGAAGGCGAGATGGGAGACGACCTAGGAGACAGCGACCTAGGAGACGGCGACTTCGGCGGAGGAGACTTTAGCGGCGGCTTCGATTTCGGCGGCTTTGACTTCTAAGGAGATGTGGAGGGACTTCTCAACAGCCCCTCTCCAATCCCCTGATCGAATTCGATAAATGCTTGTGATATCGAGAATCCCTCGCCCGTAGACATCGTAAAGGTTGGAAGGCCGACAGTATTTGCACCCCCGTTGAGTGCCCGATTCGGTTGGAGCGGATGTTTGCCGGGTGGTAGGTGGTGAATTTCAGTAGGATCTGAAACCATGATCCCTTCAATTACTCTCAATGATGGAAATACTATCCCACAGCTGGGTTTTGGCACTTTCTTGGTTGCACCCGAGGATGCCGAACGTGTTGTTTCAGACGCGCTTGAGGTGGGTTACCGCCACATCGACACTGCTGCTTTCTACGGCAATGAGGAAGGTGTTGGGCGTGCCATCGCTGGCTCCGGCATCCCCCGCGAAGAAATCTTTCTGACCACTAAATTGTGGCAAGACCGCCACGAAGACGCAGACCAGGCACTTGCAGAGTCGCTGGAGCGCCTCGGTACCGACTATGTCGACTTGTACCTGATCCACTGGCCTGCGCCGATGCGGGACAAGTACACCACCGCGTGGAAGACCATGGTTCAACAGCGCGATAAAGGCCTGACCAAGTCTATCGGCGTGTGCAATTTCCTACCCGAACACTTAGATAAGCTGGAAAGTTCGTCTGATGTCACTCCGGTGGTTAACCAGATTGAGCTGCACCCATTTTTCCAGCAGTGGAAGGATGTTGACGCAGCCAAAGTGCACTCCATCGCTGTTGAGGCATGGCACCCACTGGCCCAATTCAAGCGCGACTTCACCGAGATCCCTGAGATCGTGGAACCAGCCGAAGCCCACGGGAAGACCCCAGCCCAGGTTGTTTTGCGCTGGCATATCCAGAACGGCACCATCGTATTTCCAAAGACCAACCATGTTGAGCGCATGCGCGAAAATATGGATATCTTTGACTTTGAGCTGACTCAAAAGGAGATGGAAGGCATCATTTCCCTGGATGAAGGTGAAGATGGCCGCATCGGCTTCCACCCGAATGAGCGCGAGTAGAAGACCGCGGTCCACGAAAGTATTTTCATTAAACCCTTGACGCTGCGCGGCAGGTAGGTTAGGTTTACCTTACTTGAATTAAAGGAAAGGGTATGCCATGTGGAATCAGACTTCACCTGCACCGCACAATAATCAAGCCCGCCCCCAGGCCTTTGGCGCAGAAGATATCGCGCGTAGCATTGCGGCGCGCATCGTATCCGGTACCGGTGATATGCAGCTCGTGGACTACTCCAGCGGCTTCCAACGCGTAATCCCGGTAGCGGGGCACTGCCTTGACGAGCAAGATCGGTGGCTGATCTCGTGCTCACGGCATGACTTTGACCACTTTTTGCCGACGCAGGTGCGTCTCGACGTAACTATGTACGCCCCCCATTTTCAGCTGGTGGCCACCGCTGCAAGTGCCCACGCTTTAGGATTTGTGGAATGGGTCGATACAGATGGCCCATGGCTGACCGGGATTGTGGATGTTTCGAAGCTGCACGTGCACTATTTTTCCGGTGTTTGCTCTTTCGATTTTTCTCAACTGGCAGACCAAAGCCGCCATCTTCCCGCCATGGCTACCGATCGGCTAGGCGCCTACGATGTAGCCAGTTCCTTATCTCAGAGTGATCTGGCCAGAATTGTCCACGCCGTAGAAACCGGCGTGGCTCCAGGCACTGTCCTAGCCCCGCAATATCAACCAGTGTGTGAACATTTGCGCCACCGCGTGTTTGTCATTGATATCTGCGAGGTAGGAATCATGATGCTCAAAACCACGGAGAGTTCACGGATCCCCGTATCAGCTACCTTTCCCACTGTGGCGCGCACACTGACTGACTTGTCGAACCTTTTGATGGATTTGGTGAATCTTACATCTGAGTAAAACGTTTTTAACGTGAATGTAACAAAAATCGGGCACCCAGGTCCTGGGGCCCGATTTTTGCATTTCATTGCAACATAGCCGTCCATCGCAGCCAGTAGAGAAGTTTTACGTTGATGGGCTATCCAGGTACAGATAGCTGGATAGCCCACCACACCACTTCAAAACCCCGTTCCTAACACGCATAAGCATCCGTGCAATCAGCGTGGCCTTTGATAACAGTTATCAAAGAATCGTCTATCACTACGCTCAGGCTGGGACTGCTCTACGACAGAACAATTATCGCGTCGAAGGTTCTTATTGGTGGCGAGGTCGACCAGTGAATGAGGCCTTCTACAGTCGATGTGGCTTCCAAATGGCAATAGAAAGTAACCCATCCAAGAGCATTCGCCACTTGCACCTCAACTACTGCCACGCCATCCCCTGGATTAGGGTTGTACCCCACCCATTAAAAGCAATTGCCCGCTTACTGAAACTCAACACAGCTTTACTATAGGAATAGCCCAATGCACAGGCTGAGAACCTAGCTACATGCTTGGGATTTCCTAGCTCTGTTACATCGGGCTATGGCACTGGCCGAAGAAGTTTGTGCGGCCCCTTAGAACCAATGTCCAATCATTTTTACCTCGATTGCACGATTTCCTCTGCTCTGCTTCATTTCTTAAGAGCGTTCGCGCCGATTCCGGAGCATGAGCGCTCCACCGGTAGCGATCAATAGAAGTGCCGCCAGTGCAGTGATAATTACGTTCGCACCGGTTTCAGCCAGTCGTAAGCCTGGGGTCTCTCCTGGTGGGGTCTCTCCAGGTGGCGTGGATGGTGGACCCTCGGGCGGTGTGGTGACCGGCGGGGTTTCTCTTGGCGGGGTTTCTGGTGGAACCGGTGGACGGGTGGTTTTACCAGGGGGGACATTTGGTGGAGTTCCAGGAGGCGGAGTGGGTGTTGGGGTCGGTGTGCTCGGTGGTTTCGGTGGAGTCTGGCTTTTTACCAAAATTAAACCATCGTGCTCAAATTTTGTTCCATCAACAGACCCCAACGGAAGAAGCACCAAGAAAGGCTGTGCGTAGGCATACTTTTCTCTTTGGTCTTCGGGTAGCTTTTCGGTAACCAAGTAGAGACCCGGAGAAAGGTCTGCGAATACTGCTTCACCTTTACCGTTTGTAGCCCTGGAGATCGGGGAGCCTAAACCGATTTCTCGGGCCGAATCAACAGTCATATTCTCAGCTCTTTTACGGCCCGCCGTGGTGGTCACGTCAATATTTTCGACGCGTTGAAGATCGAACGTCACGCCTTCGATTGGTCCGGGTGGCTTGACACCAGCGGTGTCTTCATCATGAGGGTTACGCGGAGTCTTTTTAATCGTCAAGGTGATCGGTTCACTGGTATTGATCATTTCAGCGATCAATCCAGCATCATTACCAGTCACAACCTTCGAATCAGCGAAGGCGGGGAAGTTACCTAGAAGTGTGACTGTTAGCACGCCAGCGGCCAGGCCGCTCATTTGTCGTTTAAACATCATTGCTTTCTTCTTTAACGTTGACGATCTTCGCTGCCAAATACTGCCGATATAGCCATCGCGCGAGCAGCGCTAAAATTATTATGGCGGCAGCAATCAAAACCCACATCCACCACTGAATCACAGGGCCATTGTTTTCAAATGCCTCTTCCGCAGGGTCATAAGCAACCCTATGGGCATGCACCAAGATTCGATGCGTATTAATTCCGTACGGGGTACACGTAATTAAAGTGACTAGATCCTCACCAGGTACGACGTTTAAGGAGTCAGTCTCCGTCGGCAACACGACCTCTACGTCATGAACCTCGTACTTCATTTTCTGCCCAGCAGTATCGATGTAGATGGCGTCGCCTTCTTCAACCTGATCCAAGTTATCGAACAACGTCGCATGAGGTAGTCCGGTATGTGCGGTCAAAACCGAATGAGTATTTGGACCACCCACAGGCATCGAGGTTCCGTAGAGATGCCCCACACCTCTTTCCAAGGTGTGCGACTCCGTGCCGTGGTAAACAGGTAGATCGACTTTCGCTGCCGGTACTACGAGGCGAGCCATAGCTTCCTGATGATTAAGCTGTTCAAGATACCTTTGGTAATCATGATTATCTTTTGCCACTCGGGCCAGCCACGGATCCAAGATCGGTCCGCCAGTGCCTGGGTCTTCGTTATACGCAACAGCTTCGGCGAGTTCACGCTCTAGAGTATCTGGATTTAATGTTTCATTATAGTTCGTGTACTGCTCTGCCGCCTTTTGCTGCATGAAATTATTCCACTGTGAGGACACCACCGGATACAACAGGATGGCAATTCCGGCAAGCACGAGTATTGCTGGAATCAATACCCGACGCAGGAAACTAGCGGGTTTGGTGCTGCTACCGTGATTCGACGCGTTATGGATAGCTGTTGCCAATTGCTGCCTCCTGGGACTACTAACTCGTGGTGTCGCCACACTCGTGGATAAGTTTTGGCGGCGTCGGCCGACTGAATAATAGCAACAGCGGGCGACGCGGCGGCAGTTTCGTACAGATTAATACGTGGTACTGCCGGACCACATTCGCGGGAGATGCTATGGCTTATGCCTGAGCGGTGTTGCGGCGAGCGTATACAGCTCCGCCACCAATCAGCCCCAGAGCAGCCAAGACAAGGAGAGCGATACCCGTACCACCGGTCTGTGGCAGCAGCGGGGTGGTGTCAGCCTTGTTCACAACATTGCCGTCCCTGGTGAGTGTATTAATCTCGTAGACACGGTTTTCCTTGGTGTCAGCACCGGACGTAGCGACGAACTGGAATGGAATTGGCTTAGGCAGCAGCTCCTTACCTTCTGGGGCCTTAACCTCAACTAGGCAGTACCAATCTGCGTCAACCGTCTCGTTATTCGCGAAGTCGTTGACGTGCAGGCCTGCAACCTCTACCAAACCGTTGTCATCAGAGGTGAACTTCTTAGCCGCCTGGGTCTGGCCAGCCTGGATGCCCATTACAGCATTAGCGTTGATGGTAGCCTGATCGGTGACGTTAATGTCCTCGCATCGATCCTTAGAACGAACAATCTGGAACTCGGCACCTTTGAGACCCTTCTTGTCAGCAGAATCGTCAGTCTTGGTGAATTTGATCTTGCCCCAGTAGGTGTGCACCTTTGGAGTTGGCTTACCATCGTCATCTGTAAGCTGATCGACACCAGGACGGTTTTGGTAGACCTTAGCTTCGTTAGGTGCCTTGTAGAAGTTACCAGCATTCACGTCATTTTTGACGGTCGTCTCAACTGTCATGACAACCTTGGCACCGCTAGTGAGCTTGGCAAGTCCAGCCGGGGTGAAGTTCACGTCGATGTTCTGACCAGTACCATCCTGGGTGTAGTCAGTGCCCAACTCAAGGGACTGGCCACCCTTAATAGC
Organism: Corynebacterium cystitidis; assembly: GCF_900187295.1. Lineage (NCBI taxonomy): Bacteria > Bacillati > Actinomycetota > Actinomycetes > Mycobacteriales > Corynebacteriaceae > Corynebacterium > Corynebacterium cystitidis. The sequence continues at coordinate 394,745 of NZ_LT906473.1, read as the reverse complement.
AACAGTGATCTTTCCGATCTCTAGTGCCTTATCAATGGTATCTGTGATACGGAACGCCTTGAGTTTTTCGTTATCCACGAGGTTTCGCACAGTACCCGTGACCGTGTAGGTAACCTTTTCGGAAACGTTCTTGTCCTTGTCCGCAACTTCCTTGGTCGGCTTGGTCTCCGAGTAGTTCTTAGGATACGCGTGAACGTCGTAGAACCACTTGACACCCTGGCCTTTATTGTCGTTACCTTCTGTCATCGGCACGAAAGCGATGAATGGTGCTGCCGGGGTGTAACCCTCCTTCGGGGAGGTTTCTACAACCAAGTATGCGCCCAGTGCCAGGCCAGGAAATGTAGTCTGACCGTTAGTTTCAGTTTTACGTTCTTCACCAATCTTCGTTACCTTAGATAGATCAGCCGCACCGTTTTTGATGTAGTTTTCCGGTTTGATTCCAGCTGCGGCTGCAAGACCTTCATTCGTGGTCACATCAATGCCATTGATCTTGTAGATCGTGAAACCTACACCATCCAGAACCTTGCCGCCATCAACAGACTGACCGTCGAGACCAGTCGGATCAGACGTAGAATTTGGGTCCCCATACTTATGAATGGTCAAAGAACCTTGCTTAGTAGGGTTGACCACGGGAGAGTCGTCGCCGTAGGTAGGGGTAGCATCAGCAGTCACGCCAACCGCACCAAGGGAGACCGCCATACCCAAAGCGGCAGCGATGGCGGTAGAACGAACAAGGGTAGTGGCACGTGCCATTTTGAAAACCTTCCAGAGGACGGATATTTGCATTTTTACGGTTCGGAGAACCGCATAGCGACAAGGCCAGACGAATTACTCTCAGCTCACACACCGAACGTTTCAGCGCCGAGGAGGGCTCCTTGTGAAATGCTGGGATATCTCTCAGAGGAGCCCTACAGCCGAGTCACGCCTATAACTTACACCGTAAAGCGTTGATTCTGCAAGTAAAGCGGGGCAAAGGCATTAATTACCGAAATATACCGCCTTTGAACTGCATAAATGCTTTTGGTGCGGCGACCAAGCGGTGGCACTTTACGTGCACTACTCAATGCTTCACTTAACGATGTCCCTAATTCTTCGATCAGTGCCGTGACATCCCCTTATACAATAAGCACGCAGAAACACCCTCCTACACAAATTCGTGAAGAAGGGTGTTTCGTCGTTAAGCGTACCTACGCCCCGGGAACCTCAGGGGCTTCACCGGTACGCTCGTACTCGGCGAGGATGTCAATGCGGCGCTGATGGCGCTCGGCCTTACTCCACTCCTGGTTGAGGAAAGCATCCACAATCGCGAGCGTTTCTTCTTTGGTGTGCATACGCCCACCGATAGCAATCAGCTGGGCGTTATTATGTTCGCGAGCCAAGCGCGCCGTTTCTTCCGACCATGCCAGAGCGCACCGCGCGCCCTTCACCTTATTGGCTGCAATGTTTTCACCGTTGCCGGAACCACCAAGCACGATTCCCAGGGATCCTTCATCAGCAACAGTCTTAGCGGCGGCGTCGATACAGAATGCCGGGTAATCGTCCTCCGCATCATAAACAAAAGCACCGCAATCGATCGGCTCATGTCCATTGGCTTTCAGGTGTTCAGCAATCTCATTTTTCCGCTCGAACCCTGCGTGGTCTGCTCCTAAGTAAACGCGCATACCCAATATCGTACCTAGATATCTTCGTGTCGGTAACCGATTTCAGCCACTGATTCTCAGAGCTAGATCGCGTTGAGAGCCTGATCGATGTCGGCAATGATGTCGTCGACATGCTCCAAGCCCATAGAAAGGCGCACCAGACCCGGGGTAATTCCTACGGATGCGAGCTGATCGTCAGGCACCTGGCGGTGCGTAGTAGACGCTGGGTGCAGCACACAAGAACGCGAATCAGCAACGTGGACCTCGCGCGCGACCATCGTGAGCGCGTCCATGAACTTCACTCCTGCCTCGCGGCCACCCTTCAAGTCAACGGTGACCACGCCCGAAGCCCCTCCCGGCAGATATTTCTGGGCCAAGTCATAATACTTAGAGGACTTCAAACCCGGGTAGCGGACCTCATTAAACACGTCCGTACGCGATTCAAGGTGCTTGGCCACGGCCAACGCATTCTCGCAGTGGCGACGCACGCGAACGTCCAGCGACTCCAAGGACAAATTGAGCATGAAAGCCGAGTGTGCCGCCGGGTAAGCACCGAAATCGCGCATTAGCTGCATGCGCGCTTTAATAATAAACGGTGCCGCCGCATAGTCCTTCGTGTACACAACTCCGTGATAAGACTCATCGGGCTCTGTAAAGTCTGGAAAGTTGCCGTTAGTGTAGTCAAACTTCCCGGCGTCCACGATCATGCCGCCGATCTGTACCGCGTGGCCGTCCATGTACTTCGAAGTTGAGTGAATAACTACATCCGCACCGTGTTCGATGGGTTTACACAGGACGGGGGTGGCAAAGGTAGAGTCGACGATCAGGGGAACACCCTGGTCGTGGGCGATTCGCGCAAATTTCTCAATGTCAAGCACGCTCATCGCCGGATTAGCGATAGTCTCACCGAACAACGCCTTAGTGTTCGGCTTGAACGCTGCCCTAATCTCTTCCTCCGGTGCGTCCTGGTCCACATAGATAACCTCGATGCCGTATTTCGCCAGCGTGGTAGTAAACAGGTTCGAGGTTCCACCATAGATTTCCGAAGAAGACACGAAGCTATCGCCTTTAGAGCACAAGTTCATGATCGCGAACGCGGTGGCAGCCTGACCGGAGGTGGTCGCCATAGCGGCCGCGCCACCCTCAAGGTCCGCCACCTTCTCCTCTACGGCCATCACGGTGGGATTGGCGAAGCGCGAATAGATCAGGGCGTGAGTCGGCTCGTCGAACACCGCGGTGATGTCGTCGGAAGAATCGAAGGTGTAGGTAGTGGACTGCACGATTGGCAACTGCCGTGGCTCGGTGTTTCCGGGCGTGTAGCCGGAGTGGATGAGCTTAGACTCAGTGCGCAAAGGATTTTCAGACATGCTCGGGCGGGGCCTTTCAACCAAGAAGATGATGGATATTTATTCAATCACTGTACAGGGTTGGGGCTGTTTCGAGATGACTGATGAGTTGCTGGATGCAGGTTGAGTTACGCGACACGACTACGCAGGAGTATCCCAGAGACAGTGAGGCTTTAGCCTTGCGGAGGTGGCCCCTGCAACGGCCACCTTTGAACAACCTACGTAACTTGAGTTTTCCAGTATTATTTCCACCCATCCAGCTGCGGCATCTCGAAGCGGTTGCGTTTTAACTCAAAGAAGTAGGGGTAGGCGGCAAGTGTGCGGTAGGCGTCGAAAAGCTCGCCGGATTCTTCGCCTTCCGGGAAGCGGGTGATCACAGGGCCGAAGAATGCATTTTCCTCCACCTTCACAATCGGGGTGCCGGAATCGGAGCCCACCGCATCTTGGCCAGCTTGGTGGTAGGCGCGCAGGTCTTTGTCCATCTCTTCACTGTTTGCTACCTCGGCATACTCGGCTGGTAGGCCCACCTTTTCCAAGGCGCGCTTGATTACGCCGTCGTATGCGCCATAGTCCTGCTTCGAGTTTTCGCCCTCGTTGTGGACAATCTCACCCATGGCGGTGTAGAGCTCGCCGACTTTGTCCGGTTGCTCGTTTTTCACCTTGGCAAACACGCGGGCTGGACCCCAATTGGCCTTCATCTTTTCCGCATAGTCCTCTGGAATGTCCGCTCCTTCGTTCAGTACGGCCAGGGACATGGGGATCCATTCGACGTCAATGTCGCGGACTGTTTCAACTTCTTTCATCCAACGTGAGGTTTTCCACGCGAATGGGCAGGAAACGTCGAACCAGAACTTTACTGGGGTTGCCATTATCTCATCCTCCACAACTTACTTTAAACTTGTATCTTCTTGCGTGTTTTACACTACAGGAACACGGCCAAACGTCAACCAGAATACCGCAGCGCTAAAGTAAGACAATGGCATCAAATCACACAGAAACGCTTACCCGCACCCACGCCCGCCACCGCGCGAGCCTGATCAGCAACGTGCATTACCGCGTCCACCTCGACGTGACCAGCCCAGAGACCTTCACCTCCACAACCACGGCCACCTTTCAATCCGGCTCCGGCGACATCAGCATCGACTTGAATGTAATGTCCGGCTCGTGGGAAGCAACGCTTAACGACGAACCACTCGACTCCTTAACTTTCCGTGTCAGCAAGGGCGAACACACCCTGACCGTCAAGGCCACAATCCCCTACTCGTCTACCGGCGAAGGCCTGCACCGCTTTGTCGACCCGCTAGATAATAAGGTATACATCTACTCCCAGTTCGAACCAGCCGACGCCCAACGCGTGTTCGCCTGCTTTGACCAGCCCGATCTCAAAGCCACCTACCAGTTATCCATGACCACCCCGGAACACTTCACCGTGGTCATGAATGAAAACGTCGCCGTTGCAGACTCCAGCTGTGGGACAAAGACGCACACGAGCAGCATCGACTATCCGCTGTCCACCTATCTGGTGGCGTTTATCGCCGGGGACTACGCCCACGTGCATGACACCTACACCGAAATGAACGGTGACCAAGAGAGCACCATCGAGCTTGGCCTGTACGCACGCGCCTCCATCATGGAATACCTCGACGCAGACCGCCTATTTGCAGAAACCAAAGAAGGCTTCGCGTACTACCACGACAACTTCGCCCGGCCCTACCCGTTTACCAAGTATGACCAGATTTTCTGCCCCGAATTTAATATCGGTGCGATGGAACACGTCGGCGCAGTCACAATCCGTGACGAATACGTCTTCACCTCCGAAGCCAGCCCCTACATGTACGAACGCCGCAACGAAACCATCCTGCACGAGATGGCCCACATGTGGTTTGGCAACCTAGTCACAATGCAATGGTGGGATGACCTGTGGCTCAACGAATCCTTCGCAACCTGGGCGGCAGCAATCACCCAAGCCGAAGCCACCGCCTATGACACCGCGTGGGTCACCTTCGCTAACGTGGAAAAGGCGTGGGCATACAGCCAAGACCAGCTACCATCCACCCACCCCATCAGCACCGACGCCCCCGATGTAGCAACCGCAGAGCAAAACTTCGACGGCATCACATACGCCAAAGGCGCCAGCGTACTCAAACAGCTACAGGCCTTTGTGGGCCGCGACGCATTCTTCGCCGGGGTGCGCGCCCACTTTGACAACCACGCATTTGCAAACGCCACCTTCGACGACCTGCTCGGCGCGCTCGAAGCAGCCTCAGGCCGTGACCTCAGCGAGTGGTCACAACAGTGGCTGAAAACAACCGGCATCTCCACGCTCTACCCAGAAATCACCGAAAACTCCTTCGTTATCGTCCAGGAATCTGACGTGCAACGCACCCACCGTGTGGGCGTGGGCCTCTACTCCCACGACGGCAACGCGGTCACCCGCACCCACCACATCGAAGTAGACATCACAGGTGAACGCACCGAAGTCCCAGATTACGCGGGTGTCAAGCACGACCTGGCCTTAGTCAATGACGGTGACCTCACCTACTGCCTCATGGGCATCGCAGCAGAACAACAGGAGTTCGTCGTCAAGCACTTAGGCGATATCGCTGATCCGATGGCGCGCACACTCGCCTGGTCTGCAGCCTGGTAAGCCACCCGCGCCGGTGACATGCCAGCCCGCGCCTTCATCACACTGGTCGCCCGCCACTTAAACGCCGAAGACCAGACAGCCGTACTCGAGCGCCTCGCAGGCCAAGCCACAATGGCGGCCCGCTACTACGTGGCCGAAGACGCGCGAAACCACGCATACGCCACGCTGACCGCAGCTTTCACTGGGCGCGAACCCGCCACCATTTTCGACCGTGCGCTTGCGCGCCTGCCCCAAACCAACACCAGCGCCGCCTACCTCCAACAGCTACTGGAAACCTCCGACAACCAGGAAGTACGCTGGCTAGCAATCACAGCACTCATCGCATGTGGCGATCGTGGCCTAGAAATCCTTGAGCAGGAACACGACGACACCTCAGCCGGCCAACTAGCCCGGCTGCGGGCCCAGGCGGTCGTCGATAAGCAATGGGCTTTCGACGAAGTCATGTCCGGCCAACGCACCAACCTCGAAGCGCGCCACCTCATGGAAGGATTCAACTTCACCGATACCTGCGCCACCGAATTCACCGACGCCTACTTCGACAATGCCCAACGCGTCTGGCGCGAACAGACCCCCGAGATGGCGCAACGCACGCTCACAGGGCTCTACCCCTCGCGCGACATGTCAGATCATGCAATCAAGCGCGCCGATGAACTACTAAAATCCGATCTTCCACAAGGTTTACGTAGAATAATCTGTGAACAGCTCGATCAGGTGGAACGAGCTCGCCGCAATCGCGCGATTGACAAGAGCCGGAAATGAAAGAACTCTCACAGTCATCTCATTTTTAGTTCAGACCCACGAGGCACACTAAGGCTAGCAACACCAGAAATCTGGCCACACCCGGTCACAACATAAGGATCACTACCATGGCATCACTACGCAAGTTCGCGCCCATCATCGCGATCATTGCTCTACTCGTGTTGGTCGCCATCGGAGGAGCCGCACTCGCCAACAATAATCAGGCACCAAACGTGCCAGAAGAGGCAGCCCACATCACGCTCAACCCCGGGGCCTCCACCGACGGAGAGGAAAACACCACCAGCGAAACCTCCGAGCCCGATCACCCAGATGACTCATCTGACCCAGATGGCGCAGCTAACAAGGACGGGGGGAACTCGGGCGATGAGCAAGGCTTCCGTGACGAAAACCACGCGCCCGCTCCGCCACCGACACCGGCACCGGCGCCGACACCAGCGCATGCGCCTGTGCCCCAGCAGCAATACATCCCACCGGCTCCTGCTCCGGTCTATACTCAGCCATATATTCCAGCCCCCCAATATGATGACGATGACTGGGACGACTGGGACGATGACTGGGATGATTGGGACGATGACTAACGATGGCTAAAGACGGTCTACTAGCCACCTCCTTGAGGTGGCGAGTTGTTGCATGGACCACCGTCGTAGTCCTAGTCGCGCTGACAGCAGTTTTGATACTGACCCGGTCCTTTTATATGGGACAAATTACCGACAACGCCAACGTAGCTGTCGTCCAAGAAATCGACGAGTTCACCCAATTCGCCCAAGAAGGTGTAGACCCCGACACCGGAGAAGGTTTCAACGACCCACAAAGGCTCATTGAGGTCTACATCCAAAGACAAATCCCCGACAGCAGAGAAAACATGGTGGGATTCGTTGATGGGCGCATGGCTCAAATCGATTTCTCCAAAATATCCGGCACCCACCCCGAACCCATCAAATACGATGACCCCATAGTCCACGAAATCCTCAACAGCCCCTCCCACGGTGGCCGCCACAAAGATATCCACTGGGGCCGCGTAGAAATTGACCAAAACGCAATTTTCGCCTTGCTCTACAACTCCAGCTACGAACGCGATCAAGCCGGCAACAACATGATCTGGATCAGCCTGATCTCACTCGGTGGCCTCCTTGCCGCCATGCTGATGGCATGGTTAGTCTCGGGGCAAATCACCGCACCAATCAGGAAGCTACAAAAAGTAGCGTCGTCGATAAGCAACTCTGACCTCACCACACGCGTGCCCATCCAAACAAACGACGAAATCGGACAGCTGGCACACACCTTCAACGCCATGCTTGATCGCCTCGAAATGGCCTACCGCGACCAACGCCAATTCATCGACGACGCCGGCCACGAGCTACGCACACCCATCACCGTCGTGCGTGGCCAACTCGAGTTGCTGCCCTCCACCCAACCAGAACAGCGACAAAAATCCATCGAACTAGCCACCGCAGAGCTCGACCGCATGGCACGCATGGTTAATGACATGCTCACCCTCGCCGTCGCCGACTCGGGTGACTTCGTCAAACCAGAGATGACCGACCTCACTGAACTAACAATCACCATCGACGATAAAGCCTCCACAATCGACTCGCGTGCCCGCCTTGTCGATGTCGCAGAAGGCGAAACAGAACTAGACCCCGACCGGGTGACAGAGGCTGTCCTCGAACTATTCGGCAACGCCCTAAAGTACTCGCAAGACGAGGTAGAAATCGGCAGCACCCTCCACGGCGAAGGCCCCGACCGCACCGTGCGCTTTTGGGTACGCGACCGTGGAGAAGGAATCGCGGAAGACAAACTCGATCAACTCTTTAGCCGCTTTTCTCGTGGTGATACCCTCGGCTCCCGCCCTGAGGGTGCTGGATTAGGCCTGTCCATCGTCAAAGCAATCGGAGAAGCCCACGGTGGCAAAGCATACGTCGAATCCACCGTGGGCTTAGGAAGCATTTTCGGCCTGGAAATCCCGGCCCCGGAACACCTCCCGGCACAGAAATAATTGGAGAGTAAAATGAGCAGAATTTTAATCGCCGAAGATGACCACGGAATCGCAGATTTCATTGAGCGTGGCCTCACCGCAGCCGGTTACCCCTGCGACACCGTCGACACAGGACCGGCGGCATTCGCAATGGCACGAACCGGGGACTATGACTTGATGATCCTCGATCTTGGGCTGCCTCGCATGGACGGCGCCGACATTCTCAAGCAGATACGAGCCCTCCAAATCCCCCTCCCGATTATTGTTTTGACGGCGCGTACCAATCTCGAGGAGCGAGTACGCATGCTCGAAGGCGGTGCCGATGACTACATGCCCAAGCCGTTCCAGTTCGCCGAACTGCTTGCCCGAGTCCGGCTCCGATTAAGCGAGGCCCAAGCGACATCATCGGTGAAATTGTCCCGCAACGACATGGTGCTTGACCTGCGCTCCCAACGCGTCAACATAGACGGCAAATGGAAAGATTTATCGCGCCGCGAGCTCAGCCTGCTGGAAACCTTTTTGCGCCACCCCGGGCAGATACTGTCACGTGCACAGCTGCTCTCAATGGTGTGGGGCATGGACTTTGACCCAGGATCGAACGTGGTGGATGTCTATATTCGCACTTTGCGGAAGAAAATTGGTTCCGAAAGAATAGAAACCATCCGCGGCTCCGGCTACCGCCTCGTTTAGGAGCGCTTCTGCCTAGGGCGCTTCTGCCCCGGGCGCTCCGTGACCACTTTCACGTGAGCTAGATCAGGGCGAATGACCAAAAAGGACAGCGCGGCGACTGAACCATCCTCCAAGTACGTTGTGCGCGTTACTCGTAACACCTGGGTAGCGCTAGCGATACCCAGACGGATCCGTTCGTCCTCGGTGGCAACCCCTGGCGTAATCACATCCTCACGCTTTTCGACGTCCGCCTGAAGTTCGTTGGCGAGCGTCTCCTGCAACGACATCTCACTTCGGACATACGTAGTTTCCAGGATGGCTGGCACTCCCGAAATCAAGCGCACAATTTCCACCCGAAAAACATCGTCACCAGAATCGATGGAAAAAGCCGCAGCCACCGGGGGCTGTGCCGGGACTAAACCCTGGCTCACAATTTCGTGGGAATGCTCAACCTCCAAAGCGGTCAGTTGGGTGCCCACTTCGTCAAGTTTTGTCAACTCGAGCATGGGTGGAACAGCACGCACAAAAGTCCCACCAGTACGCCCACGTTTGCGATCAATGAGGCCTTCCAGCTGTAATAAGTCTAAAGCGTGGCGGATAGTCATGCGGGCAACCCCAAACTCGTCCACGAGTTCACGTTCCGCAGGCAGCCGATCACCGGGCTTGTAAGTGTGATCCTCGATCCGGTTGCGCAGCGACTCAGCAATGGCAACATACGCTGGTTTACGAGCCATGCCGCCTCCACTGGTTGGTGTATCTACCGATTACGGTGTACCGATTACGGTGTACCGATTATGGTACACATCCCCAACTGTGGCCGAGTGCTACTTGTGCATGATCTTTGCTACAGCTAAACAGCCTTTCTGTGCTTATAACTTGTCTAGCCCGGGCTAGTGTTTATAACTGTTCTAGTGCTTGCTCAATATCCGCGATGAGGTCATCCGCATCCTCGATGCCGATAGAAATGCGGACTAGTTCCCGTGGTACTGCAAGGGCAGAATCCTCAACTGAAACATGCGTCATCGTAGCGGGATGCTCCACCAAAGACTCCACACCGCCGAGCGATTCAGCTAAAGCAATCAGTTTGGTGGACGTGCAGAACTTCTTCGCCTGCTCCTCCGTTTTAAAGATCACCGACACCATGCCACCGAAGCGCTTCATTTGCTTCTTGGCCACCTCATGATTCGGGTGACCCGGCAGGCCCGGGTAGCACACGCGCTCAACCTCGTCGCGGCCCTGCAGAAATTCCGCTACCTTCTCCGCATTGTCGCAGTGGCGCTCCATGCGCACGCTTAAAGACTTAATGCCGCGCGCGGTGAGATACGTATCGAAGGGTGACGGGATAGCTCCAACCCAGCCGAAAAAGAATCGCAGCTGCTCTTCCAAGTCAGCGTCGCTTGCGCACACCAGCCCACCGATCACATCAGAGTGCCCGCCCAGGTATTTCGTCGTCGAGTGCAATACCACATCCGCACCGAACTCCAGTGGCTTTTGCAGGTACGGCGAGGCGAACGTGTTGTCTACAACGAGCGTGGCCGCGCCCTTGATGTCAGCAACCGCCTGGATATCCACGATGTCGAGGGCTGGGTTGGTGGGGGTCTCCACCCAGATCACCTTCGTGTTGCCCTGGATCGCAGCCTTCACTTGCTCAGGCTTGGTGGTATCGACCACGGTATTCTCGATTCCCCACTGGTTGAAGATCTGGTTAATCAGCCGGTATGTGCCACCGTAGGCATCGTTACCGATGACGATGTGATCGCCAGGCTTCATCAGGATCCGCAGCACTGTGTCAATAGCCGCCATCCCCGACGCATACGCCACAGCATATTCGGACCCTTCGAGAGCAGCGACCGTTTTTTCCAGCGCGGTGATCGTCGGATTGCCCACTCGCGTATATTCGTAGCCGTTGCGCAATTGCGCCAGTCCGTCCTGTTGGAAGGTAGTGGAGGCGTAAATGGGCACATTAATGGAGCCATACAGGCTGTCCGGCTGGTAGCCGGCGTGGATGGAGTCCGTGGAGAAACCAGAAGGTGTACCGCGGGTCATGGGGTTCCTTTCTAGAACGAGATTACGAATATATTAGACCAGCGGTTCAGAAGGCGTTGAATTATATGCATGGCTACACTGGCCGCGTGATGAAAGGAGACACACTAATCAAGTACTTGTCTAAAGAAGAAAGCACTCCGGTACCTACCTCGGTGGATGATGCCATTGAAAGCGTTGAATCATGGTGGCAAGATCCGGTGACACGGGAGTGGGTTGTTGAGCGCCCGCTGAAAATTTTGCTTATTCTGCTTGTCGCGGCGTTTGTCCATTGGATTCTGGTCCGCCTGATCAATCGTGCCGCGCGCCACAACATTGAAAATCAAGGCAAGGCATTTCCCACGCTCTTCCGTGGCACAGACGATGAGCTCACGGTGCAGGAGAAAGCACAGGAGGAGCGGCGAAAGCAGCGCGTGAAAACCCTTGCTAGCGTGGGGCGTTCAGCAGTAGCGATCATCGTGTGGGTGTGGGCGACTTTGGCGGTGCTCGATCAGATCGGTGTGAATATCGGCCCGTTGATTGCCTCTGCGGGTGTTGTGGGTGTGGCTATCGGTTTCGGTGCCCAGTCACTGGTGAAAGACTTCTTGTCTGGCATCTTCATGCTCCTGGAAGACCAGTACGGCGTGGGCGACAATATCGAGGTCAATGGCATATCCGGTGACGTCGAAGAGGTCACCTTGCGCATTACGACGGTTCGCGATATCGACGGCACACTGTGGTATGTCCGCAACGGCGAGATGCTCCAAGTGGGCAACTTCACCGCAACCTATTCAGTGGCCCGCGTGCAGATTCCCGTTGCTTTAAGCGCGGACCCTGACGAGGTCGCCGATATCATTCTCGCCTCTGCGCAACGCGCCGTCGACGATGATGATTGGAAAGGCCTTGTTTTAGACGCTCCGGTGCTTAATGGCGTCACCGAGTTTGCCGTTGACCACATGAGTTACCGCGTTTCAGTGAAAACGTTGCCAGGCAAGCAGTGGGCAGTGCAGCGCCAGTTGAACAGGCGAATCTTGGACGACCTGCAGGATGCGGATGTCCCGCTGCCCTACCCTAACGGACGGTTTCATCTCCCAGCCAGCAAAGAGGAGTAACTGCCCGTAAGGTGTAGGACATGTCCCAATCGTTCTATGACCAAGTAGGTGGCGACGCGTTCTTTTCCGCGCTCGTCGAGGGCTTTTATACGCAAGTGCGTGACGACGACCTCATTGGGCCGATGTACCCCCACGATGATTGGGAAGGCGCTGAACTGCGTTTGAAGTGGTTTCTGGCGCAGTATTGGGGTGGCCCACCCACGTTCAATGAACAGCGCGGGGCGCCTATGCTGCGGCGTCGCCACTTTGCGTTTGAAATCGGGGAACCGGAAGCGCAGCGCTGGCTGGAGTTAATGCACAACTCATTGGAAAGCCTCGAGGTTTCTACAGAACATCGCGCTGCGCTCTGGAACCATATGGTCCGCGTCGTCGCCATGATGATCAACCAGCCTGGTTTAGGTTCTCTGCGCCTAACGTGTGTCTCTGGGAGGAACCGCAGTTACAGAAAGTAGTGGCCTCCGAGATCTCCTACCCCCACACTCAGTGCGGGGATGATCACTCAGTGCGAGAAGGTCATACAAACAGGCCGAGGCTGGTGGAACGATAAACCGAGCCGAACGGTGCATCGAGACGGGTCCACCGACCCGCAGTAGCCACCCGAAGATGGCGCGGGATCTCAAGGGGTGTAGAAAAGCCGGGAATCAGTCCCAATGAGGTGCAGGCGAAGATCATCCGCATCGGGATTTCCACGTCATTATTAATGGTGATCACCGGTTGGTCGAGCAGAGACTTCGGAGGGCCCAGGGGCCCTGAAAACTGGCGGGCAAGACTTTGCCCCTGGTCGGCCAAATCACGCACCACCGAAACCGGCAACACTTCCCGTTCTTCAAAACCGTCTTTCGGTGGCAGCGCACCCAGCCAGTTTGGGTCGCGTGCAGCGCCGATCTCTGAGCGCTCGTCGGCTAGGGCATCCAATAAGTCCATCGCGGAGACCACCGCCCCATCGCGCGAGCAGGTGCCGAGGACACGGCGGGAGGCAATCACATCAAAGGGGGTGGTCACGAACACGTCGACGGTGTCGTCGTCACGCGCAGAGAAGCGTGCGGAAGCCGAAGCATCTAAACCGACGGCGCGCCCAACCAGGGCTCGAAGGCCGGCGGCGCCGTCGGTGATAGTCAGCGATTCCTGGATCACTCGTCTTCCTCGTCGGCGGGCACCTCTGGTTTCATCGTGAGGATACCCACCTCCTTTTGGGTCAGGGAGCGCGGACGTTCAATATCCACATCAATGGCCACTTGGACACATTCCACCACACAAGCGGTGCGCCCCTGGCGGTCCTTGATTTCCTGGCGCGTGGTGAAGGACGTGTTGCCAACATCAACAACCATGGTTTCCACCGTCACCGACTTTGTATCCGGCAGCACGGGGCGTAAGTAATCACACTCGATGCGACGCACAAACACGGCGAACTCATGCCCACGTTTTTCGAAGTATTCGTCAGCGAATTCAACGCGAGCTTCCTGGGCGAGTTCAACGTACCGGGCGTTCATGATGTGCCCGTAACGGTCAAAGTCACCCCAGCGCAGAGGAACCTCGTGGATATGGATATGTGAAGTTTGGTCCGACATAATGCCCAATCCTAACCAGATTCTTTCTAGCGTGTGAGCTTGCGGTGCGTCGAAGCCTTAGGCTTAGCTGCCTCTTCGCCGTAACGCTCAATCTTGTTTTGCTCGTAGTCGCCGAAGTTTCCTTCGAACCAGAACCACTTACCCTCCTCTTGGTCACCTTCCCACGCAAGGATGTGGGTACAGGTGCGATCTAAGAACCAACGGTCGTGCGAGATCACCACCGCACAGCCCGGGAAGTTCTGCAGCGCATTTTCCAAGGAACCGAGCGTTTCGACGTCGAGGTCGTTCGTCGGCTCATCAAGCAGGATCAGGTTGCCGCCCTGCTTCAGTGTCAGTGCCAAGTTCAGGCGGTTACGCTCACCACCGGAGAGCACCTTAGACGGCTTTTGCTGGTCAGCACCCTTGAAGCCGAACGCTGAGAGGTAAGCGCGCGATGGCATCTCGTTCTGGCCCACCACAATATAGTCCAGGCCGTCGGAAACAACCTCCCACACCGTCTTTTCCGGGTCGATGTTCTCACGGTTCTGGTCCACGTAGCTGATCTGCACGGTGTCGCCCACCTTCACGGTGCCCGCGTCCGGCTCTTCAAAGCCCACAATGGTCTTGAACAGGGTTGATTTACCCACACCGTTGGGGCCGATCACGCCCACGATGCCGTTACGCGGCAGAGTAAATGAGAGGTCCTTGATCAAAGTGCGGCCGTTGAAGCCCTTTTCCAGGTCTTCTACCTCCACAACCTGGTTACCCAGGCGTGGCGGGGTTGGAATCTGGATCTCTTCGAAGTCCAGCTTGCGGTACTGCTCCGCTTCAGCTGCCATTTCTTCGTAGCGCTCCAGACGTGCCTTGTTTTTCGCCTGGCGTGCCTTTGGTGAGGACTTGACCCACGCCAGCTCATCCTTCAAGCGCTTCTGCAGCTTCTTGTCTTTCTGGCCAGCAACCTCGAGGCGCTCTGCCTTCTTCTCCAGGTAGGTGGAGTAGTTTCCCTCGTATGGGTAAAGCTTGCCGCGGTCAACCTCACAGATCCATTCCGCAACGTTGTCGAGGAAGTAGCGGTCGTGTGTAATGGCCAAGACTGCACCTGGGTAGTCCTTCAAGTGCTTCTCCAACCACAGCACGGATTCTGCGTCCAGGTGGTTCGTGGGCTCGTCGAGAAGCAGTAGGTCAGGCTGGGTGAGCAGCAACTTCGCTAGTGCCACGCGACGACGTTCCCCACCAGAGAGGTGGACCACAGGCTCATCAGCTGGCGGGCAGCGCAGCGCGTTCAGGGCTTGGTCGATCTTGGAATCAACCTCCCACGCGTCAGCTGCGTCGAGCTCTTCCTGCAGCTTGCCCATTTCTTCCATGAGCTCATCGGTGTAGTTGGTCGCCATTTCTTCGGCGATCTCGTCGAAGCGCTGCTTCTTGTCCATGATGTCGCCGAGGCCTTCCTCGACGTTTTCACGAACAGTCTTGTCCTCGTTCAGAGGTGGTTCCTGCAGCAAGATACCCACGGTGGCGCCCGGGTCCAAAAATGCCTCGCCATTATTGGGCTGGTCAATGCCAGCCATGATCTTCAGCAGCGACGACTTGCCTGCGCCGTTCGGGCCCACAACACCAATCTTGGCGCCTGGGTAGAAGGCCATGGTGACGTCATCCAGAATGACTTTGTCACCGATGGCCCTGCGAACATTTTTCATCGTGTAGATGAATTCGGCCACGAAAAACCCCTTTGCAATTTACGTTGTATCAATCAACACAAAGGGTACATCACGTGCCCGACAACCGTACTTCGGCTAAACCGAGACAGCCTCAGCTTCCGCGAAGTAGTCGCTTGTCGACGCATCCCCCTGTGCTTCCTTGAGCTGTTTAGCGAGGAGGTCTTCTGCGCTTTGTATTTTCGGTGCCTCCATGCCCTCCGGCGCATGCGTGGTACCGGCCGTTTTCGCTGACGCAATTTGATGGCGTGACAGGTCAAACGCAACTTCGGTGGCCCGCATCTTAATTTTGGAGCGGGTGATGGTGTTGCCCTGGTCGTCGGTGACTTCCCACTGGTCTGTTACTAACTGGCCAGTCACTGTCACGGGAGCTCCGCGGAACAGGCAGGCTTTCACGTTGACGGCGAGTTCGCCCCAACATTCAACATCCAGATAGAGGGTATCTACGTCGGTCCAGGTATCTTCTTCCACCCACGTTTCTCCTTCATGCGTGAAGGTCTTCACCCCGTCCGGCGCCGTTTCGTTGTAGTTCAACTTGCGGGTTGACGTAGCGCGCACGCGACGCGAACTAGCCAGACGCAGCTTGCACAGATCGGCCTTCGTATTTCGGGTTTGTTCGAAGAAGGGGTCGTGCGTGAGGTTGCCAGAAATTGTGGTGATGTGCCTTGCCATGTTTGCTCCTTTGTTGAGTCTTGTCGCCTCGGTCGAGGCGACTACTGCTGATTGTTACTCAACTGTGCACTCGGCGTTTGCGCACTTTTGAAATCTGTGGATAACCCTGCGTTATCCACAGAAATAGGTCACATTCCTCGTCATGTATTGCGGTCGTTGGGATCTGTAGTATGATCTCGGCGCACAATCCCCGTCGTACGGCGTTGAGCAGCGCTTATCGACGGCCGCTCAGCTTCTTCGCGGGCCCTGTCCCGGGCGGCGGCGTCGGCAAGCATTTTGTTATAGGCCTCCCACTCATCGTCGCCCTCGGTGTCTAATTTCTTATCCACCTGGGTGGTTTCTTCCTTATCCTCACGCCGCCAAGAGACAAACAGCATGCCAAATACCAGGATCAGCGGGAAAGAGCCGGAAGCCCAAGCGATACCGCCACCATTTTTCTGGTCGCGCAGCAAGTCCGGGTTCCATGGCAAGTCAAGGGAGAGGTAGAACTCTTCTCCCATCACAGTGTTGAGCTGCATGAGGTACACACCCATAAAGAGGTGAGCCGGCATGGAAATCCACAACCACAGCAAACGAATCGGGGTGCGTTTGCGGCCCTTGATATAGTCAACCCCCACCAACTCCCAGAAATAGAAGTAGCCGGATACCAGGAAAGCGACGTTCATCAACACGTGCCCTGCATGCTCTGAAATAGCTAAAGAGTAAAAGTCCGGGAACATATACAACACGTAGAAGACGAAAATAAACTGCAGGGTGGAGACCGGCGGGTACGTGATGATCTGGATGAACTTAGAGTTCTGCAGCGCGATGGCCCACGCCCGAGGGTTAAAACCATCTTCGGGAAAAGCCTGACGTACCAATGTCAGTGGTGCGCCCAACACCAAGAACAGCGGCACCACCATGGATAAAATCATGTGGCCGACCATGTGCATTGCATACCCCGAAGGCATATACATACCAATGCCAGAGCTGGTAGTAATTGCCAGAGTGGCGCAACCCAGCAGCCACCAGAAAGTGTATTTGTGGTTCCAGTTTTCTACTCGGCGCAGCAGCCACAAGTAGTAGCCTGCCGCCAGAATAGCCAGCACCGTAAACAGGATCTCAAAACGCCAGGTGGTAAACACTACTCCGATTGACGGTGCTTCATACAGGTTGTAGCCCATCTGAATCTGCATCGCGGTCAGGTTGGGGTCTCTCGGAGGCGGTGGTGGTGTACGCCCCATTGTCACAGCAATACCAGCCACCGCAGCCATGATCAGCACTTCTACAACAGCAAGACGAACGAAGGCGGATTTATCGTCGTTAAGCTTTGGAATAGTCAGCTGACGGTGAGCAAAACCAAATAAGCCAAGCAAGAGCGTGCCGACGATTTTTGCCACGATGATCAGCCCATACCGTGTGCTAAAAAGGTCCTCGGGTTGGATGCGGATTACTGTTGCCACCACACCTGAGATCGCCACAGTGATAAACGAAAATAGTGCGATGCGCGAATAACGCGCGACCCCTTTTTCCATATGAGGCCCAAGGCGGCGCCCGTGGGCAGCCAGCGCTAGCAATCCACCGATCCACACCGCCATAAAAATCAAGTGCCACAGGTAAGCGTTGGTGCCGTAGTCATGGTCACCGCCGGTAGCGGCATGGCCTGCCATACCAAGCGGGACGATCATCACCACCGCACCGATCAATAAAGCCGGCTGCGCAGCCCACTGGCTGCGAATAAAACCGAAGAAAGCAACAAGAGCTGCGATGATCGTCACAATCAACCACACCACTGCCTCTGCCAGCAACTCTAATGCAGCAGCCCACGCGGTAGGCTGGAAAAATACCTGCCCAAGAGGTGTGCCTGACGTATCGGACATGACCATGGGGATCATCACCAGGCCAATGAGGCCCATCCCGGCCGCTGCGGAAGCACCCGTGCGTGCCGCGATGTGCCCGTCGACAGTCAGCTCGGCTTCATTGAGGTCCTTGCCATCCGGCGGGATCAGGAATGCGCTGAACAAAAATGAGCCGATCGACAGCGCCGCCAACAACCAACCGGCGCCGCGCAGTGCGGGCAGACCGAAGGTGGTGGCAGGGCCAGGATCAGGGATCCCCAACGCCGCCAAAGATTCGGCCAAAAAACTATAGGAAATAGAACCAGCGACTACTGCAGCCACCAGGATCGTGGCCAGATAGATCGGCCACGTTGAACGGACCGCCTGTTTTGTGGACATAGTTGTACACGATAGTGGCCACGCTTGGTTTGGCCGAACTAGGCACGACGGTGGACAATGGTGGCTGATGGTGGACAATGGTGGGGAAATGCGACTCGGAGCAAGCATGCGCTAAACTACTGTCTCACTGCCCCTATAGCTCAGTGGATGAGAGCAACCGGCTTCTACCCGGTGGGTCGCGGGTTCGAATCCTGCTGGGGGCGCTTCAGGCCACACCCCTACTACCACGTGTTTTAGGAGGTAGTGGGGGTTTTGTGTTTTAGGCAGCCGCGAGGCTGGACTGAAGGGACAAAATGGGCTTAAGGGACAAAATGTGTGCTTTCAGCCTGCTTAAGCAGGTCTGCACCTCCTCACGCTAAGCCGCAGGATCAGCGAAAATTGGGCCACTCACACTTCGTCCCGTTGAATACCCGTTAAGCTGAATAGGAATGCCAACCTGGTATTTCACTTCGATGTATTCCCGCCAGCCAACACCCGGAAGGCCCGGATCGTGATCTCACTAACCGTTTTCCGGGCTTTCAGGCTTTTCCTCTCCTTCTTCTTCCGAAGGATCAGGTAAGCCAGCCTTGTGGTTTCGATTCATCAAAGTAGGCAGGGTATTCATCAACATCAGGCTCAGCCCACCAACTCCGAACAGTGCTACAGCCCATCCGCGATCGAGGATAAGCGCCACTAGAGTTAACGCAAACAGACAGACAATAAGCATCGCAGAAAGCCACTGTCCTCGTGGCACGGCTTTCTCATCTATCCGCGAGTTTGTTGTGATAGCGTCGGCTTCCGCTTCGTGTCTGCGGACCAGTGCTTTGTTAGTACGATCTGCCATGCCCAGGATTATTTCCACAGCTTTGGGATGTACTTCGTTGTACTGGGCTAGCTCACGCGCGGGTGGCAGCGGACCCGAGTAACGCTCGGCAACAAGGTGAGCGATGGCTTCGACCTGCGCTCCTTCGTTCCCTGCGTCTAGTAGATCTCCAAGTATCGCTTCATCGCTGAGCTGAGACAGTCTCCTGTGAGCGTCCAGGTCTTCCCGATAACGTCGCTCGCCGTGGGGATGGGTGTCGCTATTTTTGTTGTCCGACGCGACGGCAGGTAGGTCATCGAGAGCTTTTCCGGGTTGGGATGCTGGGTGGTGTGATGGTCATCGCCCATTCACCTGATCCTTTCTTCCATTGTGCTCGAGTATGCCACTTTCACCAATTCTGGTCAATGCGAATTTTAAAACTCCGGCCCTGCTTACACTGCCCTGCTTACACCAATTAGCTAGGACCGGGGACTACCACCAGAAAGGAACGTGCAACGGCCCGCTTTGGTTATCGTCCGTGACTGCCTTCCGTTTCAAGGCGCCATGATCACCAACACGACCCAAAGATACACACCCTCCCCACATCATTAATCGAATGATCAATTGAATACGTGTTAGAGTGGCTGGAACTGAACAATATTCCTGACTAGGCACCTGACTTAAGTATCTGATTAAGGAGTAACCTCATGTCCACGGGGCAACCCACGGGGCAATCCCGGTGGGATCTCATCGCTGATTCTTTCTACAAGCGTTTAAAACACCGGCACAATGATGACCTTCTTGCAGCATTAGAAGAATTCGATGCCATCCCCCACGGCGGCACAGTCCTTGATGTGTGCTGCGGGCCGGGCTGGCACCTCAACACCATGGCAGACAAGATTGCGCATGGGGTGGGTGTGGATTCGTCGGCACGCATGATCGAGCTTGCGCGTAACGACGCCCCCGACAACCTCACCTTCATCCAGCATGACTGGACTACCGGAGTGCCGGAAGAGCTTGCCGACGGCTATGACCTGGTAATAGCCAACCGGTGCCCCGCAATCCGCGACGGTGCAGCCGTGGAAAAACTACACTCTTTAGCCCGCCAGACCGTCATTATGGCTTCCCCGGTGTACAAGCATGTGGATGTGATGGAAGAACTGGTGGCAGCCATCCCGGACGCACCAGAATATAACCCGAACCGCATGGGCGAGTCTTTTGGGATGAAACTGGGCGAGGCGTTTCGCATCGGCGCACAGCCCCAACTCAGGCACAGTGGGTTTAGTGATGAGCGCGAATTAGACCGCGATTCACTGAAAGCCGAGCTTTCAATGCATGTCGACGAGTACGGCCCAGGGTTATTTGATGCGATCGATAAAAAAGTTGGCCCAGAAGAAACCATCACTATCCGCGTGACCATGCGTTTCGTGTTGGCTATCTGGAAAGTGACTTAGCGGGTATTAGCCAAAGCAATAAAAAAGACCTCCTACCCGGTGTGGGCAGAGGCCGTGCAGCGGAGAACGCGAAGGTTTAGTTGCGTTTTCTACTACTCAGTCGCTTCTTCTTGTTTCTTAGTTCTTAGTTCTTAGTTCTTAGTCGTGCTTGTGAGCGTTCAGATTGCCTGCCGCGATTGCGAAGGAATCCTTGTGCTCGAGAGCCCTGGCGAAGATGTTCTTTGCGTAAGTCTTGACGATGTTCATTCTTGCTTTCCTTTCTTGATGTTTTGAACTTGCACCTTTGATGCTACTTAGCCCTTATTGGGGGGTGCAAATCCAGACCAGGTTCTTCAAACTTTTTCTCTCGCGCCTCGCCGACAGAAGCGATTCGTAGCCAAAACGAACTTCAAAATAAGTTTGTAATTGCCCGCTTGTTTTTGCTCTCAACTACGATCACCTCAGTCGATCAACTTTCTACACAGCAGCACGGACATTGATTGTTGCTAGAAGTTGCACAATTTAGCCAGATATAAAATGTGCATAAACATACTTCTACCTGGCTTTTCAGGACATTCAGCAGCCATGATCGACCGGTCCCGTTGCATGGTTACCCTTTCCCGGAAAGGGAGTTTTCCGCCCGAATTTTAGCTCCCCGAATGTCCGATCATGCCTGGTTTTTTGCGTTCAATTCAGCACTAATTTTTGTTCCACTTTTGCTGAATCTATATTTTTCAATTTGTCAAGTTTTGTGACATAGATCTCCACATTCTTTTCTGTGATTCCACCCACCGGGACTACTTTCGTCCGCATTGGGTTGAAAATCAGAACAACAGTCCCTTGTTTTCCATAGAGGAAAGTGAGATACTTTCTATATCGGAAAATAAAGACTATAAGGATGGAGTTGATGGAGACAACGGACGAACCGGTCACGGTGGCCGATGCACGCGAGGCACTGGCAACAATTAGCCACACCAAGCCACCAAAACCAAGCGCTCTGCATCGGATGAGCGCCTGGGCGATCGCACTGATCGGTGGCGCGATCGTAGCCACCACCAACTTAGAGTTAGGCAACTGGCCCCTCATCCTGGTCGTGACACTCTTGCTAGTGGCTCCTTTTCTCTTGATTGTCCAATTCAACGGGCCTGTGCGCCCATCACCTCGACAAGACCTGCAAGCAGGGCAGAAACCCACCCGCACCATCGTCACAGTAGTTGCTGTCTACGCGGTGGGGTCGGTGTTAATCAGGCTCATCCCGGAAGGCTCACTGCCCTGGTCAATAGGTGCAGGTATTGCTACCGCCATCACTCTAGGACTTATTTTTGAATGGAGTTTCCGCCGTGGACACTAATGCACACTCAGACCTTAATGCGGTAGCCGAGGTTGAACGCACAATCCAGTTTCAACCAACCCGGTGGGCAGATGCACTCTTTGGCCTACTAGTTGGCGGATTCGCCGCAGCACTGACGTGGCCTGTGTGGCTACTAGCACTCGGCATCCTCATCGTATTCGTCGCCTACGCTTTCCTCCTGCGCCACCGGCTTTTCGGCCCGCAGCGCACCAGGCTTCACCCGAATGAAGACCCTTTCGACGATCCGAAAATCCGTGGATCCTGGCCCGCCTTAATTGCCTCACTAGTGACCACGGCACTTGTTTTTGTTGGCCCCAATGAAACGGTGTGGGTGACGGTGGCGGCAGGCATCGTCGGCACGCTCGCCGGGATACTCTACCTGCGTGATAATCAACCATGATCGACCCTGTTATTCACCCCATTAATCGGCTCAAAATTTGTGCTGCGCTTAACGCTGCGGGCGCGGTAGAGGGGGATGTGCGCTATGAGATGCGTTTTTCCGCCCTGCGCGATGCCGTTGAGGTTTCTGATGCCACGCTTTCCAAACAGCTCGGTGCGTTGGAAGAAGCAGGCTATATCACCCGGTCCCGCGAGTACGGGGCAAGCCGCGCTAAAGACATTGTGTGGGTCACGCTCACCGCAAAAGGTAAGGAAGCGTTCGACGGTCACATCGCTGCCCTGCGCGAGATTGCTGGCCAGAGCACGCCCAACAGCTAGAATGGCGGCCATGACTTTTCCCTCCCCCACCATCGATTCCTACGCGCTAGTCACCGGCGCTTCCCAGGGCATTGGCCGTGCTATCGCCCGCGATCTCGCACTTGCCGGTTATAACCTCATCATCGTTGCCCGGCGCGAGAGCGTCTTGCAAGAACTTGCCGACGAACTCAGCTCCGCCCACGGGGTTGAGGTGATCGTGCACGCCGCCGACCTTGCTGACTCTGACGCAGTCAGCTCGCTTATCGACGAGATGTCGCGCTACACCATCAGCATCTGTATTAATAGCGCGGGCATTGCCTCTTTCGGGCCGTTTATTGAGCAAGACTGGGACTATGAGGTGGACCAGTACAACTTGAACGCAACTGCGGTGTTCCGGCTGACCAAGGCCGCGCTGGATCAGATGGTGCCGCGAGGCCACGGTGCGATCTGCAATGTTGGCTCTGCAGCAGGCAATATTCCCATTCCGAATAATGCCACCTATGTGCTGACCAAAGCTGGAGTGAACGCCTTTACTGAGGCGCTGCACTATGAGATGAAAAAACACGGCATCCATGTCACCCTCCTAGCTCCCGGGCCGGTGCGTGAGGCAGAAGTTCCAGAGGAAGAGCAGTCGATCGTGGATAAGGTCGTGCCCGATTTCTTGTGGACCACTTATGAGTCCTGCTCTCAAGACACTTTGGAGGCACTGGTGAACAACAAACGCCGCGTTGTGCCTGGGCCTTTATCGAAAGTGATGGACTGGGCGGGATCCTATCTGCCTCGCGGGTTGACGGCCCCGATCGTCGGCAAGTTCTACTCCCAGATGGGCTAGGCCAGGTTTCGCAAGCTCGGCCGAAATCGCACAAATCGTACAGAGTGATAGAATTCGTACAAATCGTACAAGGATTCGGGTTGTGGAGGTAGAGGATTGTTAAGGAACCCTTTTCGGCCAAGCTTTGGCACCACACCGATCGTGGTTGCTGGGCGAGAAGCAGTAGTGGCCCAGGTTGGCATTGCGCTACAGGAAGGGCCAGGCTCGCCGTACCGGTTCACGCTGATCAGCGGGGCTCGCGGGGCGGGCAAAACAGTGCTGCTGAACCTGATTGAAGATGAAGCTGCCCGCTTAGGCTGGCATGTTGTGCGAATCCCGGCCTCCCGCGACATGCTCGCGGATCTGCGAGACACCGAGCTTCCACTGCTGCTGAAGCAACTTGGTGAGAAAGATCAGCGCACGATTACTGCAGCGTCTATCGCGGGTGTTGGGTCCGTCAGCACGGAGGTAACGCCTGAGCATAGCCCCGCCCCCTCGCTTCGTCGGCTGCTGCGCCGAGCATGTGAACTAGCCGAACAAAGTGGTTCTGGTGTTTTTCTCACCAAGGATGAACTCCAGTCAGCTCGCCCCGAGGATTTACACACGCTTACTGATGCGATCCAAAATATCGTGCGTGATTCTTTACCTATTGCATTATCCGTTGCCGGACTGCCTTTTGAGATAGCTGAGTTGCTTGCCCTGCCGGGAACCACCTTTTTACGCCGCTCAGTGCCGATCGAGCTAGACCCCATTGCAGATGACGATGTTGCCCGCACGTTCCAAGAAACCGCCGCAGAGGGTGGCCGGGAGTTCAGCCCTGCAGCAATCCAAGCCGCTGTGGATGTCACCAGCGGATACGCTTATCTGATCCAGCTGATTGGTTCGATCTCTTTTACCCTGGCCGACACAACCACCATTTCCGAGTCAGATCTTGAACGAAGTATGCCTCTAGTCAAGGAGCGGATGGGGTTGCAAGTGCACCAACCAGCCTTGCGCGCCCTGCCTGAGCGGGAAGAAGCGTATCTTCACGCGATGGTCGAGATTGGAACCCCTGCACGCACATCTGAAATCGCTGAGCGCATGGGGATTCCCGCTAACCAGCAAACCACCTATCGGCGCAGGCTCATTGAACGTGGCCTGATCCGCGCCACCGGCCATGGCTTTGTCGATTTCGCCCTGCCTTTTCTTGGAGATTACTTATCGACGAGGGCGTAGTCATACTCGACTGCTTCTCCTGCCGCCAGTGAGGCCTGCACATCAATCAGCCGCTGGTTTGAGGAGCCCCGAAAAGGCAGCAGTGCACCCTCGTCGCGCAGTTCTTCGATGTATTGACCGTCGATCAGCACATCAAGTTCCGCAATGAAATCGCGGCGTTCATCGTCGAAAAGCTGCAACACTTCCCACCGGTAGCCGGAGTAGCACCACACGGTCTTCTCCGGTAGCTCGGCCCGGATGCGGCGCACCAACGGCAGGAGGTGTTTGGCGGACAACATGGGCTCGCCACCACACAAGGTCAGCCCAGCCACCCGAGGGTTGGCTAAGTCAGCCATGATGCGCTGCTCTAGCTCATCGGTGTAGGCAGTGCCGTACGTTTTCTTCTGCGCGACCTTGTTGTAGCAGTTCGCACAGTTAAACGGGCAGTAGCTCACATAAAGGGAACAGCGCAGCCCTTCCCCGTCGAGCACCTGAAATGGTTTGTAATCGGCGACGCGGAACTCGTCGGTTTGTGCCCAGGTGCGGGAGCGTTCGTCGGCACGCGCGATCACTGTGACGCGCTGCGGACTGAGCTCACATGTGCTTAACACGGCTGGCGATCTCCTCCTGTTTGCCCGCCACCACAGGCCGCTTCATCGGCGAGCCGAGGTAGCCGCACAAACGCCTGGTCACACTGGCTTTATTTTCGTCACGGTTGCCGCAGCTCGGGCAGACGTAGCCTTGCTCGTCGCAGTGGAACTCGCCTTCAAATTCACACTCGAAACACACATCTACCGGCGAGTTAATGCCGAAGTAGCCCACGTTTTCATAGGCCTCGTCCCAGATCGCTTCGAAGGCAGCCGGGTTTTCCGCCAGGTTCGGGGCTTCTACGTAGAACATGAAACCACCTGGGGTTAAGTCCTGGTAGCCGGCCTCGAAGTGGATTTTCTCAATCGGGTTGGTCTCCACATAGGACGGGAAGTGGAAGGAGTTTTCGTAGTAGCCACGATCATTAACACCCTCGATATCACCAAAGCGGGCACGGTCAAGATCATCAAAGCGGTCGCACAGAGATTCCGACGGCGTGGAGTAAATACTCATCTTTGCGTTAAAATCCGGCTGAGCAGCATCAACGCGGCGGTTCATCGCGCGCAGGATTTCGTAGGACAGCTCGCGGTGGGCGGCATCTGTGTGCCAGTGCTGGTCACCAGTCAGTGCCACCATTGCGTTGTGGATGCCGATATAGCCCATGCTTATCGACGACGCCTTGTACCGATCACCGGTGTAGAAATCGCGCACGCACGTCTTACCTGTAGGATCACCCATACCACCCTGGGTGTACATGATGGGGGAAGACTCCAACTCCGCATCGAGAATGCCATCCTCGCGGACTTTTAGCGCGCGGATAGTCAGATCCATGGCATCATCAAGCATGTCGAAGAAAGCTGTAATATCGCCCTCCGCCTGGATGGCAATGCGCGGCAAGTTGATGGACACCACGCCCAAATTATTGCGCCCCAGCTGCTGGTACTGGCCGTCAGCGTTTTTCCACGGGTGCAGGAAGGAACGGCACCCCATTGGGGTGATCAGCTGGCCTTCCTTGGCCTCGCGGATCTTCGGCGCGCTGACCAGGTCTGGGTAGATCCGTTTGCGGGAACAGCGCATCGCGGCCTGCTTGATGTCATAGTTCGGGTCACCAGGGCGGGCGTTGATGCCATCATCGACGAAGAACAAAATCTTCGGGAAGA
Organism: Corynebacterium cystitidis; assembly: GCF_900187295.1. Taxonomy (NCBI): domain Bacteria; kingdom Bacillati; phylum Actinomycetota; class Actinomycetes; order Mycobacteriales; family Corynebacteriaceae; genus Corynebacterium; species Corynebacterium cystitidis. Next base: position 368,411 of record NZ_LT906473.1, on the reverse strand, counting down.
TCGCCGTCTCCCCACTCATCCCGTGCTCACGCACCGCAAGCACAGCCTTCTGGATTTCCCGGCCCAACCAGCTGGTGGTCTGCCCCAAAGAAATAGAGGTAAACGGAGTCTGAGCTGCCGAGGTAGTCAGGGTATTCACCTGGTATTCAAAGGCCTGCATCGCGTCATAAATATCCTTGACAGTTTTCTTCTTTGCCGCAGCTTCAATCAGGTCTTCGTCGTCAAGCACCTCTGCGAACATTGCGCGGTTCTTCTCATGGCTTTTGGCAGCATAAGGCTCAAGCAGGCGGTCAATCTCATGCACCGAAATACCACCGTACTGTTCGCCAGAGATCGCGCCGAGCAACTGCACCAGCAGTGTGGCGGCAACCCCGATGGACCGTGGGGACTCAATACGCGCGTTGCCCAGCGTGAAACCGTTAGCCAGCATGTACTCAAAGTCCGGCAGCGAGCAGTTGGGCATGCCTTGGAAGGGGCTGCGATCCAGGTCATGGATGTGGATCAAGCCTTTGATATGGGCGCGGCGGATATCCTCGGGGAACATCTGCAAGCCCTTGGCTTTTGTGATGGTGCCCGCCAGGATGTCGCGCTGCACAATGAAGGTGCGCGAGTCTTTGTTGCCGTTTTCATTGAGCACCTTCACGTCATTGAGGCGACCAAGCTGGTGCTGAATATTGGTGGAGTTGGCGATCTGCGTGTTCTGGATCTGCTTGTACTCCCGAAACGCTGCCAACACCGCAGGCGAGTCCGCGAGCTCATCTTGGACGATATCGAAGAGTTCAGTGCTGGTCAGCGAGCCCGCCTCGTGTGCCCTAGCGCTGATTGCCTCAACGATCTCGTGTGGGGTGCGGTGGAATTCTACGTCGAATACGCGTTGCGCGGACTTCAGGTCGTTCAAAATCTTGGACGGGTAAAAGCGGACGATGCGCCCATCCTTTTTAGTCACGGTGGTAGTCACAGCGGTCATGCTCGCGGTCATCGAGGTTCGGTCTCCATTGCTCGTAATTACATCAGTGTATTTCGGCTTATGTGGACTACCCTATTGGCTTTATCCAAATAAAGCATGATCCACATTCCGCCCAAAGCCATGGACGCACAACGAACTTTTTATTGATGCAGCTCACGCCATATAGTGCCTGTAGGCTGTGGGAAACACCACATCTAGTGGCTACCCCCTTTCAGGTTTCATCGGGGCCGCGCGCTAGGCTGGCACCATGAGCGAAGCACCAGAGGCAGAAGCAGCAGAGGTAACCGAAGCAGCACACGAGGCAGTCCCCGCGAAGAATGACCGCCTGGTCTGGATCGACTTGGAAATGACCGGGCTGGACGTGCACCGACACGTGATCGTTGAGATCGCGGCACTGGTTACTGATGCGAATTTGAATATCCTGCCTGGCTCTGTCGACCTTGTAATCCACGCCACGGACGAGGAACTTGCTGAAATGGATGACTACGTTTCCACCATGCACTGCGAGAACGGCTTGACCGAGCAGATCCGCACCTCAACCGTGACAATGGAGCAAGCCGAGCAGGCAGTTTTGAAGCTTATCGACGAGCACTGCGACTCGGCCCACCCTGCTCCTCTGGCCGGTAACTCGATTGCTACCGACCGTGCCTTTATCCGCGAGCAGATGCCCAAGTTGGATGAGGCACTGCATTACCGCATGATCGACGTGTCTTCCATTAAAGAACTGGCCCGCCGCTGGTTCCCTAGGGCCTATTTCAACCAGCCTGAAAAGGGCCTGGCGCACCGCGCCTTGGCGGATATTGTGGAGTCCATCCGTGAGCTAGATTATTACCGTCGCGCAGTGTTTGTGGAGCAACCAGGCCCGGAAAGTTCTGAGGCTGCCCAACACGCTCTCGAAGCAACAGCGTCCTACCAGGCGTTTTTGTAAATTTCTGCTTCTGGGTTAAGGTGGACTGCGCTGTTTAAAAAGGCAGCGATGGTGGCTGTAGTTCAGTTGGTAGAGCACCAGGTTGTGATCCTGGGTGTCGCGGGTTCGAGCCCCGTCAGCCACCCCAAAGTGTCAGGGAATGTCGTAGAACTCGCCTGAATAGTTCGCGAATTCCCGTGGAGAACCGCTGAGCCCGTCCAAGTGCCGGGTGTCAGCGGTTTTCACGTCTACAGCACGAAACCGGCTATGTCCTCGTCCTCGTCGGCGACCCGGCGTTCACAAAAGGCCGCAGAACGCTAGAAAGACCGTGACAGTGACGACGCTGATATGGCAGCGGCTCTGGGCGTCTCCGCAGGGACGCTTCAGCGCGCAGAAAAAGGGTGCCACACCGTAAGCAGTATCGACGTTTCCGGGTGGTGCGCCAGGCCTGCTCTTCACGGATCATTTTCCCGCCGCGATCCTAAGCCTACTCCTGTCTTGCCATTGACAAGATGCAACTTGAGCGTAATCTGCACACAGACGAAAAATACCTCCGCACCTAGCTGAAAGTGCTAGAGACCGCCGTCAGCGCTGTCGAAATTTCACTCGAGGATTATGGGGGCTTTTCCGGGCTTATCGCCTCCCACCTTCCCGAGGCCCACAAGACAGCTGACGCGAGCACTGACCAGAGCATTGATGCGCTTATCGACGTCCCCGTTCGGCCTCTCACCCCTAGCCCTGATAATTAACTTCGTGGTGTGGGGTGCTGTCTCAATGTCCGTCGAAGGTCTCTATTTCTGGCCGGTGCGGGTAGCGATCCCGGTAGTTGTTTTCGGGGCACTCAAACTCGCTCGGCGCACCCATTTCTAGCCCACCGCTCTCCGAAAACTCCGGACGCGTCAGTCATTACTGCACCGGGTTCAGCGCGCCATGCTTAGCCAACGTGATCTGCCATCCAGCGTCCTGGTTCTGGTAGTGGGCGTGGAATCCGTGGAGATTCCAGCACGCCAAGGCTCCGCCACCGTGTTCGATCCCCGCGGCTATCACTGCGTGGCACCCAGTAAACCCGGCTGCAACCGGGTGAACCTGTCGTTTTTCGGGTGTAATCGCTGACCGTTCTCTGGTCATCTGGTCCTGAAAACCCCGTCTCACCAGGAGGAAACCCCGACAAAAGAATCTTCTTGTGGGAAAACATCGCTGCATGCGGTAATCAGCCCTGGCGGAATATTTCCGGCGGGGCTTTCTTTTCCTATTTCCTCCCCTCAATTACATCTGGAGCGAACCACCATCGTCCGGTGCTCGGTGACCACGTGCCGGTCACGGTGTTCTCTGATGCTGCGAAGACGGGGTTGACCAGTGCGCCGGCGATGCGCAGCGCCTCGTTGACCTCCGTGATCTCTTCACGCGGATTCGGCACATTCTTGATCAGGTTGGCGTACCCGTCCACCCACGTCGAGCTGGGCAACCGGAGCTCCTGCGGCAAGGTAAGACTACGGACCTGTTCTTGAGTGCGCAGTGCGTTTGCCAGGTCGGCGGCATCGACGCCCAGTTCTAGAGCAATCAGGGCGATGTCGTAGAGATCGCGGTAGCGGGTCGACGGTTGTTTGCTATGCCCGTGGAGCTCATACATCGCGGCGACCTTGTCGGCGATCTGATTTTCGATCGGGTAGGACCGGATGGTGTACTCCCGGCCTACAAACTCCAGATCAATACGGTCGGATCGCTCGACGGTCAGCGTGTCTGTCACCGTCGGCACCTGCAGATCTCCGCTGACGTCAATGCCAAACACCAGGATCAGGCTGACGCCGTGGAAGACCTCGACGGTGAGGTTCATGCTCTCAATGACCCCGCTGACCGTCTCGTCTTTCGGCGCGGTGACGGTAAAGCGGTACGGGCCGATGCCAGTCCCGTGCATGGTCTCGACTAGGTCGTCGGCGGCCTGGCGGTAGGAGGTGGGATCGTCCTGCCGGTACAGGTCAAGGTCCCGGGTGTGCCGGGCACCGGGAATCCGGCAGTACAGGTTCGTTCCGCCTTTAAGCACCCATCCGTGGTCGCGGTTCATCAGCTCGGCGAGAAACAGCTCCCGGAAAAACCGGTTATAGGCGTCGTTGGGAGTGATCCCCTGCTCCCGGGCTTCTTTTTTTCAGGGCGTTACGGATCTGTCCGTCGGTGCGTTTCGGTTTACTCATCAGCATCCTCGTCCTGATTGCTTTCCCCGCCCAGGGGGTCCTGGCGGTCGACGTTCGGGAACAGATGTGCGGGCAGGCCGTCGAAGACCGAATCGTAGGCCTTGGCGGCGTCCACCACCTGACGAAGAGCCGGGCGGCTGGCACCGTCGTCTGCCGCTTGGGCCAGCAAGCACAGGACAGCGGGATGGGCGGTGATCGCATCAAGGACGCTTCCCAGTTGCTTCTGGAGGGGGGCAAGGACTTTTTCCATACTTTCCTGCATGATCCTCATCTGCTGGGGGGACGGCTCCGGGAGGGAAGCTTGGGCGTGTGCCATGGTCTCCTGCAGAATTCTCGCCGACTGCGGTGACGGGGCCGGGGTGGGAAACCGCTCTTCCAACCAGGCCTGGGCACCCTCTGCGGTGGCCGGGGTGATGGCGAGGATCTCGGCAATATCGACCAGCGCGTCGGTGATCTCGGTGTGGGTGGCCGTGCGCCGTCGGAAGATGTCACCGATCACGTCGGTGAGATGTTCTGGTTCGTGCCCGGCCCGGGCCAGATCGATCAACGTGCGCACGGCGGTGGTCACCGGCAGACCATCTACGACGGTCCAATCCGCATCGTCGAGCTCGGCGATACGGAAAATCACCTCGGGTTGGCGGGTTTGACGCCTACTGGGCACGGTGAAGCAGATATGGGGGCTGTCGAGATCGCCGATGCGGTGCAGTTCGGCGGCCGACTCGTGCGAGACCACCGCGATGGGGCCTGTCTGGAGGCGGTCGGCGGCCATGGTCGTCGGTTCCAGGGCCAGCCACTGCGCCCGAATCTCGGTGGCCGCTGACCAGCCGGCGGAGGTGGAGACATACACCCCGGAGCGCACCCGCTCGAGGACAGCTTTATCCACCAGGCGACCGAGCATGACGGCCGGCACCCCGGCCTTCTTGGCCTGGGCTGTGGTGACCATCCCCCACTGCTGGGAGGCGAGGTCAAGAACGATCTCCGTCGCCTCTGTGATCTTCATACTGCGAATATTACACTATGAGATATTTTTGAAGCACAATATCGAATGATCACCCTTCAAAAACATCTCATTTAGATATTTTTGCAGTTCTAAAACCGGCAAGTGTTACTGATCCGTACGAAAAGTTAATCGAACTTGTCGAACTGTTCTTCGTTGAAAGTCGGTTGGAGGCTGACTCCGACTTCCCTGCCTTCTCCGATCAACTCCGCCAGGCGGCTACCATTGATGAGATCGATCATTGGGGGTGACCGTGGCGGCCTTGCGGGCAGTGTCAGTGAATCTGCTGAGCGTCACCAAAATTGGGTGCTCGGCCCCTTTGGTTTGGCCGTCTCGCTAGAGCAGGACTACGGTGTCACGCCCGATGGGTTTGCCGTTGGGGTCGTAGCGTTTGATTTGGACCGCCACCCGCAAAGAGAGCACCGGGCCCAGTGGGGCGGTGCCGATGCCGTCGATGCCTTCGTTCCCGCTTCCGCCGATATGGATCAGCTGAAGGCCGTAGCGGCGCAGGAAGTAGAGGAGAAATTTTTCAAACCCCTCCGGCGACCGTCGGTGAAGTCGGTCTAGGAGCCGGCTTTCCACCCCGATGCCTCAGTGTCATCGTCGGCTTCTGACGCTGCCCGGACCAAGTGCCCTACCTACCGTTTAGCCCAACCCAAATGGCCGGTCGATTGCGCAGTATTTTCCCTGTTCCAGCCACGCTACGAATTGATTCATTAGGTCGGTGAAGTTTAGCTCACCACCAGTGCGAATGATGGATTCCATTGTTGCTACAGCCATTGAGGTGTCATCACTCCAGGTGCCTGCTGGCATCACGGCACCCCAGTGGGACATGACCGTGTTTTCTTGGTCGGCTCCGTGCATGATGCCTAGTGAATACTGCACCACAGTCTCAGAGTAGAGAAACTCGAAAGGTCCCCCAAAGGCATCACCGGTGGCAGCCCCGAGAAGCATCGCGGTTACCTGCTGTGTAGTGATCTCCGTCAGTACTTTCATTAGCGATAGGGGGACGAAGAATTCGATTGATCGACTGTTCGTGAAACACCTCACTAGTCAATTCCTGTATAGTTTTCTGTGGATCCTCAGTATTTGCCAAAAATTCGTCCCTGAACTGCTGTGAATTTCGTTTTACTTTCGCTTCGCCAAGCCGTTCGTAATTTTTTGCGAGACTTTCATACCGACCCAGTACTTCTCTCAACATCAACAATGACAGGCAGGGGTGTTGGAAAAACCAGATCCAGTGGATGGTTCTCTGGCCAACAGAATTATCGGGCTTGTCTTGCTCATATACGACCCTCAGAGCAGGTTTTTCGCCGGTGAAAAGATGGCTTTTTCTGCGGGCATCACACGTTTTCACTTCGGTTAGGACAGGTTTTACCGATTTGTGGTCCACTGCGCTTTCCTCTTGGCTGGGCTGTCCGAACCTTTCCTTCAGGATGCAGTTAAATGCGTTCCTGTCTACCGGCTGGTCGAAATGGATTCTCGATTCTAATCCCGTGTACAAAGCTTCCGTCCCTTCGACACGTGCGGGAACCATTGCTCGCGTGAGAATCAAGTAGACCAGAGGAAGAACTAGGGAGAGAGAGCACACCAAAGCGATCCAGAATACATCCTCTACCTCCTCGAGATAGCTGAAGCTGAGGATTACCAACCCACCTAACCCCAGGAGAAAAAGCAACAGACCAAGGAAGGCAGCCGCAAACCGGTAAATGGGAGGCCAACGAAGATATTTCGACAAATCCCAAGCCCACTTCGAGAGATACAGCCCAAATCCGAAAAAGAATGGCACGGATGATAGCGAATTCAAGCCTGCACTGACTTTTAAGGCCGAGAAAAGAAACTGAGCACACCTCGTTGCGATTACAACCCAGCAGCTCAAAATAAAGACCTCAGCAACGGATGCCCCCAGAATCAACCGATCTAGTCGTCCACAACTGGGTAGCGTTTTAAATCTTAAAGCGCACGATACAATTTTCTTCCTCTGCTTGTCTGTTTCGAAGAGACGCCTGAGGGATTCACGGTCCTGATAGATATAGTCTCCATACAGTGCTATTTTCTCATCAATGTCGTTGATAGATTCTGCTCCCCATCGCTCCAAGCTGTCATGAAGCACAATCGCTACAAAGACAAGGAGCAAGAGATAAATTATCCCCGTTGAAAGAGCTAATCCCAACACGTAGCAGAAGTCTTGAAATAAAAGGATATTGATGTTTTTACCTGTATCGTCGACACCCTTCAACGTCGCTTTCATCGTTTCAGGATCGACTTCATAGAGAAACTGCGAAATTAAGGCAAGGAGGACGATCCAGAAAAGCGCTTGAGATGCCCAGTTTTTCAGACGAATGCGCGCTAGAGGTGAGAAACGCTTCAGCGCTGACGGACTGCCGAGATAATTCTCCGCACCTATTAAAAGAGGGAGGATAACTAATAGCTCCGCGATACTCAGGAGGGGCTTTTCCAAGAATGGGTCGCCAAAGTTGAAGGCTAAATTTAATGCGGCTAAACCAGTAACAACTACAGCGGATATACCTATAGAAATCAAACACGAAAAAACAGCAGGCCACCAATTAATCGGTGGAAGTCGCTCCACAGGCACCTTTAACCCAGGTTTATTATCGTCCATGTACAAACAATAACTTAGTCCATCATCTCGGCCAGTAGTTTTTCGCTGTGGCGCTGGCCAGCTATATCTGCCATCCCGCCGGTGACCAGCACCTCGTCTACCCCACAAAATTCACACAGTTGGCCAAGTTCATCGCGCACCTGCTCCGGGCTGCCAAAAATGCTCATGGCCAGGCTCTCGTCGACACGCGCACGCTGCGTAGCTGTCAAACGCACACGCGAAGCCCGTGGGTCCAACGCATCAAAAGAGCCCGTGGTGCGTGACAGAACACCGGCGACGATCTGCGGCATCAGCAACTCCCGGGCGGCTTCCCTAGTCTCAGCCACCGCGATATCTACAGACACGATGGCCTGGCCAGCGGGGTGAATCTCGCGGTAGCACTCAAGATACGGGTGGCGCTGCGCGCCACCGGAAGCACAATCACCGCGCTGCGCGCCACCGGAAGCGCAATCACCGCGCTGCGCGCCACGGTCAAAAAGGCTCGGCCCGCCTACAATCACATTCACGCCCAGCTGGGCAGCCGTGAGCACCGATTTAAAACCAGCCAACAGCCACACAGGCGTAGCACCGGCGTTGGCAGGCCGGGCAGTAATCTCGGCCTCGCCACGCAAATACGCCAACAACTCCGCAACATCAGCGGGAAACGCGGCCTTCAATTCGGTCGGGTCGCCCTGGCGCAACGCGTCACGCACCGGCTGAGTAAATCCCACCGAATTCCCAACCCCAGCATCAATCCGCCCCGGGAACAACGCCTCCAACACCGCGATCTGCTCCGCAGCCACCACAGGCTGGTGCGCAGGCAGCATGATCCCGGCAGTCCCTACGCGTATCGACGACGTCTGCGCCGCCACAGCAGCAGCCAACACAGTCGGAGCAGACCCTGCAATCCCCGGCACCCCATGATGCTCAGCTACAAAGAAACGGCTAAACCCCAAATCCTCAACATAGCGGGCGTGGTCAAGTGTTCGTTTTAAAGCGTCTGCGTCACTGTCGCCGACGATGGCCTGGGCCCGGTCAAGAACGGAGAAACGCATTTAATATGCCGAACCGGTGTCGGTGTTGCCTTTCTTCCATGTCTCCCAATCAATATTCCAGTAGCCCAAACCGTCCGTACCTGGCAGGGTACCGGCGGTAGTGTTTTGCACCGTGATTGGGTCACCACGTTTCAACATCTGCTGGATCCACGCGGCATCATCAATAGTCATATTGATACAGCCATGGGACTGGTTGTAACTGCCCAATGCGCCCACCGCCCATGGCGCACCGTGAATATAGATGCCGGAATAACTCATCTGGGTCGCATGACTTACCGGGGTGACATAGCCGCCATCCTCCACCGCGTAGCCGAAGGTGGAGGAATCCATTACTAGCGACTCATGCTCATCACCCACCACATAAATACCATTCGGGGTCGCCCATCGCGTACCGTCACGGCCCAGCGAAATCGGGATTTCACGAACCACCGCACCGTTTTCATATACCGTCATCGTCTTCGTCGCGTCGTCGACAACACCGCGAACATCCTTGCCGATGGTAAAGCTCGTCGCGTTGTCCTCCGCACCGTACAAGCCCTCCCCCATGTTCAGACCATAGATATCGGCGTTGACGGTGACTTTCGTACCGGGCTCCCAAAATTCAGCCGGACGCCAGCGCAGCTCGTGCGGGTCAATCCAGTAGAAACCGCCCTCGGTGTCATTAGACGTCTTGACCTCGATGGCCTCTTCTACCGCCTCTCGGTCTTTCGGTGCCGAGGGGAAGCGGAACGTGATAGCCTGCCCAACACCCACCGTTGACCCTTCCAACGGGCCTAGCGCCACACCCGTGGTGTAACTCGGAGTGGGGGTAGAAAAGGTAATCGTCTCCGTTTGCCCCTCAGTGTCCGTGGCCTCAATGGTGTACGTGCGGTTATATCCCAACACTTCCGCAGTGGACCACTTCTTGCCGTCTGCGCTCAGCTTATCCTCAACTACTTTGCCGTTTTCGTTTGTCATCTCCACCGATTCGAGGCCCACATCAGAGACCACAGTCACAGGAGCTGACGGGTCTACATCTTCGGCACCATCTTTGACTGAGAAGGTTGGTGGTTCAGGTGGGACGGCAGTTTCTTGAGCACCATCGGCTGCTGCTGCGGTCGCATCGGCGGGACTAGATTGGGGATCAGTAGTGCACGCTGTGGTTGATACCACCACGAAGAAAACGAGCATTGTAGCAACGAAATTCTGTGGACAGAATACTTTTTTCACGTAAACCCTTAGCAAGTGCGGACAACCCAACTAGTGTGCGTTCTTTTCATCATAGGACCTTACACCAGCGGAAGCCACCCGAAACACAAGTTTATGCATTGTTCACTTTCCCACGAAAACCATTGATGATCAGGCGATTTTACCTTAGGCGAGCTTGGGTGTTATATTTTTCTACGTTGCTTCCGCAGCAGCATGCGCCATTAGCTCAGATGGTAGAGCAACTGACTCTTAATCAGTGGGTCCGGGGTTCGATCCCCTGATGGCGCACCACAAGGCTGGGTCCGAGACATTGTTTCGGGCCCAGTCGCATTTCTGCATGAGGCCGGTAAAAGCTTAACCTTCGAGTTTTTCCACCTGTGCTTTAAAAACGCTCGCCACTGTGGGCTCTGTGAATCCGGTGGAGCCTACGGCCACGGCATGGTGGCCCATCATGCGGTGCATCACCACCAACGTTGTCAGTTCTCCCCGGCGCGACCGCGACTCCACCACCATGCCCGTCACGTCAGGGCCTGGGTCAGTGAGGTGACGCACTGTGTATTCCACGCCGGTTCCTTCGTGCAGGATCGGCTCGCTGCAGTAGGTCAAGATGTCGCTGTACAGTCGCCCTACAGACACCGCTTCGGGGTCTTCCACCGAGTAGATACCGGCGGCGATCTTGTTGTTGTCGTGGCTAAAAGTGCGTGCGGCTGCGCCCACAGTCTGAATCCGGGTAGCCACACCCGTCTGGATCGCTGTGGCACAGTTATCGTCGCCAACCACGGGCAACAGTGCCATGCCGGGTTGAATCTCCTCGCCATCTACTGCTGCCTCATTGGCATGGGTGACACCTGTGACGTTGACGTCGTCGACGCTGACCAGTAATCCCGCAAGCTCGTCTCCGCGTTTCGGCGGACCGTCTGCTTCCGATGAGCACGCAACAGGGCCCGCAACCCCAACCACAAAAAGAATGGCCAAGCTGCGAAGCAGTACGTCTTTTCCTGTTGCCAGCATGTGTGGTGTCCTTTCTTCCTTACCGCTTGGTAGTGAACACGCTTTGAAAATACAGTAGCGCGTCGGGCAGACGCGTTGGAAACAAGTCCAACTAGAAGTCCAACTAGAAGATTCCGACTAGTGTTAGAAAGTATGGGCATTGAGGCGACGGGGTCCGTCACTATTTACGATATCGCCGAGGCGGCGGGTGTGAGCCCGTCGACGGTGTCGCGCGCTTTTTCGCGCCCTGATCGCGTCAGTTTCTCCACAGCCGAAAAGATCCGCCGGATCGCAGAAGAGCTGGGCTACCGCACCAAACTTGAGACGCGAAATTCGGTGCGGACCACAAAAGATACCGTAGGGTTCATCGCGGCAGATTTGAGCAACCCCTTTTTCGTCGAGGTGTTGCGTGGCGCCGCGCACGCGGGGTGGGTCGAAGATGTGTGGATTCACGCCAGTGATGTCCAAGAATCGCCGGAACGTTCACGGTCGGCCGTCGATAAGCTCATCGACCATGTCGATGGCCTGTTGTTGGCATCAGCGCGCCTGTCCAACTCGGAGATCCAAAAGATTGCGCGCACCGTGCCCACCGTAGTGATTAACCGCCCTGTTAACGGGGTGCCCAGCGTGCTCGTCGATAGCTACGATGGCTCCATCCGGCTGGCTGCGCATCTGGCCGACCAGGGCGCGCAAAGCATCACCTACCTGTCGTGGCCGGAAGAATCCTGGATGGATTCGATGCGGTGGCGCGGCTTGCGCGAGGCCACTGGCGGTGGCGCGGGCGACGACTCACCGCTTTTTACCAGGCATATTCCGCTTTCCGACGATCGCCTGGCTGCTGTTTCGAAGATGACGGCCTCAAAGATCACGCTCGCGGCCCCAACGGCGAGCGGCGGGCGCCGTGCTTTCATCGACTGGAAGTCTCACCCTACGGATGCGGTGGCATGTTTTAACGACATGGTTGCGGTCGGATTTCTCCACCAGGCGGCACTAGACGGCGTGCACGTTCCAGGCGATGTGTTAGTGGCTGGTTTCGATAACAATGAGGCCGCTCAGCTGTCCACTCCGAGCTTAACGACGGTTGCCGGGCCACTGCGATCTGTGGGGCGTGTGGCGGCGGCAAACCTGATTGCTTTAGTCCAGGGCGTGAAAAAGCCGATGGCAAAGCCACGCGTGCTGCCTACACGGTTGATTGTGCGGGAATCCACTGCGATCAAGAAATCCCACTAATTCTTTCTCCGTCTCAACCCTTCTCCGCCGAAAGTTGGATGCAACTTTCGGCAACTGCTTGCTTTGTGATCTGGCCCTAACCGACAATATTGTTATGAGTACATCACATGCATCCCACCCAGACCGCCTCCTACCGGCCGATCCGGGCACCCGCGACATCGCGCGCCGCCTCCTGGCCCACGTGGAGGACCTCCCCATCATCTCCCCGCACGGACACCTGGAAGCCCAGATGTTCGTCGACGACGAGCCGTTCACCAACCCCACCGAACTGCTGATTTCCCCTGACCACTACCTCACCCGCGTGCTCCACTCCGTCGGCTATGAGCTCTCCGAACTCGGCGTCGGTGGCCACGAGTGCGACCCGCGTGAGGCATGGCGCATCTTCTGCACCAACTGGCCGCTCTACACCGGAACCGCCACCGGCTACTGGGTTGAGCAGGAATTCGAGCACGTCTTCGGCATCAACCCGGACCGCATCTCCGGCGAAAACGCTGACGAGCTCTACGACGAACTCGATGAGATCCTGAAGCGCCCCGACTTCCGCCCACGAGCGCTGGCTGACACCTTCAACTTGGAAGTTCTCGCCACCACCGACGACCCGTTGGATGACCTCCAGGCGCACAAAGCACTTGCCGACGATGCCTCCTTCACCCCACGGGTCCTGCCCACCTTCCGGCCTGATGCGTACACGAAGTTCTATAACGCACACTTTGCGGACAACGTCGAAAAGCTCATTGACCTCCACGGTGGGGGCAAAACCGGATACGAAGGCTACCTTGAGGCACTGCGAGACCGTCGTCAGTTCTTCAAGGAAGCCGGCGGCACGTCCACCGACCACGGCACCCACGATGCGGAAACCACTCCGCTGGACGCAGCCGAAGCAGCAGCACTGTTCGACAAGGGCCGCAATGGTACCTGGACCCGTGAGGAAGCCCAAGCTTTCGAGGCGAACATGACCTTCCGCATGGCGGAGATGGCCCAAGACGACGGCCTGGTCATGACACTGCATCCAGGCTCCTACCGCAACCACTCCACCTCCACCTTTGAAAAGTACGGCGCGGACGTGGGCCACGACATCCCATTCCAGATGGAATACACCAATGCCCTACAGCCGCTGCTGAGCACCTTCGGTGAGAACAAGGACTTCAACTTCGTCATCTTCACCATGGACGAGACCACATTCTCCCGTGAGATCGCCCCACTGGCCGGCTACTACCCTGCTGTGTACGCGGGCGCACCATGGTGGTTCATTGACGAAATCGATGCGATGAACCGTTTCCGCCAGTACACCACCGGCACCACCGGGTTTAGCCGCTACTCCGGGTTCATCGACGACACCCGCGCATACTGTTCCATCCCTGCGCGCCACAACACCTCACGCCGCGTGGAAGCCAACTACCTAGCCCGGCTGGTAGCAGAGCACCGCATCACCGAGGACCGCGCCGCCGAAATCATCGTTGACCTGATCGACGCTTCCCCAAGGAGGGTTTTCAAGCTATGACCCAGAAACTCAACCGCACCAACTACGACGCACCAGCAGCACCAGTTCGCCTCGTGCACCTCGGCCTTGGCGCATTCCACCGCGCCCACCAGGTCTGGTACACCCAAAAGGCTGACCCAAGCTGGGGTTACTGCTCATTCACCGGCCGGTCCGCCCGCATGTCGGATACCCTCCAGCCGCAGGATGGACTATTCACCCTGGTCACCCGTTCCGGCGACGGCGACTCCCCTGAGGTGATTACCTCACTGGTGGAGGCGCAGCCCGCGTTCAACCTGGCCCGCCTGAAAGAATTGCTTGCAGATGAGAACGTGGCCGTCGTTACGCTCACCATTACCGAGGCCGGCTACCATCTGGCAGAAGACGGCAGCCTGGACACCTCGAACGCCGATGTTGCCCACGACGTAGAAGCATTGCGCGCCGGCAACCCTGAGGAGCTCAAAACCGCGACCGGACGTATCGTTGAGGGATTGAAGGCACGAAAAGAAGCCGGCAACGGTGGCATGGCCATCATGAGCTGTGACAACGTAGCCGATAACGGTCCGCTGACCAAGGCTGCTGTGATCGGCATGGCAAAAGCCGCCGACGAGGAGCTGGCGGACTGGATTGAACAAAACGTGACCTTCCCATCCACCTCGATCGACCGCATCACCCCGGCAACCACCGACGATTTGATCAAGGACGTTGCCGAAGCTACCGGCTACGAAGACGCTTCCCCTGTAGTGACTGAGCCGTTCGCTTCCTGGGTCATCGAGGGTGAATTCCCGGCAGGGCGTCCTGCATGGGAGAAAGCTGGCGTTATCTTTGTCGACGATATCGAGCAGTTCGAGCGCCGCAAACTATGGCTGCTCAATGGCTCACACTCGCTGATGGCTTACTACGCACAGTTGAAGGGCCACGAAACTGTCGCCGACGCCATCAATGATCCGGATGTACGCGAGAAGGTGGAAGCACTGTGGGATGAGGCTGCGAACCACCTCACCGCAGACGGCCTGGACATTCCCGGCTACCGCAAAGATTTGATCGAGCGTTTCGAAAACCCGCGCATCCGCCACAACCTGGCTCAGATCGCGATCGACGGTGGTACGAAGCAGCGGATGCGTGCCGTGCCGATCATGAAGTCTGAGCTAGAAGATGGTCGCGACGGCTCCGCAGCCGCCCTCTCGATTGCTGCGTGGATCGAGTACGTCCTGCGCGCCGACGACATCCAGGACGCGCGTGCCGACGAGCTCGACACCGCACGCAAGGCCGATGACCCTGTCAAGGCACTTGTTGCCGCTCTCGACGAGGAGCTAGCAGCCAACAACGAGGCCGTTGAACGGATCCGCGAGCTTCACGACGAGGTGAAAAGCCTATAACCACACCCCGATAGCTCTGAACATGTTGGCGCAAGCGTGAAATCACGCTTTTCACCCTCGGTGTTATTCATCGGAGGTGGCGCGCCAACGTGTGAAGCGCGTCCCCCAGATTTGGACCGCGCCCTTAATTATTATTTTCATTTTGAAATTTGGTCATTGACAGGAGTAAACCCATGACCACCAAAACCGAGCAATCTGCGCCCCCCGCCACGGGGAAGCTGCCGAATCACCGTGTGCTGACATACACATTCGGTGACGTTGCTAACAACCTCACTTTTATGATGACCTCGATGTTCCTCATGGTGTACATGACGGATATCGCGGGTCTGTCCGCCGGCGTGGCCGGCATGATTTACGGTATTACCAAGATTTGGGCCGGTGTATCCGACCTGATCGCAGGCCAAACAGTTGACCGTGCTGATACCCGCTGGGGACGCCTGCGCCCCTGGATTCTGTGGATCTCGCCAGTCTTAGTCATCGTCTTCGTTTTACTGTTTTCCACCCCTGCTGGCTTGCCGATGGCGGGCACAATCGCCTGGATTTTCCTCTTTGACGCGGCCTACCAGCTGGCCTACTCGTTTGTGAACATCCCGTATGGTTCGTTGTCTGCGGCGATGACTCAGGACCCGGTCGACCGTTCTAAATTGTCGGGTGCGCGTTCTATTGCGTCGTCGCTGACCACGGTTGCCCTGTCCGCTGTTGTTGCACCACAGTTTGAGGACACCACTGCCGATAATATCCGTCTGACCTTCACACTGACCTGTGTGGGACTCGCGGTTCTGGCCCTGGTTTTGTACATGATCTGCTTCGCTAACGCCCGCGAAGTTGTTCCTCGTGGTCAGGCGGAAATCTCACTGAAGAACACCTTCCGCATGCTCAAGCAGAACAAGCCCCTCATCATCCTGTGTTTCGGTGCGTTCTTCTTGCTAACCGGCATGTTCGTCATTAACGCGATCGGCATGTACTGGGCACGTGATGTGCTGGGCAATGCGTCGTGGTACGTGTTCCTGACCTTGGCGCAAACCGGCGGTACCATTTTGGCGGCGTCGTTCGTGCCAACCATTACCAAGCGTTTCGGTAAGCGCTACGGCTACATGGGCTTCGGTGTTGTCGTTGCGTGCGGTTTCGCACTGCTGTACTTCGTCCCGGCTGGCTCCCTGACCATCGCTATCGTCGCATGGTTCCTGTACGGCATCGGCTCCGGAGGAACCAACGCCATGATGTTCTCCATGCAGGCGGACACAGTGGACTACGGCGAGTGGAAATCTGGCATCCGCTCAGAAGGTGGCTCTTACTCCATCTTGTCGTTTGTTCGTAAGGTCGGCCAGGGTGTTGGTGGCTGGCTCGGCGGCGCCTTGATCGGTTACTTCGGTTACGCCTCTGGTGAGGCCACCCAGTCTGCCGAAGCCCTAGAAGGTATTCGCATCACCATCGGCTTTGTCACCGCAGCATTTGCTTTGGCGGCTGTGCTGGTGATGTTCTTCTACCCGTTGACCGCTGAGAATCACGGGGAGATTGTCGACGACCTAAACCAGCGCCGCACCCAATCCGCGATTGGTAAGGCAAAGGGCGTCGATGCCGAGCGCACAATTAATAAGGCTTACGCAGGTGACGGCCGTTCGACCCTGATGCGCCACCAGGACGCAAACCATCCACCAATTGTCACCCTGTTTGGCCTGCGTGGTTCCGGCGCAACCGATATTGGACCAATCCTTGCCAAAGAACTTGGTGTTGAATACATAGGCCAAGCCTTCAGTTCGACTGAGCTGGCGCAGGTGGATGAGAAGGACCTGATCTCTGACAACACGTTCGACCGCTGGATGCGTGCAATTTCCTCCGGTGGCCTGGATGATGGTTCTTTGGCTACTGCTACTGAACAGTCCGCGAACCGCCGGATCGCGGAGGAGAACACTTCGTACGTGTTGAATGCCGTCGAGAACGGTGGCGTGCTGCTGGGCCGCAACGGTGCCCTCGTCTTGGGCGATGTTGTCGGTGCCTTCCACGTTCGACTTGTCGCTCCGCTGGAAAAGCGCATCGAGCGTGTCCAGGCTCAGACCGGCCTGAGCTATGTCGAGGCGCGCGAGCAGTGCCTGACCGAGGACCGGATTCGTGCCGAGATGGCGGATCGCTTGTACTCCTGGGATCCGAACCACGATTCCGATTACGACATGGTGATTAACACCGCGTCGGTGACTTATGAACAGGTCGCAGAGTTCATTGCGTACTCGTTCCGTTCGAAGTATCCAGAGTCGAAGCCTAATGAGGCATCGCTGGAGGCTGCTCCGAGCGCTGCTGAACTTCCTGATAAGGACAACCCGACGGAGCCTTCGAAGAAGTAAAAACCCCGTCGCCTTCCGAGAACACGGACCCACCCGCGCTTGCCGAGTGGGTCCGTTTTTCGCTTCCACGGGTAAAATCGTATCTTTCAGGGTGGGTGTCGGGTAGCCTGAAGGAATAGACAGTTATCCATTTCTTCCATTAATCCCACATGCAGTTAGGATCGTGATAGCCATGGGAAAAAATATCGTCGTCATGGGGGTCTCTGGCTCCGGAAAGTCAACCATTGGCCACATGCTGGGTGAGCAGTTGGGCTTGCCTTATAAAGACGGCGACGAGCTCCACCCGCAGCGCAACATCGACAAGATGGCTGAGGGAATTCCGCTTACCGACGATGACCGCTGGCCTTGGCTGCAACTGATCGGAGAGTGGCTGGCCGATCACCCAGAAGGTGGTTTGATCGGCTGTAGTTCTTTGAAGCGTTCTTACCGCGATAAGATCCGCGAGTTCGCCCCCGACGCCATCTTTGTTCATGTGCATGGTCAACGCGATCTGCTGTTTTCACGTATGTCGGTGCGTCCGGGTCATTTCATGCCGGCTTCCCTGCTGGATACACAGTTGGAGATTCTCGAGCCGCTTGGCGATGACGAGGTCGGCAAGGTCTTCGATATTGAAAACCCTCCTGCGGAAATCGTGGCACAGGCTGCTGCTTGGGTTGAAGAGCAGTAAAGCGCCCGCCCCGTTGTGCCCGGCTACACTTGGATTCCATGAGTACTCGCGCACTAATTCTTGTTGATGCCCAGAATGATTTTTGCACCGGCTCCCTCGCCACTGCGCGAGGCCCGGAGGTTGCCAGCAAGATCGCAGGCTATTTAACGTCTGATGTGGCTCGCGAACAGGACTATGTCGCGGTTGTGGCCACCCAGGATTGGCATATCGATCCGGGCCCCCATTTTTCGCAGGACCCGGATTTTGTCGATTCGTGGCCGGTGCATTGTGTCGCCGGGTCCCCTGGTGCAGCGCTGCATCCCGCGATCGACCCCGGGGCCATCGATGCCTTCTTCCGCAAGGGTGAGTATGAGGCCGCCTACTCCGGTTTTGAGGGCACGTTAGCGCTTCACGACGATGCGCCTGGCCTGGCCACGTGGTTGCGTGAGCGGGGCGTCGATACGCTCGATATCTGCGGGATCGCAACCGATCACTGCGTCCGTGCCACCGCGCTCGACGCCCTGAATGCGGGATTTAACGTCCGCATTCTTTCCGGTATGTGCGCGGCGGTCAATGGTGAACGCGGTGATGCGGCCCTCCACGAGCTCCACGCCGCCGGTGCTGAACTTGCTTAAGAGCGTTTATGGGCGCGCGTTTCCGGACAAGAGGCGCTGCAGTTCCTTCAACTCGTTTTTCTTTTTCCGGCTATTAGCCACAGCCAGGCCGATGAGAGCTACGACGGCGACACCGGCACCAATCAGGACCTTTTGCACCGTCGGATCATTGAGCTTGTCGGTTGCCTGTGCCTTGGCATCGTCGACCAGGTTCTGGGGCTTGGTGCGATTAGCCAGTTCATCAAGCGTGCGTGCCAGCTTTTCGCGGGTGTGCTGAATGTCGCGCTCGATATCGTTGATGTCTCGTGCCATCGTTGGATACTCCCGTACGTTTCAAAGATTATTAATGCTTGCTTCCACAGTAGTGTAGTCACCGTTTTTATGTCGCGGTAAGGTAGAAGACATGTCTGAATCCTCACGTCTTTTAGTCGGCGATTCTGCCCCAGCTTTTACGTTGCTTAACGACGAAGGCACGTCCGTGTCTCTGTCTGACTTTTCGGGACAGCGCGTCCTAGTCTACTTCTACCCGCGCGCCAACACCCCGGGGTGCACCACCGAGGCCTGCGACTTTCGCGACAACCTGACCCAATTCAATGAGGCGGATGTCACGGTGATTGGGATCAGCCCGGACTCCCCTGAGAAATCGGCAAAGTTTCGCGCCGACCACGATCTCACGTTTGTCTTGCTTTCGGATCCAGACAAAAAGGTCATGGCTGCCTGGGGTGCGTTTGGGGAGAAGAAAAACTACGGCAAGGTTGTCCACGGCGTGATTCGTTCCACGTTCCTCGTCGGCGCCGACGGTGCCATTGAGTCGGCGCAGTACAACGTGAAGGCCACCGGCCATGTCGGCCGCTTACTGCGTGATCTGCCCCTGTCGTAATGGCCGAGGACCAAGAACTACTCGTTCCTCGTCGGCGGCCTGCCCAGGCCCGCTCGCGGGAACGGTTTGACCGGATCTTGTCGTCGGCACGCGCGGTGCTAGTCGACGTTGGTTTTGAATCCTTCACCTTCGACGAGGTGGCTCGTCGCGCTGAGGTACCCATTGGCACCTTATACCAATTCTTCGCCAATAAATATGTGTTGATCTGCGAACTCGACCGGGTTGACACCGCCGAAACCGTCGCGGAGCTGAAGAAGTTCTCCGAGCAGGTACCCGCCTTGCAGTGGCCCGATATTTTGGATGAATTCATTGACCACTTGGCGCGCATGTGGCACGACGACCCGTCGCGGCGCGCGGTGTGGCACGCGATCCAGTCCACGCCGGCCACCCGCTACACAGCCAGTGTGACCGAACGCGAGATGCTCGAGCTGATTGCCGACATCATGAAGCCGCTGGCCGCACATGCGCCCTACGAGGTGCGCTACAACCTGGCAGGACTTCTGGCGCATACAGCACAGTCACTTCTTAACTACGCGGTGCGCGACCTCGACCAGGACGGGGGCGAAGAGTCTTTTGCTGGCGTGGTGCCAGAAATCAAGCGGATGGTGATCGCGTACCTCTTCGCGGTCGCCCAAGCATAACTATTTGGCCCCTGTCTGTGGATAAACCCCCCGATTATTGTTGGCAGTATCAACGAAACCGGCGAGTTATCCACAGGCCGGCAGGTGTCGGTTGCGCGGCTGGGGGCGTCGATTAGCGTTGATGGCATGACCGATCTACAGACTTTCGCCGACAGCTGGTCCAGCGCAATTACCTTGCTGGGCCAGGCCGCAGGCAAGTCTGTGTATGATCTGTGCACCATGGGCTTCGATGCGACAATCGCCCGACAGATTGTCAAACTCGCGGACATCTATCACGGGCCAGCCTCTGCGCCACGCCAACAGGAACAAGCCCGCAACCATGCAACTGCCATGCGGCACACCTTCCACACCCTGAATGCGATCGAGAAAATCGTTCGCAAAGCGGACACAGCACACTCCTGGCGGATCCGCTTCGAACTAACCCAGTGCGCCGCCACCATCCGCGTCATCGAAGATGCTGGCGCAGAATTGTTGGCCGAGTTGCGTAACGACGACGCCGAAGCCGGCACTGACGCCGGCACCGACGGGCCCAGCATGAGTGTCTCTGCCCGCCGCGTCGGTGATTCCACCCTGGCCGACCTCTCCGTGCGCGGCCCGTCCCACCTGATCAAGGCCGCCCGCGACCGCGCCGCCGCTTATGCCGCCGAAAACGACATACACGAAGCCGAAGCACTGCTGCGCCTGGCCTCATCGACCGGTGGTTCAGACGGGGACGGCGAGGCAGCAGGCCCCGAAATCACTCCGGCGGTGATCATCCCAATCGACGCGTCCGTTGCCGCGTGGGAGAAAACCAGCCCCAACCAGTTCCGCCTCTCGCTGACTAACGGCACCACCATGACGGGCGCCGACTACACCCAGGCTCGCCTCAGCCAGTACGGCCACGCCTTGCTTGTCGACGCAGTGACCGGCCAAGACTTAGGCCTGTATAAGCTCACCGAAAACCCGAACGCCCGGTTTGCCAACCAGCTCCACCGGCTGATTCAACGGCTGAAAACCCCGGTCTGTGCCGCCCCGGGCTGTGGGAAACCCGCCGACGAATGCCAAATGCACCACATCAAAGCCTATAAGCACGGTGGGAAATCAGAACCTGATAACTACACCATGCTGTGCGACTTCGATAATGGGCGTAACGACGATGACCCTGACAAACCCAGATATGGGCGAATAGAGAAGGTCGCCGGCCTGGACTACTGGGTCCCAGCATTCGGCGGCCAACCTCGGCTCAATGACCACCCCGTAGCACGCGGTGGTGCCATCCGGGTAGCCCGGCGTATTCTCGAGCGCGAAGAAGCGCGCGCCTAATCGTGCGCTTCATCCTCGCGCCTACTCTTCGCCCGCCACCAAGCACACAGCCATGGCGTAGTCACCGTCGTGGCTGATCGACAGGGACTGTGCTGCTGGAGCCATCGACGCGACCTCACCTGTCAGCGCGATCGCCACGCGCCCAAACCGGTCGGCCACTACTTCGATTTCGGCGAAGTTCACCCGGTCGGGATCAATCAGTGGCGGCTGGCCGTAAATAGATTGGCTCCACGCTTTAATGAAGGCCTCTTTAGCAGCCCACCGCCCGGCCAGGTGTTCAGCCCGGTCGGGTTTGGTGGCGGCCAGCCGCAGCTCCCGCGCCGTGAACACGGACTCGAAGGTGGAGCCCGGCACGCCTAACTGTTCCCGGAACGCGGAGATGTGCACCACGTCGACACCAATGTGCATTATGTGTCTGCCCCCAGGGTGAGCACCCCGTCAACGAGCCGGGCGGAGTCGTCGAGAAGCACCGCCGCCTCCAGCTCCTTGCCGCCACCACCTAAGTTACGGTCGACGGGGCGTTCGTACAGCGCAGGCCCGCCGTGGATGGCTGCGGCGATCCGTGCAAGACCTTTTACTTCACGACGATCGGCTCGCGCCTTCCACCCATCTGCATCAAGACCGGCGTTACGCAGCGCCGACAGGAATGCGGCCGGGTGCACCACCGCCACCAGGGCAGAGACATGACCGAAACCAAGCGAGGTCACAAGACCTGCCTTGGCAACCAGCTCGAGTGGTTCACGCAGCCACACCATATGCTCGTCCTTACGCAGTACCGGGTCGACACAGTCCAGCGAATGGTTGGCCGGTACCACCCCGGAACGCAACACCTGGGTCAAGCCCACCAGCTGGAAAGCGGCGGCACCGCCCTTGGCGTGCCCCGTAAGTGTTTTCTGCGAGATGACAAACAGCGGGTTTCCGTCCCTGCGCCCCAATGAGGTAGCAATGCGCTCGTGCAGGTCGGACTCGTTCGGGTCGTTGGCGTTAGTGGAGGTGTCATGCTTGGACACAATCGCGATCTCATCAGGGCTGACATCGAGGGCGGCCAGGCTCGTCGCTAAGCGAGAATCTGTGCCCCCGCGTGCCGCACCAAGCGCGCCCACACCAGGCGCCGGGATAGAGGTGTGCGCACCGTCGGCAAACGACTCAGCGAAACCGATCACACCAAGCACCGGCACACCCATCTCGTAGGCCACACGCCCGCGGGCCAAGATGAGCACGCCACCGCCCTCAGACTCGATGAATCCACCGCGGCGCCGATCGTTGGCGCGGGAGAAGTAGCGGTGCTCGATCCCCTTGGCTTCCATCGCGGCCGAGTCGGCGGTGGCGTTCATATCGCCGAATCCCGTAATGCCCTCGATGGACAAATCATCGATACCGCCGGTCACAACCACATCGGCCTTACCCAGGCGCAGCTTATCCACGCCCTCCTCCACGCTCACCGCGGCGGTGGCGCACGCTGCCACCGGGTGGATCATCTGCCCATAACCACCGACGTAGTCCTGCATCACGTGTGCTGCCACCACGTTCGGCAGCGATTCCTGCAGGATGTCGTTGGGGCGTGGCTCGGCAAGCAACCCGTCGATGTAGAGACTGCGCAACGATTCCACACCACCCATGCCGGTACCCATCGTCGAGGACACCCGCGCCGGGTGGACCGCAGCTAGGAGTTCGGCGGGGCTGAAACCGCTGGACAGGAACGCATCCACGGTGGCCACCAGGTTCCACTGGGCCACACGGTCCAGATTGTCTACCATGTCGGCTGGCAGGCCCCACCGGGCGGGGTCGAAGCCTTCGGGGATCTGGCCGCCCACGAACCGGCTCATGGTGACCCGGCGCGGCACGCGCACAGGTGTTCCGGCTTGACGCGTAACCACGTATTCCCCGTCACCGGTGGCGTGCGCGGTCGTGTTGTCGGGGTCCGAGTCGACAAAGCTTCGAGCGGTCTCGCGGTCGGACACGGTAAACGACAGGTCGCGTTCCAAATAGATGGTGGTCAGCTCGGGTGCGAGATTGTCCACCATGTGGAAATCGTCGTGGTATTGGCGCACACCGCAACGTGCCAGCACCTCGTCGTGAAGCGTGTCGTAAATGTCCTCTTCGGCGATGTCGTTACCGTCGGCGTCCACCCAGCCACCGTCGTAGGTGATCAGCCCCATGGACCAGGCCAGTTCGGTGACACCGGCGGCGGTCAGCGTGCCGGTAAGTTCAGCTTCGAAACGGGTGCGCGAGGAACCGTACGGGCCGATCTCGGCTGCGCCGATGATCACGACCATGTCGTCGATGGACTGCGCCACGTCGAATTCCGGCTCGGTCCACGAGATCGGCGCCGGCACGTTCGGCAGTGCGCGCAGGATGGGTGTGTCGTCGTTACGCGTATCGACGACCGGCTCAGGCCGCTCGGCTGCCAGTGCCGCCAGGTCAATGTTTGCCTCGCCCAGCCCGCCGGTGAAGTCTGCGACCACGGGTGCTTGCGCCGCCTGGGTGCGAACCTGCGGGCTGATCTGGCTGATCAGCTTCGCTGCGATCTCCTCGGTGGAGTATGTAGTCACCCCTGTGGCTTCGACAGCGTCAACCAGTGGGTCGTTGCCGCCCATCAGGCCGGTGCCACGCACCCAGCCGATCAGGGCGTGCACCAGGCTGGTGCGATCCCCCCACACCTTTTCGGCATGCCAGCGGGTGACCACCGCGTCCAGCGCTGCCTTGGCTTCACCGTAGGCGCCGTCGCCGCCGAAACGCCCGCGGTTTGGGCTGCCCGGCAGCACCACATGCAGGCGGTTGTTCACATTCGTGTCCGCACCCAGGCTGGACAGGCCTGCGATCAACCGTTCAACCGACCACAGCAGCAGGCGCATTTGGGATTCGGCGGATGGTCCTGCGTCGGCAAGCGAACCGGCCACGCGTGGTGCGGCGAACGGGAACAGCAAGCTCGGCACGAGCGCGGGCTTGGTGATCTTCTTGTCTGCACCGACGGTCTCGGACTGTTCGGTGCCGATCCAATCGATCACCTGGTCGAGGTCGTGCATCGCCGACAGGTTCGCCGGCACGATCCACGCCTTGGCGGTGCCGCGCGCATGCTCGCGGTAGAGCTGCTTGTAGAACTCGAGGCGAGCATGCCCCAGGTTCGATGTGGTCATGATCACGGTGGCGCCACCTTCCAGCAGCGCGCCTGCCACCGCGGCTCCGATACTGTTCGGCGACGCCCCGGTGACCACGGCTATATCTGAGGCGTAGTCGAGTGGCTCACAGTTACGTGCTTGTGTGGCCTGTTCGCTACGCCCGTAGTAGTCAGCGATCTTGGCCACCGCCTCGCCAGCACCGGTGACATCCACGTCACGTCCGCGGGCCACATCTTCGCGGGCGCTGGCCCAGCGGTCGTCGAGAAGCACGGCCTCGCGCGCGTCGAAACGCGGCGCCACCTGACGCGGCCAATCCTGCCCCAACTCGCGGGTGACCAGGTCGAACAGAGCGTCGTCGGTGTCGTCGAACGCCTCGGTGGCACGCTGTTCGTGGCCGAGGCGGCGCAGCAGTTCGCGCGCTGTTTCTGCCAGCACGCCTGCTTTACCGGTGAGTTGCTCGGCAAACTCACCCAGCGCTGCCGAATCGACCACACCGGCGGTACTACCTGCCTGTGGCAGGGACACACTGACTCCGCGGCTTTCGGCCACGGCGTGGACGGCAGCGTCGATCAGGCCGTCAAGATCGCTTGCCGACGATACCTCTGGCAACGTTGCCAACTCGCCGCCCCGCAGCGACGCGCCCTCACGTGTGCCCATCACGATCTCCGCGGTGACGTGGTCAACCCAGCCGGGGCCAAGCTGCCAGGTGTCGGTGACGCGTTCGGCGATATAGGCGGGTTTTTTGCCGGTGGGCCCGGTGATGCGGCGCAGCGCATCGGCCACGGTTGTGCCCAACACAGGGCCGAACGCGGAGTAGCCCTTCGCCATCGTGGTCACGGTGGTCTTCAGATCATCGAGTTCAGCGTCGGCGGCACCATCGATTGCGCCGAGGCCGAATTCTACACCCAGGTCTAGCAGGAGCTGGTTGCGGCGCGAGGAGACACCCTCGACGAGTGTTTCGATCGAGTCGGTGGCACCCATTTGGTCGGGGCGGACCTTCGTCCAGACGCTGACCAGCATTTCGGTGGCGTCAGCTGGTGTGAATGTGATGTCGGCTGGTCGTTCCGCTGCTGGTGCCGGCGGCGCAGGCGCTACAGTTTCCTCGGCCTGCGGGGTTTCTGCCTGCGGTGCTTCTTCCTCCGGCGACGTGACAGCCGGCGGTACATCGCGGGTAAATTCGTCGGTGCCGAACACCAAGGCGCGGTCGCGCTCAGCGTTCAAGACTTCGATGTCGGTGCCGGCGAACCGCGGTAAGGCCAGGGTTTGGCCGAGCATATTCGCTAAAGTTGGGGCAGCACCAACACCGACTTCCACGAAGCGTTCCACACCCAGGTCAGTCAGCAACAACTCTTGAGTTTCGATCCAGCGCACCGGCGAAGCAAACTGCCACGCCAACAGTTCGATCAACAAGGTGCGTCCCAGGCGGGCGTCGTCGGCACGCGCTGTGTGCGGGGCTGAGTCAAAATCGGCCAGGATGTCACTGATATAGGGCGAATCGACAACTTCGGCAATCGCCTCGACGAACTCGCGAGTCAACTCGAATGGTCGGGCGACCAGGTTCGGGATGTACTGGCCAACAAGCACACCCAAATCTATCTCCGCGGGGATCAACGAGTCCAAGTGATCGCGGAAATCGCCGACGCCACCTAACAATTTCGAAGAGTGGAAGGGCACATCGATGCCCGGAATCATCACCAGTGCTTTGTTACCGGGCCCGCGGGTTTCGGCGTCGTCGGCAAGCGCGCGCAACCCAGCCAGGGTGCCGGCGACCGCGTACTGGCGGCCATCGATGTTGTAATTAACGATCTCCAAAAACTCGCCAGTACGCTCCGACAAGTCCGCCACATACTGTTCAACATTGTCGCCAGACAGCCCCATCCGGTACGGGCGCAGCGCGGCCAAGGCATAGTTAGACAGGCCCTCGTCATTGCGCTCGACGAGCCGATGCATGGTAAGCCCGCGGCGGTAGACGATCTCCACTACAGCTTCCAGCGACAACACCTCAGCGTAGGCGGCCAGCGCGTTGTACTCGCCGACGGAGTGACCAGCGAAAAACGCCTGCGTGTGAAGCACACCAGCTGCACGCATCTCGGCGATCTGCGCGCAGCCCAACGTGGCCATCGCAACCTGGGTGAACTGGGTCAAAAACAGGACACCCTCGGGGTGCTGGAACCGCTCACCGTCGACCACCACCTCGTTGGGATTATTCCGCACGATCTCCAGGATGGAAAAACCCAGCTTGTCGCGGGTGTGGCGGTCGGCGCGGTCCCACACGCCGCGCGCTGCCGCGCTGGAGGCGTAGGCGTCCATGCCCATCCCCTGGGACTGAATGCCCTGGCCCGGGAAGCCGTAAAAAGTGGCAGGTGCTGCCATGACGGCGGTGGCGGTCACAGCGACTTCCCCGTCGGCGGTCACAGTCACGGTGCGGACCTCGCCGCGGCCTGGGCGGGTGTCGATGCCGGTGCGTTCGACCGTGACCTCTAGGTGTGCGCCCGGCTGGATTGGGGTGAGCATGGTGGCGGTGTATTCCATCACCTTGCCACCAGCTGCGGCGGCCATGAGCTGGCCGATCGCACTGGTCCACATGCCGTGTACGATCACACCGGGCAGGCCGGCGAGGCGTGCCGCGTTATCGGAGACGTGGATGGGGTTGCGGTCGCCGGAGACAATCGCAAACGGCTCGAGCGATTTCGGTGCGGTCAGTTGCGCGTGCGCTCGGTGCGAGTTCGGCGCGTCCACCACGCTCGGTAGGACGGTGGTGTTGGTGCCGGCAGTGGCCTTGCCGGCGCGGCCGCGGATGGCAAAGCGTTCGGCCAAGGTGGCCAGTGGTTGGCCGTCGGCGTTGATTTCAGCGCGCACGATGACAACGCGTCCGAGTTCGGTGTCGGAGACGTCGTCGGCATGCGCGGTGATTGTCAGTTTGGTGTCGGCTTCAGGCAGGGCCCGCAGCATGGTGAGGTGGTGTTCGAGGTGGACGAGGGACAGCATCCCTTCGACGACGAGGTTGTTGGTGCCTGGGATTCGGGCGTCGGCGACGGCGGCGAAGATGGCAGGCCATGCTTTGCCCACGAGTACGTCGGGTGCTGCACCACTCACGCCGGGCAGGTAGCCTGCTGTGACGTTGTCGTAGTCGGCGCGGTCGAGGGCGGTGAGGGTGGTGGTCCAGCGTGCGATGCCGTCGCTTATGGATGCGAGTTGGCCGCCGGCGGCCACGCGGGTCAGTTCCAGCATGGCGGCTTCAGCGTCGTGGGTGGACACGGTGGGGCTGAATGCGGGGTCGGCGGGTGCTTCGATCCGGATTGTCAGGTCACTGTGGCCAACGTTTATGGTGAGCTCGGCGTGGGTGTCGTCGACGTCGATAAGCTCGTAGTCGGCGGCGTCGAGGCGTGCGATCAGGTTGGTTTGTTCGCGGCCTGCCCAGTTCAGGCCCGGGGAGGCTGCGATACGTTGGGCCGCAGTGCGCTTATCGACGATTGGTTGCGTCTGCGTGGTGTTTAAGGTGGCGTCGACCCCTGCCTGCTCGAAACGGCCCAGCAGTTCGGCGACGGGTTCGTCGACACGCTCAATGCCCGCGACAGAAACGATGCCTGGAATTATGCACACTGTGTCCGCGTCGTAACGTTCGTCGTGGGCCTGCCAGAGGCTGTCGGTGCGGAAGCTGCGGCGCACATCAGCACCGATTTCTTCGACGAAGCCAACAGGTTTGCCGGGTTCGCGGCACAGTGCGATAAACCAGTCTTGGTCGGATGGGGTGAGCCGGGTGGTGGCGGCGTTGGGATAGGCGGCAACCAGCTCGTCGACTAGTGCTGTGGGGTTTACGTCGGGTGTCGGGGTGAGCTGTGGGGTAAAGGTGCCGTGGTCCTGCGGGGTCAGGCGGGCTTCGGTGCGGGCCAGCATGTCGGCGAAGCGGGTGTACCAGGTGGTATCGACCCACCCGTCAAGGTACGAAAGCTCGGCGTAGCGACGCAACCATTGCTCGTAGGTCATGGTGTCGGTGTCGCCGAAGTAGGGGCGACAGGTGTGCGACAGCGCCTCGACGATTGCTTCTTTGTGTGCCAACGCCGCGTCTTTGTCGCCGACGAAACGGTCCAGGAGGCGGCCGGCGCGTGCCCACGCGTTATCAATCTCGTAGAGGTCCGCGCCCAGCTGGCTCAGTGCCGAGGCCATGCCGTCGCGGCCCTCGCCTTGGCCTACCCAGCCGTCGATGCTGCTGGTGTTCGCGAGTAGTTGCTTCACCGAACTTGACGCGGTGGACTCTTCAGTGGCCATCGCGGCGGTGCCTACGAGGATGCCATCAACCGGCATCGCAGGAAGCTCGTACTTCGTCGACCACGCGCCGGTAACATACTCGGCGGCAGCCGCCGGGGTACCAATGCCTCCCCCAACCACCAACACCACGTTGTCGCGGGCGCGAATCTCGTCGTATGTAGCAACCAGCAGCTCATCCAAGTCCTCCCACGAGTGGTGGCCGCCGGCCTTGCCTCCTTCCACCTGCACGATGATCGGGGTGTCCGGCAGGGCATCAGCAATTTTTAGGATCTTTAAGATTTGGCCGACTGCCCCCGGCTTGAACGCCACCCACGGGAAACCTTCCGCCCGCAGGGTTTGTACCAAAGCCACGGCATCGTCGTGCGGTGGAATGCCAGCGGAGACCACGATGCCGTCGATCGGTGCCCCGTTGGCACGCGCACGTGGCACCAGGCGCTTGCCCTCAATCTGGGTGCGCCATTGTTGTGGGTTCAAAAACATGGCGTTGAACTGGGCATTCGCCCCGGGTTCCAGCAGGTCGGTGAGACGCGCCAGATTCGTGTCGAGCACCTCGTCGGTGACCTGGCCACCGCCGGCCAGCTCGGCCCAGAATCCAGCGTTGGCTGCCGCTGCCACGATCGCCGGATCCACTGTCGTCGGGGTCATGCCCGCAAGCAGGATGGGGCTGCGCCCAGTAACCTCAGTAAAACGGGTCTGCAGGCGGTTAGTTCCTTCGCGCGTGACAACACTCGGGGCGTAGTCGCTGTAGGGGCGAGGCTTGTGAGGTGCCATGCCCACATCGAAGAGTTGGGACTGTCCCTCTGGATCGGCCACGGTGAGCACACCCACACCAAAACCTGCGACATTGGCGCGGGTCAGCGGGGCAACACCTGTGCCGGGTCCGATCTCGAGGATCCAGTCCACTGAATCGTCGGCAAGCGCGCGTGTGTCGCGAACCCAATCAACCGGATCGACCATGACCTGTTCAGCAAGACGGCGGGCCAGTGCCTCGTCGAGACGCGCGCCGCGTGCCCACTGAACAACCTGCTCAACGGCATCCTGCATGGCAGGATGGTGGAACGCCACCTGGACATCTAGTTGGTTGAGCGAAGGGTTAAACGGTAGCCCGCCGCGACGTTTGTCGTCGACTTCTTTCTTATCCCGCGCCGCAGCCGCTTGGAGACGCTGCGTCACCTGCTCAATCTCAGCAGGGGTGGCGCACACCACGAAAGAGTCACGCGTATTGCGCAGGCCGATCACAGCGTCCAGGCCGGCAAGTGCACGCTCCAGCTGATCCCGACTTACCCGGCCAACAGACAGCATTGGTGTCGTGTCCTGTGCGCGCAGCAAGCCGTGTATCCGCCCCGCACGGGTGACGGCGGCACCGATCAGTTCAGCGATGGCCACAACGTGTGCCGACTCATGTTCTAGTGCTGCCACACCCAGCACACCCTGTGAGTGTCCGATCGCAGCCACGCGCGCGTCAACATCCAAGCCCTGGCGGCGCAAGCTTTCCACTACCGCGAGTTGAGCAACCACGATGCCTGGCACGCTGATCGACGCGTCGGAGGTATCAAACCCTGGTGCTGTGTCTGTGTCTGTGTCTGTGCCTGTGCTACTGTCCGCCCACGCGACCGGGTCGAATCCGAAAGGACGGTATGCGGCGAGCTCCTCACAGACCGGGGCGAGCAGCTGGCGGGAGCAAGCGACGGTCTCGTTGATCGCCGCACCTACACCGGAGGCGAGGGCCAAGCGCAAGGTCTCTACCCAGGCGTAACCTTGGCCTGAGAAGGAGAGAGCGAACCGGTCAGGCGATGGCCCAGCCTCCAACGTATCGATCAGGCGGTTATGACTCGGGTTGATGCTCACATCAGTCACGTGAAGAGCTCCTCTAGTGGGTGAATATTATGGGTGGTGGTAGACACGCACCCGGATAGTGTGTAACAATCTTGCGGAAACCTTCACATTTTACTGTGGCGCAGAATCCTACCCGGTTCCCCATTCAAGTTGTTTTGCCAAGCAAACAAGTTGGCATACTACACTCATCGTAGTTTTGCATTCAATAGTTACGGTGTGACACGCTCACTTACATTCTCGAGCAGCGCAAGACACGGAAAGACGCGCCACCACCACAACGCAGGCCTTCCGTAGCGTGACCTACCAGGATCAACGAAAAATTACGCAGCTTGACACATGCGCTGACACGGCTAGCTTCCTCCGACAAAGCTGACTCGGCCGCAAAAGCTGGACTTTTGGTCGATGAACCCTGTGGCCCATCAACAGCTACCGTGGGGGCAATGTTGAAAAGAAGTTGACCACTCTTATTTTCGGCAAACATCGTACTGGAGTCGACGCTACCAGCGTGCCACGTACGGGTATAGGCAGATGATCAACGGCCTTTCCCATGAGCACAAACCCTCCGGTTGAGTTGAAAGCTCCTTTTGACGCATTGAAAAAGAATGCTTCAAGGGAGCAAAAAGAAGCAATCGCTTCCCACCTTTTCGATGCAGACTATCCGGGTGGATATGATGCCGCGTCTAGGGAACTGCTCAATTGGTTATGCGCGCCTTAACCTACGACGCAGGGAAGGCGGACTTGGACCTGACACTTAAGCCCCTCTATACCGCTAAACCGTTTAAGCCAAAACAACGCCCATCCACTTCCTGGGATGGGCGTTGTCGTTGTGGGCCTGGAGAGACTTGAACTCTCACGTCCGAAGACACTGGAACCTAAATCCAGCGCGTCTGCCAATTCCGCCACAAGCCCGGGCTCGGTCAAGTGTACATGCCCGCGCGCCACAACCAAAACTAGCACGGTGTCACACAAATTCTACAACTTTTGACGGAATTGATACACTCGACTGTTGTGAGCGAGTCAACGGATACACACCGCGATGAACACGATGAGGGGCACTCGCCTGCCCCGAAACGCGAACGTATCAAAATCAAGGCGTGGCACATTGTCTTGCTCATCCTCGCCGTAATCACCACCATCTTGTTGGCTTGGTGGCAGTGGACTCGTTTCCAATCAGGTACGGGAACTTTCCAAAACTTGGGGTATGCACTGCAATGGCCCCTCTTCGGTTTCTTCTTTGTATACGCCTACCGCATGGGTATCAAAATGGAGAACGAGAAGATCGATGCCGAAAACGCTGTCGATGATCTTGATTATCTGTACCAGGCTGACCTGGCAGAGTTTGGCGACGACGAGGCGGAACCTGCCATCACGGAGATTGACGAGGATTTCCTCCCAGCCCGACCAGAAATCAACGTGGAAGAGTATAACGCGTTGAACCAGCCACGACGCCGCCGACACAGAGACGACGAAAGCTAAACACTAAACATTATGACGAACGCGAACCAGCCCAAAATCCACCCCGAGCGCAAGCGCCGCGTGAAGCAGGCACTGACAATTTTTTCCGTAACCGCGTGGGTAACTGGTGTCTTGCTGCTACTTCTGGTGGTACGCATGACGATGGAATACGTCCTCAAGATGGATGTTAGCGCCCTCAACTGGGTCGCGATCGCCCACGGTTGGTGCTATCTCTTGTTCTT
This sequence comes from Corynebacterium cystitidis, assembly GCF_900187295.1. Lineage (NCBI taxonomy): Bacteria > Bacillati > Actinomycetota > Actinomycetes > Mycobacteriales > Corynebacteriaceae > Corynebacterium > Corynebacterium cystitidis. Next base: position 336,087 of record NZ_LT906473.1, on the reverse strand, counting down.
CCTCGCATCATTGAACCTGGGTTTAAAGGCGCGCTGGACCATGCCGCAATGGGTCATCACCGTGCTCGGCGGGGTGGTGCCCTTCCTCTCGTTTTTCGTCGAGAAGTGGCGCCGCAAGGAAGTCACGGCGAAGTTCCAGCTGAACCAGCCCTAACCACCCCGCACTACACAAGTGCTGCGATGTGGTACGCCAACTGTTTTAACGCCTGCCCCCTGTGGGAGCGGGCGTTTTTCTCGTCGGCAGTCAACTCAGCCGCGGAGCGACCTTGCGCATCAGCGGGCTCAAAAATCGGGTCATAGCCAAACCCATTGTCTCCGCGCGGCTGCGTCAGCAATGATCCTTCCCAGCGCCCCTCGGCGCAGTATTCTTTACCGTCGGGTGTCACCAGCGCACAGCAAGACATAAACGCCGCGTCACGGACGGCGATATCAGCCATCTGTGCAAGGAGCAACCGATTATTCGCAGCGTCATCACCATGCGTTCCCGACCAGCGCGCCGACAGCACACCAGGCATCCCATTCAGCGCCTTAACGACGAGACCTGAATCATCCGCAACACACGCAAGACCGGTTGCTGCTGCCCCTGCACGGGCCTTGATCAGGGCGTTTTCTGCAAAAGTCAGGCCATCTTCAACCGGCTGTTCATAAGGGGAAACATCGCTTAGCAAAACTAGTTCGATGCCAACGATGTGTGCGTCGAAAAGCACCTGCTCAAGCTCACGCAACTTCTTTGCGTTACCTGAGGCAACCAGAACCTTTACCATCCCAGAGCAGCCTTCTGTGCGGCGATCAGCTCATCGCAACCAGCCTGGGCCACATCGAGCATGGAATTAAGCTCCTCGCGGCCGAAGAGGCCGTGCTCGCCGGTGCCCTGGATTTCCACGAAATTTCCACCCTCCTGCATCACCACATTGAGGTCGACCTCCGCCCGAGAATCTTCCTCGTACGGCAGGTCAAGGCACACATGGCCATCAACAATGCCCACCGAAATCGCTGCGATTGGCTTGAGCAGTGGCTCGCCAGGAACGACGCCGCGCTCCTTCAGCACGGAGATCGCGTCGGCCAGCGCAACATACGCGCCGGTGATCGAGGCAGTGCGGGTCCCACCATCAGCCTGGAGGACATCACAATCCAGCTGGATCGTGTTTTCACCCAACTGGCCCAAGTCCACCGCGGCACGCAAAGCACGGCCAACGAGGCGGGAAATCTCGTGGGTGCGGCCCTTGACTTTGCCACGCATGGATTCGCGCGGCATCCGCTCATGGGTAGCAGACGGCAGCATCGCATATTCGGCGGTCAGCCACCCCTCGCCGGAATCCCTCTTAAACCGTGGCACTCCTTCTTCCACACTGGCGGTACACATAACCCGCGTGCCACCAAACTCCACAAGCACAGAGCCGGCAGGGTTGTCGGTAAAGCCACGAGTGATGCGGACGGAACGAAGTTGGTCACAATCGCGCCCATCGGCGCGCACAAAAGTATCAGCCATAACCTCTAGGGTACCCGCCTAGACGTGCAGCTCCATGCCCGGCTCGGCGACAATAATCTCGCCCTTGAAAGCGGCAGCGGCTGCTGCTGCAGTCTCCTTCTTACTCACCCACGGTTGAATATGGGTCAGTACCAACGTCTTCACGCCCGCCTGAGTAGCGATCTCGCCGGCCTCTGCACCGGACAAATGCATTCCTTCTGGGCGGCCTTCAGAACTGGGGCCCCAGGCGGCTTCGCACAGAAGCACATCGGCGTTACGGGCGGCGTCGATAAGCGCGGGCGTAAAAGCGGTATCCCCCGAATACGTCAGCACGGCACCGGTCGCGGGTTCCTCGACGCGCAAAATGCGGGATCCGTCCGCCGGGTGCAGCGCAGGAAACGGGGTGATAGTCAGGTCTCCTAGAATTTCTTTCTGGTGGTCCACCCAGGGGGCGAAAGCGAAGGAATCAGAAATGTCGTCAAAGTCGTCGGGCCCGTCTGCACCCATTCGCCCAAATAAGTCTAGGGTGTGTGCCGGGCCGAACATGAGGTTGCGCCCCTGAGACGGGTGTTCTGGATGGTAGCGTCGCCACACCATCAGGGACACAAAGTCGGAGCAGTGGTCCGCGTGCAGGTGGGAAAACACGACGTGCACGTTGGAGGGGTTTTCCTCTTCCATCAGTTTGGCTAACGCCCCTGGCCCCAGATCCATCACTACGCCCGGCGCGTTTTCGGCACTGACGAGGTACGAAGAACCGGGGTTTCCGGGAGCTCCCAGGGAACCCGAACAGCCCAGTATGGTCAACTTCATATTGCTACTGTCCCATGAAATCCGTAGTTATTTCGCATAAAACACCGATTCTCTTAAGATTCACCCAGATTCGCTATGCCTGATGGTGGGCAAGTCGGGCCCTAGGAAGCGGGTAGCTAAGCGGGCAAATGATTCAGGTTCTCCTGTGGCCTCAAAGATCCTGGAGGGTGTGTGATCAGGGTCGGCGAACATGTCGGACTCTGTGAGTACGCGGATGACGTCTTTGGTAGTTTCTTCCGCGGATGATACGAGAGTGACATGGTCCCCAATGGCGAGCTGAATCACTCCAGACAGCAGTGGGTAGTGGGTGCAGCCAAGCACGAGCGTATCGACGCCCGCGGCTTGCAGCGACTCCAGGTAGCCTTCGGCGATCCCTAAGATCTGGCGGCCTGAGGTGATGCCCCGCTCGACGAATTCGACAAAGGCGGGGCAGGCCTTGGCAGTGACATCTACTTCTGGATTAAGGGAGAAGAGATCCTGGTAGGCACCAGATTGGATTGTTCCTTGGGTGCCGATGACTCCCACTTTTCCGTTGCGGGTGGTGGCCATGGCGCGTCGCACTGCGGGCCGGATCACTTCGACGACTGGGACGTTGTAGCGTTCGCGTGCGTCGTGAAGAAATGCGGCTGTGGCGGTGTTGCAGGCAATCACCAGCATTTTGCACCCGCGAGCGACGAGGCCGTCGGCGATGCGCATGGCATGGTGCCGCACTTCTGCGATTGGCAGCGGACCGTATGGCCCGTTGGCGGTGTCCCCGACGTACATGATGGATTCGCCGGGGAGTTGCTCCATGATTGATCGAGCGACGGTCAGCCCGCCGACACCCGAATCGAATATTCCGATGGGCGAGTTGCGGTCAGGCAGCGTCACAGGCGTTGCTGGCGTCGCGTGCGAAGTCAGTGGAGCGGAAGTCACGCAAAACGATATTACGCTGCCTGCTCCGGGTTCATGGCATCGACGATCTTTGCCATGGCGGAAGCAATCGCGCGGTTCTCTTCGTCGGTGAGGTTGTCGAACACCAGTCGGCGCACCTCGGAAACGTGTCCAGGCGCTGCCTTCTCCACGACTTGCCAGCCTTCGTCGGTGAGTTCCGCCAGGGTGGAACGGCCGTCGTTGGGGTCAGGGACACGCTTGACGTAGCCTTTCTTTTCCAGGCGGGTGATCACGCGGGAAAGGTGGGACAGGCTCATGTCAGATGCTTGGGCCAGCTCGCTCATGCGCAGGGAACCCTCGTCTGTTTCTGCGATGTTGCTCATTGCGTAGTAGTCGAAGTGGCTAATGCCAGCGTCGCGCTTCAGCTGTGCATCAAGTTTAGTGGGCAGGCCGACGTAAAACGACCAAACATTTTCCCAGGTCTTGTTCTCTTCTTCGGTTAGCGAAGGATTCATCTTGTCGTTCATACGCTTTATAATACGCGACAAGTTAAGAAAAGAAACTCAGGTTCACTTAGTTTCATTGTGAAGTATCCCCTATTTTGCTACCCTACCTGCGTGTATTAGAGTTTACTCATTTTCACATAAAAGGCTTTAACGGCCGATTTACTTAAGTTGTACAGGCAATCGCCAGGAAGGGGAAGATCTAAACCATTTGTTCCAAAAACTACCTTTAACGCTTGACTTAACGGGTGATTTGGTTGCGTTGTTTTCGGGCCTTGAGCGCAGGTGGATCATCGGAGGTGATAAAGATCCCTGCACCGAAACCACCTAAAGCTCCGAAGAGGTGTGCTTGCCAGCTCACTCCCGCTGTCCCCGGTATTACTCCCCAAATCAGTCCAGAGTAGGTAAAGCCGAGCACAACCCCCAGAAGGATCTGCCGGAAAGAACGGTTGAAGATACCTCGAATAATCAGGTACGCGAGCCAGCCATAAACGAGACCGGAAGCACCGATGTGGTTGGTTCCGATACCACCAAATAACCACACCCCCGCCCCTGCCACAATGGCGGCGATCAGTGTGACCTCCCAAAACACCCGGTGGCCCGAATAGCCAATGATGAAGCAGAAGATTGCACCCGGCACCGTGTTAGAAATTAAGTGCTCCCAGCTGCCGTGCAGCAACGGAGACGTAAAAATGTTGAGCAACGACGACGGGTCGAGCGGGTGAATACCGAAGGCAATCAGATTTCCACTAAAGAACAGCATGTTAATTATGTGGACCGCCCAGATGACAACCACATAACCGATGGCGTAGCGCATCCCCGTTTTCCACCCATAGCTTTTCGCATGGTGGATCGCAGGTTGCTGTGGCGCGCGGTGCGGGTGTGGCCCAGGGTAATTGCCAAAGGGAGAACCATAAGAAGAGCCATAGACACCGTGCTGTCCGGGGCGCGGGGACTGAGGGTACTGAGGGTACTGGGAAGAAGTCGGGAAGTTAGTCATCCCAACACATCTTAATTGCCAGAAGCTAGAATGTCGTTCCAGCAGGCCACCCCATAGCCGGCGGAGGCGCTGCGCACCGCATCAACGATGGCGGCCTGGACACACTCCGCTGCTGCTTCGCAGAGCTTTCCGACGAGCTCCACGGCCTGTGGTGCCACGTGCTTGGCAGTCGACACCGCAAACAGTGTGTCCCCGTCCAGCGGCGAGTGTGCTGGGCGGACAGCGCGCGCCAACCCATCGTGCCCGGTCAGCGCCAGTCGCTGCAGCTGCGCGACCGGCAAGGGCGCATCCGTGGCCACCACACCGATTGTCGTATTGAGCTGGGGCGCCGGACGTTTCAGAGAGTTAAACTTCGCGAGATTCACCCGAGGCGCTTCCGGGTCACCGTAGAAAGCCCCGGTTGAAGGGTCGATCACACTTCCCACCGGGTTTGCAACAACCCCAGCGGCCACGGTGTATTCGTCGATAAGCACCGATGCCTGGCCGAAACCCCCGCGCAACACCCCCGCAGTCGCGCCACAGCCGGCACCGACGCTTCCCGACGCACGATCCTCCCCCTCACGCAACGCCTTCTCAACGCAGGCCTCACCATCCTGGGAGGTTGGGCGTGACGACGCATCCCCCACCACCAAATCAAAAATGACGGCTGCCGGGACGATCGGAACCCGGGGGCCGGGATTGCCTTCTCCGAAAACGGGGAAACCGTAGCCGTGGGCTTCTAACGCGTTCATTGCGCCACTCGCAGCAGCCAAACCAAACGCAGATCCACCAGCAAACGTAAGAGCGTGCACCCGCTCAACGGTATTGTGTGGAGACAACAGATCAGTTTCGCGGGTGCCCGGTCCCCCACCACGCACGTCAACCGCGCCAACCATGCCACGCTTGTCGCGCGACACAACCGAAGTTACCCCGGTGTCCCCCAACGAGACGTGCCCGATGGCCAGGCCGGGGACGTCGAGAAGCGATCCAGCCACTAGTTCATCAATGCTTCCAACAACGACTCTTGGCAAAAGCCCATCCACTCGACCAGGTTCTGGCGGTCCTGAGCAGCAGACTCACCGCCCGAGTCATCGGCGGAAACGTAGAGGCGCAAGTCATTGAGCCCGGCCAGGAAGCGATGGGCTTCCTCCTCATCCAGCGACACCTCTACCCCACCGGTAGGGCCCAAGGCAGCATTGACTACCTGGAGGTTTTCCAGCTTGGACTTGATAATGTCAGTCTCGTTCATGCTGCGCAGCAAGGAATTATCGCCGTCAAACTCCTGGTCGTCGGCACGCTCAAAATCAGGCAGCAGGCGCGCAAGCTTCGGATCCTGCGGAGCCTCCTTGTGGCCGGTGGGCATATCAACGAGCTCAGCCAACTCATCTTTCGGAGCGGACTGCGCGCGCTGAATCAACGCCTCCGAGACAGTAGCAGTCAGGTCACCAAGCACCTCGCGTTCCAACGGATCCAGCCGAGTCATATACTTCGGTGCTCGCACAAGCCCCTTTTTCTTCCGCCATGCTTCCATGTCGTCCCTTTCTATTCCCGTCGGCGCACGCGCCGACGCTAACCGGCTTGCTGCATCGTGGCCCACAGCCCGGCCGTATGCAATTTCTTGACGTCGCCTTCGACCTTGTCCTTCTCCCCAGTTGACACAACTGCCTTGCCCTCGGTGTGGACCTGCATCATCAACTCAGTCGCACGTTTTTTGTCGTAGCCCAGCACAGTCTGAAAAACATAGGTGACATAGCTCATCAGGTTGACGGGGTCATCCCACACGATGCACATCCACGGCAGGTTCTCCGCAGTGGCGACGTCGAGCTGGATGTCCTGCTCCAACTCAGGGGTCGCCATCGGCGAGCCCATACTTGGTGATCGATTCATACCCCAAGGGTAACCAATTTTCCCTCCTGGGCGCGCACACTTGGACACTAAGCTATGGTCAGTACTACAACGATAAGCCAAAGAAATCCGTTAAGGATCGACTTCAGGAATCGACCATGCCGCGACTATCCAGCAACTTTGCATCATTTGAGGAGATACTCCGCCCACTGATCGGAGTCCTCGGCGTACTTTTCGCACTCGCAGCCAACATCGCCGCAGCCATGGAAAGAGCCCCCGGCGATGACGCTGGCTCATCCCGCGCAGACACCTACGTCGGACCCACCTTCGAAGACTCGGTTGACCTTGAAATGATTCGCGGCGATATCTTTTATGCCGTCAACCACATCCGCGTGCAGGAAGATCACCCAGACGTCGGCCCGCTCGTAGTGGATTTCCCATTGCAAAACGCTGCCCAGCGTCACGCGGAAGGCAACGCTGCAACCGGAAAGTATGCACCTCTTGACGGTGATAGGGCAATGATTCAGGGCAGCATCCCCCAAGGGCAGGCCACTGGCCACAACGTGATGCAGTTAATTTTGGATGATCAGCCGAACTCCGACTTAATGGTGAGCCCGGAGCACCTCCGCCTTGGCGTTGGTATAGCACAGAGCCGCGGACACGTGTGGTTTGTCATCGCGTTTTCTCGCGACTGATGGGCCCGTGCGTAGCGGGTGAGATAGTCTTAACTGCGTGACTGATAATTCTTCCCATGGTCAAGATCGCTCGACATCGTTTCTCACCGACAAGTATGAGCTAACAATGCTGCAGGCAGCGCTGCGCGACGGCACCGCCGACCGCCAGTGCACGTTCGAGGTGTTCTCCCGCAAACTGCAAAACGAGCGCCGCTACGGCGTGGTCGCAGGCACCTCGCGGGTCTTGCGTGCCATCCGCGACTTCCACTTCACCGACGCCCAGCTAGAAACACTGGATTTCCTCGACGACCAAGCCAAGGATTTCCTGCGCGACTACAAATTCTCCGGCGACATTGACGGCTACTTAGAAGGTGATCTCTACTTCCCGTACTCCCCAATTTTGTCGGTGCGCGGAACGTTTGCTGAGTGTGTGGTGCTCGAAACCGTGATTTTATCGATCATGAACGCGGACTCCGCCGTCGCATCAGCCGCGTCACGTATGGTCACCGCAGCTGACGGCCGCCCCATCATCGAGATGGGGTCACGCCGCACCCACGAATACTCTGCGGTCACCGCAGCCCGCGCGGCCTACCTTGCCGGGTTTGAAGCAACGTCCAACATGGAAGCCTCCTACCGCTATGGTGTCCCCGCCTCCGGCACCTCAGCGCACGCGTGGACCCTGCTCCACGTCAATGAAGACGGCACTCCCAACGAGAAGGCGGCTTTCCAGTCGCAGATTAACTCCCTGGGTGTGGGCACCACGCTGCTCGTCGATACGTACGACATCACCCAGGGTGTCGCCAACGCGATCGAGGTGGCCGGCACCGAGCTCGGTGGCGTACGCATTGATTCCGGCGACTTAGGGGCTGTGACCCGCCGCGTGCGCCGCCAACTCGACGAGCTCGGCGCATACAACACCAAAATCGTGGTCTCCTCCGACCTTGACGAATTTGCCATCGCCGGCCTACGCGGCGACCCAGTCGACGTGTACGGTGTGGGTACCTCCGTGGTCACCGGCTCCGGCGCACCGACCGCAGCCATGGTGTACAAGCTCGTGGAAGTAGACGGCCACCCCGTCGCAAAGCGCTCCCGGGGCAAGGCCATGACCGGAGGCGCAAAAACTGCCCTGCGCGCCTACCGCAGCACAGGGGTCGCAGTGGAAGAAGTTGTGTCTCCTTTCGAAGGACCAACGCCTGAGCTTCCCGGGCTGGATACCCGCCAGCTGGTTGTTCCCATGCTGCGTGGTGGGGAGCTCGTCGGCACGCCCCCAACCTTGGAGGAATCTCGCAACCATTTGGCGGAGCAAATCCGCACGCTGCCGTGGGAAGGTCTGGCTCTATCGCGCGACGAGCCGGCGATCAACACGCGGTTTACCGGCTTCCCGGAGGCCTCCGAAGACTAACCGCCCGTGGGGCTGGGTACGTCTGGACCATGACCCAGCCACCAGTGAGATTGTCGGACACGCAAGCCAGACACTGTACGGCACACGTACCTGGCGTGGTGAACAGTCCTCACCACTGCTGTTTGCGGGGCAATACTACGACGATGAATCCGGATGGGCGTATAACCTATACCGCTACTACCATCCTGATGCTGGGTCGATGTTTTAGGGCTGAAGGCTCATGGTGTGGGCAAACACCTTGATCCGAAAGCACAACATCCCGATTTTCCTGGCAGAAATGTCGACGACACGTTCCGAGGTGAAAACGGTGTAGCAGCTAACGGCCGACGAGCTCATGACTTCTATTCAGGTTTCATGCACAACCAAGGTTATGAAGTGAATCGTCAACTCCCCGGTGATACTCGACTTCGACCGGATGCGTATGCTATTGATGACAATGGTTTTTAAAACCGAGATCCGAGAGCTAAAGCCAGATACAGCGTCCGGACATCGAAGAAGTGGGCCTCAACTCAGGCCGATTCAATCACTTGGTGTACCAGCACAACACGATCGGTAGACACGGCAGACACCTCAATCTGCCCAGGCGCTACACTCTCCAGTGTGAGTGACCAGCCGTTGACCCAGACCACCACCGACCTGCTTGCTACTGCAGTAGACGCCCTCGGCGGCGCAAAGCGGGACGGCCAGGTAGCGATGGCCGAGGCTGTCACCAATGCGCTCGAGCAGGAACGGCACCTTGCTGTGCAGGCCGGAACTGGGACGGGAAAATCTTTGGCGTACTTGGTTCCTGCAATTCGCCACGCCCAAGCCGAAGATTCCACCGTTGTCGTGTCCACCGCAACGTTGGCGTTGCAGCGCCAGCTCGTGGAACGCGACCTTCCACGGCTTGCCGACGCCCTCGAACCAGTCATGGAACGCCGCCCCACGTTTGCTATCCAAAAGGGCCGCTCCAACTACGTGTGCCTGCACAAACTATCCGTTGAAGACAAGGAACCGGATGCGCTATTCGACGATGATGCGACCAGCTGGATGGGCCAGCATGTCGCCCGTGTCCATGAGTGGGCCCAGGACACTGAAACCGGCGACCGCGATGACCTCGACCCCGGCGTGCCTGACTTAGCTTGGCGCCAGGTTTCAGTCACGGCTGCCGAGTGTTTGGGGGCAGCCCGCTGCCCGCATGGCGAGGAGTGCTTCGCGGAACGTGCGAAGGCGAAAACCCGTGACGTTGATGTTGTCGTGACCAACCACGCTCTGCTTGCCATCGATGCGCTAGCAGATGTCAATATTCTTCCGGAGCATGATGTGGTGGTCATCGATGAGGCGCATGAGCTCGATGGGCGCATCACGTCGGTGGCTACCTCCGAGATCTCTGCGCGTGCGCTATCGATGTCGGCGAAACGCGCGGGCAAGCTCGATGCGACAAAGCAGAAGCAGGACCTTGAGAATGTGATCGACGACTTCACTTCCGTGGTCGATCTGGAGCAGCCGGGCCGGTGGGAGAATATTTCCGATTCCGCCCGTAGCTCTTTCGTCGCCGTGCGCGACGGGCTGTGGCGCACCCGTGAGGAGATTGCGCGCACTCCTGAAGGCGAAATGCTAAATGACCCTGAGCGTTTTGCCGAGCGCGAGAATTTAAAGAATCACTTGCAGGATCAGCATGATGCAGTGGTGCGCATCCTGGCCGTCTTCGATGAGGAGAATCCTGCCGAATATGATGACGTGGTGTGGCTCGAGCGCTCCGAACGTTATGGCGATACGGTGGCGGTGGCCCCGTTATCGGTGGCGGGCTTGCTGCATGATCGCCTGTTCGGCGAGCAGACTGTGGTTCTTACCTCCGCGACGTTGACCATTGGTGGCAACTTTGAGGCGATGGCAGCTAGCTGGGGGTTGCCACAAGGAACCTGGGACAGCCTTGATGCGGGTACGCCGTTTGATCCCCGGAAGTCCGGCATCCTCTACAATGCCGCGCACTTGCCCACACCGGGTCGTGAGGGGCTCTCAGAAGAAACCCTCGGCGAAATTGCGGGGCTGATTACCGCTGCTGGGGGCCGCACGCTGGGGCTGTTCTCGTCGAAACGCGCGGCCCAGCAGGCAGCGGAGGCGATGCGTACCCGCCTACCGTTTGAGATTTTTGTTCAAGGTGAGGATTCGATTGGGTTGCTCGTCGATAAGTTCGCCAAGAACGAAAACGCGTGCCTGTTTGGCACGCTTACGTTATGGCAGGGCGTCGATGTGCCAGGTAAGTCCCTGTCGCTGGTGATCATCGACCGGATCCCGTTTCCTCGCCCCGATGATCCCCTGTTGCAGGCCCGATCCAAGGCCGCCGATGCCGCCGGGCGTTCCGGTTTCATGGAAGTCTCGGCTACTCACGCTGCGCTGCTTATGGCGCAGGGAGCGGGGCGCTTGTTGCGTCGGGTGACTGATCGTGGCGTCGTCGCTGTACTGGATAATCGCTTCACGACGAAGCGCTATAGTGCTTTCCTGCGCAAGAGTCTGCCGGATTTCTGGACTACGACCGACCCTGATGTTGTCCGCGGTGCTTTACGACGCTTGGTCGCTCCAGCTCCTACCCCTAAATAATTCTCCTAAAAATTGCCGCCGTGACAGAATCAGCAGCGATTTCGGTAAAACCCGCATCGCGCACGCACAGTGCCCCCGGTGTTCTCGCCGCCTGAACGAAAGCTTCTCCTGAACACTCCACAACATTGAGTGGAAAACCGGTCAGGGCCCAAGACACCGCCTGGCTCGTAGACAATTGCGCGGCCCACAACATTGAGGCGTGGCCGACTTGGGCTGCGGCTTTGCCCACTGTCATGTTCAACGCCGCGTCAACTGCGATCGTCGGCACGCGTGGCTCCAGCGCGGTTGTCTTGCTCGCGGGTAAGTCGGTGCCGTGAATCTGTAACTTCTTAATGGGCGCCGGCACTTCCGACACCGCGCTGGGAACGAACGCACGCACCTGCGCGCCGCGAACGCTAGCGGTCACGCCGGGAAACTCCTGAACGTCGTCCCACGCCTTGTTGCGTCCTCGTCGAGCAACTTTGCGGATAAGATGGCTGTACCAGCTTGTCAGGCCGTCGCGCCATGGACCATCCTGGCCTGCCTGTGGTGCCAAGCACACTCCAACGACGGCTTGTGCGGCAGCAACGAGCACGGCGTTGCGGTCCGGCGGATCCTGCTTAGGCAGGTGCAACGCGATCTGCATGGCTTGCACAGTCGACGGATCGTCAGGGTTCTCATGGCGGTCACGCCGGTCCGACGACACGCTGCGGGACAGTACAGCGTGGGCGGCTGCGATGAGGCTTTCCTCGCTGGGGCTGTCGTCGTGCATTAGTGGAGAGGTACTTTCCGGTACGTGCCGTCTTTGAAGTCTGAATCGTCGATTTCGCTGCGCGGAACGCCCAAAATGTAGAGCACTGAATCCAGGAACGGTGTGTTGACGGATGTGTCCGCGATCTGCTTCAACGCTGGCTTGGCGTTGAATGCCACACCGAGGCCGGCAGCGGAGAGCATGTCGATATCGTTGGCGCCGTCGCCTACCGCAACAGTCTGCTGCATCGTCAAGCCGGAGTCCTGCGCGAATTCCTTGAGGAATTCTGCTTTGGCTGCACGGTCAACAATCTTGCCCACCACGTTGCCGGTGAGCTTGCCATCGACAATCTCTAGGGTGTTGGCACGCACGTAGTCCAGCTGCAGGTCCTCCGCTAGGTCCTCGAGTACCTGCACGAAACCGCCGGAGACCACGGCAGTTCGGTACCCCATCTTTTTCAACGTGCGGATCGTGGTGCGAGCACCTGGGGTGAGCTCAATATCGCGGGCTACCTCGTCGATGACAGAAGCATCAAGGCCTGCCAGGGTCTTAACACGCTCACGCAAGGACTCTTCGAAATCGAGTTCGCCCCGCATCGCCCGTTCGGTAACCGCGGCCACCTCTGTTTCTTTTCCTGCATGAGCAGCCAGCATTTCAATGACTTCGCCGGTGATCAGGGTGGAATCGCAGTCGAAGCACACGAGTCGCTTCGCGCGGCGTGTCAGCCCTGCACCTTCAATGGCGAGGTCCACTCCGAGGCGAGGGGTGAGTTCTGCGAGCGCTTCGCGGATCGCCTTGCCGTCACCGGGAGTGTAGTTGGGTATCGTGCAGAACAGTTCGAGGCCTGTCACTGGGTAGTCTGAGATTCCGCGGATGCGGTCGATGTTTGCGTCGAAGTTTGCCAGTGTGCGCCCGACGGCAGAAACATCTGCCGCGTTCACGGGGTTACCGAGCATGACAACAACGTGTGTGGACCTGGGTTGGCCAGAGGAGGCGACATGCTCGCCGACCTCAATGCTGACGCGTTGGTTGTACTGGCTTAAAGTTTCGTTGAGTCCCTGCTCCAGTGTCTCGAGCCCGTCGGCGCGAATCCCGACGAAAGCCGCGAGGAAGAGGTTACCCCGAAAGTTGGCTTGCTCGACGTCGAGCAGTTGCACGTCGTGGGAGGAAAGGACTCTAAAGGCGGAGGCCGAGACACCGGGGCGATCGGGGCCGGTAATGGTGATCACCGCGTGTGTGAGACCGGGCAGGAGATCAACAACATCGGTTGTTGCTGGGTTAGTCACTGTGATTGTTCTTTCTTCGAAGTGGAATGGATCAGTAGTTCACATCAGTTGTTGGCATCTGGGCGATCCGAGGCGGTGTGATCCCCCAATAATCCCCAAAACCCCCGACTCTCAACGATTGGAGTTGAGCCGGGGGTTGTGAACCGTAGTCAGTGTCGGATCAGATGCTTGGGGTAAAGCCGTGGCTCTTAGTGTGAGCCGACGTGGGCTTCCTTGCGCATGCGCTCCACCATATGCGGGTAGTGCAGCTCGAACGCTGGGCGCTCGGAGCGGATACGTGGCAGGGAGGTGAAGTTGTGGCGTGGTGGTGGGCAGGAGGTGGCCCACTCTAGGGAGTTGCCGTAGCCCCATGGATCGTCGACGGTAACAATCTCGCCGTAGCGCCAGGACTTGAAGATGTTCCAGATCAGTGGGATGACCGACGCACCCAGGATGAAGGAACCAATCGTGGAGATCTGGTTGAACAGGGTGAAGCCGTCAGAGTCCAGGTAGTCGGCGTAGCGGCGTGGCATACCCATGTTTCCTAGCCAGTGCTGGATCAGGAAGGTGGTGTGGAAACCGATGAAGGTTAACCAGAAGTGCCACTTTGCTAGGCCTTCGTCTGCCATGCGTCCGGTGATCTTCGGGAACCAGAAGTACACTCCAGCAAAGGAAGCAAATACTACGGTGCCGAACAGGGTGTAGTGGAAGTGCGCAACGACGAAGTAGGAATCTTGCAGGTGGAAGTCGAGCGGTGGGGAGGCCAGCATAATGCCGGTCAGACCACCGAAGAGGAAGGTTGCCATGAAGCCCATGGACCAGATCATCGGAGACTGCCAGGTGATGTGACCATTCCACATGGTGCCCACCCAGTTGAAGAACTTCACTCCGGTTGGAACCGCGATCAGGAAGGTCATGAAGGAGAAGAAGGGCAGCAGAACCGCGCCGGTGGCGTACATGTGGTGTGCCCACACGGACATGGACAGTCCCGCAATCGCTAGGGTTGCGAAGACTAGGCCAATGTAGCCGAAGATCGGCTTCCGAGAGAACACTGGGATGACCTCGGAGATGATACCGAAGAACGGCAGGGCGAGAACGTACACCTCAGGGTGGCCGAAGAACCAGAACAGGTGCTGCCACAGGATAGCGCCACCATTAGCGGTGTCGAAGATGTGGGCACCGAGCTTGCGGTCGTAGAGAACTCCCAAAGCCGCTGCGAGCAGCAAAGGGAAGATCATCAAAGCGATGATGGATGCCGCAAAGATGGTCCAGGTGAACACTGGTAGGCGGAACATAGTCATGCCCGGCGCACGCATCGTCAGTACGGTGGTGATCATGTTGATCGCGGAGGCGACAGTACCGATACCGGTAGCACCAACACCAATGATCCACAGGTCAGCACCCACGCCTGGGGTGTGAACCTGGTCAGACAGCGGCACGTACATGGTCCAACCGAAGTCTGCAGCTCCGCCTGGCGTTATGAAGCCCGCCAGCATCGCGACAACGCCGATCTGGGTAATCCAGAAGCCGAACGCGTTGAGGCGAGGGAAAGACACATCCGGTGCACCGATTTGCAGCGGCAGGACGAAGTTAGCAAAACCCCAGACAACTGGGGTACCGAATGCAAGCAGCATAATCGTGCCGTGCATAGTGAACAGCTGGTTGAACTGCTCGTTGGAGAGGAACTGAAGACCCGGGGAGAATAGCTCCGAACGGATCAGCAGTGCCATGAGACCACCAACGAAGAACCAGACGAAGGACATCACGAGGTACCAGGCACCAAGTGCCTTGTGGTCCGTCGTGGTAAGAACTTTATAAAGCTGGGAACCCTTGCGTTCATTACCGAAAGGTTCCGGGCGTTGTGGCTGGACATAGTCGTCTAGCCGAGGCGCAACTGCGGTCATACGATCCTCCTGACTACTGACGTCCACGTCCGAAGTGGCCGTGACGCCCTATAATACCTCCCTACGCGCATGCTGCAGGCAAGCACACAGAGAGACAACAAATTTCTAACCACCTTGGGCTAGCAACGCTTAAGAGTCTATAGCGTTACGGCCGTACTGCCGAAATAATCTTTATCCGATTAATATTTTGAGATGAATCCCGACCAATAAGCAGGGGATTCGAAGTTTGGTGGTACCTATGGGCGCGTTTTAACGGGGAAGCGCTTGCGATCATTGCCCCCTAATGGAGTTCAAACTAAGGGTTGAGCCTCGGGACACACGGACATATACTACCGCCAATCTGAATATATCCTGCATGAAGTGCACAAGCTCCTCGCAACCTCAACAAGGAGGCGGGAGGCGCTTGACGGAGGTTCACGGCCCTAGGCGGCCCAAGGTAGCTTTTAGAAATCCCAGTCGTCGTCTGTGGTATCCTCGGCCTTGCCGATGACATAGGACGAACCTGACCCAGAGAAAAAGTCGTGGTTCTCGTCAGCATTCGGGGAAAGCGACGCCAGGATGGCCGGCGACACCTTGGTTTCATCAGATGGGAAAAGCCCTTCGTAGCCGAGGTTGTTTAGGGCCTTGTTTGCGTTGTAGCGCAAGAATCGCTTGACATCCTCGGTCCAGCCGATGGGATCATAAATATCCTCGGTGTACTGGGTCTCGTTTTCGTAGAGGTCATACATTAAATCAAAGGAGTATTCCTTCAACTCGTCCCGACGCTGTTGAGTCTCTTCTGCCACCCCAAGTTGGTACTTGTAGCCGATATAGTAACCATGCACCGCTTCATCGCGAATAATTAAGCGAATGATATCTGCAGTGTTAGTTAACTTGGAGTGAACAGACCAGTTCAGGGGCAGGTAGAAACCGGAGTAGAAAAGGAAGGACTCCAGCATGACGGAGGCAACCTTCTTCTTCAGTGGATCGTCGCCTTCGTAGTACGATTGGACAATTTTCGCCTTGCGCTGGACTTCTTCATTTTCTTCGGTCCAACGGAAGGCGTCGTTAATCTGTGGCGTGGTAGCCAGCGTCATGTAAATATTTGAGTAGCTCTTGGCATGGACCGACTCCATGAAGGAAATGTTTGTGTACACCGCCTCCTCATGCATGGTGCGAGCATCTGGAATCAGTGAGACCGCACCAATAGTGCCCTGGATTGTGTCTAGAAGAGTGAGGTTGGCAAATACTCGCATGGTGGCGAGCTGCTCTGCGTCGTTAAGCGTCTTCCACGACGGAATATCATTTGACACCGGAATCTTTTCCGGGAGCCAAAAGTTTCCGGTTAGGCGATCCCATACTTCAAGGTCTTTCTCGTCTGGAATTTCGTTCCAATTGATCGCCTTGATTGGTTCAGCGTGAGCTTCAAGGTACGCGTCGTATTCATGCTGGTCAGCCATTAGAAACTTCCACACTCTTTCTTCGTCGAGACAAATTTATGACAAATTCGGGACAAATTTGGGGCAGGCTTGGAGATAGTGCTGCCCACTTCTATGCCACTACTTTAGGCACTACCCTACCCCAGCTAAAAAATAAGATTACTTGCCCGATTGTGCCAGACGCATAGCACCCCGGATGCAGAAATTTACGCTTCTGACCGTGTTTGTTTGTACGATCATGGACTACCCCCTAATTTCGGATTCATTGTCTTTTCCACGCCCCGCACGCGTAAGGTAATAACTATAAAATTCACCGGTACTACAATATTCAAGGATGGTTACGCGATGCCAACCCCCGAGTCGCCTGCGACCCCTTTACTGACATCGGTCCTTGACCAGCTCGGTGGCGAAATCGTCGCCGGTTCCATTCCAGAGGGACGAACTTTTACCCTGCAGGACATCTCTGCCCGCTTCGGCATTTCTCGTACCGTCGCCCGCGAAGCAATGCGCGCGTTGGAGCAACTCGGGCTAGTGTCCTCGTCACGTCGCGTGGGTATTACGGTACTTCCTCAATCATCGTGGGCTGTTTTCGACGCCTCCGTGATCAGCTGGCGGTTGGCTTCCGACGAGCAGCGCGCCGACCAGCTTAAATCCTTAACGGAACTGCGCATTGCCCTAGAACCCATTGCTGCATTCAACGCAGCGAAGCATGCCACAAGGCAACAGGCAGACCGGCTGATCGTCCTCGCCGAAGAGTTACGCGAGCTGGGCTCTCGGGACCGGGGCGCTTCCGAAGAATTCCTCGCAGCAGACAAGGAATTTCATACTCTGATCTTCCAGGCCAGCGGCAATGAGATGATTAGTGCCTTGGCGATGTCGCTTCTCCACGCCCTTGAGGGGCGCACCCGCCACGGCCTCCAGCCCGATAGCCCAGTAGAAGAAGCCATGGATCTACACGAGGATTTGGCAAACGCTATCGCCTCCGGCGACGCAGAAGCCGCGGAAGCCGCCTCCCGCGAGATTCTCTCCGAGGTTCGCCGCGCGCTCTACGCCTAATTTAGCTTTTCGACGATTAACCCCTCGATTCCAGTTGTTTTGGAATCGAGGGGTGTGTCGTCGTAAAGCGTGCTGCTTACAGCATGCAGGACACGCAGCCTTCGATTTCGGTGCCTGCCAGAGCCATCTGGCGCAAGCGGATATAGTACAAAGACTTAATGCCCTTGGTCCATGCGTAAATCTGGGCACGGTTGATATCGCGGGTGGTCACGGTGTCCTTGAAAAACAGTGTCAGCGAAAGGCCCTGGTCAACGTACTTGGTGGCCACCGCATAGGTGTCAATCACCTTCTCGTAGCCGATCTCGTAGGCATCCTCGAAGTACTCGCCGTTCTCATTATCCAGGTGTGGTGCTGGGTAGTAGACGCGGCCGATCTTGCCTTCCTTACGGATCTCAATCTTGGAGGCAATCGGGTGGATCGACGAGGTCGAGTTATTGATATAGGAAATGGAACCGGTTGGCGGGACGGCCTGGAGGTAGCGGTTATAGATACCGTCTTTCATCACGGCAGCCTTTAGCTCGGCCCAATCCTGCTCGGTGGGTACCTGCGCAGTGGAGTTCTCAAACAGCGCCTTGACCTTGGCAGTTTTCGGCTGGAAGTCCTCTGGGTTGTACCGGTCGAAGAACTCGCCTGACGCGTACTCAGATTTGTCGAAGTCCTTGAACGTCTCCCCCGTCTCCACAGCAATCTTGTGGGACGCCTTGATGCACTCGTACATCACGGTGGCGAAGTACGCGTTGGTGAAGTCCAAACCTTCTTCGGAGCCGTAGTGGATGTGCTCCCGGCCCAAGTAGCCGTGCAGGTTCATCTGGCCCAAGCCGATCGCGTGTGAGGCGTCATTGCCCTCACGGATCGACGGGACCGAATCAATGGAGGTCTGGTCTGCCACAGAGGTTAAACCGCGAATTGCAGTTTCGATGGTGCGGGAGAAGTCGGTGGAGTCCATGGTCATCGCAATATTGAGCGAACCCAGATTGCACGAGATGTCCTCGCCGATGGTTTCGTAGGTTAAGTCAGCATTGAGCACCGACGGTGTGTTGACCTGCAGAATTTCCGAGCACAGGTTGGACATGTTAATGCGGCCAGTTTTCACCGGGTTCGCCTTGTTCGCGGTGTCTTCATACATGATGTACGGGTAGCCGGATTCGAACTGGATCTCTGCGATAGTTTGGAAGAACTGTCGCGCGTTGATCTTCGTCTTCTTAATGCGCGGATCCTCCACCATCTCTTCGTACTTTTCAGTAACCGAGATGTCGGCGAACGGCACGCCGTAGACACGCTCCACGTCATAGGGGGAGAACAAGTACATGGCATCATTACGCTTCGCCAGCTCGAAAGTAATGTCCGGAATAACTACGCCCAACGAGAGAGTCTTAATGCGGATCTTCTCGTCCGCGTTCTCGCGCTTGGTATCTAAAAAGCTCAAGATGTCAGGGTGGTGCGCATTGAGGTACACCGCGCCGGCTCCCTGGCGGGCACCCAGCTGGTTAGCATAAGAGAAGGAGTCTTCCAACAACTTCATCACGGGAATCACACCCGACGACTGGTTCTCGATGTGCTTAATCGGCGCACCAGATTCGCGGATGTTGGTCAACAGCAGTGCCACGCCACCGCCACGCTTGGAGAGCTGCAGCGACGAGTTGATGGCACGTCCAATGGACTCCATATTGTCTTCGATGCGCAGCAGGAAGCAGGAGACGAGCTCCCCGCGTTGTGCTTTACCAGCGTTAAGGAAGGTTGGAGTTGCTGGTTGGAAGCGTCCGGTCATGATCTCGTCGACAAGCGCGCTTGCCAACTCCTCATTGCCGCGCGCTAGGAACAAAGCGGTCATGGACACACGGTCTTCGAAACGCTCGAGGTAGCGCTTACCGTCGAAGGTCTTCAACGTGTACGAGGTGTAGTACTTATACGCGCCCAGGAAGGTTTTGAAGCGGAACTTGAACGCGTAGGCGCGCTTGAAGGTCGACTTTACAAATTCCCAGTCGTACTGCTCGATCACTTCTGGTTCATAGTACTTGTTATCAATCAAGTACTTCATCTTCTCTTCCAAATCATGGAAGTAGACGGTGTTCTGGTTGACGTGCTGCAGGAAGAACTGGTTAGCAGCCTCGCGGTCTTTATCGAACTGGATTTGTCCGTCGTCTCCGTAAATGTTCAGCAGAGCATTCAGAGTATGGTAATCCAACTGTTCTTTCGGGTCAGCGGGTGCAGCAACATTCTTGCCATGTGTCTGGGTAGACGTTAGTGAAGTCACGGTTAGTTAAACCTTTCAGAAGTGATTGGGTAATTAGTCCATCATTCAGTTGTATTTCAGTGGTAGTTCAATCGAAGTTCATTTGAAGTCCGGCGGATTAGCGGCGGTCACGAGGGGGCGTTTAGGAGCGGACCCGATGGTCATACCGGGCACGGAGCCGAGCCAGAATTTCGGCGTTTTGCTTGGTCTTTTCTTCTTGCTCGGCACGAATCGCGTCCACGGTGGCTGAATCGATGGGGTTGAGCCCGAGGCGTTCAGCGTTGTTGATCAACTCGTCACGAACCCGTACGACATCCTCAGGCATGCCCATCAGCTCAAAGCGATACAGGTACGGAACCTGGCACTTGTGCGAGATCACGTCCCCGGAGATGCAGTAATCCGGCCCGAAGTTCGAGTTGCCCGCCGCTATGACACCGCGAATCAGGCTGCGGTTGTGCTCGTTGTTCAGGAAGCGGATCACCTGTTTCGGAACTGGCCGCGTGTTTTGCTGGCTCAACGACACTCCCCCACCGTAGGTTGGGCAGATCAGCACATAGGGCTCATCAACGACCAACGGCTCATCCTTGCGGTATAGGGGAATCCTTTTGCTAGGTAGTCCGAGCTTGTCGACGAACCGGCGGGTGTTCTCCGTAACGGAGGAGAAATACACGACGAGCACGAGCGACTCACGTCCCTTCTTGAAGTGATGCCATAAACAAAAGCCACCGAAACTTTAAGGGGGGGTAGTCGGTGGCAGTGTATGAGAGAGAGATGGGTGGCTACGCGGCCTTCTCAGCCAAACCGCGGATGCGATCTGGGCGGAAACCGGACCAGTGCTCGCCATTGACCTCGACGACTGGCGCCTGGAGATGTCCGAGAGCGAGAACATAATCACGTGCTTCATCGTCCATGCTGATATCGACGAGGGTGTAGTCCAGCCCGGCCTTGTCGAGGGCTTTGGTAGTGAAGTTGCACTGCATGCAGGCTGGCTTGGTGTACACGGTGATGGTCATGGAATGCCCTTCTTCAACTCTCTGCGCCCGCACTGACGTTACTGACGTTACCGACGTTACTGACGTGCGATGCGATACGACGAACTATAAGGGCTTTTTCGAGCCCTTCTGGAACTTTTGCCCCGTTCGGGGCGACACCACAAAACCCTATACTTTGTGCCAGTTCAACGCAAACAACACTACATATAGTAGTTACACCCTTGAAATTCCCAGGATGACACCGAGGAATCACCTACATGTAGTTCAAAGTATCCGCGGCTGCGCCTAACGCGAAATAACAATGATGGCATTAGAGCTGCGCCTTTAGCTTCCATTAAGCGCAGTATAAGCTTTCGTGGACCTGTCATACTCCCCCTTTTCGGGTGGTTGACGCAGAAACTTGCCCATAGCGCGCCAAAAAATACGACTGCCCTAGGTGCTCTCCTTGAGAGCGTGCCTAGGGCAGCCGTGATAGGTTCCTGCGCAGTCTAGCCTTGACGGGCCTTGAAGCGCGGGTCCTTCTTGTTGATCACGTAAACCTTGCCACGACGGCGCACAACCTGAGCGCCCGGCTTGTTCTTCAGCGACCGAAGCGAATTGCGGACCTTCATCGGACGCTCCTTTCTTTCGAGAAGTGAATAGATCATCGGCGACCGTCCCCCAAAAAGGAGAGGCTACCGGCAACGACCAGCTTTAAAGCAGCCGGTATTGACACGGGGATTCATATTACCCGACCACTAGCCAGGAACCAAACCTCCCGCAAGGGCCATTGCTACTTGGAGTACTTGTATTCCAGTTCACGGCTGACATCCTCCAAGCTGCGTCCCATCGTCTCCGGCACCATCGCACGGACGAACCCAAGAGCAACCAGGCCCAGCACAGCGAACATCACAAATGTGCTGGTCGCGCCCAACGCTTCGACGAGGGGCAGGAAAAATTGTGCTACGGCCCAGTTCGCCGTCCACAACGCCAGCCCAGCCAGCCCCATGCCTAGCCCGCGGATTTGCGTGGGAACCAGCTCCGAGATCAACAGCCAGGTAGTCGGCGAAACCGCCGCCTGCTGAGAGGCGATAAATATTGCCATGAGCGCCAATGAAACCATGGCCAGTGCGGTATTACCGTGGGCTGCACCATAGACAGGTGCAAGAATCGCGAGGGCGATCACATTACCGACCAGGCCGATAGTCAGCAACCGTTTTCGCCCGATCCGGTCGATCACCTGCAGCCCAACCCAGCAGGCCACCACAGAGACCAGCCCAATGACAATTGAGGTATACACCGAGTTCTGAGTGGATAGGCCCACCTGGTTCATCATGGTGGGCGCAAAATACACAATCGCGTTGACACCGGTGATTTGCTGGGTGATTCCCAGAAGCGCCGCAACTAAGACGGTGATCTTGAGCCAGCGGTGCTCCTTCAACCGACTCCACTGCCCTTGTTGTGCTTCGCGTTGCGCTGCGTCTTGCTCGGTGATCTCGGTCAGCTCCGCCAAATCCATCCCGGCGCGCGTTGCGGTAGCGCGTGCTTCGTCGACACGTCCTTGACGGGCCAGCCACACTGGAGTGTCACTCAGAAAATACATACCAATTGTCAGGATGAGGCCAGGCACGGCTGCAAGCCCCAGCATCAGTTGCCAATTCTCGGTGGGCGCAAGCAAAGAGTTGACGAGGTAGGCCGCCAGCTGCCCTACCACGATCATGAGAGTGTTCAGCGACACCATCTTCCCGCGCACCGTTGCTGGCACCATCTCGGAAATATACATCGGCGCGACGATGCTGACAGCACCCACTGCAATACCCAAAAGCGTGCGTGCCGACGACAACATCAGCACTGATCCCGACAGGGCGCACCACACTGAGCCGACAATGAAAATGATGCCTCCCACCATCAATGTTGCGCGCCGCCCGATTTTGTCCGCGGTTGCTGAGCCTGTTAAGGCGCCAACAGCGGCTCCCACCAGCAGCATGGAGGTCACCAATCCTTCTTCAGTGGCGGACATCCCGAATTCGGGGCTGACGAATAGCAGGGCACCGCTCATAACACCGGTGTCATAGCCGAAAAGGAGGCCAGCGAACGCGGCGATACTAGCGACAGTGCGCACGTAACGACGTTGCTCCGGCGTGGTTGTTACCCCACGGGTATCGGGGGTGGAACTGGGAGTCTTCATACGAACATCTTTGCCTTTAACTACGATGGTTGTCATGTCTCACCCAGTCGATGAAACACAGAAAACCATCATCGAGACGCTGGTCACCCGCCCCTTGATCGATCCAGCAGAAGAGATTGATAAACGTATCACTTTTCTGCTGGATTATCTTGCGGTAACCGGCGCAAAAGGATACGTCCTCGGCATCTCTGGTGGGCAAGATTCCACCCTGGCTGGACGGCTCGCCCAACTAGCCGTCGAAAAGCGACGAGCAGACGGACACGACGCAACCTTCTGGGCGGTACGCCTCCCGCATGGAGTGCAATCCGACGAAGACGACGCGCAAGCTGCCCTGGAGTTTATCCAGCCGGACCGGCGCCTTGTAGTGAACATCGCACCCGCCACCGCCGCGATGAACAAGGCGGTATCCCACGCCCTAGGAATCGACGCACTAGCCGATTTTAACAACGGCAATGTGAAGGCCCGTCAACGCATGATCGCACAATACGCAATTGCCGGCGAAGTCGGAGCACTGGTAATCGGCACTGATCACGCCGCAGAAAATCTGACAGGTTTCTTCACAAAACACGGAGACGGTGCTGCAGACCTAGTCCCCCTGGCAGGACTAAACAAGCGCCAAGGAGCGCAGCTGCTGAAACACCTGGGCTGCCCACCGCAGCTCTACCAAAAGGTCCCCACCGCCGACCTCGAAGACGACAGGCCAGCACTTTCCGACGAGGAAGCACTGGGAATTACGTATTCAGCGATTGATACTTACCTCGAAGGCAAACCAGTCAGCGAGCAAGACCGCGAGCGCATCGAACAGCTATGGGCTACAGGACAACACAAACGCCACCTGCCACCAGGGCCGCACGACACCTGGTGGAAGTAGCATCCCCTCAAAGAAGGGTTAGGCGCCCAACAGGTCCAGCGTCGCCTCGGCAGCCTGAATAAGGTCCAAGGCGTAGGCCCTGCCGTGCGTTTGGGTGTGTACCGCCAGCGGGTGCAACTGATGCATGGGCAACTGCTCGCGCCAATGACTATCAAGCGGGGCTACAGACTGGTACCCGGCTACGATGTCGTCGAAAAACGGCGCCCCGAAAAGAGCGAGCATCGCAATATCGGTCAGCGCGTGGCCTCCGTGGGCTGCGGGATCAATAAACCACGGCCCGTCTGCTGAGAACATCACGTTTCCGTTCCAGAGATCGCCATGAATGCGGGCAACCGTAGAGTCCTCATCAGTGCGTTCAATCGCCTCGCACGCACGACGAACGGTATCGAGGCCTTCGTCGGCAAGCGTGCCACCGGCGTGCGCCGCCTCAGCGAAGGGCAGGACGCGCTGGCGGGTGTAGAACCGCGCCCAACGATCAGTCGGAGTACATTCCTGCTGAATACGCCCAATGAAGGTGGGGCCACCCCACCCGGCCGGTGGAGCACCAAATGCGTCGGCTCCCTGGGCATGAATTCGGGCAAGTTCACTACCGGCGGTGCGTGCCGATTCGGCGGTGGGGCGACTGCGCCGGATCCGCGGAATAGTCAACGAATTATTCGCTTCGTCTACGTCAAGGACTTCAATAACCCGGTTCGATCCTTCGCGCAGCCAACGCAGGCCAGCAGCCTCAGCTGCGGCGGCACCGGGGGCGGATCCTGACTTGGTGAAAGTTTCTTTTCTCATCGTTAACCACATTAACGAAAAAACCGGAGTGCGCGCTAGGTTTTCGCGTCGCACAACGGCGCTGGCTTACGTCGACGTTTATTTTGATACAAGGCTCTGGGTGGCAGCAGGTAATGCTCTGGTGGGTGCGCAAGCCTGAGCGCTTGACACCCACCCGCGTTCGCTTGCGATTCCAACGAGCACGAGAAGAAGCGCCCCAGTTAGGATGTCCCGTTGCAAACTGTCTGATTGATTTCTCGTTCCAGGCCAACTGGGTCATCGACGGATAGGATGAGGCGACTATACTTGAACGACGGATCAACTTCAATGACGAGCACATCGGCTGCGCCGGTGACGTTCCAGAAGTGGCGTTCGTGATCTTTGCGGTAGGTCGCTGACACCTTCTTACCGAGCGTATTTAACCCCGGAGCTCGCAGCCCCTTCGGTTCTTTCACGATACCTGGATCATGCGTGGCACCTCGCACGAGTGAGAGTGGCACACGGACTTCATTCGTTAACGACCACAACTTGTCTAACCCTCGCGGGGTGACAATAAGTTCTTCGCCCTGAATTTCGACGTTATTACGAGTCATGTTTTTCCTCTTTCTTAACAGCTTTGGCCGGCCGCCTCGGTTAAACCAGCCCGGCCAAGTGCACGCCGACCAAGGGCTTGGGCTGTAATTCCGTTTGTATCGATAATGCGTTGGATCAGTTCAGCAATTTCAGGACTGTGGGATGCAATCTCGAAAACTGCAACGTTGATCAGATTCAGCAGTGTCTCAGGATCGTCCTGCAGATCGGTTGCTGGCAGCTGCCCATCCGGCACTACAGATTGACTCCACTGCTCTGCCGCATGCTCAAGTACTGCGATAAATATTCCTTGCTTCGATCCAAAGATCGAGTACAGACTACCTCGGGCCACTCCAGTGACTTTCACAATCTCATCAATCGACGTTGCGTTATAGCCCCGCCTCACTAACAACTCACCCGCCTGTCGCAGGAACGTTACGGTGTCAAACTCTCTCGGTCTTGCCACAATTCTAGAATAATCATTCTAGAACAGGTAGTCAAGAATTGGGGTGTGAATGATTCCGGCCCATCACAACCACCGATGTAGCTGGTATTCACGGCTTAACCTGAACCTCGATAGCGCCGCCAACCGTGCCCGCTTGGAGAAGGGGTGAGTGTTGGTGGTTCCTTTACCGGAGTACTGGACGAGTTCTGTTTGCACGACATCCCAGGTTGCTGGTTCGACGATCGCTGGATAGTCACCGGCCACGTAGTACTGGGGTACTTCACCTTCATTGACCTTCATGGGTTTGGTCAGGAAATCGGTGGTGTAAGCCTTTTCCTGCAGCTTCAATCGTCCCGTGGTTGACCACTCAATCTTTGCTGCATCCAGCCTCCAGCCGGAGCCCAGAAAAATTTGCAGAAACACATTCGGTTGCCAGTTTTGGAAATCTCTTGGGGAAAAACGAAAAATGACAACCGAAGAGAACAGTGAAGCCGGGAGAACAGAGGCTGGGAGCACACATTTTGTCCCTCAAGCCAGAAATCAAAAAGACGCTCACTTTGTATCAAAATGAGCGTCCTAGTGGTGGAGCATATGGGATTTGAACCCATGACCCCCACAATGCCATTGTGGTGCGCTACCAACTGCGCCAATGCCCCTTTAAGGTGATGAGGTCACTATACCCCGCCCCGTGGGCCAGACAAAATCGCCCCCAAGCTCACACCCCATGCGAAGCTTAGGGACGAGACGTTGCCCAGCTCCTACTTGGCTACCACATCAATCCAGGTATTAATGTCCTCCACCTGGACAACCTGGCCATCGACCAGAACACGTGGAGAGGAGACATCGCCGGTCTGTTCGTTGAGGTAATCAGCATTCGCCTGAGCCACGCTCGTGGCCTCATCGATGTACTCAGCATTACGGATCGCATCCACAGTTGCGGCGTCTGCACCGTATGCTTCAGCTAAGTCAGCGAACTGTTCATCGCTCCACTGGTTGTAAATCTCTTTCTGTTTCTCCATCATCGTCTTGCGGAAGTTCCAGTACAGATCCAAGTCACCACTATCCGCGGTGGCCAACACAGCCGCCAGAACCCTGGTGGAGTTACCTACCTGGCCGCGGTCTAGGAAGTTCAGGCTACGGATCGCAACCTCAAGGTCACCCGCCTTGATCTCCTCAAGCATCTGCTCATCGGTGTTCACCGCAAGTTGAGCACAGTAATTGCAGGAGAAGTCTTCAAAAAGTTCAGCATGCGGAGCTTCTTCACCACCGTCGGCAGCGGAAAGCACGATGGTGCCCTCGTCCTTGTCGTAGGTCATCTCAACACCTTCGACCGGAACCATGTTCTCCGCCATCTCGGCAGCTTTCTGGCTTCGACCGTTGTATACGATGAAGCCAATAACAATCGCTGCAATAACCACGACGGCGACAATTGCCCAGATGAACCCAGTATTGGAACTCTGGTTTGGGTTTTGGACCTTCTTAGTACTCACTCTTACACCTTATCATTTGGGTTAAAACGGAAATTTCTCGTTGACTTTTGCTCACGAACTGTAATTCTATGTGCCCCACTGTGAAGCTCTACCACTGTGATACGTTGTGAGCCACTGTGAAACAACGTGTCACAGTGTTATGGGTAGATGGCCCATTTTTTAAACGGGCGGTAGACAATGTACAAAGACATCGCCGCAAAAACAACGTCGCGCAAAATCGTACTGAGGTAATCCGTGGAGGGATCATCGCTCTGGGGAGAGAAACATCCGCAGTCGATCTCGAGTCCTCGGGCCCACGCTTGCGAGAGACCAATAATGAAAAGCACCATGACTACGGCAGACAGCTTTGCCGACGGGCGCAACCACAGCCCGAGCAGAAGGAACAAGCCACCCGCAATTTCCAACGGGCCAATCAGCTGCGCCAGAATATCCGACCAGTACGGGGTGAATATTTCATACGCAGCAATAGATTGGGTCACCGCCATCCGGTCCCCAATTTTCGTGACTCCACCGGCAATCCAGACGATTGCAAGCCCGAATCGGCAAAGCGCACCAATGGCATCTAGAACCGTCGCGCGGCTGATTCGGGGTGGTGTCTCTTGCTGCTTTTCGATCACGGTCACACAGAAACCATAGCTCACACCAGCCCATTAAGACCAGCAAAAGAAGTCAGCATTCTTAAACAGGAAACGCCACCCGCGACCGAACATGAGTAGTACGCGTGCTGGAAATGGCACGCGCCTACCGCTCAAGCCGGGTTACTTTGGTGTGTCATGATTATGGTGGACAGTGGAAGCTGGAGTATCTGTTGGGCTCTTGGTGTTTTTCTTGTGGAAATGCACTCTCTCTTTGGTCGATGGAAATGTGCTGCGGTCATGGCACTGGGCGTGACGGTCTGGTACGTGGGGTGAACCACTAGCGGCATGGGATGTTTCGTGGTTGGGAGAGTTGTTGGTGGGCTTTCTTGCTCTTTTGGCTGCCTTTTCGGTTGGTACTGCACGTCGTTTGCTGCTCATAGCGGAGGAGAATCAACGGAACCGATCAGAACTGGAGCAGGTAACAGGTAAAAGGACGGATTGATGTTGCCATAGGCTTCACGACGGTGTGGCTGATTCCTTGACCCGCATCGTCTTGCTAACCGCTCCGGAAAACACCGGGAAACAGGCCGAATCTATAAGAAGAATGGTTCATGAGGAAGCACACACGACCATCCGCTCTCTGCGGAGCATTCTGGGTTACCTCAAAGGTGAAACGGCGTTTGTTGTGGCTGAGCATGAACATGAATCCCACTAAGGGCTTTTAAACTCTGAGCTAGAAAATGAGTTGGCGCAGTTACGTCAAATTGGATTACAGTTCTTCAAGCCGTCCAGGAGGCTGCTGCGGGCCGAACATACATTGATTCGGACATTGCTGGCCGTTTAAAGCAATATCTTCGGCCGGTAAAGGAGGATTCGACTTGTGCAAACTCCGTAAACATTGTGCCGACAAAGCGGGAGGCACAAGTATTAAACCTCCTATTAGAAGGGCTTTCTAATCAGGGCATTGCGAAAGAATTAAACGTCACTGAAGCAGCCGTGAAAAAACATGTCGCTAATCTTCTAGTCAAGTATCGGGTACCGTTGCTACTCCAACTCTAGTGGTCCTTCTGGAAGATCTGCGACGTAGTCTCAGCAACAAGCGCTGACTACGAAGAACGGAAAATCTACCACGATGTGCGCGACTTCTTCGCCAGCCTCCAAAACCCACCCGCGCTGAGTATGGAAGTCACAATGCAGCTTTTAGCGTGTCACTGCAAATTTTCCCTTCGACACGCTTATTTCCACAGTGTGACTTCCACATTCAGCGGATGTGGGCATAACAGCGCTAGCCTAGTACGCCGTCTACCAGGGCTTGGGCTTCCTTTTGCACCTGGGCTAGGTGGTCGGCGCCCTTAAAGCTTTCGGCGTAGATCTTGTACTTGTCTTCCGTGCCGGATGGGCGTGCAGCAAACCACGCGGATTCCGTGGTCACCTTCAAGCCACCGATAGGGGCATCGTTTCCAGGAGCATTCGTGAGCTTATCGACGATCGGCTCACCCGCCAGCTCGGTCGCCTTCACATCTTCCGGCGACAAGGCTTTGAGCGTAGCCTTTTGTTCACGATTCGCCTCTGCATCGGTGCGCGCGTAGGCAGGAGCGCCGAACTCGTCGGCAAGCTCGGCGTAGCGCTGCGATGGGGTCTTGCCAGTCTTCGCAGTGATTTCTGCTGCCAGCAGGTCCAAGATAATGCCGTCCTTGTCAGTGGACCAGACTGTGCCGTCGTGGCGCAGGAAGGACGCACCTGCAGACTCTTCACCACCGAAGCCGACCGAGCCGTCGATCAAGCCTGGAACGAACCATTTGAAGCCCACTGGCACCTCGACGAGCTTCTTGCCCAGGGACTTCACCACATTATCGATCATGGACGAAGAGACCAGGGTCTTGCCCACAGCGGTGTTCTCACCCCAGTTCGGGCGGTTAGAGAACAAGTACTCGATGGCCACCGCGAGGTAGTGGTTGGGGTTCATCAGGCCATGGTCTGGGGTGACAAT
Organism: Corynebacterium cystitidis; assembly: GCF_900187295.1. Lineage (NCBI taxonomy): Bacteria > Bacillati > Actinomycetota > Actinomycetes > Mycobacteriales > Corynebacteriaceae > Corynebacterium > Corynebacterium cystitidis. Next base: position 306,482 of record NZ_LT906473.1, on the reverse strand, counting down.
GCCGTGGCGATCCGCGTCAGCATCGTTGCCGGTAGCGATGTCGTACTTGTCGCGATTGGCAATCAGGGAAGCCATCGCGTTGGGGCTGGAGCAATCCATGCGGATCTTGCCGTCTGTATCCAACGTCATGAAACGCCAGGTCGCGTCGACCTCTGGGTTGACCACCGTCAGGTTCAGCTTGTGCGCTTCAGCGATAGCCCCCCAGTAGTCCACAGATGCACCACCCATGGGGTCTGCGCCGATCGAAAGATTAGAGCTGCGGATCACGTCCAAGTCCAGGACGTTCGGCAGATCTTCGACATAGTTACCCATGAAGTCGAACTTCACGGCACGGTCATCGAGCACGCCCGTAACCGCTGTGCGTTTCACACCCTTAAGGCCTGCGCGCAGGTATTCGTTTGCGCGGTTGGCGATCCAATCGGTCGCATCCGTGTCGGCAGGTCCGCCTGATGGTGGGTTGTACTTGAAGCCACCGTCGCGTGGTGGGTTGTGGGACGGGGTAATCACAATGCCGTCAGCACGCTTCGGATCAGTGCCGGTCACGCCGCCATCCAGCGTGGCGTTGTGCGCCAAGATCGCGTGCGACACCGCAGGCGTTGGAGTGTAGCGGCCGCGGTCGTCGACAAGCACCTCGATCTCATTGGCGAGCAACACCTCAAGTGCTGAGACCATGGCAGGCTCAGACAAGGCGTGCGGGTCGCGCCCCACGAAAACCGGGCCACCGATATTGTTGTCGCGGCGGTAGTCAATAATCGCCTGCGTAGTCGCCCAAATGTGTTGCTGGTTGAAAGCGTTATCCAACGACGATCCGCGGTGGCCAGAGGTACCGAAAGCTACCTGCTGATCTGGGTTGTCTGGGTCGATGTCGCGGGTGTAGTAGGCGGTGACCAACTCCGCAATATCAATGAGGTCTTCGGGGCGTGCTACCTGTCCGGCACGTTCGTGGGCCATGTCAGTTCTCCTTCAACATCGGGTTCAACATCAAGTTCTACATCGGGCAACAGGAAAAGTCCCTTCTATCCATTTTGGTCGCCATCGTCACATTTATCTATCGAACTTGACCTTTCTCACTTATCAGCCGCATCTACCAGCAAGTTCACCTACCCCTACCCCCACCCGGGGGTAGCAATAGTGCCACTTTAACGGAAAGTGTTCCGCACCACAGTCCAGTCCCGCTAGTTTCTTAACATGCTTGACTCCCTCAACACCGCCCTTAGCGCCGCGTCCTCTTTCGTGTGGGGCCCGTGGCTACTCATCCCTGTCCTGCTCGGCACAGGTATCTTCCTCACCTTCCGGCTTGCCGGAATCCAATTTCGCACCCTCGGCCGTTCACTACGTCACGCACTGATTGACCAGCAAGAAGACGGCGAAGGAGACATCTCCAACTACCAAGCACTGACGACGGCTCTGGCTGCCACAGTGGGTACCGGCAATATTGTGGGTGTTGCAACAGCCATCGCCCTCGGCGGACCTGGTGCCCTGTTCTGGATCTGGGTCACCGGTGCTGTGGGCATGGCTTCCAAGTACACCGAGGCCTATCTGGGTGTCCGCTTCCGCGTGACAGACGCCAAGGGGGCACAGTCCGGTGGCCCACAAGAGTATCTGCGCCGCGGTATCCCCGGCCCTGTCGGGCAGATCCTGGCGTTTCTGTTCACTGTGTTTGCGATCATCGCGTCGTTTGGCATCGGCAACCTTACCCAGGGCAACTCGGTAGCCGCTGGTATGGAGGACACCTTCGGGGTCGATCCGTGGATCACCGGCATCATCATGTTCGTCGCAGTCGGCGCTGTCTTACTGGGCGGCATTCAGGCGATCGGCAAGATCACCTCGGCGTTCGTTCCACTGATGATCTTCGTCTACGTCACCGGCGGCATCGTCTCGCTGGTATTGATGGCAGACCAGATCCCGGCCGCGCTGGGCGCGATCTTTACTGACGCATTTACCGGTACCGCAGCCACAGGGGGCTTCCTGGGTGCTGGCATTATGATGGCGGTGCGTTTCGGCGTGGCCCGCGGCATCTTCTCCAACGAGTCTGGCATGGGCTCGGCCGCCATTGCCGCGGCAGCGGCAAAAACCTCGCACCCCACCCGCCAGGCGCTCGTGTCAATGACTCAGACCTTCATCGACACCATGATCGTCGTAACGATCACAGGCCTAGTCATCGTCACCTCAGGTGTGTGGGACCAGGGCGCAGACAACGCAGCCACCATGACTTCCTCAGCATTCTCTACTGTCCTGGGCAGCCAATGGGGTGGCACGATCGTTTCTGTTTCGCTGATCTTCTTCGCGTTTTCCACCATCATTGGCTGGTCCTACTACGGTGAGCGCTCCATCGTGGCACTACTTGGCCAATGGGCATCACTGCCCTACCGCCTGTTCTTCACCTGCGTGGTGTTCATCGGCGCGATCAGCCAGATCGAGATCGCCTGGACTTTCTCCGACTTGGCCAACGGATTGATGGCCCTGCCGAACCTGATCGGCCTGCTTATCCTCTCCGGCCTCGTGGCGCGTGAGACCCGCGAGTACCTGAAGTTTGATCCCCATCTCAAACGCTCACCCGAAGAGGTCGCCGAGTTTGTAAAAAAGCAGCAGATGCATTGGAAGTAAGATCTTGTAGATGATCAAAGAGGGACTTCTCGTTGGGGTCGGCGCAGCACTCGGTGCCCTGGCCCGGTTCGGGCTTTCGAGCGTGCTTAACGACGACATCCCCACCGTTCTCCTCATCAATATTGTGGGGTGTTTCCTCATGGGCCTGTGCAATCCCGGAAAGTTTTGGGGCACCGGATTTTTAGGCGGGTTCACTACTTTTTCGGCGTTTGCGTTAGCCACAGCCACCTCCTCGGCAAGCACCGCTTTGGGGTTGGTCGTCGTTACGCTCCTTGCTTGCGTAGGCGCATGGTTGGCCGGCGACTGGTGGCGCAGGAGAGCGTAGATGGAGATACTCTACGCAGTCCTTGCAGTTGGCCTCGGCGGTTTTCTCGGCGGGATGGGGCGCTGGGCACTCAGCTTGATTCCGCGTGCTCGGGTAGGCACTTTCGCCGCAAATATGATCGCTGCGGTGGTGTTAGGCATCGCGGTATCCGGGCCCGGTCTGGTGCCACTGGCCCTTGGCTCGGGATTCGCCGGTGCGTTATCCACCTGGTCCACGCTGGCCAAAGAGATTGGCGGGCTGGCACGGGCGAAACAGTGGCGGGTGCTTACGCGCTATGTTCTCGCCACGGTGGTTATCGGGATCATTGCCGCCCACCGTGGAACCGTGTGGGCTGGGCGTATCTCCGGCACGTTCTAATCCGCGATCGCATCCAGCGACGGGGTTTTAGCAGCACGCTGCGCCGGCCACAGGGCGGCGCGCACACCGACCACCCCAGAACCGAACAGCATCGTGACTAACAAGCCCCACGGAATGGCGATTGTATCCAGGCCCTGGTCCGCCAACACGGTAAGGAATGCCCAACCCAGCGCAAGCCCCACGACCATGCCTGCCACCGCACCAAAGACCGCGATCTGGACAGATTTCAAACTGATCATGGTGCGAATTTGGCCAAGCTGAGTACCCACAGCGCGCAACATGCCGATCTCCTGGCGGCGCTCAATCACAGACAACGTCAAGGTGTTCACAATACCCAGAATCGCGATGATCACCGCCAACGCCAGCAGCGCGTACAGGATGGACAACATCTGGTCGATCGCCACTGTGGCCTCACCAGCCATCTTCTCAGTATTGCGGACCTGGACTACGAATGGTCTTCCACAGCGTCTTCGAGGTTCGCGCGAAGCTGCTCGTGTTCCACCGTTCCATCGCCGTTGACACCCACCATTAAAATCGTGTTCGCCTGTGGTGGGACCAACTCTGTGGCAGCGTCGTAGGAGACGATGAACTTGGGGAAAACCGAGGAATGCTGGAAGATCCCGCCCACCGTTAGTTCGATCGTGTCCTGCGAGATCCCCGGTGCTGAGAGTTCGACTGTGCCTCCGACTTGCCAGCCGTGCTCGTCGGCAAGCTCACGCGGAGAAATCAGGGTGTGGCCTGCCAAGTCGCTCGAGCCTTCCGCCATCTCAAGATCGACTAATTCCGCTGGGTCACCACCCATGACGTCTGTCAAGCTGTGCGGACCAGCCTGGAACGAGTATGTACCGTCGACGGCCACGGGTGACCGCGCATAAAACACAGTCTGATCCACTCCCTCAACATCGCACACCGCATCCGGCACGTCCGCTGGGACAGGCAACGCTCCCGTTTGTGGCCGCAGCATTCCGATCGCCGTGACCAGCGCAATGCCGAACATCAAGGCGAACGCTGTCGCGGATCTGCGCCGCGGGTTACGTATGGTGTTCGTGGAAGCGAGCGTGCCGACGGCCCCAAAAGGTAGCCCGATGAATCGTCTGAACGGTGGTACCAACGGTAATTAGAGCGCCGGACCTGCCAGGAAGAAACCGATGATCACCAGCAAGGTGCCCACCCCTACGAGGATGGTCCGGTTACCCGTGGTGCCTTCCTCCCATGCCACGGCCCAGCCAGCGGTGGCGATCCCCGCACCGATCATGACTAGCCAAATAATCGTGCATGCTACAAGTGGCTGCGGGCTGGCTGCTTCGTTTGAGCGCATCGCCTCGACCGGCTCAACCTGGCCTGCGCGCCGTGCCGGAGCCCAGGCAGAAATCACGGTCACGAGCGTGCCGACGAGAATAGGAACCAACGTTGCGGACACGGAAAGTCCGAGGCCGGAATTTGGCATCGGTGTACCCATTGCCCATTACGTCGTTAGCAGTTTCACCCTAGGGCGCCGAAGATTCATAGCCCGTCCCCTGTTTGGGCGGGTTAAGTTTGTTTCCGTTCCCCTTGTTCTGGAAGGACAGTGGAACTAGTCGCTGGCTTCGGTATGGCTTATTTCCGTCCCTGTTAAGAAAATGATGCGGGGGGGTGATGCCGCCGAAGACAGTGACGTACTCAAAACCGAAAGCGTCCTAACGAAAGTATGAATTCGTTTGCAAAAGGTATCGCCACCCGCAAGATGAATGACCTGGTAGCAATCCTAAGATGAATAAAGCACCCGGTGTGCGCCTGCCCTCTTTTGGTGAGGGGTTGGCGCACTCCGGGTGCTTTGTATTTTGTTGCTATATCTAGTTTTTAGGTCGGCGGTGTCTTACTCTCCCACATCCTCCCGGATGCAGTACCATCAGCGCGGGCGGGCTTAGCTTCCGGGTTCGGAATGGGACCGGGCGTTTCCCCGCCGCTATCTACCACCGACACACCATAAAGGGCATCCCACACCAGTACTCCCCACCCAAACAGTGGGGGGATAGTGTATGTATGTCGATCAGGATCACCTCAACACAGTGACCAGTAGACCAATATTGACTTATATATATGACTCACACACATGTATGTGTGCTGTGTCAGACACTGCATAGTAGACGCAAGCACCACAATGATGCTTTTTGTGTTTCGCTTCAACCACCCAACAACACTCTATGTCATATCCCTGGGTGTTTGAGTGTTTTTCTTATCGGTATATTAGTACCAGTCACCTCCAGTAGTTACCTACCTTCCAGGTCTGGCCTATCAACCCCATCATCTCTAGGGAACCTCAACAGAAACCTCATCTTAAAACAGGCTTCCCGCTTAGATGCTTTCAGCGGTTATCCCTCCCGTACGTAGCCAACCAGCCATGCTCCTGGCGGAACAACTGGCACACCAGAGGTACGTCCGTCCCGGTCCTCTCGTACTAGGGACAGCCTTCTTCAAGTTTCAACGCGCGCGGCGGATAGAGACCGAACTGTCTCACGACGTTCTGAACCCAGCTCGCGTGCCGCTTTAATGGGCGAACAGCCCAACCCTTGGGACCTACTCCAGCCCCAGGATGCGACGAGCCGACATCGAGGTGCCAAACCATCCCGTCGATATGAACTCTTGGGGAAGATCAGCCTGTTATCCCCGGGGTACCTTTTATCCGTTGAGCGACACCACATCCACAAGTAGGTGCCGGATCACTAGTCCCGACTTTCGTCCCTGCTCGAGAAGTCCCTCTCACAGTCAAGCTCCCTTGTGCACTTACACTCACCACCTGATTACCAACCAAGCTGAGGAAACCTTTGGGCGCCTCCGTTACTCTTTAGGAGGCAACCGCCCCAGTTAAACTACCCACCAGGCACTGTCCCCAACCCAGATCATGGGCCAAGGTTAGACATCCAATACGACCAGAGTGGTATTTCAACAACGACTCCACAACCACTAGCGTGACTGCATCAACGTCTCCCACCTATCCTACACAAACCGCATCGAACACCAATACCAAGCTATAGTGAAGGTCCCGGGGTCTTTTCGTCCTGCCGCGCGAAACGAGCATCTTTACTCGTACTGCAATTTCACCGGGCCTGTGGTTGAGACAGCAGGGAAGTCGTTACGCCATTCGTGCAGGTCGGAACTTACCCGACAAGGAATTTCGCTACCTTAGGATGGTTATAGTTACCACCGCCGTTTACTGGGGCTTAAATTCTCCGCTTCGGCAAACAAATGCCTAACGGGTCCTCTTAACCTTCCAGCACCGGGCAGGCGTCAGTCCGTATACATCAACTTAACCGTCTTCGCACAGACCTATGTTTTTGATAAACAGTCGCTTCCCTCTATTCTCTGCGACCACAACCAGCAACCACCACGCACAGCAGCAGCACCAGCCATGGTCCCCCTTCTCCCGAAGTTACGGGGGCAATTTGCCGAATTCCTTAACCACAGTTCACCCGACCGCCTCAGTATTCTCTACCTGACCACCTGTGTCGGTTTCGGGTACGGGCCGTACACACACATCGCTAGAGGCTTTTCTCGACAGCACAGGATCACCACCATCACCCCACAACAGGGCTACGCATCACGCCTCACACAAAAAAGGGACCGCATTTCACAAATCCCCGTGCCACACGCTTACACCACCATCCAACAGATGGCGCGGCTACCTCACTGTGTTACCCCATCACTGAACTACTACAGATCAGGCCCCACGCACGCACACACAACCATCATCAAAAAACAACAGCCACATGATTATGGGTGGTTAGTATCACTGCCTCGCCCTTGGTCGCACATATACGGGTACGGGAATATCAACCCGTTCACCATCGACTACGCCTGTCGGCCTCGCCTTAGGACCCGACTCACCCTGGGAAGACGAACTTAACCCAGGAACCCTTAGTCATCCAGCGGTAAGGATTCTCACCTCACACTCGTTACTCATGCCTGCATTCTCACTCGCACACAGTCCACAACCCCTCACGGAACCGCTTCACACCATGCACGACGCTCCCCTACCCAAACACACACAAAAAATGCGTGCCTGCCGCGGCTTCGGCGGTGTACTTAAGCCCCACTACATTATCGGCGCAGAACCACTCGACCAGTGAGCTATTACGCACTCTTTCAAGGATGGCTGCTTCTAAGCCAACCTCCTGGCTGTCATCGCGACCCCACATCCTTTTCCACTTAGCACACCCTTAGGGGCCTTAACCGGCGATCTGGGCTGTTTCCCTCTCGACTATGAAGCTTATCCCCCACAGTCTCACTGCCATGCAACACTTCACCAGCATTCGGAGTTTGGCTGACATTGCTAAGATAATAGTCCCGCTCAACCAACCAGTAGCTCTACCTCCGGCAAGCTCACACAACGCTGCACCTAAATGCATTTCGGGGAGAACCAGCTATCACGGAGTTTGATTAGCCTTTCACCCCTACCCACAACTCATCCCCTCAGTTTTCAACCTAAGTGGGTTCGCGCCTCCACAACCTCTTACAGCTGCTTCACACTGGCCATGGGTAGATCACCCCGCTTCGGGTCCAAGACATGCCACTACACACACAATTAGTATTCGCTTTCGCTACGACTACCCCACACGGGTTAACCTCGCGACATGCCGCTGACTCGCAGGCTCATTCTTCAAAAGGCACGCCATCACACACAACATGCTCTGACGGATTGACAACACACAGTTTCAGGAACTCTTTCACTCCCCTCCCGGGGTACTTTTCACCATTCCCTCACGGTACTATCCACTATCGGTCACACTAAGTATTCAGGCTTACCGGGTGGTCCCGGCAGATTCACAACAGATTCCACGAGCCCGCTGCTACTCGGGACAACAACACACGCACGCAACCACAGCTTCACGTACAGGACTCTCACCTTCTCCGGTCGACCATCCCAGGCCAGTTCCACTACCACAATCACACACGCGCCGAAATGGCAGTTCCGACAAGTCGCATCCCACAACCCCGCACACGCAACCCCTGCCAGGTATCACACGCATACAGTTTAGCCATCATCCACGTTCGCTCGCCACTACTAGCAGAATCATTATTATTTTCTCTTCCTACGGGTACTAAGATGTTTCACTTCCCCGCGTCACCCCCACACAGACTATCAATTCATCTGCGGGTAGCACCACACAACTGGCACCAGGTTACCCCATTCGGACATCCTCGGATCAACGCTTAGTTGGCAACTCCCCGAGGCATAACGCAGCCTCACACGTCCTTCATCGGCTTAGCATGCCAAGGCATCCACTATGTGCCTACAACAAAAAACACAACACACAAAACACAAAAAGAATAAAGATACTCGCGTCCACTATACAGTTCTCACACAACACACCCACCACAACAACCAACCCCAACACAAAGGATCAGCCACCACAGCAAGCCACGAAACAACACACGTTGCCCCAGACACCCAACAGCATGCCAACACACCCCACAACAACAGTCATGGCAAATCGTTCATATGCACAGCATCCACCCCAGGCACCAAGCAGAACACACAATCCCGCCGGCATGCATCCACCCGGATTCACACAGTGGCAGCACCACACACGGGCACTCAACCACCAACAGTCACCAACCAGTGACCAAAAAACACAAAACTCCATAGAAAGGAGGTGATCCAGCCGCACCTTCCGGTACGGCTACCTTGTTACGACTTCGTCCCAATCGCCGATCCCACCTTCGACAGCTCCCTCACAAAGATAGGCCACTGGCTTCGGGTGTTACCAACTTTCATGACGTGACGGGCGGTGTGTACAAGGCCCGGGAACGTATTCACCGCAGCAATGCTGATCTGCGATTACTAGCGACTCCGACTTCATGGGGTCGAGTTGCAGACCCCAATCCGAACTACGACCGGCTTTACACGATTAGCTCCACCTCACGATATCGCCACGCGCTGTACCGACCATTGTAGCATGTGTGAAGCCCTGGACATAAGGGGCATGATGATTTGACGTCATCCCCACCTTCCTCCGAGTTAACCCCGGCAGTCTCTCATGAGTCCCCAACCAAATGCTGGCAACATAAGACAAGGGTTGCGCTCGTTGCGGGACTTAACCCAACATCTCACGACACGAGCTGACGACAACCATGCACCACCTGTACACCAGCCACAAAAGGGAAACCATGTCTCCATGGCAATCCAGTGTATGTCAAGCCCAGGTAAGGTTCTTCGCGTTGCATCGAATTAATCCACATGCTCCGCCGCTTGTGCGGGCCCCCGTCAATTCCTTTGAGTTTTAGCCTTGCGGCCGTACTCCCCAGGCGGGGCGCTTAATGCGTTAGCTACGGCACAAAACCCGTGGAAGGATCTCACACCTAGCGCCCACCGTTTACAGCATGGACTACCAGGGTATCTAATCCTGTTCGCTACCCATGCTTTCGCTCCTCAGCGTCAGTCACTGCCCAGTAACCTGCCTTCGCCATCGGTGTTCCTCCTGATATCTGCGCATTTCACCGCTACACCAGGAATTCCAGTTACCCCTACAGCACTCAAGTTATGCCCGTATCGCCTGCACTCCCGAAGTTAAGCCCCGGACTTCCACAGACGACGCGACAAACCACCTACGAGCCCTTTACGCCCAGTAATTCCGGACAACGCTCGCACCCTACGTATTACCGCGGCTGCTGGCACGTAGTTAGCCGGTGCTTCTTCTCTAGGTACCGTCACACAAGCTTCGTCCCTAGCGAAAGGAGTTTACAACCCGAAGGCCTTCATCCCCCACGCGGCGTCGCTGCATCAGGCTTCCGCCCATTGTGCAAAATTCCCCACTGCTGCCTCCCGTAGGAGTCTGGGCCGTATCTCAGTCCCAATGTGGCCGTACACCCTCTCAGGCCGGCTACCCATCACCGCCTTGGTAGGCCATTACCCCACCAACAAACTAATAGGCCGCAAGCTCATCCCATACCAGCACAAAACCTTTCCACACACCCACAAAAGATACGTGAATATCCGGTATTAGACCCAGTTTCCCAAGCTTATCCCGAAGTACAGGGCAGATCACCCACGTGTTACTCACCCGTTCGCCACTCGAGCACCCTAGCAAGCTAGAGCCTTTCCGTTCGACTTGCATGTGTTAAGCACGCCGCCAGCGTTCATCCTGAGCCAGGATCAAACTCTCCACAAAAACAATTCCAAAAGAAATCATCGAAATCATTCAGGCCGTGAAAAGCCCAAACCCAACCAAAAACAAACAACCAGCAAAAAACCACTCGTTGTCCACAAAAAAAGAATTACAAAAAACACACCAACCCCCAACCCAACAAAGGGCACAAAAAAGGGGGTCAGCACAAAAAATAAACAAACCACAAAACGGTTCATCTACCAATCGAATGCACATCAACATGCACACTTGCTTCCTGCACCGAAAAAACAAACCACCACAAACCTACGGACAATCCATGGCGACCGGCACACACCCACGCAATTCGCTACGCTCATCACGACACACAAGAACAAACCCACACGCCACAACAAACAACAAACCACGCAAGCACCACAAGGCACACACCAACACACAAACAAAAAGTACATTGGCACACTATCGAGTTCTCACACAACACACGCACACCCAACAACCACGTTAACCACACGTTAACCCAGCATCAGGCAGCCCGTCCCACACTAGTAACCAACCCAACACAAGTCAAATCAGCCACACAACATGAAACAAAAAATTAACATCAACGATAATTTCCCTCACCACCAACACACTTCACACGAAGCAGGGCGCTGTCGGTCACGCTGACACCAACAAACCTACACACACCCCACCACAAACACCAAACCACCAGGCCACACCACAAAACCACAACCAACAATCTCACAACCGATCGTCGTCAAGCGTGTTAAACCGTTTCGCGCTCGACCTGTGCGCCTAGTGCGTTTAATCGCTCCACGAAACGCGGATAGCCACGGTCAATGTGGTACAGATCATGAACCCGCGTAACACCATCGGCGACCAAACCGGCTAGCACCAAACCGGCGCCGGCACGGATGTCAGAAGCCCACACGTCGGTGGAGGAGAGGGTGTCGTTGCCACGTAGTACTACGTGATGCCCATCGACTGAAGCATCAGCACCGAGTCGCAACATCTCGTCAACGAAGCGGAAACGTGACTCGAAAACATTCTCAGTAATCACTGAGACACCATCGGCAATAGACGCGATACCGATTGCCATGGGTTGAAGATCTGTCGGGAAACCGGGGAACGGCAATGTCTGGTAGTCGACCGCTTTCGGACGGTGATTCATGCTGACTCGGAAACCGTTGTCGTAGGTTTCCACATCGGCACCCGCCGTCTTCAATTTCTCCAAAGCAAGGTGCAGATGTCCCGGAGCGATACCGCCAACAGTAATATCACCTTGGGTCATCGCTGCGGCGTAAGCCCATGTACCAGCCACGATTCGGTCACCGACCACACTGTGCGTCGTTGGCCCAAGCTTGTCCACACCCTCAATAGTCAGCGTCGAGGTACCACCACCAGTGATCCGAGCCCCCATAGAGTTGAGCATCTCACAAAGATCAACAATTTCCGGCTCACGGGCAGCGTTATCTAACACCGTGGTTCCGTTCGCCAGGACCGCAGCCGTAAGGATATTCTCGGTTGCGCCCACCGAAGGGAAATCCAAGGTGATTTCTGCACCTTCCAGTGAAGACGCCCGCGCGACAACAGCCCCATGTTCAATATGGGTAGTTGCACCCAACTTCTCAAGCCCGGACTGATGCATATCAAGTGGTCGTGATCCGATAGCGTCTCCACCAGGAAGCGCCACAATCGCCTCACCGCAACGCGCAGTGAGCGGGCCAAGGACGCATACTGAAGCGCGGAATTGTCGCACAGCGTCAAAATCCGCACGAGAGGAAAGTTCTGCGGGGGTGACTATGCTCACCGTCGTTCCGTCGATCGTGACCGAACACCCCAGCCCCTCGAGGACGTCCTTCATCAGTGGGACATCAAGAATTTCAGGGCAGTTGGTTAAAGTGGTCGTGCCCTCGGCAAGGAGAGCTGCCGCCATCAGCTTTAACACACTGTTTTTAGCGCCATCGACGGTTACAGAACCCTGCAGTCGGGCCCCACCTGTCACAAGAAAACGATCTTTCACATCCCCTAGACTACCCAAGGATCCTTAAGGTAGGGCACCAATGCGTCGAGCAGCATTAACAGCTTCATAACGGGTATGTGCGCCGAGCTTTCGCATCACGCTACGAAGATAGGACTTTACTGTTTCTGCGCCAATACCCATTTCTTCGGCAGCCTCGACGTTGGTATGGCCCAAGGCGACACACGAAAGAACGTCCAGTTCGCGAGCGGACAGCTTGGTGGTCTGTTTGACGCGCACTGGCGAGACCATCTGATCACACAACTGCTCCAGCTCCTTGCGGAGAGACTCATCCTCGACGCGATTGGCAAGCATGCGAAGTTTCGAGTGAGTGGAGCGGACCTGCTCCCACTCTGCACCATTCATCACTCGCCCAGTCTTAGCCCCGGCTTTCCCGCCTTCGGCACGACGCAACGCAGAATTAACTTCAAGATCTTGCTCGAGTGTGCGCGCAGTCATCGTCACTTCCTCGATGACCTTGTCACCCAAACGCACCGGCGAATGAACACCAACGTAAAGAACACCGCGAATTTCGCGCTGTACTATTACTGGAACCGCAACGATCGAGTGCAATCCTTCATCTTGAATAGCGCGATCATGTTCATGGGAAATGACGTTGGCGCGCGTGTAATCAGACACACCCACCGCCCTACGCATGGCGACGACGCGGCCTCCAACGCCAACACCTTGATCAATAATGAGGTTCTGAAGCGCAGGGGTACGCAACCCAATCCACTGTGTGATCTGCAGACGATTATCGGCCAGTAGTGTGCCGTACATGGTCACCGGGATGCCAGTCGCGGTTTTCAAGGACGTTAGAGCTGCTCGGATGGCGTCATCGTCGTCTTTGATCCGTTGGGAATCCATCAAATCTCCTGTCGAGTACTACCCCGTCCGTGTGTCCCGCCCTGGGGGCAGCCACGCACGGTTCGATGTCTGCTATCCAAGCATCATACCCTGAATTGGGGGGAGGAAGAAACTAGCTTTAATAGCTTCTTTGCGCGCGGCATGATATCCGGCACCCTAACAAAGGGTAGAAATGGACCACCCCAACCTGCCCACCCCCACTCACCCCCAAACAGAAATCGGCGATCACCTGCTCAAACACTTTGGTCTGCATATAATATACCACTTTGTCTAGATCGGGCGTGTACAGTGATCCCCAGACGTCCCGCAGCCGACGGCTGCACTAGCGCAAACCGTGGAAGGTATGCGTACGGAGACGCAAAAGCCATTTGATAAAACTTGCTGAGCAAAAAGGAGACATACATTTATGGCAAAGGTGTACAACAACGTTCTAGAGACCATCGGCAACACCCCACTGGTAGAGCTGAAGGGGATCTCTGAAGGCACCGGTGCACGCGTGCTGGGCAAGTTGGAGTTCTTCAACCCCGCCAACTCGGTAAAAGACCGCATCGGTAAGGCGATTATCGACGCGGCCGAGGCTTCCGGCCAGTTGAAGCCAGGCGGAACCATCGTCGAGGGTACGTCCGGCAATACCGGTATCGCTCTGGCGCTCGCAGGTGCCGCTCGTGGTTACAAGGTTATCCTGACCATGCCTGAGACCATGTCTAATGAGCGTCGAGTTGTTCTGCGCGCATTCGGCGCAGAGATTGTTCTCACCCCAGGTTCCGCTGGCATGCAGGGCGCCGTGGACAAGGCCAATGAGATCGTCGAATCCACCGAAAACGCAATACTTGCGTCTCAGTTTGAGAACGAGGCGAACCCGAAGATCCATTACGAAACCACCGGCCCTGAGATCTGGAATGACACTGACGGCAAGGTTGATATTCTCGTAGCTGGCGTGGGCACCGGTGGCACCATCTCCGGTGCCGGCAAGTACCTCAAGGAGCAGAACGCGGAGGTTAAGACTGTCGCTGTCGAGCCCGCAGCTTCCCCTCTGTTGTCAGAGGGCAAGGCTGGCCCACACAAGATCCAGGGCCTCGGCGCTAACTTCATTCCGGGCACTTATGATCGCACCGTTGTAGACGAGATCCTCACCGTCTCCAACGAAGATGCAGTAGCGACGTCCCGCGAGCTGGCGGTCAAGGATGCTGTCCTCGGCGGCATTTCCGCAGGCGCCAACGTCAAGGCTGCACTGGAGGTTGCTTCTCGCGAGGAAAATAAGGACAAGACCATCGTGGTCATCATCCCTGATTTCGGCGAGCGTTACGTCTCCACGATCCTCTACGAGGACATCCGCGACTAGTTTTTCGCTTTACGACGATCAGGGCCCCGGCACTTCGCTGCCGGGGCCCTCGTCGTTAAGCGCGAATAAAAACCCTAACTGTTGAAGGTTAAAATGTTTGTCGCTGCTACACTGTGACCTCATGATTAAGGTGCTGAAAATGATCCGCGAGGACCTCGCCAACGCGAAGCTGCACGACCCTGCTGCACGTGGCGACGTGGAGAACGCCATTGTGTACTCTGGGCTCCACGCGATCTGGTTGCACCGCGCCTGCCACGGCCTGTGGACCCGAAATTTTAAGAGTCTCGCGCGCATCCTGGCGCAGATTAATCGGTGGCTCACAGGAATTGAGATTCATCCCGGCGCCACTATCGGTCGGCGCTTCTTCATCGACCATGGCATGGGCATAGTGATTGGGGAAACAGCCGAGATCGGCGACGATGTCATGCTGTACCACGGGGTCACCTTAGGTGGCCAGGTGCTTACTCAAACGAAGCGGCATCCCACCCTGGAGGATGGAGTGACGGTGGGCGCTGGTGCGAAGATTTTAGGCCCAATCGTGATCGGTGAAGGCTCTGCCGTGGGAGCGAACGCTGTAGTGACAAAGGATGTTCCTCCGCACCACATTGCGATTGGCATCCCGGCGAAGAATCGGCCGCGGAAGAAGGATGAAAACGAACCATTGGTCGATCCAGGCAACTACATCATCTAGATTGGCCCTGCGGTCATGGCAGCACTAGTCATTTAGATCATTTACAACGAGGTCTTGATAGGCCTCGTTTTTTGCGAGAAAACGCTCTACTGCACTGCATGTGGTGCGAATTTTCAGCCCTTCCGCCCTAGTATCATCGAGCGCCTCCTGAATTAGCGGAATAGATAGTCGGTGACCACGGTACGCATCGTCGACAACAACATAATCGAAGTCGCGCACCTGCTGGCCAGCGGCGGCAACGTCACTGTACGTTGCGTACCCGGCCTCGCGCCCGTGTACGTTGAGCACATACCGGTTCTTTCCGGGCTGATGAACAATCTCTGGTTGAACGGACATGATGGCCTCCTTGTCGATGCCCCTCACGGCTAACAGAACGCACGCAGATTGCTCTGCGGTGTACCAACAGTATTCCGCTCGCGGCGCATCAACATACGCAGGCCCCCCTTACCGGGGGTAAGGGGGGCCTATCTTTTTGTGGCCAGAGCCGGGATCGAACCGGCGACCCCACACTTTTCAGGCGTGTGCTCTACCGACTGAGCTATCTGGCCAGAAACCACGCATTACACGTATGTTTCAGCGACCCTGACGGGACTTGAACCCGCGACCTCCGCCGTGACAGGGCGGCGCGCTAACCAACTGCGCCACAGGGCCTTATCTAGTTTCATACGCTTTACGACGAAGCTTCAGCCTGACGTGCGCACGAGTTAATACCTTACACATTGTCTGAGCCATGGGACAAATCACCAGTTAACACGCTACTTTAGGCTTTCTAGAACTGCGCAATAGAACTGCGCACTAGAGTCACGCGCTAGAGCTTCAAACGATCGTCGATAAGCAAAAGGCCCAGTTCGAATGAACTGAGCCTTGGAAGCAATGGCGACCCTGACGGGACTTGAACCCGCGACCTCCGCCGTGACAGGGCGGCGCGCTAACCAACTGCGCCACAGGGCCTTATTTATTTATGGAAGAACCGAGGGCTCTTCGTACTCCCAACGGGATTCGAACCCGTGTTGCCGCCGTGAAAGGGCGGAGTCCTAGGCCTCTAGACGATGGGAGCTAGAACAGTGCGCTCAGCGTTGCTTAACGCGACTTGATTAAAGGTATCCGATACTCGCCCGCTTTTGCAAAACGGCAGCTAAACAGCCGTGTTCACAGGATTGTAAAGCGCCTTCGTCATACCCCCTCACCCTATAGAATGACAGTCATGGCTGACACGATCTCTCCGAAAGAGAGCCCCGATGATCCCATGACTCCCCACGCACCCGAACACGGGCAGGACCACGGCGGAGACACCTGCTGCGGCGGCCAGCACGGCTATAGCGCGGACCGAGACCGGTACCTAGCACGCCTCAAGCGCATCGAAGGCCAGGTCCGGGGCATCCAGCGGATGATCGGTGAGGATCAGTACTGCATTGACATCTTGACTCAGATGTCTGCCATTAACTCGGCGCTGGAGAATGTGGGCCTGGCCTTACTTGAAGATCACTTGCACCACTGCGTTGCTGGGGCGATAGCCGATGGGGGTGAGCTTGCCGACGACAAAATCACCGAGGCCATGGCCGCCGTGAGGCGAATGGTGAAGTCTTAAGATTTATGCTGCCTTTCGGTTGATGCAACTTTCTTACGCCATTGCCTTGCCACGCTTGGTGGCTTCACGGAGTTCCTTCTGGCGTTCAGCCTATTGACATTTCAGCTTTTTGCACTTGTCTATTATTTGGTGTTCCCTTGTTCACCTGCGCAAACCTCCTCTGCGAGGGGAATTCGCCTCATAATGGCGGCGAAAATCGCACCAGTAATGTTGTGCAGCACGGCAGCCACCGCGCCCGGCAACGCTGCCTCCGGAGAAAAGAATTTCGCAGACATACCCGAGGCCAGCCCGGCCGACTGGGTGCCAATCTCAGTGGACAAGGTTCGCACCTGGGGGTCCCGGAAACGCCCTACCTTGCCCGTCACCCAACCCAACACGTACCCGAACACGTTATGCAACAGCACCGCAACAAATACGATGAGGCCAACTTGGGCGAGACGCTCCACGTTTGCGGCAACCGTCGGAAAGACCACCCCACCAATCCCAACAATGGAGACCCACGGCAGCGCCGGTGTGATCTTTTCGACGAAACTGTCGAAGAAATAGCGAATAATCAATCCACCGATCACCGGCAGCAGCACGGTCTGCGCCAGCGACCACGCCATCCCCATCGCGTCCACCTCGGTCTGCTGACCTGCTAACCACAGCATGATCAGCGGAGTCATTATTGGCGATACCAGAGTCGAGACAGACGTCATTGCCACTGACAATGCTACATCTCCCTTCGCAAGGTAGGCGATCACATTCGACGACGTACCACCCGGCACCGAGCCCAACATGAGCAAACCGAGCGTGAGCATTTCATTCAGCCCGAGCAGCCTCGCCACCGCGACGGCGGTGAGCGGCATGATGATAAATTGTGCAACCACGCCGATCAACACGGGCCAGGGGCGACGCGCAATTTCTTTAAAGTCTGGAATGGTCAGCGTTAGCCCCATCGCGAACATAATTATCATCAAGAAATAGGTGATGTAGTCCGCCAGCGGCAGAAATGGTGCCGGAACGAAATATGCGAGGATGGCACCCGCCAAGATGAACAGCGGAAAACCGGTCACCGCGATTGCTGCTGACCGATCTTCGCGCGCCTGGGCTTGATCCACAGAGATTGACATATAACTCAGCCTTCTTAAGAGAAAACTTTTCAAGGTACATAGTAATGAAGCCGACAATGCGAATGCACTGTCGGCTTCAACCCTTAAGGGAAACGTGGGCCCTGCGGGGATCGAACCCGCGACCTGCGGATTAAAAGTCCGTAATCAAGTCGCGGAGGTTCGGTAACCACGGGAAACACGGGATAACAGATCGCGATAATCGCGACCGGTATAGACCGTGCCAGTCCACCGCCAGTCCATGCAGGGTATGTCTCCCGAAAATAGGAAGCCGCCACGCCTCGCGGTGTGACGGCTATCCGGGAGGGCATTCCCGATGTCAGCTTATCCAAGAGCAGCAACAGTAGGCCAGATCGCGCTCGCTTTTAGTGGGAGCGCTGGTGAGTGCAGGCCGGCCGGCGGGGGTCCGAGCACGGCGCCAGCCGCGCGCAGGGCCCCCAAAGGCCGGCAAGGCGCCCGCCAGGGCGCCGCCGTTCAGAGAGATACCAGTAATGCTTCCGCCCCAGGTCGGCGAGCAAATTCGCTAGGACTGTCTCATGAGCAGCTCATTGCGCTGAATGAAGACCAGAAACGCGGCTATGACAGAGTGGGGAAAAAGGAGCGAGTTAAGCAGTGCGGAACACAGCCCGTGGTCAATGGACAGGTTGCGCTAGGAATAACCGCAGCCGGGGGTATGCAGGTGGCGGGTCTGGCGCGATGTGGCTCACGATGGTGCCCTGATTGCTGGGGGAAGGTCGCGTCGTACCGCACTGGTGAAATTGAACAGGTTGCAGAGTGGGCACAGGATCAAGGACATCAGCTCGCGCTTGTCACCTTGACGGCAGCGCACGTTACCACTTCGGTTCTAGCATCTGCTGGATTCGATCAGCAAAAAGCACTGGAACAGCAATCCATTAAGGAGCTGTTTACGCGTCTTTCTGGTGCGTGGCGACGCATGAACGCAGGACGCCGAGGAAAAGCCTTAAAGGGCTCCCGCATCGGCTACGCGCGAGCGTTTGAGTTGACAGCGGATGCCATTGGAGCAAGTAGGTTGAGCGGAGTCCATGGGCATTTTCACGTCCTGCTTGTCCTAGATGAGGACGTCGATGCGGATGAGGTGCGAGGGCTGACGTGGGAGGGCTGGTCGGCAGGCTGCATGAAAGAAGACTTGGAAGCATCACCTGCAGGGTTCGACTTCAAGATTCTGCGGACGGGTAGCAGCCGCGATATTCGAGCCGCTGCAGCCTACCTCGTCAAGGGGGAAAAGCGGGACGCGGAAAAGCTGGGCCTAGAGCTGACTCGATCCGATGTAAAGGTGGCGCGTTTGCGAGTGTCGCCTGAGGGACTTCTCCGCGAGATCGGCGAGCTGGAAGACACAGAATTTTCTAGGCAAGCACCGCGATTATACGCGCGTTGGCGCGCGATTGAAGATGCGTGCGATGGCCGTAGATGGCTAACCTGGTCGCGTGACCTACGAAAGCTAGCGGGATTAACAGCGGAGCTGACCGATGAGGAGATCGCAAGACGCGAAGAGCACACGGTAGATAACGAAGTGCTGGTCGTGCGCTGGTCTGAAATTCGTGACCACGTCGAGGA
Source organism: Corynebacterium cystitidis (assembly GCF_900187295.1). Classification (NCBI taxonomy): domain Bacteria; kingdom Bacillati; phylum Actinomycetota; class Actinomycetes; order Mycobacteriales; family Corynebacteriaceae; genus Corynebacterium; species Corynebacterium cystitidis. The sequence goes on along the minus strand of NZ_LT906473.1, from coordinate 286,898 downwards.
GCTCCGAGCTGTGGTCCGCGAGGCGCGTACCAGCGAAAAGAGCGAGCACCTGCGGCTGGCGCTAAATGGCCTCGGCCTCGATTACGTCGAGACTTCCGAGGCGGAGTGGCGCGAGAGAGTGCGTGTCCACGTCCGAGCGCGGTACCAAAAGCAGTAGGTGTGACAAACATCATACTCCCTAGTTTGCGACAAAATGAAGCGTTGTCGGGCATCCATTTCGGCCGAGAAGTGAAATTCTCGTTGCCATGTCATCGTCTGCGGACAGTTTTGCTTGCGCCTACCGGGTAAAGCAGGCGAAAACGGCGTTTGAGGCATTTGAGGCATTGTGCAGGGGCAACGTAAATGGCACGTTGGCTAGTCGTTCATGTGTTCTATTTTCGGATTCCCGTTCATGTCCGGACAGTCCGCGACTGAGGCGCGTGTATGACAGTCATACAGCCATAGAGTCATACAGCCAAAGCGTCATACAGTCATACACAGTGCAGTTCACAGAGGTTTTTTCCCTTGCGTGATTTTCGCTGCGGTGCCATGCTGGACATCGTGATCGTGGTCATCGTGGGCGACGATCGCCGGGGTCACAGTCCGTGGCTTCGTACACCCGTTCGAAAGGATTTTTCCATGGCTGTTCAAAATCTCCCCTTGGGCTCCAGCGCCCTGCTGCTTCCCACTGGCCGCCCTTTTCCGATGACCGAATATGGCTCTGACCAGCGCATTTACACCGAATCCGGCGTGCCGCTTTCGCGCCTGGAGGGTTTTTTCATCAGCGCGGTGGGCGTCGCCGAGCTGGCGCGGGTGGAGGCCCCGGACGCCGTGCTGGAAGGCGCTTCCACCGGTGATGCCCTGGAGCTGACCGGCGAGCTCCGGATGACTGTGACCGCTGTGCGCAGGCGGGTGGGTGAGCGTCTGGAGGCGACCGGTGAGCTGCGATCGACGATCACGGGCGTGACTGGCGCACGGTCGCTAGGTCGGGCGGCGGAGCTGGTGGAGGCGATCACCGATGCGAGCTAGGAAAAAATCGCGCGCTGCCTGCGTCTTGGTGGGTACGGGTCTGACGCTTGTGGGCTGCTCGTCTGAGGCGGCGTCGGAGCGGCCTGTGGCGGTGGGGGCCTCGTGGGTCGCCCATCCCGAGCATGTTGGGAGCGACTACCTCCCTCCCGGTGAGGACTGCGAGTCTTTTCCGGTTGTCGTGCCGGATTCGGGCTGGTCAGAGGCGGGCGTGAGCTTCGTCTCGACGGCGGGCTGGTGCGTGCCGGGGTGGCCCAGCTCGCAGCCGTACGCAGCGCTGGTTGCCGGGGCTGTGTGGGTGCCTGCGGTGGAGGCGGGCGCGATCTCGCCTGCTGAGGCCGCGCTGCTGGCATCGGCGCCGGTGCTGCCTCGTGCTCTGCGATATGGGCAGGATCCGTATGGTACGGCGTGCGGCGACGTTGTGTTTGCGATCCACCACGAGACCGGCGACGTGGCCCTGGATGGGACCCTTCACGCCGCCTATGCGCGTGATCTCGAAGAAATTTTGGCGCGTGCGGTGCCCCACTCTCCTGCTGAGAGCCTGTGTCTGTCGGGAGGTGGTGGCGATGCATAGCGCTGCTTTTGGTACGATTTTAGCGAATCTCGTGACGGCACTGTGGCCGTTGTGGCTGGTCCTGGGCGTGATCGTGGTCCTGGTCGCGGGCCCGGGCTGGCTGCGCATCCTTGTGGCCCTGGCTGTGGTCGGTGCGGCGTTTTTCCTGCTGCGGGGCCGTCGGTCGGCGCGGACTTTGCTGGTTGATCTCCCGCGTGGTGCGCCGCTGATCGTCCTCTCGGTGTTTTTCCTGCTTGTCGGGCTTTTTTCGTCGGGTGCGCTCGCGTGGGCCACGGCTGCGGTGGGGGGCCTTGGGCTGGTGGTGGCGTGGGTGCGCCGTGCCGCGGTGCGCCGGCGCTGGGCTGCGCAGCGGCTTCGCTCGGCCTGGGTCAGCGTCGGCGATTCTGCCGGCTATGCTGCGCAGCTTGGTCTGGTGAGCCGCGAGGGGGCGGAGGCTACGCTAGATGAGATTATTTTTACTGATTATGGCGTTAACCTGCTGATTTCTTCCCCTATCGGGTTTCCCGCCAGGCGATTATCGATGCCGCGCCGGAAATCCGCGACCTCTTTGGCGCGTTTGAGGTCACTGCTGAGCAGGTGCGTGGTAGCGCCTGGGTGCTTGTGTCGGTGGTGTCGCGTGATGTGCTCGCGGAGGACGTTGCAGCCGATTGGGCTCCTGACCTAGACATTTCCGATGGGTCTTCTGTTCTTGATGCGGAGCTGGAGGGCCCTGCTTACTGGCAGCGCCCCGATTCCTCTGGTGGTGATGTCGATGGTTCGCGTGCGTGAGTGTGGGATTTCGGTGGGCCGGGCTCTGACGGGGCCGCTGGTGAAGCTGGATTTGATTTCGGAGGCGCATGCTATTGTTACTGGTCAGACGCGTTCGGGGAAAAGCGTGTGGAGCTATTCGTTCCTGTCCCAGCTTGCGACCGAGCCGTTTGTGCGCGTCGTTGGCGTTGATCTCACCGGGATTTTGCTGGGTCCGTTTCAGCAGCGTGGTTTGTCGGATCCGTGGATCGTTACCGACGGCGGGGACTTGGACGCGGTTTTGGTGTTCATGCGGCAGCTTGTTGAGGAAATGAATCGACGTAATCGCTTGTTGTCCGATATTGGCGCGGATAAGCTGGCGGAGTTTTCGGCGGGGTTTCCGCTGATCGTGGCTGTTTTTGAGGAGTTCCCGGGCATTGTGCAGCGTTTGAGGGCGGCTGATGCCGCGGAGACGGACCGCAAGAAGCCGAAAAAGGCGCCTGTGTTTTTGTCGTTGTTGTCGTCGTTGGTGGCGGAGTCTGCTAAGGCCGGCATTAGGTTGGTGCTGATTGCTCAGCGTGCTGATGCGGACATTATTGGTGGTGCTGCCAGGGAGAATATCCCGCTTAGGGTGACGTTTCGGCAGTCTTCGGGTGAGGCGTATCGCATGTTGTACCCGGATATTGAGCCTGGTGAGATTGAGACGGTCAAGGCTCAGCCTCCGGGTGTAGCGATGATTGAGACGCCGCGGATTCCTCGCACGGTTTTTAAGGGGCCGTATCTTGATTATGGCCGTTATCGGGCACATGTCCTTTCGTGTGACCTGGAGTTTCTGCTGAATCTTGATCGAATGGGGGAGTTTCACACTGTGGTTAGTGAGGAATTTCCGGAGCTCTACGGCAATCACGAGGACTAATGATTTGTTCCCAACCGCGCTTGCGCGGGCGGGAGTTTAAAACGAAAAGTTGAAAGGAGCTGGTCATGGCTGATCAGGTTGAAGACGAGTTTCTGAGGGTGTCAGAGGTCGCAAGGATGCTGGGGATACCGGATTCGACGTTTCGCGGCTGGGTGGCGTCTGGGACTGTGAGCGTGCCGCCACATTATCAGTTCGGTGGTGTAAAGCGTTTTCGGCGTTCAGAGGTCGAAAAGTGGGTTGAGGAGTCCCGTGTCGATTGATAAGCGTGGGAGCCGCTGGCGTGTCCGGATTTACAAGGACAACCGTGTGGTCGTGAGTCGGACCTTTTCGTCTCGTCGTGCTGCGGTTGCGTGGGAGGTGGAGCAGAAGAACGCTCTTTTCGGTGGTGCGGATTTGGAGGGTGGCCGACGTTTGTTCTCGGCGTGGGCCCAGACGTGGCAGTTGGTACGACCACACCGAGCAGCGGCGACTCATACTCGTCAGGATGGGATTTTGGCTAAGTATGTGTTGCCGCGTTGGGGTGCTACGCCGGTTAGTGAGATTCGTCGATCAGCTGTCCGTGCGTGGGCGAAAGAGCTCGGCAAGGATGCGTCTAGCTCAACTGTTCGATTATCTGTTGGGGTGTTGCGTCAGGTGTTGGAGGTGGCTTTTGAGGATCGCGCCATCCCCGTGAATCCTGCGGTTAAGCTGGGGCTTCCTGCTGATCGTCCTGGTGAGATTCGCCCGTTGACCCACGAGCAGTTATGGGAGTTGGCGTGGGCTATGCCTGATCAGCGTTACCGATTGATGGTGTTGGTGTCGGGGTACTGTGGTACGCGCGTCGGAGAGCTTGCCGGGCTGAATGTGGGGGACTTTGATGTATCGTCTCGCACTTTGGCTGTATCTAAGGCGTTCGCTCGTATCGGTAAGGGGGATCAGCGTGCGCTGTCGGATACGAAAACCCATGAGACACGCCTTTTACCAGTGCCCGCTACGGTGACAACGATGCTGGTAGAGTGGATAGAAACATTAGATGAAGAGCTCCGGGCACCGCATCAACCGCTATTTCACTTTTACGAGTACCCTCAGCATCGCCTCTCACAAGACCGATTTCGCACGCTGCTACGCGACGCCTGTGACCAGCTAGACCTGCCACACACCACCCCACATAATTTGCGAGACACGTGCGCGAGCTTGGCCGTTGCTGCCGGCGCATCGGTGGTGGAGGTGGCCAGACTGCTTGGCCATCGCAGTGCAGCAGTTACCCTAGATCATTACATCAGCGTTTTCCCATCAGGACTAGAAGGGGTGGCGTCGCGCTTGGACCTGGAGGCAGCACGAGCAAAGGTGGACCAAGAGGCAAGAAGAAAGACAGAAAACAGAACTGCGGACGGCGACTAAAAATGTGTCACCGTCCGCAGCCAGTCCAAAGCGGTGCTGCAACAGCGCTTTGGTGAGTTCATACAAACCAAATTTGAGACATGACCTGCATAAACTGTGGTGGGCCCTGCGGGGATCGAACCCGCGACCTGCGGATTAAAAGTCCGTAGCTCTACCAACTGAGCTAAAGGCCCAACGTGAAACATTTTAGCGCGTGGGAATAGCAACTACGAAATCGGGTCCAATTGACCCCTTTATAGGTTATTTACTACCCCCAGGAACTAATTAATGCCCTTTTCCGACTAAATATACGAGTGGAGCATTCTTGCTGACGCTATGACAGTTTTATTAGGGAGTTTTCCGATGGAACTCGACTTAGTCGATATTTCCAGATGGCAGTTCGGTATCACCACGGTGTACCACTACATCTTTGTTCCGCTCACCATTGGTTTGGCACCGATGGTGGCGATCATGCAAACCATTTGGCACAGGACAGGCAATGAAGCCTGGTACCGAGCCACCCGATTTTTCGGCAATCTTTTTCTTATCAACTTCGCCACTGGTGTGGTCACCGGCATTGTTCAGGAATTCCAGTTCGGCATGAACTGGTCAGAGTATTCTAGTTTCGTCGGCGATGTATTCGGCGCCCCGCTGGCCTTTGAGGGATTAGCAGCATTCTTCTTCGAATCGATTTTCCTTGGCGTTTGGATCTTCGGGTGGGGCCGCGTACCTCAATGGGCGCACCTCGCCTTGATCTGGATTGTGTCCGTCGCGGTGCACATGTCTGCGTATTTCATCATCGTGGCCAACTCGTTTATGCAGCACCCAGTGGGTGCGGTGTACAACCCAGAGACTGACCGTGCTGAGCTGGTCGATTTCTTCGCTCTGCTGACCAACCCCACTGCAATGCAGGGGTTCCCGCACGCTGTGTTTGGATCGTGGTTCCTAGCGGGCACCTTCGTGTGTGCCATTGCTGGGTGGTGGATGATCCGCGAGAAACGTCAGGGGGATCCACAGGGCCACGCTGCAACGATTTGGCGCGATTGCACCCGCTTCGGTTCTTGGGTGATTATGATCTCCGCCGTGGGAATCGCCCTGACCGGTGACTTCTTGGCCAAGTTGATGTTCACCCAGCAGCCGATGAAGATGGCCTCGGCCGAGGCTTTGTGCCACACCGAGATGGACCCGCATTTCTCTGTCCTGTCGATCTCGACGATGAATGACTGCGAATCTGCGGTTCAGCTGATTGGCGTTCCGTTCGTCCTCCCGTTCTTGGCCGAAGGCAAATTGAGCGGCGTTGAGCTGCAGGGTGTCATGGAGCTGCAGGCTCAGTATGAGATGCTGTATGGCCCGGGCAACTATACTCCGAACCTGTTTGTCACGTATTGGTCGTTCCGCCTCATGATTGGCTTCATGGTGATTCCGGTCATCATGGCACTGGTTGCGCTTTGGGTGACACGCAAGAATCGCGTGCCCGAGGCGAAGTGGATGGGAACCCTGGCGCTGTGGGCGTTGCCTGCACCCTGGCTGTCTAACTTCTCTGGTTGGGTGTTCACAGAGATGGGGCGCCAGCCGTGGATTGTGCATCCGAACCCGGCTTACCAGGGCACTAATTCGCCTGGCGGAGAGCACAAGATTCACATGATTGTGGATTTTGGCGTGTCCGATCACGCCACGTGGCAAGTGTGGTTCTCCTTGATCGCGTTTACGGCCCTCTACGGTATCTTGGCGATCATTTGGTTCTACCTGATGCGCATGTACGTCCGCAAGGGCATGGACCAGCCTGGCTTGGCCGAGGGCGATTCGAAACATCTCGCCGAGGTCACCTACGGCCCAGATGAGGATTCGGAGTTGGCTCCGCTGTCGTTTAGCACTACGCGTAACGACGCACAATCCAGTGGCGCTATGACCCCGGAGAGTTCTGGGAGCACTGGGAGCACCAGCCTGAAGGACCGTGAAAAGTAATGGAGCTCAACTCAATCTGGTTTTTCTTTATCGCGTTTTTCTTTATCGGTTATTTCATTCTTGAAGGCTTCGACTTTGGTGTGGGCATGCTTCTGCCGTTCGTGGGCGGTGCAACGGAAGAGGAAAATGATCGTCGCCGTACCGCGCAAGTCACCACTATTGGCCCTGTCTGGGACGGTAACGAAGTGTGGTTGATTACCGGTGGCGCTGCAATCTTCGCGGCATTCCCAGAGTGGTACGCCACGTTGTTCTCCGGTTTTTACCTCCCGCTGTTGCTTATCCTGCTGGCACTGATCGTGCGCGGCGTGGGAATTGAGTGGCGCGTGAAGGTAGACACCATCGCGTGGCGCAAGAAATGCGACATTGCCACCATCATCGGCTCCTACCTGCCTGCGATCCTGTGGGGTGTGGCGTTTACCAACATTGTGGCCGGTGTGCCTCTAAATGAAAACGGCCGCCTGAATTCGTTTACCGATGGTTTCTTAGGCCTGCTCAACCCGCAGGGCCTTCTCGGTGGTCTCGCCTTCGCCTTGGTCTTCGCTCTGCACGGTGCCCTCTTCGTGGGTTTCAAAGCCGAGGAGCCACTACGCAGGCGTATGCACTCGATCGCGCTGAAGGCCCTGGCACTGCCCACTGTGGTTGTCGCCGCCGCTTATTTGGTGTGGATGCAGCTGGACTACGGAAAGAGCTGGACTTGGATCCCACTGATTGTTGCGGCTGTTGCGCTGATCGCGGGGATCGTCGTCACGCGTGCCGAACACGATGGTTGGGCATTCACCTTGACCTGTTTTACCATCCTTGGGCTCGGCGTGCTCCTGTTCGGTTCTCTCTTCCCGGACGTCTTGCCGTCGACAAGCCAGTACCCTGGTTTGGATATCTATTCGGCGGCGTCAAACCCGTACACGCTCAAGGTCATGACATGGGCCGCGGTGCTCTTCCTGCCGCTGGTTCTGGTTGGACAAGGCTGGGCCTACTGGTCGTTCCGAAAGCGGGTGAGGGTTTAACCCGTGGCTTCACCGGTTGATCCCCGACTGATCCAACTCGTTCCGCCCGTGCGTCGCCTCCTGTGGCGCACGGGCGTCGCCCAAGGTCTTACTACGGCGCTTGTCATTGCCCGTGGCGTGCTCATCGGTGTGATCGCTGCCTCTGCGGTGACCGGCAGGGAGGTCAACGACCGTGGACTCGTTGCAGCACTCGCCGTTGTGGTCATCGCCCATGGCGTGGTCGCGTGGTGGGCCAAGCGCTCCTCCAATACCGCCGTGGGCGACACCGTCGACGTGCTGCGCGAGCAAGGACTGCGCGCCCTGTCCCGGCGCGACCCCCGCGAAGTCCAGGAAAATGCGGGCACGTGGCGTCACGTGCTCACCCAGGGGCTGGAAGATTTCCGCCCCTACCTCACCGATTTCTTGCCGTCGCTCATCGCGCTTGTGATCGCCACTCCCGCAGCGCTGATCACGGTATTCGTGTTTGACTGGGTGTCCGGCGTGTTCGCTCTGGTCACGCTGCCGCTGATACCGGCGTTTATGATTTTGATTGGCAAACTCACCGACTCCCATACGAAGCGTCGCCTCCGCGTCACCTCGGGTCTCGGCCAGCAATTGGCTGACCTGCTCGCTGGCGCGCCGACGTTAGGTGCGATGCACGCCACCGAACAGCCCGGCCGCCAGATCCGCGAGACCGGCCAGCGCCATGAAAAAGCCACAATGGGTGTGCTACGGCTGGCGTTTTTATCGTCGTTTGCCCTGGAGTTTCTGGCCACTTTGTCGGTGGCTCTTGTTGCCGTCAGTATCGGTCTGCGTTTGGTGTACGGCGAGATGGACTTAGTGGCAGGCCTGGTGGTGCTCATTATCGTGCCTGAGGTTTTTAACCCGGTGCGCCAAGTGGGGACGAATTATCACGCAGCTGTTGACGGGTTGGAAGCAGCCGAGCAGCTTCTCACGCTCATCGACGCCCAGCCAGCCGTCTCGGGTAGTTATCGCAGGCGTGCCAACGCCGGGGAGGGCCTGCGTGCCACCGACCTCACCGTGCAGGGCAGGGATGGGGCGCGGCCGGCGCATCTCTCATTCGAGGCCACCCCGGGTTCCATCACGGTACTGGCTGGGCCAAATGGTTCCGGCAAGTCCACCGTGTTTCTGGCGACCCTGGGCGTTTTACCCGACAGCAGCGTCAGTGGTTGCATCACTGTGGACGATGACATTGCCTACCTGCCAGCGCGCCCGGCGACTGTACCGGGCACGGTTGAAGACAATTTAGTTCTGCTGGGCTCGTCGACAAGCGATGATACCCGGGAAGCGGTGGCCTTGGATGTTCCTCTCGACCATCCAGTTGGGCCGCGGGGCGACGGGGTGTCGGCAGGCCAACTGCAGCGCATCGGTCTGAGTAGGACGTTGGCGAAGCCCTCCCGCGTGGTGCTTCTCGACGAGCCGACCGCGCACTTGTCCCCCGACCTTGTGCCCGTGGTACTAGATGCTGTGCGTGCGCGTGCCGACGATGGCTGTGCGATCGTGGTGGCAAGCCACGATCACCGAGTGCTTGAGATTGCTGATGAGGTGGTGTGGCTATGAGTGATGCTCGTTATCTTGTGCAGCTGGCTGGTGTGCGCCGCCGCGATATTGTGCTCAGTGTGTTGGCCGGTTCTATCACATTACTGGCGGCGCTGGCGCTGACTGTGTTGTCGGGCTGGCTGATCACACGTGCGTGGGAAATGCCCCCGGTATTGCACCTGTCGGTAGCAATTACTGCCGTCCGTGCTTTGGGTATTTCGCGGGCGGTGTTTCGCTATATCGACCGGTTGGTCTCCCACAAATTGGGCCTTCGTGCCCTGACGACGCTGCGGGCTCGCGTGTACGACGCGATGGCACATTCTGCGCACCCCGTCAGCCGTGGCGAAGGCCATATCCGGCTGGTGGCTGACACTGAACGGGTCACGGATTTCATCGTCCGCACGGTGATCCCGGTGGGTGTGGCACTTGTGTTGTCCGTTGCAGCCGTTGCGTTTACTGCGTGGCTGCACCCTCTCGCAGCTGTCGTGATGGCGTTGGCGATGGCTGCAACAGGGATCCTCATTCCATGGATTGCGGTGCGCGTGAACGCCCGCCGCAGCCACATCGACGCAGCCGATGATTTCCAGGTTCGCCTCGATGCTGTGCTGGAGCACCGCGTGGAGTACCAGGCTGCGGGGCGTGCCGACGCACAATTAGAAGCGGCTGTTGAAGCATCGCGCCGCTCCAGTGCTGAAATGGTAGCAGCACAACGCCCGGAGGCGCTGTCCGATGGGATTCAGGCCTGGGCTACCGGTATCGCAGCGCTGTTAGTCACCGTGATTGCGGTTACTGGCTACTCAGGGAATCCGGTGTGGTTAGGCATGCTCGTGATGATTCCTCTCGCGGCGTTTGAGGCTCACGGCCCCCTTGCTACGGCAGCCATTCACGGTGCGGACGCGTCCGTGTCGGTGCGCAGGCTGCGAGGGCTCGTCGATACGCGGAGCCAAGACCACCCCGAGCGGACTGAGACCTCTGCAGTGCACGCCCGCGACTTGCACACCGTTTATGGAGATACCGTGTGGAATTTCTGTCTACCCGCTGGTGACCGAATGCTGGTGCGCGGACCATCAGGCTGCGGCAAGACCACAATGCTGGAAACGGTGGCGGGCCTCGTACCTGTGGCTTCCGGACAGGTGACCCGGCCTGCATCTGCCCGTTTTTTCGCCGAAGACGGATGGCTCTTTTCCACCTCCGTGCGCGAAAATATTCATGTGGCGGCACCTGAAGCCACCGACGCACTCATGGCGGAAGTACTCGAGGCAGTCGGGTTCGAGTTCGACCTCGACTTCGTGCTTGCCGACGGTGCCGAGTCCCTATCCAGCGGGCAGCGTCGCCGCCTGTTGTTGGCGCGTGCATTATGCAGTGATGCTGACGTGCTGCTTCTCGACGAGCCAACCGAGCACCTCTCCCCCGATGCCGCAGACGCAGTGCTGGACATGCTGCTCCACCAGCCACTGCCAGGGGCCCGTGCGTGGCGCACCGTGATCGTGGTTGCGCACACCGACGGGCCGGTGGGGGTAGAGGTGTTCAAGCCTGTGGGTTAACGCACTCTGCGACGAGGGCTGGGGCATTTTAGGAGGTGGAATCCGTGGAGGCGGGCTTGGTTGGGCCCCTTTAAGCATCCTGGAGAAACAGCCCAAGTGAATCATGGCCGCCAAACCAGGCAGTTGCCACTAAAAACTCCGGCCTGCTAGGGGCTTATGCTGTCTCGGCGCGTTGTAGACCAGTGATGGTGGCCTGATGTGGCAGCGCAAGGATTTTGCGAATCACCCGACGATGGCCGACCAAGAACCCCAACGCGTCACGGGTGTAGCGACCTAGCAGACGGCGTGGCTCATGATAAATTCGCCATGCCCAGCCCAATCGAAGCCGGTGAACCCAGGCGGGGAAGTACTGCTGCTTGGCAGCAAACTGATCAATCCAGCCCCCGGCAGTACAGATAATGGCCTGGGGAAAATGCCTGTGAAATTCCACTGCCACTTCATCTTGGAGACCTGCCCCGAGCCCCAACACGATCACATCAGGAGCAAACTGGGCCAGCTCTTCTGGATTGTCTCTCAACGTGCCCAACTGCCCATAACCGTCGAAGCCACAAGCAACAAGACGATAGGTGTGTTGTAGTTTCTTGGCACTTCTCTGCGCAACTCCTGGTTTTGCACCAATCAATGCCACCCGGGTTCCAGGTTCTGCCACTTCACCGAAGAATACTGGGAGGACTAAGTCAGCCGAAGTGCGCGACAGGGGGAACCCATAGGTACGCAACAGCATTTGCAGCAAGGTTCCATCAACACCAATCAGATCGATCTGAGCCAGCGCGGACCAGCGAGCACGCTGCACAGACCAATGATTCAGCCATGTCGCTACAGTGCCGGGCTGGTTCATGCTCAAGGCAAAGGCCTTCACTGCGGGGGTAGCTGCCACCGCTGGGCTAGCCGTGGGGCTAGCCGAACGCTTCTTGGCGGATTCACGGCGTTTGCTCTCCACCGAATCATTCTCACGCATGAGGTACTACCTGCACATTCGTGTCGAAAGACATTGACGGCGTCCTGCGGTAATTCAGATGCGTTGATACAGCCAACCGGTTATTGCCTTCACGCAGGACAGACACAGGAAGCTCAATGACCAATAAATCTTCGAGAGCACGTCTCGCATTAACGGCAGCGTTGGCATAGGTTCTGTGGGTCACAGGCCCATCAGAAATCCGTTTCCGTCCAATCTCTTCACCGTTGAGATAAACCACGGCGCCATCGTCGGCACGCGTTGTTATCTGCACCGTGGCATTGAGCGGATCCGATACCTCAGTGGAGTCGAACTCAAAATCACGGACGAAGTAGCTCACCACTGGTCTTTGAGCCACCGGTGGGTTCAGCTCAGTTGCAAGCTGGTCATGCCCCCACCCCACCGGCGCCGTTGCCGTTTGCCACGAATTGAGCTGAGCTGAACTCATCCAATCATCAGCAGGGGCAGCAGACTGCGACCACATTGCCCAGTCATCCCCAGCAGGGACAAGATCAATCGGACGCGCTGGCGGTTGCGGTGCGGGGCCAAAGTCAGTCACCTCCAACTGTGCATCAAAGGTCAAGGAGCGGCTAGCCCGGTAGTTAAGATGTGATTCCACTGCGACAGTGTTTGTTCCTCGCTTAAGAAGGTAGGACGGAATCTCCACCTCAACCCGCTCCTCAGCAGCCCTAGCTGCTGAGATCGCGGCGTTTGCAAAAGTTGTCGGCGAAACAGGTCCTTCAGACATGCGGGTACGGTTGACCTCATGCCCGTTGACATATACCACTGCCCCATCATCAGCAATAAAACTCAAGGTTGCCTGCGAAAACGTTGTTGGATCTGGGACCTCAAATTGGTGAGCAAACCACGTGGTGATTGGTCGTTGCGCAGCAGCAGGAACATCAAACTCGGTGCCTAAATCAGTACCCCCGTAGCCTAAAGGAGCAGCGCCGATCTCCCACGCTCCGTAATCCGCTCCTGGTTGGGCCCAGTCATCCTGCGGTGTGCCAGCATTATAGGAATAGAACCAGTCTGCACCGACGGCGATCAGGACTGCTTCATCAACAACCTCGTCAAGATCTACCTCTGTGTGGAGCAACGGAGTCGAAGCTGAACGATTCCCCGCCTCATCAACAGCGCGGATAAAGAAGCGATTCTCACCACCGGGAGCAACGGTCAGTTCGGTGTTCGTCGTTGTCGCAATCACTCTGTCATCGCGGATGATTTCGTAGTGGGCTGCATCGTGGATGGGACTCCATTCCAGGATTACTCCCTCGCCGGTGACACCACGAATTGCGGCACCCTGTGGCGTTGCTGGAGCGACTGCGTCACGTGGCGGGTACTTCACAAAACCGCCGTTCCACTGTGCCCTGGTTGGTGAGGTGCGTGAGCCAGTAAAGTCACCGCCAGCCCACAGAGCACCATCGGAGTCGAGGAACAGGCTCCACGCACCAGCATTATTGGACCTCAAGAAGTAAGGGCTGAAATCCCCAAGCTGTTCGCCCGTTTGTGAATCCCAGGCACCAAACCATTGAATATTGTCTACTTGTTGCCAATCAGGGTTCATCGGCGGCCACGTGTAGGCACCCTGGTAAGTGTTGTCTGAGCAGTGACAACCCGCGTACGTGATGTCGTCATTACCTGCAATCGCCTGGAAGTCACCGCCGTCAAGCTTTGTGATGGACCCTGAGCGCCGCTCCAATGTATTGGTATCGTAACCAAACAACGCGTGCTGGGATCCACCGAAAAACAGCAGCCCACCGTTCTCCTGCACCGCCTGTTGGAAATTGTTGCTATAACGTGCAGAACCTTCAAACCGCCAATTCGGGTCCACCGGCGCGGCTCCGGGAGCAGTGGACAAGATAGCAGCTTTATGCGCAGTATTCTTATTTGATTCCGTAAAATAGCCGCCGGCATAGAACCGCTGGCCATCGGAAGAAGTATCAATATCGATCACAGAACCGTTAAATGCTGGATTCCAATCACGGTCTGGTGCACCGGTGTGGGAGACACGTGCAGCTGAACGCGCGTACACCCAATCCCGGTTCGCGTCTCGCAGGTGTGTAAAAGCACCGCCAATGTACACGTGCTCATCTGTCAGGGCGAAACTACGCACGGAAATAATGCCGTTGGACAAACGAGAGGTCACCTCTAAAGACCACGATTCATCCACCGCACCCGTCACCGGGTCAAGAAGAACAGTGCCTGCCCGGGGCTGTCCGTTCACCGTGGTGAACTCACCACCAACGAGGAGTTTCCCATTGGGCATGGCCAACAAAGCTTTGACTTGGTTATCAAACTGCACATTAAACTCGTGGCGCAGCTCACCGGTGTTTTTGTCAAACGCTGCCAAAGCGGTCCGGGGCACATTGGTTCGGGTTGATCGCTGAGTTGCTGCAGTAAAGTTACCGCCAACATAGATCGTGTCCCCGATCTGAGCAAAGGCCTGACCCTGGGAGTTTCCTTCTGCTGTGCGACCGGTGAGGTTACCAGTGACACCCCAGTCGGTCGGCGCAGCAAAGTTGGAAACCAGGGCGCGTTGCTCAATCGCCTCAGTACCGGCATCCGGCACCCGCTGAAACCCAGGGTCGTCGTTAGCAATCTCTGGACGCAGGTACACCTCGGAATAAGGCAGCGGATGCCTCCGGGTAGGAGTCCATAAGAAATTGTTGGCGTCAGTATTGCCACCAAAAACAAACGTTCCAAAACCAAACCCACCCTGGTAATTACGCTGCCGCGTCATCAGCAAGTCGATTCTTCCAGTCCCGTGGTTTCTGCCAAATGGTTGGTCCATCACATCAGTGCGGTACCAGCGGGAGCCATCAAATCGGAAACGAGCAGAATCCTCGCTCGGCAGTGCCCACGTCCACTCCTTCATACGGTCAGGAATGATATCTACCCTTTGCCATGGCCCACCAGATGTTCGGGTAGCACGCACCACCCGAAAACCATCGTTGAGGCTGTTGACCGCCCGGCCGGACAGCAGGCCGTTGATTGTTTTTTCAGGCAGTTGCACTGGCTTAAAGTCCGCAGGGGTCCTGCTGCGCTGGGTGAGCGCAGCGGGATCTCCCTGCCCCTGGGGGTAGGTGTCCCACCCCTCGCGGCCACGTCCGACCATGACCCAGCCGCCACCATCCATAGTTTGATCACAGAAGAATTCCTGCGGCTGCTCCATTCCTGGGGAAAGTAACCAATAGCTACCGTCGGGACTACCCGGGTTTTCTTGTTTGATCGCCCAGCATGAGGCAGCCGCTCGCTCCGGCGAGGACCCATCGCGTGGTGGGGCCTCAACATTGTTTTCTTGAGCCGTTGCCAGAGCGGCGGATTGGGAAGGTATCGCGGCGAGGCCCAGGGTAAGTGCGATGCCGAGAACGAGAGCAGAGACATAATTGTGCAACTTCACTAAAAACCGCCTTGGATGGTTAAATCGGCTGCCCAACAAGGACAGGACAAGCTTTCAATAGAAACTAAGCATAGCCTGAAATCCATCTAAGGCTAATTTCCGATTTAAGAGAATTTCCTACCCCCATCAAACCACCCTAGACAGCAGCGCTTATTATCTTTTCCTTAGCTTTCATTAGGTAGCCTACCCCGCGGTTGATTCTGTCTCGTTTGCGCCTATTTCCTCTTACTTACCATCGACGTTAAACCAGAGATCCGCAGTGGCTTACGCCACCACCAACACGCGGCGCAGTACAGAATGCCACCGGCAAGAACCGTAAAGAGCATCCCGGCAAGCGAATTGCCCACTTGCGACCGAACCAATAAAGCTGGTACCCCAAAAGAAATAACCACGATGAGAAAAGGCCGGACAACGTCAATCAAACTCGGAGTAATCCGGAGGAAGATCCTGACCTGGATCGAAGCAAGTGCTGCGTCCAAAGCCATACACAATGCCCACGCGATTGCGGCCCCCTCAATCCCGAAATGCGGGATCAACAGGAGGTTTCCGGTGACATTGACGATCAAAACAATGAACTTGTTTGTTGCAGCCCAGCCAGAACGGCCACTCATGATTAGCAGCGAGTGAATATTTCCGGCCAAAAAAGTAATCGCCATACCAACGGCCAGGATGCTCAGTGCTACTGAACCCTGCGTAAATTCGTCTCCCAATAGCTCCAGAAACACTGGGGAGAAAAAGGCAAGCAGAACATATGCCGGAGTGCCCAGCAACACCAGCCACGATGAAGCTGTGACATAGAGTGCTTGTACTTGTTTGCTAGCCCCCTGGTGCAGCAAAGCCGAAAAGCGGGGAGACACTATAACCCGCAATGCAGCATCAACCAGCAAACCGGCTTGGACAAATCGTGTCGCACCGCCATAGATACCCGCTGCATAATCGCTAGCCAGCCACCCCACCAGGAGAATATCAAACCAGACAATGGCCTGCTCGAGGCCGGCGGCTATTGTCCGCGGCACGGAGAATTTCCAGATCTCTACCCACCGCGGCCGCCCGGGAAAGATCGGGCCAGGTACACCTGCTTCGATAACACGCAACCGACGCAGTATCAGAAGCCCTGCTACCAGCGCCATCATGGCAAGCGGTACCGCCCACGCAACACTGACCGCCACCGCTGATCCAACAGCTACCGCCGCGATAGCGACAAGTGGAGGTCGGAGCACAGGAACCGCAATGTTGGACACCAGCACATACTCCACCACAGACCCCAGAGCGCGAAGTGATGCAGACAAAATGAGAAAAACAGCACCAAAGGGGACAAACAACACGATTGCCTGCACAGAGTGCAGTAATTCCTCGCGCTGGTCGCCCCACAGCCAAGGGGCAAGCAACTCAACTATTGCCACCAGCACCAACCCGAATCCCACCGCTATTGCCAGGCACGCATTAAGTGCGCCACGGACCTGGCGGGGATCGTCGACAAGCAATCGTGGTAGCAAGTACACCGAGGTGGAGTCCATTCCAAACTTCGCGAAAGCCATAACCACCGCGAACACACCTGTGGCCTGAAAAACTATTCCGGCTCCGTCAGCACCCAAAAGGCGCGTAATCACGATAGTGAGCACAAAACCAAGCACCGCACTTGTAACAGAACCAACAAAGCTCAAAGCACTTCCGCGCGCCAGTTCACGTCGCTCGACATCTTCCTTGCCTGTGCCCACCGCGGCCCCTCCCCTTCTGTTCATCGAACGTTTCACGAGTGTGCCTCACTCTCACAGGTTTCTTAAAATATTCTTTATAGTGATACAGTATTCAACAGTGAAACTAAACTATTGCTAAGTCCTACTTAGTTGATAGCTCCTTTTGCCATTCGGCACCTCATTTTTTCTTAGGAAAGTGGGCATTATGAAACGTGGTCCTATCCGCTCGCTCGGTTCGCTTGCAGCTCTAGCTCTCGCTCTCAGCGTCGCATCGTGTGCGCAACCCAACGAAGAATTCTCGGGTGCGTCCACACAGCAAGACAGCGCTGTCACAGCTGATTCGGCCTCAAAGGATGGCCAAGAAGTTGTAGGACGAGAGACACACCCACAGGACGAACAGCCGGATATCACCACTGGGGCCCCAGTCCCCGCAGTGGAGACGTCTGCACGAGTAGACCAAGCCTTTATCGAAGATACGCTGAATGCGATCCACACCGTTTTGAAAGAACCCACCGTGGTGCGCGACATGTCTCAAGTCCTCTCCGGGCAGGCCACTGAAGACATCGACAACCAACGCATTGAACTTGAAACTACCGGACTACGTCTTGACGGTGATGTATCCGTAACAAGCACGCGGGAAGTGGAGTCCCCCCAGCCTGACACCGTGACCCATGATGTGTGCGTAGACAACTCTGATGTGCGAACCCTCGACGAAAACAATAACGTGATTAGTTCCTCGGAAGACCAGGGCCGGTCACGCATGCTGCTCACCTTCACCCGAAACGGCCAGCTGTGGACCTTGTCCGAGTTAACTTTCCCGGACGATCCGAACTGTTAACGATTGTGTCTGCCCGCAGCCCAAGACCAACTGCAACCATCGTGATAAAGATACCGGTCATCATTCCGTAAAATATGGTTTCAACCAGTGTTGCGGCAACAATACCACCGAGTACCGCACCAACAGGGTCCTGGCGCTTCCACATCAGCGCCAGGACGCAGACAAGGAATCCGAGGAAAAGGCCTAGGCCGATAAAGCCGTGCGAGTACATTACCGTCCACAGCTGGCCCTGAGTACCGACAGAAGGCAGCCACGACTCTGCAGCAGGCCGTGGTGAACCGAAGCCGAACAGGGGCGATTCCATCGTCCCTGCGATGGTGTCTCTGTACAACACGCGACGGTCTTGCGTCGACTCGGTCTGTGTTACCCGGGCAATCAGATTGAACCCGAACGGGGATGCTACCCATCCTCCGAGCGCGAGGGCGCCCACTGCCGCCCACATACCTGTGATTAGGAACGCTCCACGACGCAGGGCCTGCACCGCGACCCACACACCCACCACTGCAAGACCGATGAACATGCCACGATTAAGCGTACTAAGCGCAGGAAGCACACTGAGCAGTATCACAGCGATAATCCACCATCGTTGGCGGGTATGCCACATCACCCACAGGTGGATGAGCACCAGCGGAAGCAGCAGCGAGTACACATTTCCCCATGTATTGGCGTAGAGAAACGGGGCGACAGGCCGCACAGCCTGTTCAATCCACGCGTCCGGATTCCAGTGCGTGGTATGGCGAATCACCATGTCTGCGATCAATTCATTCTGTTGCAGTGAGTTCGGAATGAGGTATGACATGGGGGTGCGTATTGTTAAGGTCGGGAAAGCGAGTGCCAGGTAGCCAGCCGCTGTCATGCCAACAAGAAACCACACCATTGCATTCCCCATGCGCCGCACAGTCACTGTCGTTCGCGCATTAAAGATATGGAGTGCAAATAGGCCAGCGCTGGCATAAAGAAGAAACCGATAGATCGCTCCGAGTGCTCTTCCTGTGGTGTCATTCATGGCTAGCGATGCCACTACCCAGATCAAGTAGACCAACCACAACCACATCACCACCGGAAAGCGCATGTTTTTTCGTCCGGCCCAGGTCAGCACCATCAGTGCTGCGGCAATAATCCAAATGAAATCCCCGACTCCGACAAGCCACCAAACAACATAGGCTGCAAACGGTAACGTGACCGGCCATGCGGGAAGAACAGACCGCGTCAACTGCGACATGGAGGGCATGGTTATCGCCTTCCACAGCTCTGACGCGCGACTGTACACAAGAAAAGGCCAGGTCCGCTCACGAACCCGCAGACCTCATGTCGCGCCAGTTCTGGAGGGACCCCTGGTTCAGATCCTCTCATCCTTTGCGAGCCCGGTGCAACGCGGCGCAGCACAGCCGGGATGCGCCGCGCGAGGGTCAACACGGTTGCCGGGTTTTGCATCACTGACTTTGTTAATAAAGCTGCCATTCCTGCTCCATCGCCATAAGCCTGAGCTTTCAGCCCTGCTAGGTCCACGCGGTGACTGTGGTACATCACCGCATCTGGTGTGGTCACGATAGCGTAGCCGAGCCGCAGGATGCGTGCGAAGGCATCGAGGTCTTCTGCCCCGCGCGCTTTTGTTCCAGCGCCAAGGCAGATGTCGAAAGAGCCCATTTCAGATAGTGCTTGACGACGAAAAGCCATAGATACTCCAGCCCCGATCCGGGCCGTGGTCATCGGGTACAGGGGTCCCCCTTCGCCGGGATCGCCGAAGATACTAACTTGATCAAGCAGATCGCCTAAGGCCCACACCGTGGGACTCAGGGTTTTCGGGAAGCCGCCCCTGGCTTCGAAGTAGCGCTGCGCCTCGGTCACAAGTTCAGCTGGAAAAACAGGTCCAGTGACTGCTCCAATCGCGCGGCCCGGATCGGCAGCGAACACGTCGATAAGCGCCCCTAACCAGCCTGGGTGAGCAAGTGCATCATCATCTGTGAAGGCGACAAGGTCAGCGCGTGCATGTGCCACTCCTGTGTTGCGGGCACGCGATAGTCCCGCCTGTGGCTCGTCAACAATCCGGAGCCGCGGATCATCAATCGACGATAACACCTTGCGCACATTTCCAGTCTGAGGTGCGTTGTCTACAACGATAAGTTCAAAATCTTGGTGTTGTTGTTCTAAAACTGCAGCCACCGCACGAAGCAGGAGTTGGTTAGTTCCCGTCGTGCAGATGATCACCGTGGCAAAATGTCCTTCACCCTGCCCTGCCGTCCACGGCCTGCGACGAGGTTGATCAACACTGGCTGCACTTGCTTCCTCAATCAGTTCTTCTTGCGATTGATATCCGGTGAGGCGCTGATAGCCCACAGTTTTATCGTGTGAGCGGACAACAACATAAGCTTCCTGTGCTTGAGGCGAACCAGAGATTACTGTCAGAGTTCGATCTTCTGCATTGACCACCCCGATCAACGGTTGGTTTTCAGCCGTACTCATTATCTCCGCCCTATTTCCCAACCGGCTCTGGTTTCGCATCAGCGACCACAACGCCCACCACGTTCGCGTCCACCTTGTCTAGATCAGCCCGCAGACGTCGGATGGCGTCTTTCGTCCAGGTTGAAGCTAAAATAATCACAACCGCGTCAACAACACCTGCAAATTTTATCGCGTCGATCCAGCTGTCTTTTACCCCGTACAAATCAGCGCCAAGGCTATTGGCCATTGTCTTTGCTGCATTACTGGAAGCGTCGTTGCGGTCGTCGAAAAGCAACGCTGCTTTTTTCCCCTGACCGATTGCGTGGCCTGCGAAGATTGTCGCTAAATTCCACCGAGTATCAGTATCATCTCCTGCTGTGGCCGTTGGGCGGAAGATTGGCGCACCGACGATCCTTGCTATTTCTGCGCTATCTGCGGGTCTGCGAGAAGTAGCATGAGCAATGAGGGCAAGGACAACACCAAGGGCAAGACCTCCTATTAGCCCGAGGAACAACGCCTGAAGCACAGAGAGACCCGAAGTAACTGGGTTCGCTTCAGCCCCGGTAATAATCTCCCGGTTCAAATCTCCCGTTGTTTCAAGCTCGATGCGACGCTCTTGGAGATCAGTAATAAAGTCGCGCAAGGAACCAGCCTGAGACTGCTCAACTTCGGTAAGCCAGGTAGTAGAGTTCTGCAGAGCGCCCAGTGCCTCTTGTTGCTGCTTAATTTGCTCATCGATTGCTGCTACGGCAGTGTTGTGTTGTTTTTTGGCGGAATCAGCCCCGACCTGGATAAAGGCCTGCGCCATTCCTGTCGCACCTTCCACTGCGCGTTCAGCAGATTCAGCAGTAAAAGACACGCTCATGATGGTGCTTTCTGTATCACCTCCGACTTCGACCCCGTCGAGAAGCTCCCTGCTGGTCCATGAACCACCAAGCTTGTCGGCTGCAGCGTTTGCCGTCTTTTCTGACCCAGCTAACTCCCGCTGCGAATCCATATCGATCGCGTTTTTCGATGACTTTCCTGAGCCTTGGGCGTCTTTTGGTGCGCTTATGTGCACATGTGCTGTTGCGGTGTACTGCCGTGGCACAAGCTGAGTAAACACCAATGCAGCCAGCAGGCCCAAGATTACCCCGGCCGCCACCCAGGCTTTTCGACGACGCAGAATTGCCCCTATGCCATCAAAGCCTTCAGATGCGTGTTCGATATAGTTCTCCGTTTTCATCAGTGACCTCTGTTTTGATCCGTGTACGTAGTTTCGTGAGTATAGCTGCGGGCCCACGCCAGGCGAGCATGCAGCTTGTTTTTCACAATGAGTCGCTGCGGGCCTGTCAGCTCGTTGATGGCTGACAGAACAGCATCTTCGAAGTGTCGCAGTTGTGCATCTTTTTCCTCTGGGGGTGCAAGTGCAATAGACACAAGGCGTTCGAGTGTGACCCCGGTGATTTTTTTGCTCAGCTGAGCAAAGGTTTCAGCCTGCTGCGGATCGCGCCATGAAGCGTGCCTCCATGTGGGCGAGGCGGTGATCTGTTCTGGGTGGACCCGGTACAACAGCCCCCAACTTGCTACCCTGCGGAGGCGAGCGCCGTGCAGCGCTGCCCGCATCCACAGGTCATAGTCTTCCGCTGGGACTTCGCGATAGCCACCAAGAGTTTCTAAGGTTGACCTTTGCGCCACCATCGCTGGGTGCGAGACAGGGTTAGTAAGCAAGAGATGAACCGGAAAAGCATCCGGCGGGATAGGCACGGGAGCTGCCGGTTTCAACTTCCGCCCAGTAAAGTTGTTCACTTGTGAAAAGACGACATCATCACCGCATTCAAGGGCGCGAACTGGAGTATGAAACCGCCACGGCAAGCAGATATCATCGGCGTCCATCCGCGCTACAAAGTCCGAGTCAGTATGGTGCAGCAGCCAGTTAAGCGCAGTGGCTATCCCTCCTGAACCGTCACGTCTTTCTACTCGAAGTCGCTTATCGACGACACCTTTTCGGGTCCCTCCAGCTCGGGCACTGGCTGCCGTGTGATCAGTTGAGCCATCATCAAGAACGACAAGTTCTGCGTCTGACGGTAATGCCCGCAGGGTTGAGGACACAGCCCGTGCGACGGTGCTGGCAGCATTCTGGGCGGGGAGGATGACGCTAAGCTTAGGCAAGGCGCGCCTCCTGCCCAGCAACGTCTAGGGCCCGCAAATCCCGATAGCGCCGTCTCATGGATACCAGTGCGTGGGCAACGGCCACTGCCGCTAGTAGCCCGTATCCGACAGAAAACAGCGAAGCGCTGCCCCACAGAATGAACGTCCAACACAGAACGCCCGGGTCAGTAGGTAATAGAATCCACGATCTGAGATTTCCCCCGCGGGTTTGAGCTCTGCCAGCTTTGCGGATCAGGGCCTCAGCCAAAATCTGGCTCAGAAACTGCCCACTTGTCACTATCGAGTATCCGACTGCAACGACAGCAAGCCAGGCATAATCAGGCCGGTGCAGCACTATGGCGAACGCTACTGCAACATGGATTGCTGGAGACCGAAAAGCATCAACAACGTGGTCCACCCATTCACCAGTTGCCGAGGATGTTGCGCTGACACGCGCCAGCTGCCCATCTGCCGAGTCAAAAAGATACCCAGCGGCGAAGAAGATCGCGGCGACTATCCCCGTCCACCCTACCGGTGGGGCAAAAATGATAACTACCATTCCGATCAGCGACAATGTCGCAGAAATAACGGTGACCATATTCGGTGTCCACCCCAACGCATAAGCAAAGGCCGCGACTACACGTGCGCCGCGACGATTGACCCAACGGGTGTACGCCGGCACCCCTTGCGCTGGTTTCTGTGCCGCCGAAAGAGAACGTATCGCCCACCGGTACCGCTGTTTGGCAGTCCCATTAACTGGAGGGCGTAGATGATTGCTCCTCGGGTTTTTCGATCTTGTTTCCTTGCTCATCTAGATGTTCTTTCTCAAACCGTGAGAAGAGGAGATGTTGTTACCGTGGGCGATACCAGCCTTGTTTTCTTCGCTAACTTCTCGAGTGAGAAACTGTCGCAACAGCGTTGATGATGTAGTTGGCGTATAGGGCAAGTACTCCACCCGCGCGCCGACGGCAGCGAGTTCTTCCTCTAAGCGGTGTCCTTTGTCTGTACCTTTCCAATCATCGCCTTTAAAGAGCACATCGAACGGTCGGCGCCGCCAGGCAACCTGTTTGTTCAGGTCAATATCAGTGACCACCTCATCGACAAAGCGCAGACTAGAAATAATTTCTATTCTTTCTGCTAGAGGCACAACCGGTGGTCGGCCTTTCATCCTGGCAAGGGATTCGTCGGTAGCAACACCGACCACAAGATATTCACAACGCTCTCGTGCTTTGCGAAGGATATTCAGGTGACCGATATGGAACATATCAAACCCACCAGGCACATAGCCGACTGCTGCGCACTTATCTTTGCTGTCACTCGCGTTTTCTTTCTGCACTTTTCCTTCATCCGACGGACGCTGTTGCATTAGTAGGCTCCATCTCGAGATAGAACAGCTTTGAAAGTCTTCAGGAAAATTCGAAAATCTAACAAAGAGTTGTGATTGTCGACATAGTAGAGGTCGCGTTTGATAGTTTCCTCCCAGGTCAAATTGGAGCGCCCTGATACCTGCCACAGACCGGTCATTCCCGGTTTGACGCTCAAACGGCGCTTTTCCTCATCGCAGTACTGATCAACTTCACGAACCAGCGGTGGCCGTGGACCAATCAAGCTCATGTCTCCGACAAGCACATTGAAAAACTGTGGCAGCTCATCCAAGCTGAACTGGCGCAACAAAGTACCGGAGCGAATAATTCGGGGATCCTTTTTAAGCTTGAATAGCTTCGGATCGTTTTTTAGTTCTCCTTCTGCTTGGGCGTAGGTGACCTCTGGCAGCAGCTCCTCCGCATCGGTTCTCATCGTACGAAATTTCAGCATGGTGAACTCTTTTCCGTTATGCCCCACTCGGCGCTGGTGGAAAAGAACAGGGCCACCATCATCAAGTTTGACAATAAGGGCAATCACTAACATCACTGGGCTCAGCAGGATCAGAGCCGCAGAAGAAATTGTTATATCCACACATCTTTTCAAAGGCCGATATAGAACAGTCCGTTGCCTTCCCCTGGAGGTTGGGCTCCAGGGCGAAAGGTCCCGCAATACCATCGCCATATTTCATTCCTTGTTCGCAGCATTGGCAATGACTCACACTTCGCCCGGAGAACTTTCTCTGAGACGATCCTGAATCGTGGCAAAGCAAAAATTCATTACCTAAGAAACCCTTAGTTTAATGAAACTGAGATTAGAAGCAAGTAAGCTTTAACTAATTATCGAACATATAATGAAAACGCTTCATTGAGCATGAATGGAATAAACCCCCCAAAATCCAACTTGATATCTCTACATCCATCATGGTCAGCACATTTTCAGAAGTTGAAAGACCGATAACAATCTTTTATATCTCCTTGAAGGTGGGCCCAGTGCGCTCCAGTTAAGGCTGATAAAGAGGTATAGATTAGTTTAATATTCGATAAGCGCAACTCGTAACATTAGGCTAACCTTAGCCACTGAAGCACGCGAAGAATTAGAGAGTTTGACCTTCTTTCATCATGATGATGTGATTAAACTCACTCTTAACGCGTAGCTCTGAGGGCCTGGTGTGGGGGTAACTTGCCCAGCGGAATCGACGGTTCAAGCGCGTCAACCAATTCAGAAGGAGCAGTCTGGGCAAGTAAAAACCCGGCGGCGTGATCTCCTTGTACGGAGTCACACAGCCGGGTGAATTCTGAAAGTAGCTTGGCTACTTTCTTCGAGCACTACTTCTTCATGGTGCCGGTTTCTGCAAGGCGAGTATGGAACTCGAACGCAGTTGGCAAGTCCACTGGGGTGTGTCCACCATTGGCCTCGCCGCGCTCAAGGTACTCCTCCAGCAACGGGCGGTAGTCAGGGTGTGCAATCTCAATCATCTTGCGTGCGCGTTGGCGTGGTGCCAGGCCACGCAGGTCTGCGTAACCCTGCTCAGTCACAATCACCATCACATCATGCTCGGTGTGGTCGATGTGGGAGGAGAAGGGGACGATGCAGGAGATTGCGCCGTCCTTCGCCACGGATGGGGTGATGAAAGACGAGATGTAGGCGTTGCGGGTGAAGTCGCCAGAGCCACCGATACCGTTCATCACCTTCGCACCCGAGACGTTGGTGGAGTTGACGTTACCGAACAGATCCGCCTCGATCAGGCCATTAGTGGCGATCAGACCAACACGACGGATGATCTCTGGGTGGTTCGAAATTGCCTGTGGGCGCAGGATGATGTGCTTGTTGTAGAAGTCAGCGTTTTCGTTCATGCGCTGCGCTGCCCCAGGAGACAGGGAGAACGAAGTTGCCGATGCCGTAGACATCTTGCCGGCGTCGATCAGGTCGAGCATGCCATCCTGGATGACCTCGGTATAGGCGGTAATGTTCTCGAACTTGGAGTCCAACAGGCCTGCCATCACAGCGTTAGGGACATTGCCCACGCCGGACTGCATGATGTAGTTGTCGTAGGTTAGGCGGCCTGCTGCTACCTCATCCTCGAGGAACTGGAGGAAGTTTGCTGCAATCTTCTCGGAAACCTCGTCTGGCGCCTTAAAAGGTGCATTGCGGTCCGCTTCGTTGGTCTCAACCACAGCGACGATCTTGGATGGGTCAATGCGATGGACGGTCTCGCCGATGCGGTCGCCCACGTTGGTGATCTCGAATGGCTTGCGGTCCCACAGACGCTCAGGGACGTAGATATCGTGCATGCCCTCAAGGTCCTCCGACTGCCAGGAGTTAACCTCGATGATGACCTTGTCTGCAGCCTCTACGTATTCAACGTTGTTACCTACGGCCGACGACGGCACAATGGCGCCGTCTTCCTTAATCTTCGTGGCCTCGATGATCGCTACCTGCATGTCACCGAAGAAGCCCTGGACAACCTGCTGGCCCAAATGAGATAGGTGAACGTCCGAGTAGAACGCCTCACCAGAATTGAACTGACCACGCAGCGTCTTGTCAGAGTTGTACGGGGTACGGAAGTTGATCGCATTTGCTTCTGCGAGCACACCATCGCAATCATCAGCGGTGGAGGCACCAGAAAAGACGTTGATCTTGAATTCTTCGCCACGACCGTGAGCTTCCTTCGCCTTTTCGGCGATCGCCTTTGGTAGGGCCTTCGGGTAGCCGGCGCCGGTGAAGCCGGAGATACCGACGTTGTCACCGTTATTGATAAATTGTGCTGCTTCTTCTGCGGACATCACCTTGCCGCGGAGCTGGTCATTGAGAATTCGATCGCTCATAGTATGAAGTCACCTCTGTGCTCGTAGGGAGTGTCAGTTAATACATTCCAGCATATTGTGACCCAGGTTTCATCTCCACGCCACAGCATGTGCCGATTCCCCCCACCAGTACCCCCGTACTGTTAGTGCGACCTTTCACGCGTGACAACGAACACCGAAAAACCACGTTTGGAAATTGGGACCCTCCTTGGGACAATGGCCAGCGTGACTCTCTCTACTGCCCAGCCCACACTGCGTATTGGCACGCTCAACCTCGACTCGCCTGTCATCCTTGCCCCGATGGCAGGCGTGACAAACATGCCGTTTCGCGTGCTGTGCCGAGAGATTGAGGAAGAGCTTACCGGGACATCGTCTGGGTTATATGTGTGTGAGATGATTACCGCCCGCGCCCTTGTGGAGGGCAATGAGAAAACACTGCATATGACCAAGTTCGCGGACGTGGAGACCCCTCGGTCCATGCAGTTATATACAGTCGACCCCGAATACACCTACAAAGCCGTTCGCCAGATCGTGGAACAAGACATGGCCGACCACGTCGATATGAACTTTGGGTGCCCTGTACCTAAGGTCACCCGGCGCGGTGGTGGATCAGCGATCCCTTATAAACGCCGCCTCTACGGCAATATCGTCTCGGCCGCTGTCCGCGCCGCCGAAGGATCGGGAATTCCTATCACCGTGAAGTTCCGAATTGGGATCGACGAAGAAACACATACGCATTTCGACGCCGGACGCATCGCCGCCGAAGAAGGCGCTGCAGCCGTTACCCTCCATGCGCGCACCGCTGCCGAGCGCTACTCGGGCCAGGCACACTGGGATGAGATTACCCGCCTTGTTGAGCACATGGAGGGCACCAACGTCCCGGTCCTTGGCAACGGCGACATCTTCGCCGCCGACGACGCCGCACGGATGATGGCCCACACCGGCTGCGCCGGCGTGGAAGTAGGGCGCGGCTGCCTTGGACGCCCGTGGCTCTTCGCCCAGTTGGGCGCCCAACTGCGGGGCGAGCCCATCCCCGACGACCCCACGCTGGGCACAGTCACACACATCATCTATCGCCACGCCGAGCTCCTTGCTGAGCACTCTGGGCAACACCATGCCTGCCGCGATATTCGTAAGCATATTGGCTGGTATTTGCGTGGCTATCCCGTGGGAGGTGAGGTGCGGAAAGAATTAGCGCACGTTTCGTCGTTAAGCGAACTGCGTGACAAGCTCGCACCCTGGGCCGAATCCGATGCCCGAGCCGAGGACGCCGATGGTGCACGCGGGCGCCAAGGGTCCCCGTCGAAAGTCGCGCTGCCCGACGGATGGCTTGATGATCCAGAAGATGAGACAGTACCCGAAGGCGCAGAAATTGAGAATAACGGCGGCTAGAGTGCTCGTTTACTCCGTGGCCACCTTGCTGTAACAAACATGTAATTTCACTCAACGCGCAATTTTACGGAAGATACCATAAGATATGGCCCATGCGTACTGTCTACCGTGAACACCTCGACGCTTTCGCCCATGACCTGCTGGTTATGTGCGACACCGTGCGAGCAATCATGGATAAGGCGTCGGAGGCGCTTCTCAACACATCACTGGAGAAGGCCGAGGACGCCTTGTCCATCGCCGACCCGTTGGAAGAGATTCGAATCCGCTGCGAGGAACGCGCAGTAGAACTCCTAGCGCTAGAAAACCCCGTTGCATCCGACCTGCGCCAAGTAGTCTCCTCAATCTATATCGTGGAGGACTTCTCTCGCATGGCGGCCCTAGCCATGCACATCGCGAAAACGGCCCGCCGCCGCCACCCTGACCCCGTATTACCTGCACCAATTGTAGGCTACGTCGAAGAAATGGTACGCCTCGTACGAGAAATGGGCGAGAAAACACACGACCTGCTGGTAGACCCAGATGCGGACGTGGCGTTGGTCTTAAGCCAAGACGATGATGCCGTCGACGACCTAAATGACTTCCTTCTCAACCTCCTGACCCAACGACAGTGGGAGCACAGCACCCGCGAAGCAGTTGATTTAGCACTGCTGACTCGTTTCTATGAACGCTACGCTGACCACTGCGTCAACGTAGCCGCACGAATCGTGTACCTGATCACCGGCCTGATGCCCACAGAGTACAAACAGCAAATGGAGTCTGACCGCGCTGACCAAGAACTCAGCGAGCGCTTCGAAGCCCTCGAACGCCAATTCCGTCGCGGTTACCGCACCAAGTAGCTGATCCATCAGCCCGTTCAAAAACAAAAACAGCCCGGCACCTCCTGCTGAATTCAGCGGATGCGCCGGGCTACTTCTTGCCGGGGACAAACTAGTGCTTAGCCGAAGCGGCCAGCGATATAATCTTCGGTTTCCTTACGACTTGGGTTTTCAAAGATGGTCTTGGTGTCATCGAATTCGATGAGCTGACCAGGCTTGCCAGTTGCTTCGAGGGAGTAGAAAGCAGTCTTATCGGACACACGCGCAGCCTGCTGCATGTTGTGGGTCACGATAACGATGGTGAACTCTTCTTTCAGCTCGTGGATGAGATCCTCCACTGCAAGAGTTGAGATCGGGTCAAGAGCGGAGCATGGCTCGTCCATCAACAGCACCTCTGGCTGGACAGCAATCGCGCGAGCGATGCAGAGACGCTGCTGCTGACCACCAGAAAGGCCACCACCTGGCTTGTCTAGACGGTCCTTGACCTCATCCCACAGGTTAGCGCCACGCAGAGACCTCTCCGCCACTTCCTTAAGCTTCTGCTTGTCCTTCTCGCCAGACAGCTTCAGGCCAGCTACCACGTTGTCCTCGATGGACATGGTTGGGAATGGGTTTGCCTTCTGGAACACCATGCCGATGGTGTTACGCACCGACACCGGGTCAACATCTTTGTCGTAGATGTTCTTCCCGTCGAGTAAGATTTCACCCTTGACGTGAGCGCCCGGGATAACCTCGTGCATGCGGTTAAGGGTGCGCAGCACGGTGGATTTGCCACAGCCGGATGGGCCGATGAAGGCGGTCACAGCCTGGGCTGGGATCCGTAGGTTGACGTTCTGTACGGCGTGGAAGTCGCCGTAGTAAATGTCGACGTCATTAAGTACAAGCTTAGACATCTTATTCTCCTAAAGTTTGATTTACTTCGGCGTTTACTTCTTAACCGAGAACTTGGCTGCGATCAAGCGGGCGACCAGGTTGATCGACACCACCAAGATCACAAGCGTGAGAGCAGCGCCCCACAGCTTGTCCATCAACACATCGGTCGTACCAGCCTTGTACATCTCCAGCATCATCAGCGGAAGCGAGGACTGCGGGCCACCGAATGGGTTCCAGGACAGAGTTGAAGTAGAGCCCACCAAGACCAGCACTGGTGCGGATTCACCCATCACGCGGGCAACAGCCAGCATGACACCGGTGACGATGCCGGACAATGCGGTTGGCAACACGATGCGCACGATGGTCTTCCACTTCGGAACACCCAAGGCGTACGACGCCTCGCGCAGATCCATGGGAACAACACGCAGCATTTCTTCGGTATTGCGCACGACGATCGGAAGCATCAGCAGGATCAGCGACAGTGCCACTGCGAAACCGGAACGCTGCTGACCGAGAACGGTGATCCACAGCGTGTAGATGAATAGTGCAGCGACGATGGAAGGAACGCCCGAGAGAATGTCCACCATGAAGGTGGTCAGACGTCCCAGCCAGCCACCCTGCGCGTACTCGACGAGGTAGATCGCGGTGAAGATACCCAATGGAATGGACACGATCGATGCGATGAAGGTTTGCACGAGCGTACCGACAATCGCGTGCAGCGCACCGCCACCGGGCAGGATACGGATGGTGCCCGTTTGGTCCTTGGTCCACCAGTCGATATCGGTGACGGCACCGATGCCGTTTGACAACACAGTCCACAGCACCCACGCCAGTGGGATCAAAGCTACGATCATACATGCCCACATGATGAAGGTCATGAAGGTGTTCATAGTCTTACGGCCAGATGAGATCTCAGTAAAAGTCGGGCCAGACGCCCCGGAGATCTGCTTGTCAGTAGGGGTTACGGTACTCATAGTATTATCTTCTTTCCCCTTAGCTCTTAGCCACGAGCGTACGAGCGATCGAGTTGACGATGAATGTCAGCAAGAACAGAACAAGGCCGGCTGCAATATAGGCGCCCGCACTGACTGGGTTACTGAACTCTGCTGCCGCGGATGCAATAGCTGTTGCGAATGTGGTACCGCCATCGAACAAGGAACCACGGAACGCGGTCGAAGGGGACACCACCATGTACAGCGCCATGGTTTCACCCAGTGCACGACCCAAGCCCAGCATGGAACCGGAAATGTAGCCGGACAGACCAAATGGAATCACAGTCATCCGGACAACTTCCCACCGGGTAGCGCCCAGGGCCAGTGCCGCTTCAATATGTCCCTTCGGAGTCTGCACGAAGACTTCGCGTGCAGTTGCTGCGATAACGGGCAAAATCATCACTGCTAGGACGACGCCACCGGTGAGCATGTTACGGCCAGTGGCAAAGGAGGGCGTGTTGGCATAAGTTGCGAAAAGGAAGAAATTTCCGGCCCAGCTGTAAATCCACTCATAGAACCCGGACAAAGCAGGGCCTAACACCTGCCAGCCCCACAGGCCGTACACGATAGAGGGGACCGCTGCGAGCATGTCCACCAAGGTTGCGAGAGGACGGACCAGATTCGCAGGTGCGTAGTTTGACAGGAACAACGCCACGCCCAAGGCAACAGGCATTGCAATGATCAACGCAATGAGAGAAATGGTGACCGTAGACAGGAACATGTTCGGGATACCGAACTGCATGTTCTCCAAGTCATTAGTCTGCCAAGGGCCCGAGTACGTGAAGAAGCCGATCAGGCCACCCTCGTTACGGGACAGTGGCTCGATTGCTTGCAGTAGCAGGAAGATGCCAATGGCGGCAATGATCACCGTGATCAGGGAAGCCGATGCAACAGAAAGAAACTCGAAAATACGGTCGCCGGGGCGCTTAACTCCCGCGCCTGAGGCCTGAATACCGTCGGCATCATCACCGGAGGGCGTTACGCCCGCGTTCAATGTGCCGGTTGAGTTCATCACAGTTGGATCGGATTCAGTGGCCACTCGGCCGGCGCGGACTTCGTCCTCACGCCCTTCATTCAGAGGCTCATTATTGTTAGCCATAATCTGTGAATCCTTCGAAGAATAAGGTGTTCGAGAAAGGGATCAATCCCATTCAAGGCGGTTCCCAAGCCTTCAGGCTGGGCCCCATGTACAAAGTGAAACCCCCCGGCATGAAACTAGAATCGGGGGGAAGCCTGTGCATGGCACTCCACCGAGCGCCGCGCCATGACAGCTTTACACTACTTGATGCTTAAGCAATCGCGTCGACAGCGGCCTGTAGACGGTCTGCATGGGAACCAGTAACCGGGATGAAGCCCAGCTGCTCCAGAACGGAATCCTGGGACTGCAGAACAACGTTCAGGAAGTCCTTGACCTGGTTCTTCGTCTCTTCGTCGTACCCTGCGGAGCAGACGATCTCGTAGGTGGTCAGAATCAGTGGGTAAGAACCCTCGCCGTCCTGGGAGAACAGGGCCTCTGCGTCAACAACCATGTCGTGCTCACCACCGGCACCAGCGAACTCCAAGCCGTCCAGAGCCTTGGTGACGCTCTCGGCGTTCAGCTCAACGGGGCCTGCACCGAAGTCGATCTTCGCGATACCCAGACCCTGCTGCTCAGCGTAGCCAGACTCAACGTAGGTGATGCCACCGTCGATGCCGGAAGTCTGGGTGGACACGCCACCCGACCCCTCAGCACCCTCCCCCACAGCGCGTGGGAACTGCTGGCCCTCGGTGTCCCAGTAACCATCGGTTGCGGCAGACAGGAACTTCTGGAAGTTGTCAGAAGTACCAGACTCATCGGTGCGGTAGACGACAGAGATTTTGGTGTCAGGCAGCTCAACACCCTCGTTCTCAGCAGCGATCTGCTCGTCGTTCCACTTGGTGATCTCGCCCTTGAAGATCTTGGCGATGGAGTCGACGGAAAGGTTCAGGTCATCAACACCCTCAAGGTTGTAGGCGATAGCAACTGGGCCGATAACCATCGGCAAGTGCCAGGCATCGTTACCCTCACAACGCTCCTTGGCAGGCTCAATCTGATCATCGGAGAGCGGGGAATCAGAACCAGCGAAAGCGGTCTGGCCAGCGATGAAGTTACGACGGCCAGAGCCGGAGCCCGAAGCGGTATACGCCAGGGATGCGCCGTCAACAGCCTCGGAGTAACGCTGACCGAAGTAGTCCATAGCGTTAGCCTGGGAGGAAGCACCCTCACCAACCAGCTCGCCAGCAGTGCCGGACAGGCCTTCAGTGTTGACCTCGGATGGCTGCTCAGCGGTGCCCTCTGCGGAGGAGGTGTCACCTCCGGAGCTGGAGTCACCACAAGCAACGAGGCCTGCGGAGGTTGCGGCAATAACGCCTGCGATTGCGAAAGTGCGCTTAATGTTACGGATCACGGGAAACCTTTCCGGTGCAGATTCAGATGGAAGACCGAGCATTGGTCCCCGGCAAGGGAGGAGGGCAAATCCATCGAAGAAATGATGGACACACCCGTCCGAATGCTCACATCGTGAAAACCTACGGGGCGCATGTTAACCGAACATGTCTTAAAAGGTGAACAACTGGTTAATTTTCATTCAGCCCCTGCGAAAATGACTCGTTCCTCCACAAAGATAAGGTAGTTGGCACCGGATTCGCGGACAGCAGTTTTACAGATTCTCAGCATCCCGTTAGAAAGTGGGGGTGATTTACGGGGGTAAAACAACTGCTATGCGCCCCATCCACCACTTGCTTAACAGCGCTACGCTTCCTGATAGACCACATGGTCCTCCACGGTGGAAAACCCTAAGTCTTCATACCGAGCCACTGCCGGCTGGTTATCCGCCTCTACGTAGAGGATGACCCGCCGGACCCCTTGCTCCACAAGGTACCTGAGCCCAATACGCAACAGCGGATCACCCAAGCCCTGCCCACGGAATGCGGATGCAAGACCAACCACGTAAACCTCCCCATCCCCTTGTGGGTGCACCTTTGTCCAGTGGAAACCTGCCAGTTGCTCGCCGTGGTACAGCAATAGCACACCAGCCGGATCAAACCAGTCTGCCTCCATGCCCTGGTGGAGCTGGCTCAAAGTCCAGCCGCCTTGCTCCGGGTGCCACGAGAAGGCATCATTGTTGGCCTCCAGCCAGGCCTGCTCCACGGTTTCGCGGCCAAACCTTTCCACCGCCTGGGTGTAGTTCAACGCCGCAAAACCGTGTGGGAGATCAACTTGCGAGGCCTCTAACAGCGGGCTGCCCTCCACCCCCATCACCAGCAGCCTCCGAGTGACCTTCATGGAACGGGATTCCGCGAGAGCGCGCGCTGCCGGAAGATTGCCATGGGCCCAGAATTGTGCAGCTGATTCCTCGGCGAGGACTTCATTAATCAGCGCAGAACCTCGCCCTTCTCGGCGCCACTGCGGGTCAACAACCAGCTCTACCCCACCGTCAGGCGCAAGTGCAGCAACAGCACTGTCAGCAATAAGCAGGTGCCGATGGCGCAGTCGATCGTCGTTAAGCCCCTGAAGGAAAACTTCGGAAAAAGGTGCGACACCATCGTGGGCCTCCGCCTTGGCAATTAGCGATTTCACCCACGCTTGCTGGGTGGGTACTGCCGGAAGCTGGACTGAAGTGATCTGAAAGTTCGTCATGCTCACAGGTTACGGTAGAAATAGAGATGTGAATACCGATTCATTCTTGGCCAGGTTCTCCTTGACCAGGTTTTCACGGCCGCTGGCAGTTCTGGCCACGATCGTGATTCTTGTCGCATCCTTTGGCCTCGTCGATAGCCTGACTGCGGCGCACGTCGAACATCGACTCTCGCAAACGGTCAAAGAAAACTCGCGCTTAGCGACGACCCCTGCGGTATACGTCGGCGGAGTCCCCTTCGCCCAGGTGCTTGTCACTGAAAATATCCCGCACCTCAGCGTCAACGCCCTCGACGTGGATATCGAAGATCTCGGTATCGTGAATGCTTCGACAGATATATATAACGTGGAACTACCTGCGAGCGCAGCCTACTCAGGTGACGTGGTCGGGCATGTCGCGGAATTAATGAAACGCCGAGTCAGCCTCGACGGAGTCGCCCTCGGCCAGTTTCTGGGGATGACCGACTTAGACATCGCGAACCCCTACGATATTTCCCCCGGCGGTGGCGTCGCCAGCGAGGCCCAGTTGACAGGAACTTTACCCGGCATGAGCGAGAAAACGTCTGTCATTGTGTCCTTAAGGCTCGACGGGCCAATGTTTCGGATGGATCCCATTGAGATTATTACCTCCGGCGAAGAACCGGGCATTGTCCAGGCCGGCTATAGCCTCGAGTTTGATACCCGCGAACTGCCGTTGGCTGCACAAGCAAACCTGGTCCAATTGTCCGGCGGATCCATTATCTTCGAGGCAGAGCGGCGCAATATCACTCTGCGCCCCAGTGACTTAACGCCGGTGGAAACAGGTGATTCAGAGTTCACTGACTACCCTGGTTCCCATGAGCAATAGTGATAACGAAACACCCGAACAATCAGCTTCCCAGCCATTGGACGGAAACGAGGCGATTAACCTCGCGGAGCAGCAGGCGAAAAGCACAGCGCATCGCAATATCCCACCACTTGACCTGGACGAAATCCCGCTTGCCGACGACACCGCCAACCTACGCCAAGGCCCAAGCCTGCATGACGGTCTCCTGGCACTTCTTCCACTAGTTGGGGTGTGGCAGGGCTTCGGCCAGGCCAACAATGACGGCGAGGAGTATGCTTTCGGCCAGCGCCTCGTCATTTTCCATGATGGGGAGAACTACCTACGCTTCGAGTCCCAGATGTGGCGCGTCGATTCGGACGGTAATTCCACAGGGGCAGATCAACGCGAGACCGGGTTCTGGCGCATCAGCCTGAAAGACGAGATCGAGGTCACCCTAAATAGTTCCCGCGGCCTCGTAGAAATCATGTACGGCGAACCCGTCAATGACCGTGCCTGGCAGCTCGAAAGCGCATCGACGATCGTCACCGCTACAGGCCCTGACACCCACGGACCTGGTAAGCGCCTCTATGGCCTGATGCCTGACAACTCTTTGGGCTGGGTTGACGAACGCATGAAAGACGGCCAGCTTGTACCCTACATGTCGGCACAGCTCACCCGTATTGTCGGCTAGCCTTCTAGGCTCGCGTTGATCGCTTTCTCAAACAATGCCCGGATCTCGGCTTCATTGGCAGGAGCGGGCATTTTTTCGTCGTTAAGCTTGGTTACCCGCGTGGCCACCCGGGTCGAGCTCACCAACCAGACCGATTCAGCTTTGCGCAGCTCATCGACGGTGAGAGCGGAGGTTTTACAGCGCCACCCGTCGGCCTGAGCAGTCTCGAAAATGGCTTGTTGAGTCGTGCCCGCAAGCACGTTCCTACCATGGTGTGGAGTGCGGATCTTCCCGCCTTTTTTAAACACCAGCACCGTGGACGTCGCACCCTCAAGCACCCGGGCATCGCCTAATTTCTCCGCAGGTTCGATATAAATCACATCGTCATAGCCCTGTGCCCGGGCCCACCGCATGGCCGCCATATTCGCCACATAGTTCAGGGTCTTCGCCCCCACCGCAAGCCAAGGCGCAGAAACTTCTGAATCAGGAAGGTCAGGTGTGATGGTGTATCCGCGCGGAGCTGTCATCACTTTCACACCCATGTCGCGTTGGGCAATCACGCTGGCTGGTAATTCCCGCAACGTGATCCACGCCGATGGCACCCCCGTTGATTCGCGCCCCCGCGTAAACGTCCAGGTGCATGTAGCCTCGAATGGCCCGCCGCTGCGCTCCCGAGCGAAATCGGCGACTGCTTCTCGCGTTGCGCGCACCCAGCTGTCTTCGTTGACCTCCGGCAGATCCAGAAGTTGCGCCGAGCGAGCAAAACGCGCACTATGCGCCCGGAGATTCACCACCTGCGAGTTGCGCACCAGAATAGATTCAAACACACCATCGCCTCGAGTGACAGCCGCATCGTCCCAGAACACGTGTGGCAGGTTAGGGTTTTGCCTACGCACTGAGCCCCCAAACGGCTCAACAATATAGATGACGGGCTGCGGGGACACACTCACTGGGCTCATGGCCCTCTATTATGCCCGGTTTGTTCAGGCTACGATCGAAGTGTGACAAATCTTGATACTTATTCGTCCCCGTTACTCGCCCGCCCATCGGCACGAAAGCATGTCGATGACTCTCTCATTGATGCCGCCGGGGTTGCTTGGCACTACGGCGAGCCACTGGCCGAACAACGCAGAATTGACACCGGCCCGGTCGTCGTCGACCGTTCCCACCGTCGCGTCATCAAAGTTACAGGCGAAGACGCCGCAGAATTTTTGAACAATTTGCTCACCCAGAAGCTTGACGACGCCAGCGCCGGATTCTCCGCCGCCTGCCTGGACCTCGACATCCAAGGCCGCATCCTCCACCAGGGATATGTCACCCGCACCGATGACGCGTTTTACCTGGACACGCCGTCATACTGCTACCCTACATTCGTCGATTTCCTGCAGAAGATGATCTTCTGGTCCAAGGTCGAGATCACAGAAGCTAACCTCGGGATTCTCACCCTGCTCGGTGATTTAAGCACGCTTGACGACGACGCGTTGTCCGATCTGCCGACAGTTTTTGAGCGCCACGTGGATTGGGATGGTGTCCCACGCCACGACGTGGCTGTGCCGCGAGATCAGCTGGAGGCGGTCGTCGAAAAGCTCGAAGCACGCGGTGTAGTGCTGGCGGGCTTAATGGCATTTACTGCTGAACGGGTCCGTGCTGGTGAGCCCGAAATGCGCGCGGATCTCGACGAAAAATCCATCCCTCATGAAGCTCCGCGGCTAATTAACCGACCTGGTCGCGTGCGCGCGGTCCACCTCGAAAAGGGGTGCTACCGCGGGCAGGAAACTGTGGGACGCGTGGAGAATCTTGGGCGCTCTCCTCGCCTGCTCGTGCTGCTACAGCTTGATGGCTCGGTGCCCGAAGACCCAGTTCCCGGTTCGCACATTCTGGCGAATGGCAGGAAGTCGGGCCGGCTGGGAACCGTGGTGCACGACTGCGATTATGGCCCGATTGCCCTTGCCCTGCTGAAACGCAACGCTGTACAAGCCGACGAGCTGATCATCGAGGGCGAATCCACCGTCAGCGCCACTGTGGACCGCGACTACATTCCTGAAGAAGAAACAACGAAGCCGGGAAGGGAAGCTATCGCAAAATTACGTGGCCAAAACTAACCCTAATTACCCTGCTTGGGCGCGGGGGAGGAATTTTTTCGGAATTCACGCTATTGTATGGGACAGGAATACATACTGAATCGAAAAGCTGATGGGGCCACCCGAATACCCTGGGTCGCCCTAAACACACCTCAAGGGGGTCACGCCATGGGCCGCGGACGCGCCAAAGCAAAGCAGACCAAGGTTGCACGCCAATTAAAGTACAACACGCCCGAGATGGATTTGGAGTCCCTCCAGCGGGAGCTAGCAGGCCAAGCGCCAACTCGCAGCTGGGATGACGACGATGAGTACGAGGTCGACGAACAGTACGCGGAATACGCGGACTGGGAGCCTGAAGAGGACGACGACCGCCACTAAGCAATCTGCACTACTTTGAATGTGTGCACCCTGCCCCGCCCCCGTGATTCCTGGGGGCGGGGGCTACTGCTTTCCTACCCCGCTGCTTTCCTACCCCCCACGGCAGTTAACACCTAAGTCATTCCTTCAATTAATACTTAGGATTGTTGCCCTCAAGAGTTGCGCGGGCAGTCTCACCCTCCTGCGCAGAGCGGACCTCACCCAACTCCCAGCACTCAACGTGGCGCGCGGTAAGCATGGCCAAGGTGCGTTCCTTATCCTTTGCGGACACGATCGCCACCATGCCTACGCCCATATTGAAGGTCTTTTCCATCTCTTCACGGCTGACCTTGCCCAGCGACGCAATGGTGCGGAAGATTTGCTGCGGAGTCCAGGTAGTCCTGTACATTTCTGCAACCATGCCCTCCGGAATAATACGTTCCATGTTGCCCACCAATCCACCGCCGGTGACGTGACAGAACGTGCGCACGTCACACTCAGACATCAGCGCCAGGCAATCCTGCGCATAGATGCGGGTGGGAACCAATAGTTCTTCACCTAGGTTGCGGCCCAGCTCATCCATAAAGGAGTCCACTGTCAGACCCGCTTTGTCGAAGAGGACGTGGCGGGCCAGGGAGTAGCCGTTGGAGTGGAGGCCTGACGAGCCCATGGCGATGATGGCATCGCCCACGCGCACTTTGTCGGGACCAAGTAGGTCATCAGCTTCAACAACACCTACCGCGGTGGCGGAAACGTCGTAGTCGTTTTCATCCATCACGCCTGGGTGCTCAGCCGTCTCACCGCCCAGAAGTGCCGCGCCTGCTTGCACGCAACCTTCAGCGATGCCGCCGACAATAGCGGCGATCTTTTCGGGCACCACCTTGCCGGTGGCGATATAGTCCTGCAAGAACAGGGGTTCGGCACCACAAACCACAAGATCATCCACGCACATCGCGACCAAATCAATACCGATGGTGTCGTGCTTATCCATTGCTTGGGCCACAACCAGCTTGGTGCCTACTCCGTCGGAGCCAGCAGCCAGCAGCGGGTTGCGGTACTTGCCCAGTTCGAAAAGTCCAGCGAAGCCGCCGATTCCGCCACGCACCTCGGGCCGGGTGGCCCGCTTCGCGTGCTGTGCCAGCAGTTCAACGGCACGGTCGCCTTCCTCGATGGACACACCTGCTGCGGCGTAGGACGCACCGGAATCGGTTGTGTTCTGGTCGGTCATTTATCTGGTCCCTTCTTGGAGTTCGCGCACGATGTCTGCTTGGGCGTTACCGGCAGGTAAGCCCAACGGATAGTGGCCGCTGAAGCACGCCGTGCATAGTTCGCGTCCTGGTTGTTGTGTTACCGCAATCATGTCTTCTTCGCTGACAAAGGCCAGCGAATCTGCGCCGATCGTTTCACAGATATAGTCCACTGTGTCTGCTTCAGTGCGCGATGCGGTGCGCGCTGCGGCGAAACCCTCGAGGCCGTCCTGGTTAGCAATCAGCTCGTCCGGATCTGCGAAGTCGATGCCGTAGAAGCATGGCCACTTCACTGGTGGTGAAGCAATGCGCACGTGGACTTCGGCGGCTCCCGCTTCACGCAACATGCGGATCAACGCGATTTGGGTATTGCCACGTACGATCGAGTCATCCACGACGACCAATCGCTTCCCATCAATCATGGCGCGCACCGGATTCAGCTTGAGGCGAATACCTAACTTCCGCAGGGTTTGCGAAGGTTGAATGAAAGTACGCCCCACATACGCATTTTTCATCAACCCACGACCATAAGGAATATCGCAAGCAGAGGCGTACCCGATGGCTGCTGGAACCCCTGACTCGGGAACAGGCATAACCAGATCGGCGTCCACAGGATCCGCCCGGGCTAGGCGCTTACCAATCTCGATGCGGGTGGTGTTGATGGTTTCACCGTTAATCACGGAATCCGGACGCGCGAGATACACATACTCAAAGACACAGCCAGCGAGCTTGGGCTTAGCAAACTTCTCGGAATGCACGCCGTTGCCATCAATAGCTATCAGCTCGCCAGGTTCAATATCGCGCACAAATCTCGCGCCCACGATGTCCAGTGCGGCGGTTTCACTGGCAACAACCCAGCCGCCGTCGAGTTGGCCGAGCGATAGTGGTCGAACACCGTGGCGATCGCGCGCCGCATAGACCTTCTCACCGTCAGTAAACACAAGGCAGAACGCCCCCTCAAGACGCGGCAACAACTCGCGTGCGGCTTCCAGAGGCGTGGTTTCATCATTGATTGCGTCGGCAAGAAAAGCCGCCATCACGGCGCTATCCGACGACGAGCCCTGCCCGTCAATGGTCTCCTCGCGGATCAGACGACGTGCAATAGCTTCGTCGCGCAACTCCTGGTAGTTGACAAGGTTACCGTTGTGGCCGAGCGCTAAGTCAGTATTAGCTGAGGTGGCCCGAAAGATTGGCTGCACATTTTCCCAGCTCGTTGATCCCGCGGTGGAGTAGCGTGTATGCCCGATAGCAACATCACCCTGGAGCGCCTCCAGGGTAGGTTCATCAAAGACTTGGGAGACAAGCCCCATATCTTTGAATACGACGATTCGCTGGGCATCACCTGCCGCAATTCCTGCACCTTCTTGTCCGCGGT
This sequence comes from Corynebacterium cystitidis, assembly GCF_900187295.1. Lineage (NCBI taxonomy): Bacteria > Bacillati > Actinomycetota > Actinomycetes > Mycobacteriales > Corynebacteriaceae > Corynebacterium > Corynebacterium cystitidis. The sequence continues at coordinate 246,370 of NZ_LT906473.1, read as the reverse complement.
GCTGGAGGGCAAAGAGCCCAAAGTACGTAAGCTTTGCAACTTCTTCCCCTGGGGCCCAGACTCCGAACACTCCGCATTCTTCACGCGGTTCGTCCTCCGGGGTATCAAAGGGGCGTCCGTCACTATCGTTGACGTCAGTGGTGAACACGTCCTATAGAGTATCCTATTTCGTCTCATCTATTAAGCCCGTTACGGGAAGCCCAGCTACAATCTCAGTGGCGCGCAACCCCGAAGCATCGACATTGCCCGCGGTGATCTCGTCGTCAAGCGTGCTGATGCCGGTAGCAAGACGCAGCCACGTGATCGGGTCTGTTTCCACAACGTTGGGCGGCGTTCCACGCGTATGCTTTGGCCCTTCAACACATTGAACAGCTACAAACGGGGGTATACGCACTTCGACGGTATGGCCGGGCAGTTCCGCAGCCAGGGCGCGGGCGGTGCGGCGGACAGCCTCAGCGAGCGCGCTGCGAGCAGGCTTTTCGTGATCTTCCGGCGCTCGGATCCATGACGCGATTTCCATCACGGCGGCACGGGTTAAGGCAGGATCATTTTTTGGTGGCATGCAGACCATCTTAATTTCGCGCGGTTCCCGCTACCCTTATCGGTACCTCACCTGCGTTGATGCATCCACCTCACGCAACGCGCAGGTATTATTATTGATTGACGAAAGGTCCAGCGAATATGTCATCGACTCCAGTCCCCGCCACTAAATCCCCATCCGTCACCCTGCGTTTTATGGCATCACCGACAGACATCATCGTGGCCGGCGCACAAGGCGTCTCCGGTGGCCGCGTTCTGGAATGGATCGATAAGGCCGCCTACGCGTGTGCCGTGCAGTGGTCCTCGACCTACTGTGTCACCGCATATGTGGGGCACATCCACTTCACCCGCCCTATCCCCTCCGGCCATCTGGTAGAGGTGCGCTCCAAGATTGCCATGACGGGCCGCTCATCGATGCACATCGTCAACGAAGTGCTTTCCGCCGACCCACGCGAAGGTATTTTTACCCGCGCCTGCGACTGCCTAGTCATTTTTGTTGCGAAGGATCCAGAAACCGGCAAGTCCACCCCGGTGCCCACCTTCGTGCCGGAAACAGCGGAAGAAAAGCGCATGGAAGCCGCCGCGCAGTCGCGCATCCAACTGCGCAAAGACATCGAAACTGAAATGCTGAAGCAGACCTATGACGGTAAGTCCGACGCACCGCGTATCGTCCACCGCTTCCTTGCCAAACCCACCGACATCAACTGGGGCGGCAATGTACACGGTGGTACCGCCATGGAGTGGATCGATGAGGCCGGAATGAACTGCACCATGGAATGGTCCGGGGAGCGCACCGTAGCCGTCTACGCCGGCGGCATCCGCTTCTACAAACCTATCTCCATCGGCGACCTGATCCAGGTAGATGCCCGTTTAACACGTACCGACGCCCGCTCCATGCACGTCACCGTCCACGTGGAGTCCGGCAATCCGCGCGACGGCCAGGACAGGCTCGAAACCGCAATCCACGCAACCTTTACCTATATCGGCATTGACATCGACGGTGAGCCTTTAGCGGCACGCCAGTTCATTCCGCGTACCGACGAAGACCTCGCGCTGGCTGAACACGTGGAGACGTTAAAGGCACTGCGCGCCAACTACCAACCCACCCCGATCGTGCAGCCACGGGAAGCAAGCCAACTGGTGGACTAGTTCGCTGCGGTTGTAGTTCCGCCAACACGCGCAGGCTCGGTTTTAACAACCGAGTCCGTGCAGACGGTTGTTAGCGGTTGGTTGTTAGCGGTCGGTGCGGGGTTCTCGTACCCATGCGCCGATGACACCGGGGATGACTTCGGGGCCTTCACCAAGCAGGGCTTTTAAATTGCCTTCACGTTCTACGGCACTGGTTTTAATCCCACGCACAGACCCCGCCCCGTGATTACCACGGCGACCACCTGCCGCGCCGGCTGCACCACGGCCTGCGCCCATCATCCCACCAACGGGTGTGCCACCATGAGCAGCGTGTGCTGATGAACCTGCCACACCCCCAGTAGGCACGCCACTAGTCAATGGTCCCCTGCCAAGGCCTCCGGCACCGGAACCGGCGCCGGACGGTGGTTTACCTCCACCAGCGTGTGGCACAGCCGACGAACCACCGCCAGAACCACCGACTCCACCACCAGCGCGCCCACCACTATCGGTGCCGACGACGGTTCGACCGCCGATACCGGTGTTCAAGGGGCGAACCCCAGAACCTGGCCCGCTTCCCGGCCGTACTACCCCTGCTGCACCCGGTGCACCCACACCCGCACCTGGGCCGGTTGTTCCCAGGCGTGTGCCAGGCCGGGTGTGCGCCATAGCAGTCCCAGAAGGAGGCAGCGCCCCAAACTGACCGGCAGCAGGAGTTGTCGCAGCTGTAGTCGCAGGTGGCGTTGGTGATGCAAGTGCACCAGAAGGCACCCCCGGGTGAAGTGGTGGTGGCAACACAGGCGCAGCAGCCGAAGCTGCAGCCGTAGAAGTCGGCACATGCCCGGCCATCACCGCATCTAACGTGTCAGCCCCGCTGCGCTGAAACTCAGCAGCAAGTTCCTGCGGATCACGCATCCGTGCCGCCTCCCCCATCCCATAATGCTCCATCGCCTCTTGAACAACCGCAGGCAACGCAGTATCCTCCCACACCGGCAGCGACCCACCAGGATGTCGGCCACTTGGTGTAACTTCTCCTGCCGAACCACCATGGGGATCATCCATCGATGGTAATAACTGGCCAACACTGGGCAACGCCGGGCCCAAAGTAGTCGTCATCGCAGGCGGAAACGACTCGAGATACGACTGCTCAATCGTGCGCGCCAACACAGGACTTGTCGCATTCGCCAGCCCATAGACATAAGCAACCTGGGCCGCCTGCTGCGCCTGAGCCTGGCCTGCTGTTGCCAAACTCGTGGTATTAGTGGCCAAGCTATCCGCATTTGATGCAAACGTATACCCCGTCGACTGGATCGTGCGGATCGTAGCCATCGCCAACTGGATCGCTTCAGTCTCAGCCGAGCTCTCCAGATCGCCCAGTACTTCATCAAGACTATCGGCAGCAGAACGGACTTTTGATGCCAGACTCGTCCAGTCACCAGCCATCGAGGATGGAACACCGTGATTCGTACTCGCGAACTGCCCCGCCAAAACCACAAGTGACGGTGGGCGAACAACCACAGGGGGGACCACCACCAACGGTTGGGTATCCGTGTTGGTGATACTGCCAACAGGGATATCAGCAAGTGGCGAACTGGTCAACCCCCGCATACCAAGCTGAGCACCTACAGAAACACTATGCTGATACGCCTCCAGCGCGGCAGCAAACGCCTCATCCCCATTGACCACATCAGCAACATTGCGGCGTAACGTCGTTGCAGCATTAACAAACCGATCAGTAAACGCCGTCATTGACTCTTGCTTGTTGGTCGACAAAAAGGTGGAATGCATTTGACCCACCTCTGACAACCCCGACACCGAAGAATAGCTTATGGTTAGAAAACTTTCCTCGCTGTCTGTGGTACCAACTGGAAATTGCCCGGATGTCTCGAGTTTCTGTGCGGCGGCCAAGACCTCCACTGGATCAAAGTTCAGCATCATATCCCCCTCGTTAAATGTGATTTATGTGATTATTGTGTGAATGATTCAAGTAACTGCAGTGCACTTGCACACGCTTGTTCCTTTGGTGTTCCGTCATACTCGCCGCCAGCGATGACTCCGATGGTTCCGCGTTCAGTTTCAATCCCAATACGACACACAAGCGGGTTGTCCGCCTCCATGACGTACTCGAACACACCGTCCAAGACATCGGATTCCACCTCATGGGAATACACCCCACCATCAATATGTTCTTGTTTTGTGGCAAGGTTTCCATAGACAGTGAGGACCAACTTTGGATCCAGTACATCTGGTAAAAAGGTGCAGCCGAGAAGTGTTCCAGCCCCAAACGACATGGTGATTCCGTCTGTGATGAAGCCTCGCTCCTCAATCTCTTCCACCGAGATCTCCTGGCATGGATCAAACACATCCGGATACAACTCATCAGGATCAAACGGGCCGATCTGAATCGTGCCGGAATCAAAATAGAACGCATCAGCTTTCGGTGCCACCGGCGATGATGCTTCACCCACGGCCCCAGCAGCACCGGCTTCTGTCCCAGCACCGTGTTCTGTCGTTCCTTGCTCGGGCACTGTGACCGTACCCGGCCCACCCAACACACCAGAACATGCTGACAACACACCAGCACAAACAACACTAGCTACAACAAATAAACCTCTACGTTGCAATAGGTCCTCCCCCGAGTTGAAACACCAACGCCCACCATCCTGCCACACCCGCCACCACCACGCAGCACTTGAACCAACAACACAAGAATTAGCCCCACCAGCTCTGTCTGATTCTGTTGATGTGTGATTATTGTGCGAAAGACTCCAGTAACTGCAAAGCACTAGAACACGCTTGTTCCTTTGGTATTCCGTCATACTCGCCGTTAGCGATGACTCCGATGGTTCCGCGTTCAGTTTCGATCCCAATACGGCACATACGTGGACCGTCAGTCTCCATGACGTACTCAAAAACACCGTCCAAGACGTCGGATTCCACCTCATGGGAATACACCCCACCATCAATGTGTTTTTTCTTACTCGCAAGGTTTCCATACACTGTGAAGACTATTGTTGGGTCTTGTACATCTGGCAGAAAAGTACAACCGAGAAGCGAGCCAGCCCCACGCGACATGGTGATTCCGTTTGTGATGAAGCCTCGTTCCTCGATCTCTTCCGTCGAGATCTCCTGACACGGATCAAACACATCCGGATACAACTCATCAGGATCAAACGGTCCGATCCTTATGCTGCCCGAATCAAAATGGAACGCATCAGCTTTCGCTGCCACCGGCGATGATGCTTCACCCACGGCCCCAGCAGCACCGGCTTCTGTTCCAGCACCGAGTTCTGTCGTCGCCTCCTGCCCGGCCACAGTGGACCTATCAGGCTCACCCATGACAGAAGAACACCCCGCCACCAGCACACCAGCACACCAGCACTTACAGCTGCTATCGCGGTCACAATAATCATACGTTGCAATAGGTCCTCCCCCGAGTTGAAACACCAACGCCCACCATCCTGCCACACCCGCCACCACCACGCAGCACTTGATCGCTGCAACAATCGCAGGCGACCATGTTGGTTGAACGCCTTGAGGCTCACGACGATTCGGCAGGCCGACCAGTTTAGCGGGCAGCCTATTTTTAGCCACGCGATGGGCAATGGCGAAATTAAGGAGTAGGTTGTCGATACAGGCGTGCGGAAAACTAACAGCAAAAACTAACAGCAAAAACTAACCCAGTCGACTTAGTCCGCCGTACCCGGTTCCACTGCCCGCCAACAGTCCGTGTTCATCTCCGGGAAGCTTGGGGCACGGCAGCATAGATAATTTGCTGACGCGGATCCAGGAATCTTGGCTCGACCATGCTGGAAACAGCTCCCTAGGCACAGAAACGCTCTACCTGGTACTTTAAGGCTGGTACCGCTAGGTTGGATCCTACTAGCCCGGATTTTTCATTGGGGGTTAGGGTGTGGTGTTGGTGGTGTGGGGTTGGCTAGGTCCCCAACAACCTTGGGTGGTTTTGGGGTCTGTCCGTGTGGTGTGTTGCGGTTAGGGTCTTCGTGTCGTGCGTGTTGGTGGTGTGTGCCCGGTGTGGTGAGGTTTAGCGTGATGGGGGTTGGGCGTGGTTTCTGATGATTGCAAGGATACGTTTGAGTAGGTTGGTGTAGCGGTTGTAGGTATCAAATCTGATGGTTATTGTCCTAGCGTGTGTGCTGATACTGGCTGCGGTACTCAGGACTCTGGCCCGGAGTGTTTTCGGTTGCCATGACCAGATGTTATGCCAGTGTGGGTCGGTGGGGTTGGTGCTGGTGGTGGCGTGGTGGAAACTGAGCAGTTTGATCCAGGACAAAAGACTATGGGCTAGGCCTACTACGTGTGCCCATATGGTGTTGATCGCAAAGGATGCTGATGGCATGGAGGTCAGTGAGAGTTCTTTAGCTTCACTGATGCGTTGTTCGCATCTGGCGCGTTGGTAGTACAATCGGTCACGTTCTGCTGGTGTTAAGTCCAGGTTGGTGCCACAGATTTGAAGGCGTCGGCCTTTATGATCCAAGGTCGTGGGACGAGCCCCGGACTGTGGGTAGGATACCCGCATGATCACACGCATATCTGGTGGGTAATCGTCTGTGGCCAGGCGAGTGTTATACCCACCAAGCTTCAGCAGCGGGGTGATATCGGCAATGTATTCATCGGGAAGATGATCGTTATTAAGCAGCAAGCACAACGCATCAATGATCCCGGCTGGTGCGCTGGCCTGACCATCGCTATCAGCACTGTCCTGCGTGGTGTTTGTGGTGCTGTCCTGCGTGGTGTTTGTGGTGCTGGTAGTGGTGGGATCCGACCCCTTGGTGGTGTGGTTGGTGGTGTCGAAGAGTGTGGTGATGGCATCAACGGTGATTTCAGAGACTGGTCGTAGTGGTTAGACACCGGATTGCGTGAGATCGTGGGTCAGGGCAACAATGGCGTGTGTGGTGGGTAAACCCACGATAAACCCCAGTTTTTGGTCGTGAAGATGCTGTAAGAATTGTTTCGTTCCTCCTGCTCCATCCACCCGGATAGCCAGACGTTTGCCCCACGGGGTGCCATCGCCATGACTATGTCCTACCGCGTCAAGGATGGAGCTGAGCATGGTGATGTGATCTGTTGCGGTGTTTGCGCCAGCGTTTCCGGCCCGGCACATAATGCGCAGGATTTCCCCGCCGAGTTGATCCCCGTAATCAACTGCTGCTACCAGGGGATGGTATCCATAGTTACGATGGTGTCAGATGGTTTGTGTGTGGGATACCGATCCTGCATGAGGAGATGAACCACAATGACGACTATGACGCGACGTGATCCAGAGGATAAAGCTCGGATTGATGCTATTGAGGAGAAACTGCTTGCCAATCCTGAGGTAGCTAAAATCATCAAGGAGCTTGCAACCTCTACTACGGATGCCAATGAACTGGTCAGGGGCATGCTGCAAGCCTCGCTATCGGCAGCATTGCAGGCGGAAATGGATGTCCACCTCGGCTATCAGTCTGGTGACAGGGCAGCCAAAAACGCTGCTCGGGCTGATAACCACCGCAATGGCAGCTATCCAAAGACCGTGGATTCTAACTATGGGCCTGTCACCATTGATGTGCCCCGTGATCGGCAGGGGACGTTTGTTCCGACGATGGTGCCTAAAGGAGTACGTCGCCTGACCGATGTCGATGACATGATCGTTAGTTTGTATGCCGGTGGGATGACCATCCGTGATATCCAACACCACCTAGCCACAGCCTTGAAGATCGATGTGTCGCATGAGACGATCTCTGCGGTTACTGATGCAGTGCTCGACGAAGTACTGCAGTGGCAAAGCCGCCAGCTAGATGAGTTCTACCCCGTGGTGTTCCTCGATGCACTGCGTATCAAAGTCCGTGATGGTGGGCGAGTGGTCAACAAGTCTGCTTATCTGGCTATCGGGGTGGATATGGACGGTATTAAGCACATCCTGGGTATTTGGATTGCCAAAGAAGAAGGAGCCTCGTTCTGGGCACAGGTCTGTTCCCACCTGGCTAACCGGGGTGTTAAAGACGTTTTCATCGTGTGCTGTGATGGGTTGAAAGGCCTGCCAGAAGCAGTCGAAGCGACCTGGCCGAACTCGATGGTTCAAACCTGTATCGTCCACCTGATCAGGGCAGCCAACCGGTGGGTTGCGTACGGGGACCGTAAAGCAGTATCAGCGGCTTTAAAGCAGATCTACACCGCTGCTGATGAGGACCAGGCAGCGCAAGCGTTAGAACACTTTGCTGCAACTGAGCTGGGGCAGAAATATCCGCAATCAGTGAAAGTGTGGCGCGATGCGTGGGATCGGTTTATACCGTTTCTACAGTTCCCGCCAGCAGCGAGGAAGGTGATCTACACGACGAATTCGATTGAATCGTTTAACAATCAACTACGTAAAGCCACCCGTAATAGGGTGCAGTTCACTAACGATGAATCCGCAGTCAAGACGCTGTGGTTGATGATCTGCAATATCGAAGATCGCCGTGCCGCCAAACGAGCCAAAGAAGGCAAAAAGGTTGCTGCCACAGCCGGACGCCTCATAGAAGGTGCACGCGTGGCAGGGTGGAAACAAGCCATCAACCAAATGTCCGTAGCCTACCCCGACCGCTTCCAAAACTACCTATAAAATCAACCCCACACACAAACAACTTGACACCCTCATAGTTACCGCGGTTCGCTCTGGCCTGCTCTTTATCGGAATGCACCGCAATTAACGTGGCATCAATATCAACAACCATGGGGTTATCGATACTGGCCACACACGCGGGATTACAGTCTTCTAGCTGTGCCCACACTCGGTGACGAGCCCGAGCAATCGCTGTGTTTAACCGCGTGCTGGCGGCCTCATCATCCCCGACAGCTTTGAGTTTGCGATACATCGTGGCAACAGACAGACCACGAGTGTTGTCTGCCCTGGTGGTCGGGGCAACCAATTGACACTCTTTGATGTCATCGCCACCTAAACACAAGGCGTGAGCCATCGTGACCAAGGAGATACCAACAAAAGTGGTGACGCCACGGAGGTTGATCAACAAATTCAGCGTCAATACACTCATCAATCCTGGTCAAAGCACACATCTCACTTACTAACAACCCCCCGGCAGACGAAATAACGTTGTTGCTATCCGACCCAATGCGATAAGTGGTTTTCACCATAAGGGTGAACCTTTCTGCTTGATGATTTTAGTGTCGTAACTTCAAATCATACCCGGTCAGAAAGCTCACCCGCCTACATTTTCGGCTCTAACACCCTAACCCCCCCATGAAAAATCCGGGCTAGATTGCAACCTACCGAGGCAGATTTTCTTCCAGGGCCTGTATTACAAGCGGGTCATCCGGGGCGGTCATCGGGCGTACACGGGCAACAACATCACCATTGGGTGCGATAATGAATTTCTCAAAGTTCCACTGCACATCGCCCGCTTCACCATCCTCGTCGGCTACCTTTACCAGCTCCTGGTAAATCGGGTGAGCGCCTCCACCGTTGACCTCCAGCTTGGCCAGCAGCGGAAAGTTTACGTTGTACTCGTCTTGGTACTTAGTGGCTATTTCAGCATCACTTAAAGGTTCCTGGCCTTTGAACTGGTTCGAAGGTGTCCCAATTACGGTTAGCCCGCGACTACCGTAGGTGTCCTGCAGGTTGGCTAGTTGCTCAAACTGGGTTTTCAAGCCACACTCGGAGGCGGTATTAACCAGCAAAATTAGGTTATCGCCTGCAATCTCGTTCAAGGTGGTGTCGGTTCCGTCATTCAGGGTTACTTGGGTGTCACGAATTGTCATGGCACCACCCTACCGAAATCAACGATTGAGCAGCTGGTAGTCAGACGGAGTCGCACCAGCATCAGCGGCAGCAACGGCAGCAGCAATAAAATCCCACGTCACTTTCTTCTCCGCCAAGGTACGCCCTGAAATGGAAAGCCGCACGGAGTTACCACGGTTAGCACCACGCTCAGCAGCCTTGATCACACTGCGCCGCCACCACTTCGCAGCACCATAGCCCTCACCCACCGACAGGGTGCGCGCCTTGAGCACCCGCCCAGATTCCAGGTGGACCAGCCCACTAGTTGAGGCAGCAATGCTAAACCCAAACTCCGGGAGTACCTCCAGCGTGCCAGCCGACAGTCGCCACCGTGGTGGCGCAAAAATATCGGTTTCAAACCCGTTGAGGATCAGCGTTCGCCCAGCATTCCGCTGTTCGGCGAGAAACACACGGGTGGACTTATCTTTAGCCAGATGCCAGTTGCCGTCGATATGCGGGGGCGACCAATAAAGAAACCGGGACCCCTTCGTCGTCAAGGCGCTTTATTAACGTCTCCACGTCCTTTCACGTTTCATCAAAGATCGATCGATTATCCCACAGCGCGCAGGTTTGTGCGCACTCAACTAGATCCGCTTATCGACGATTACCTTCGCCTAACTCTCCGCCGCACCAGAAGTCCGCAACGTCCACGCGTATTCGAAAGCGGTCTGGCGCCAACGCGCATAACGCCCGGAAACACCACCGTGGCCGGCACTCATCTCGCACTTGAGCAAAAATTCTCCGCCAGTCGCGGTGGCGCGCAGCTGGGCAATCCATTTCGCGGGCTCAACATAGAGCACGCGTGTATCGTTCAGGCTGGTCACCGCCAAAATATTCGGGTAGTTCTTCGCCTCAATATTCTCATACGGTGCATACGAAGCCATATAGTCGTAGACGTCTGGATCATGGTAGGGGTCGCCCCACTCCTCCCATTCTGTCACCGTCAGGGGCAGCTCCGGCATCAAAATAGAAGTCAGTGGATCGACGAACGGGACGATGGCTTGGATTCCGGCGAATTTCTCCGGTGCCATATTTGCCACAGCTCCCATCAGCATGCCACCGGCGGATCCTCCCTCGGCGACCAACTGCCTAGGTGTGGTCAGGCCCTCGTCGATAAGCATGTCAGCCACCGCAATGAAGTCGGTGAACGTGTTTTTCTTGTGTAGTAGTTTGCCCTGGTTATACCACTCACGCCCCATTTCGCCGCCACCGCGGACGTGGGCGACGGCAAAAATCATGCCACGGTCCATCAAACTCAACCGTGCAATAGAAAACCCAGGATCAATCGAGGATTCGTACGACCCATAACCATACAACAAGGTCGGCTGCGGCTTGCTGCGGTCCAGGTCGGCGCGATGCACCACACTCACGGGGATCTCGGTGCCGTCGTCGGCACGCACCCACAGACGATACGCAGTATAGTCCGCTGGGTTGAAACCGCCCACAACCTCTTGCTGCTTCAACAGGGTGCGCTCGCCCGTGTCCACACGGTAATCAAAAAGCTGCGCAGGCTGGGTAAAAGAGACGTACGACAACCGCACCACCGGCGCATCCCACTCCGGGTTACCACCTACACCAACGGTGTACAGCTCCTCGTCAAACTCAAGTTCACGGAACGCACCAAAGTCCTCACCTTGCAAATTCATAAACGCCACTCGTCCGATACCACCACGGCGGTACGCCAGCACCATGAAATCGCGGTAGGTGTCCACACCCTCGATGCGGCGCTCGTCGTCATGTTCCACCAGCTCATCCAGCTCGCGCAGGCCGAGCCCCGTCGCTGGCGCGACGGCGCACTGGCCCACCGAGAAATTCGGGCCCAGCGCGTTGTGGGTAACCACCCAATGCTCCACGCCGTCCACATCAGCCAGATCCACGGAGTACTCCACGCCCTGCTCACGTGGCCACAACACCTGGAACTCGCCTTCCGGGTCATCCATCGGCAGCACGCGGATCTCGGTGGTGACCTTCGAACCGGACTCGATCAGCAGGTAGCGCTCGGAGCGCTCCCCGCCCACACCCACGTTGAACCGTTCATCGTCTTCACGGTAAACCAGCACATCCGCGTCCATAGAGGTGCCAATCTTGTGGCGCCACACAGAATCTGGCCGCCATGCCTCGTCCACACGCTGGTAGAAGATATAGTCCTCGCCCGCCCAGGTGGCCCCGTAAAAGATACCATCGAGGCGGTCGTCAAGCAGCTCCCCAGTTTCCAAGTCTTTCACATAGAGAGTGAAACGCTCATCACCCGCCGTGTCCACGGAATAGGCAAGGAAACGGCCGCTCGTCGTCACGCTCGAAGCGCCTACCGCGAAAAACTCGTGGCCTTCGGCCAACTCGTTGAAGTCCAGCAACACCTGCTCACCCGGTAGTGCCGAGCCGTCTTCGGGAAGGACGGGAGGAACCCACGGATCCGCCTCTTCAGACACCGCCACACGGCACGATATCCCGTAGTCTTTACCTTCGATGGTGCGTCCGTAATACCACCAGTTGCCGGCGCGCTGCGGAATCGACATGTCCGTCTGCTTGGTGCGCGCCTTAATCTCCTCGTAGACCTGCTCGGTTAATTCGTCGAGGTCAGCGGTACGCGCCTTGGTGTAGGCGTTCTCCGCTTCTAAGTACTCGATGGTCTCGGGTGCGGTCTTATTGCGGAGCCATTCATAATTGTCCACAAAGTCGCGCCCGTGGAAAGAGCGCGTCACTGGATGGGTCGGCGCGACGGGCGCAACCGGGGCGACTGGCGTCGCCGACGAGTGTGCAAGGGTGGTCTGTGCGGAATCGGTCATAACCACCCATGCTAGCAACCTGCCTACTTGGCGCAGTCACCCAACCAGTTGTGAAACTTTTCGCCACTGAGACGCTCGTAGGCTTCGATATATCGCTCGCGCGTGGCTTCCACCACAGAGCCCGGCAGAGCAGGCGGGGCCACCTCACCCCCGGGCTCCCACCCAGACTTCGGGCTGGTCAGCCAGTTGCGCACGTACTGCTTATCAAAGCTGGGCTGCACCTCACCCTCTTTGTACGAGTCCGCCGGCCAGTAGCGCGAGGAGTCTGGGGTGAGCACCTCGTCGGCAAGCACGAGGGTGCCGTCTTTATCCAGGCCAAATTCAAACTTGGTATCCGCCAAGATGATCCCCTTTGACTCCGCTAAGCGCGCGGCCTGCGAGTAAATCTTTAAGGTTGCGTCACGCATTTCGGTGGCGCGAGCTTCGCCGAGCTTATCGACGACCACCTCAAAGGTGACGTTTTCATCGTGGTCGCCCTGCTCAGCTTTGGTGGCTGGGGTGAAAATCGGCTCGGGTAGTTTCGATGCTTCCACTAAACCATCAGGCAGTGCGATACCACACACGGTGCCGCTCTCTTTGTATTCCTTCAGCCCGGAGCCGGTGAGGTAGCCGCGCGCCACACACTCAAACGGCAGCATATTCAGGCGCTTGACGACGAGCGCCCGGCCGAGCACTTCTTCCGGAATCCGCTCGTCATCAATTGGTCCGGCAAGGTGGTTCGGGAAATCAATCTGGTTGAAGAAAAACACGCTGGTCGCGGTGAGCACCCGCCCTTTATCAGGGATTGCCGGCTCCAGTGAGAAGTCGAATGCCGAAATTCGGTCGGTGGCAACCATCAAAAGGGTGTCAGCATCAATCTCGTAGATTTCGCGGACTTTACCTGCAGAAAGATGGGTGTACTCAGACAATTCTGGTCGCATGAATTCACAGTGTAGACCTCTGCGGGCCACTGCGGTAGTTAAACCGGTGGTCAAACTTTTAGCTGATTTCACTCACTGGTTGGGGGGTTATCTGCACCGCAGGCTTTTTAAGAATATGCTTAATACCATGTTTATTTCACAGAAGCTACGTAGCACCGTGGCCGCAGCCATCATCCTCCCAGCTCTGGCCATCACCGCATGCTCCTCTGAAGATTCTGACACCGAGGCTGGCAGCACCGGTGCAAGCGCGCCGGAGTCGTCGGCAAGCGAAAGCACAGACGCAACCGACAGCGCGACTGGTGGTGCGCCAGCCAACTTTACGGCAACCGAGCCCGACACCATCGTCCCATTTGGCGAGGCCGCCTACATCACTACCAGCGACCGCTCTGGTACCTCGCTGTACTGGAAGGTCACCGCAACCGGCACCGCAGACATCGACTCAGCCGAGGCCGTAGCCGCATACGCAGAAGCCGGACAGACAGAGCCCGCCCTCGACCAGACGCAGTGTGTGACCTACGAGGTAGAATTCCTTGGTGCTGAAGGCAGCCCAGACTCTGCCACCTCCCACCAACTGCATTTCTCCCCGGCACCATTCCCCACAGAAACCGTGGCCAACTCCAATGGCTTTGTCGATCAAACCGGCCTCTGCGCCCCCGACGAAGCGACCGCACTGCCCGAAACCATGGGCGATATCAAGCCCGAAACCGTCTACACCGGTGGCGTGTTCAACTACGCCAACGAGCGTGGCACCGGCTGGGCAACTGGCCTTGAGGTACGCGCAGGTTCCGACGAATACACTTTCCAGCCGCAAGACGTCATCGACGAGTACGAGGCGCTCCAGCAAGAAGAAGGCGCTGATGGTGCCGCCGAATCTCAAGACCATGATGGCGAAAACCACCAGCACTAGCACCAAACAAACACAAGCCACCACAATTAGCCATGTTTCCTATGCCGCGGTCAAACTGGTCGGGAACATGTGTTAGGTGCCCACATTTGTTGAGTGCACACAGAACGCTTCGATCATCACTTTTCCTGAAAGGACAATCAACCATGACACTGCGCAAGACTTTGCTGGCCACCCTGGTAACCCCGACCCTGCTGCTAGCAGCCTGCTCCGGCTCAGACGCTGATACCACAGCGACTGATACCGAAGTCAGCGAGGACACTGCCACCGTGGAGGATACAACCACGGAGAAAACCACCGAAGAGACCACGGAGGAAACCACCACGGAAGAAGCCGAAATCCCCGGCCCGCCAGCAGATTTCCAGGCCACCCCTGAAGGGACCGTGCTTGCCTTCGGTGAACCGGCCTATTTTGCTATCGACGATGCACACGGGCCTGCCTACTGGAAGATCACCGCAACTGGTATTGAAGACCGCACCGTTGATGAATTAATGCAAGCTACCGGCGGAGAATTCGAGGTAGCCAATGACCCAAACTTCGAGGTCACACAGGTGAAATGCATCACCTATGACATAGAATTCCTTGGTGCCGACTTTGACGATATGGGCAAGTACGCCAGCATCTCGGCCTTCCGTGAGCAACCGATCCTTGCTGACGGCACTCGTGCTAATACCTGGCAGCTATTTGCCTCCGATGATTTCTGCACCCCTAAAGACGGCGAGGCAACCCCACGACGGATATCCGAAATGGAGCCAGGCAAAATCTACTCCGCCGGCACCATGACCTTCGGCGATGATTCCGGCTTAGGGATCGGCACTGGTTTGCGTATGAGCCCCGCCTCACTAGACGGCTCCGGTCATGGCATCGAGGTGCAGTGGCACTAGCTTCCCGCTAGAGGGCACCTCACTAGCCGTTCACTAGCGGATCACTAGAGGATCTCGCCCGGGGTGTAGGCAGCAGCCTCCGGGTGCTGGTTAACCAGGTCGTGGATGTTGTGCAACACGTGGTCGATCTGTGTTTCGGTCGCGCCGATGAAGGCTTCGCGGTCTTCCAGCGCCTTTTCCAGCTCGGCCTGGTTCAGGCCGAGACGACCATCGTTGGCCAGCCGCTCGGTGAGGTTTTGCTCTGCACCCTTTTGGCGCATATCCAGGGCCATGGACACAGCATTTTCCTTGATTACCTCGTGGGCGGTCTCGCGGCCCACACCCTTGCGCACCGCGGCCATGAGGATACGGGTGGTGGCTAAGAAAGGCAGGTAGCGGTCCAGCTCGCGGGTGATCATGGCGGGGAATGCGCCGAACTCGCTCAGCACGGTCAGGAAGGTTTCCATCATGCCGTCAAAGGCGAAGAACGCATCCGGAAGAGCGACGCGACGCACCACCGAGTCCGACACGTCACCCTCGTTCCACTGCGAGCCAGCCAGATCGGCCACCATGGTGAGGTAGCCGCGCAGAATCACCTGGAAACCGTTGACGCGCTCACACGAGCGCGCATTCATCTTGTGGGGCATTGCCGACGAGCCGACCTGGCCTTCCTTAAAGCCCTCCGTCACCGTTTCATTGCCAGCCATCAAGCGGATCGTGGTGGCCAGCGATGATGGGCCAGAGCCCAGCTGCACCAGCGCGGAAATCGCGTCGAAGTCAAGGGAACGCGGATACACCTGGCCCACCGAATCAAAGATATGGGAAAATCCTAGGTAGTCTGCAATCGTGGTCTCAAGTGAAGTCAGCCGACCTTTGTCCCCCTCAAACAGGTCCAACATGTCCTGGGCCGTCCCCATCGGCCCCTTGATACCACGCATCGGGTAGCGCGACAGCAGGTCTTCCACGCGGCGTACCGCAACCAGGGTTTCTTCCGCCGCCGAGGCAAAACGCTTCCCCAACGTGGTGGCCTGCGCGGCCACGTTATGAGAGCGGCCCGCCATCACCAGTGTTTTGTACTCGGCGGCACGGTTACCCATTGCCTTTAGCACGGCCACGGCTTTGTCGCGGACCAATTCTAGTGACTTGTACGCCTGCAGCTGTTCCACGTTCTCGGTCAGATCCCGGCTGGTCATGCCCTTGTGAATGTGCTCGTGGCCGGCCAGCGCGTTGAACTCCTCAATACGCGCCTTCACATCGTGGCGGGTAACGCGCTCTCGAGAAGCGATGGAATCAAGATCAACACGGTCGATGACCGCCTCGTAGGCCTGGATCGCGGACTCGGGAATATCAAGGCCCAAATCTTTTTGGGCACGCATGACAGCGATCCACAGCTGGCGTTCCAGGATGATTTTGTACTCGGCGCTCCACAGCTTCGCCATGGTAGGCGATGCGTAACGGTTCGACAGAACATTACCATTAAAAGGTTTCTCGGCCACAGTATTTTCCTTCGTCAGAGAGGGGAGAACAGGATGGGGACAACAGTTAGTTGAGGTAGTCGTCGAGACGCGCGCAGGCTTCCCGCGCCAACTCAGGGGTAGAACACAGGCTCAATCGTACCCACGTGTTTCCACTGGTCGGATCGAAATCAATTCCGGGGGCAAAAGCAACACCGATCTTGTCGACGAGTTCATGGCACCACGCCTCCGAATCGGCGGTGTACTTCGACACATCCACCCACAGGTACAGCCCGCCGTCAGGGTCTGCGAACGTGTCTAGGCCGATCTTCGGCAGTTCCTCAAGCAGGACTTCGCGCACTTTGCGGTAATCCTCCACATAACCGTCGAGGGTGGCCCGCGCCGCATCCGTAAACGCCCCCTTCGCCGCCACCTGTGACACAGCAGGCGCACACAGGGCCAGGGAGGCCTGCAGGTTTTCCACCGGTTCCAGCAGCGCATCCGGCAAAATCAGCCAGCCTACACGCCAGCCGGTCATGGAGTAATACTTCGAGAGCGTGCCGACGACCACAGCATTCTTACTGAACTGTCGCGCCGTGGCCTCCGGCCGGCCAAAACTCATGCCGTGGTAGTCTTCGTCGCTGATCAGCCACGCACCGTTTGCATCGCACCAGGTGGCGATGCGCTCCAGCTCCTCTGGGTCAATGATGGTGCCGGTGGGGTTGCCCGGGCTGGTCACCATCACGGCGTTCACCCTTTTTTCTTCGGCGCGCAAGCGCTGCTGCAAACCCTCAAGGATCTCCGCGGTGGGCTGGAACCGAGTCGAGGCGTCCGTCTCCATATTCACAATGTTTGCGCCCAACGATTCCAAAATGTTGCGGTACGCCGGGTACCCCGGGTTCGGCAGCGCCACCGTATCGCCCGCATCCAGGCAGGCCAGAAACGCGTTAACAAAACCACCCGACGACCCGGTAGTGATGATCACATGACGAGCATTCGTTTCCACGCCATAAGTCGTCGAGTGCCACTGAGCAATGATCTCGCGCAGCTGCGCATCACCAACCACCTCGGTATACCCCAGGGCGTCGTCGTTAAGCGCCTGCGCTACCGCATCACGCGCAGGCTGTGGCGCGCCAGTCGACGGCTGGCCAGCGCACAGCATAATTGTGTCTTTGCCCTCGCGCGCACGACGCTGAACTAAATCCAGCATCTGCATCACACGAAACGGTTGAACTTGACCGCGCTGTGAAATATTCATGCCCTCTAGCTTAAACGGTGATCTCACCATTCAAGGCACGCTGTCCGATATCGCGGCGATAAAAGGACCCCTCCAGGCCGATTTGCTCGATCTGCTCATACGCAGCAGCACGCGCAGCAGCCAGGTCAGCGCCCACACCCACCACGTTCAGCACACGCCCACCCGAAGAGATGAGGCGGCCTGCGCTGTCACGCGCGGTACCCGCATGCAAAATAATGCTGTCTGGCGCTTCTTCCCGCTGCGCGTCAAGCGCAGCCCCCGTTATCTCCCCGCCGAGAACGGGACTGGCCGGGTAGTCCTGTGCGGCCAACACCACCGTAATCGCCGCACCGTCGCGCCACTGCAGCGGCGCAAGCTGATCGAGTGTGCCATTCGCGGTAGCCAGCAGTGCCTCGGCCAGGTCAGACTCCAACAAGGCGAGTACGGCCTGCGTTTCCGGGTCGCCGAAACGCGCATTGAACTCCACCACGGCCGGGCCATCGGCACCCCACGCCAAACCTGCGTACAGCAGGCCCGAATATGGAATTCCACGAGCTACCATCTCACGGGCGACAGGTGCGACCACCTCGTCGACAATGCGCTGCACACCATCTTCCGGCAGCCACGGCAACGGACAATACGCGCCCATACCCCCGGTGTTCGGGCCCTCATCATTGTCGTAAGCGCGCTTATGATCCTGCGCCGGGACCAGCGGCACCACAGTCTCCCCATCAACCAGGCAAAATAGGCTCACCTCGGGCCCGTCCAGGAAACTCTCCACCAACACCGGGTTACCAGCAGCAACAACCGCCCGGGCATGCTCGGCTGCAGCGTCACGGTCGCGCGTGACGACGACCCCCTTGCCACCTGCCAAACCATCATCCTTCACCACAAAAATCGGGCCAAAATTATCCAGCACCGCGTCAATCTCACCCGCGTCGAGAATGCGCTGCGCATATGCCGTCTTCACACCCGCAGCAGCCATCACATCCTTCGCAAACGCCTTAGAACCCTCCAACTGGGCGGCTGCCTGGGTAGGGCCGAACGTCGAAAAGCCTGCCTCACGCAACGCATCGCCCACCCCGGCCACCAGTGGAATCTCCGGGCCAACCACCACAAGGTCAGCCTGTACCCGCCGAGCAACCTTGACCACCTCAAGTGGGTTTTGGATATCGCAGTCAACGTTCGTCGCGATCTCGTCGGTGCCCGCGTTACCCGGGGCGACAAAAAGTTCATGAGAGTCCATAGCCTTCGCGAGAGCATGCTCGCGGCCACCGGAACCAATAATTAGGATGCGCATGGCGCTCATAATAACCCGATCACCGGTAGACTTTGAAACACTATGAGTAGCGTATTTACAAAAATCATCAACGGCGAGCTGCCCGGGCGCTTCATCTACCGCGACGAGCGGGTAGCGGCCTTCCTGACCATCGAACCTGTCGCCTACGGCCACACCCTCATCGTCCCTGTTGAAGAAGTAGACAAATGGACTGACCTCGACCAAGAAGTCTGGCGCGACATGAACGACATCGCCCAGCAGATCGGCGACGGCATGATCGATTGCTTCGGTTCACAGCGCGCCGGTTACCTCATCGCAGGTTTCGAAGTTCCCCACGCCCACATCCACGTCTTCCCCGCCAACGACATGAGCGGATACAGCTTGTCGACGACCATGGCCGCCGACGAAACCGACGACGCGAAGATGGATGACGCAGCAGCGAAGCTACGTGCCTACCTCGGTACCCAAGCAGACGGTCGCATGCCCTAGCTCGGTTTTCGCCGCTCACCTTGCAGCCCGGGAAAAACAGGTCTGATCTTCGGCCTTCTACTCGGCCTGTTCTCTACCTTCAAGCCGACGTCAGCCGCATCAGATTCGGCCGAGTCGGCCGAGTCGGCCTGGTCGACCGGGTCGGCCGGTTCTGCGCGCGGAATCGCCACCGTGAATGTGGACCCCACGCCTTCTTCCGATTCCACGGTGATGGTGCCACCGTGCTGCTCCACCAGCGACTTCGTAATCGCCAGGCCCAGACCAGAACCACCACCACTATCGGCGCGGGTCCGCGACGAATCAGCCCGGTAAAAACGCTCAAAGATGTGAGCGGCCACATCCACACTCATTCCCACACCATTATCGCTGACGTCGAGATAAAAATTAGTCCTATCTTCACGCAGCACAAGCTTCACTGAAGCGTCCCTACCACCATGCTTCAGCCCGTTAGCCACAAGATTAAGCAAGATCTGATGCATGCGATCTGGGTCACCCATCACAACCGGGACACTATTGGCGTTGTTATCCACCGTCACCGTACGCTCTGGGAAAGCGGCACGCGCCGACCCCATCACTGCCAACGACAGCTCAAACAAGTCAATCTGCTTCTTATTTAGTCGGCTACCCTCCGCACGGGTTAAAGCCAATAAGTCTTCAACCAACAACTTCATCCGCTTGGACTCATCATCGATCTTGCCCAACACAAAATCCACATCATCGGTAGCTCCCTGGCGGTACAGTTCGGTGTACCCACGCAAACTCGTCAGCGGGGTGCGCAGCTCATGCGACGCATCCCCGACGAACCGGCGCATTTGCGACTCCTTCAGTTGCGCATCTTCAACCGAATCCTGCAGCTGGCCCAGCATCGTATTCAACGAGTAAGACAACTGACCCACCTCAGTATTGCGTGGCCATTCCGGAACCCGCAGGTCCAGTTCACCATCAGCAATCTCAAGAGCGGTGCTCTCCACCTCCCGCAGGGGCCGCAACGCACGGCGCACCAAATAGTAGGCGGCAACACCCATCAACGCCAACGTGAGTAACGAAATCACAAACTGAATCGCCATCAAATTTCGCAACAAATTCTGTTCCTGATCCAGTGATTTCGCCACCACAATGATGCTGCCGTTATCTCCTATCGTGGCCATCGCCCGCCAATCGCGCTCCTCTAGGGACCCCTCCACCGACGGAAGCGTAATCGGTTGATGCAGCTGCTCAATCTTCGAAATATCCGGCGGACTGCCCTTCCCATTGATCACACGCTGTGGGCCACCAACCGGCAACCGCACCTGCGCATAATCCGACGGCAAACGCTGCGTCGACATACCAGGAGGAAGGTCGAGAGACTTCGCCCACCCATCAATGCCCATGTACAAATCGTCGTCAATGCGCTGATACAACACCCCACGCAAAACCATGTAGACAGCCGTAGAACTACCAATCAGGCCCAGCCCTGAAATAATCACCATCAGCATGACAAGCCAGTTACGCAGCGGAAATGCAGGAGCTTTCGGATCGCGAGGACGCTTTCTGCGCTTCTTCCCGTTCTGCTTCTCGCCCTGCTGCTCACCCAGTACCGCAGTATCGACGACCATACAACAACGGCCTTACTGGCGTGGAGTACGCAAAACGTAGCCGACACCACGCACAGTATGAATCAGTGGCACGTCTCCAGTATCAACCTTGCGGCGCAGGTAAGAAATGTAGGACTCCACAACATTACCGTCGCCACCGAAATCATAATGCCACACGTTGTCCAGAATTTTCGCCTTCGACAGCACCACCTCAGCGTTAAGCATGAGATAGCGCAGCAAGTTGAACTCAGTAGGCGACAAGTCAATGATCTCGCCGGCCTTAGTCACCTCGTGAGTGTCGTCGTTAAGCGTCAAATCAGCGTAACGGATCGTGGCATCTTCCTTCTCACCGTCGGACACATTGCCGCGACGCAGAATCACACGCAAACGCGTGATCACCTCTTCCAAGCTGAACGGCTTAGTCACATAGTCATCAGCGCCGATAGTCAAGCCATGGATGCGGTCCTCCACACCGTCTTTCGCGGTGAGAAAAAGCACCGGCCCATCAAGACCTTCAGAGCGCAGCTTAGTCAGCAGCTCAAACCCATCCATGCCAGGCATCATGACATCCAAAATGTAGGCATCCGGCCGGTACTCGCGGGCAATCCGCAGCGCTTCCTGCCCAGACGCCGCCGACTCCACCTCGAAGCCCTGGAATTTCAGGGACACCGTGAGCAACTCGACGATATTCGGCTCGTCATCAACAACGAGCACCTTAATGCCCTGCGGGTTGTGAGTTTCAGTCATGTTTTCATGCCACCTTCTAATTCGAATCAGCCCCAGTCAACCCTGTGAACCTGAACGTTGACTGCATACTTACTGTATGTCGCGTCCGAGCTGAAATTCGCTACACACCTTGATCCTTGCGACGAATTGGTTACCGCGGCACCCGTGACCAGGGAGCTACCGCCCAATCCGCGCAGCACCCCCTCCCACCCCCGTAAAACGTTACCGACTAGATAGAGCCCACCAAGCGGAAAAATTACTCCTCGCCGAGAAATTCCCAGAGGCGGCACCTACAGTCAGGGGTATGAGTCAGCCTGCCAGCTCTCCAACTCCCAGCGACACCAACTCCGCGTCCGCCAACTCCGCGTCCGGCGCGCAACCAAGCGCGTCGCCTGCAATCCCAGGCCAGCGCACAGACCGACTCTCTGTCGCAGCGTGGGCATCGTGGGATGCCGGAAGTGCCGCTTTCCACGCGGTCTTAGTCACCTTCATTTTCTCGGTGGACCTGGTAGACGATGTGGGCACCACCGTTGATAGCGCCCTGAAACCATCGCAGTGGTACTCACTATCCATGGCTGCTGCCGGTATTGTGATCGCACTAGTCACGCCGGTAATGGGGCAGCGTGCCGACCAAAAAGGCACCCGCAAACAAGCCGTCATTGTGTGGACGCTATGGACAATCGCGGCGATGGCCGGGCTCTACTTTGTGAAAAACACGGCGCCGGAATACTTCTGGCTCGGGCTAGTCCTGATCGCATGTAGCTCAGTGACCATCCAATTTGCAGAAGTGTCGTATTTCGCCATGCTCAATCAGGTCTCCACGGAGCACACTGTGGGCCGAGTATCAGGCAT
Organism: Corynebacterium cystitidis; assembly: GCF_900187295.1. Classification (NCBI taxonomy): domain Bacteria; kingdom Bacillati; phylum Actinomycetota; class Actinomycetes; order Mycobacteriales; family Corynebacteriaceae; genus Corynebacterium; species Corynebacterium cystitidis. Next base: position 223,847 of record NZ_LT906473.1, on the reverse strand, counting down.
CGGGTGGGCGGCCGGCTATGTGGGCGGCATCGCAGTGTTGTTGCTGTCCTATATTCTCTTCCAATCCGGAAGCGGCGACACTCGCGGCATCCTAAGAATTACTACCGACGAAGGACTCAACACTCGCACCGTCGCCATCTTCGCCGCTGCCTGGTTCTTAGTGTGCGCGCTGCCCCTCTTCATCCGCGTGCCTGAAGTCCCCACCCAAAACGACACATTTAACGACTCGTTTTTAGCTTCTTATCGGCGTCTTTTCCGCGACCTGAAAACACTCTGGCGCACGAACAAAAATGGTGTCTTCTTCCTGGCCGCGTCCGCCATTTTCCGCGACGGGCTGTCGGGAGTATTCGCTTTCGGCGCCATCCTTGCTGTCACAGTCTACGGCCTGTCCACCTCCGAGGTCTTGCTATTCGGGGTGGCTGCCAACGTAGTCGCCGCGCTCGGAGCCACAGTAGGTGGCTTCCTCGACGACAAGGTGGGCCCCAAAGCCGTCATCCTCACCTCGCTGGTGATCATGATCCTGGCCGGGTTTACACTGCTCTTCGCTTCCGGGGCCCTCGCGTTTTGGGTGCTCGGCCTAATCCTGTGTTTGTTCGTCGGCCCGGCACAGTCGTCGTCACGCTCGTTTGTCGCACGGGTTACCCCACCGGGACACGAAGGCCAAATGTTCGGCCTGTACACCACCGCAGGCCGTGCCGTCAGCTGGCTCACCCCACTGCTCTTTGCCACCTTCGTAGGCATTTCGGGCAGCGATGACCGCGCCGGCATCATTGGGATTGTCATGGTGTTGCTGATCGGCGTGATCTTGATCATCCGAGTCCGCGACCCGCACCGCAATCCGGGCCCAAAAAGTAAGCCAGGCCAAAGGAAATAAACCCTCTGGCCTGGCCTTTCAGAGCTGGAGACGAGACTTGAACTCGCAACCTACGCATTACAAGTGCGTTGCGCTACCGATTGCGCCACTCCAGCACTCGAAGAAATACTACACGTCGCGTGCGATAAGTTCATCAAGCGGGGTAGCCGAAATCAAATACGGGGGTACCTCCAACACCGAATACGCACCATAAGCCTCGTTTTGCGCAATGCGCGCCGCGGCCCGTGCATACGCAATCGCCACCGCACCCGTGAAATCAGGGTTACGGTCAAGCTTCAACGTGTACTCAATGAGGTGCTGCTGACCACCCGTATCACCAGTGGTGATCACATGCCCACCATGAGGCATCCCGGTGTGCTCAGCATCAAAGGTCGCATCATCGACGAAATGCACCTCCACCTCATATCCCACGAAATAGTCCGGCATGGTGCGAATGTCATCCTCGATGCGCTGCTTCAGCTCGTCGTCGTTAAGCTCCTCCGGCACTATGTAACACACGCGCTTATGCGCACTCTTGCCATCCAAGCCCTCCGTCTCCCCGGCGCGGGCACGCTCCAGCGCATCCTCTGCTGGGATAGTGTACTGCACACCCTTCTTCACTCCCGCGACGCGACGCACCGCATCCGAATGGCCCTGCGACAGGCCCGGACCCCAAAACGTGTTCTGCTTCGCGTTCGACAACAACGCCTCCGCCATCGTGCGGTTCAATGAAAACATGCCCGGATCCCAGCCGGTAGACACGATAGCAACAGTGTTGTGGGCCTCAGCAACCTCATGCATCGCCTGGCGGTGGCGTGGCACATCGCGATGGTTGTCATAAGTGTCCACGGTGTTGACATACTTCGCGAACTCTGGGGCCTGCTCCGGAATATCAGTCGCCGAACCCAAACACAAGATGGCCACGTCGATCTCGTCTTGATAGTCGGCGAAGTCCGCGACCGGCAGCACACGCGCCTGTGTGTCAAGTGCTTCACGACGAGAAAACACCGCCGCAACCTCCATATCGGGCTGCAAGGCGATGAGCTTTTCCACACTCTTGCCCAGATTTCCGTAACCAACAATGCCAACGCGCAAGGTCATAATCCGTGTGCTCCTTTTGTCTGAGTCTTCTTCTAGTCGTGAACAATTTTTACTGCGACTGTAAGCGTACCCCTAGGGCGGTGCTCGTCGTAAAGCCCACAATGCGATGGGCGGAAACTGGTGCGCTAGGGTGCTGTGTGTGCCCAATGCTTTCACAAAACTGTGGGACAAGATTCGTGGCGACCAAGTAGCCACCATCGACCAGGCGATCACCTCACCACCGCCGTCCCCACTTGCACCGGTTGACCTGACCGACCCTGCCCAGGTGACTGCCGTGATGAATATCGCGACACGGATCGGGGACTTGTTGTTGTCGTCGGGAACGTCTAATGCGGATACGCGTGCCCAGATGCACACAGTGGCATCGTCGTACGGCTTGCACTACTTGCATATCGACATCACGTTTAGCTCGATCAGGTTGCACACGACGATCGGTACCACGGAGAAAACCCCGCTGAGTGTGATGCGTGTGGTTGACGGCATGGACCCCAATTTTTCGAAACTGGCCAAGGTAGACAAACTAATCCGCTCCATCCGCGCCGGCGGTACCCGCCCGGAAATGGCGGAGAAAATCTTGGACGAGATCTACCTCTCCCCACCACCGTATGGGCCGGTGATGACTCTGGCGGGTTGGATCGTGTTCGGCGGCGCGGTGGCCATCCTGTTTGGCGGCGGCTTTGGGATGGCAACGCTCGGCGGAATCACCGGTGGAGTCATCATGGTCATCAACACGTGGCTGGGCAAGCACTCGCTGCCATATTTCTTCCAGTGCGTTGCCGGCGGCCTGCTTGCAACAATCCCGGCCGCCATCGCGTATGAAATCACGGCTTATGCAGGAATAGCGTTTCGCCCGAGCCTGGTCATCGCGTCCGGCATCGTGGTTCTTCTCGCAGGCCTGTCATTGGTGCAGTCGCTGCAAGACGGGATGACTGGGGCGCCGGTGACAGCCAGCGCCCGGTTTTTTCAAACCATGTTGAACACCGGGGGCATTGTGGCCGGTGTGGCTGCGGGCATTCAGTTCAGTGAGATTTTTGGGCGCGGTCTCCCACCCATGGAATCGATGGGGGCCACCGCAACCTTTGGCTCGGCTGGCGCGATCATTGTTGCCGGTACTGTCACGGCTGCTGCGTTTGCTGTGGCGTCCTACGGCGATTGGTCGGCGATCTGGGTGTCTGGGTTGGCCTCCTCGTTCGGGTCTGTCGCCTACTATCTCGTTTTGCTGCCCGCCGAAACCAGTCCGGTGTTGGCCGCGGCGATCTGTGCCGTGATGGTGGGCCTGGCCGGTGGTTTGCTGGCCCGCCGATTCGGGGTGCCACCACTGATCACCCAGATTGCCGGTGTGACTCCGTTTCTGCCCGGGTTGACCACCTACCGGGCGATGTACGGCATTCTCAACGACCAGCTGCTGATCGGCCTGGCTAACCTGGGCACCGCGATCGGCACGGCGCTTGCGTTGGCGGCAGGGGTGACGTTGGGTGAGTGGTTTGCTCGGCGGATCCGACGCCCGCAAGTGCTCCACCCCTACCGCGCGTTTCGCGCTGCAGGCCGCATCACGTTCCAGCAGATACGCCGCGCTGAGCGAATCGCCCGCTCGCAGAAGATTGTGCGTCCGGCGGTGCGGGTGCCTCGTCGTCACGCGCAGGCGAACACCGCACCGCAACCTCCCGCACACCCTTCCATAAATCCTGACCAACACGAGTCTGGCTCAACTAAGTAGCGTAGAATAGGTCCATCTAGCTTTTCTTTCGTTACCCAGGAGGATGTTCGTGCCGCCAAAGATCACCGATTCCCGCCCGTCTCCCGAGGAGATCCACGAGCTTGAGCAGGAAACTGCGCTCGGGGCTCGGCGCATCGTGGCGACCTACGCCGAGGATCTTCTCGACGGTGTCATGTTGATGAGCATGCTCGGCGTGGAGCCGCAAGGTCTGGTGTATAAGAAGTTCGAGGAAGAACTCGCACCGGAAGAAACCGCCGCGTCCGCTGGCGCGAAGAAGACCACCAAGAAGGCAACCAAAAAGAAAGCCACGAAGAAGACCACCAAGAAGGCGACCAAGAAGAAAGCCACGAAGAAGACCACCAAGAAGGCGACCAAGAAGAAGGCCACGAAAAAGGCTGCGAAGAAGTCCTCGGGTGCTGCCGATTAATTCGGGCTGACCTGTAAGTTGAACATGTACGGCGACAACGCCTTCGTGGTGGTGGCCAACAGGCTTCCTGTGGATCTGGTCGGCGGGCGTTGGGTGCCGTCGCCGGGCGGGCTCGTTGCTGCGCTTGAGCCTGTCTTGCAGTCCCACCAGGGGTGTTGGGTGGGTTGGCCGGGTATTCCTGACGCAGTGATGGAGCCATTCGAACACGCTGGTGTCCGGCTGCACCCGGTGCACTTAACGACGAGCGACTACGCCGAATTCTACGAAGGTTTCTCCAACGCAACCCTGTGGCCCCTATTTCACGACCTGATTGTTCACCCGGTATTTGAACAGTCGTGGTGGCAGCGCTACCAGCAGGTCAATGAGAAATTCGCGGCTGAGGTGGCGGCCGTGGCTGCACGCGGTGCAACGGTGTGGGTGCAGGATTACCAGCTCATGTTAGTGCCCGGCTTGCTCCACCAGTTACGGCCCGATGTGACCATCGGGTTTTTTATGCACATTCCGTTTCCGGCGCCGGATTTGTTCCGCCAGTTGCCGTGGCGTGACGAGCTGCTGGCGGGGCTCCGCGGTGCTAATTTGGTTGGTTTCCAACGCGACCGGGATGAGCAGAATTTTCAGGCGTTGGGGGATGCGTCGATAAGCACTGGCACTTTCCCGATCTCGATCGACCCGTCCGGCTTCGGCCCGGTAGACGCGTCGCGCGTGACGACGATCCGCCAGTCGCTGGGCGAACCGGACACCATGATTCTGGGCGTGGACCGCCTGGACTACACCAAGGGGATCTTGAAGCGGCTGGTTGCTGTGGAGGAACTCTTGGAGCAGGAGCTGATCGATGATGTGAGCTTTGTGCAGATTGCCACCCCATCGCGAGAACGCATCGACCATTACCGGCAAACACGTGCGGCCGTGGAGCAGGCGGTCGGCCGGATCAACGGGCGATTTGGGGACATTGGCCGGCCGGTGGTGCATTACTACCACCGCCAGGTGTCAAAGTCTCAGCTGCGCGACTATTATGCCGCAGCCGATGTGATGCTGGTGACCCCGTTCAAAGACGGTATGAACCTGGTAGCCAAGGAATATGTGGCCTGCCACCCACATGGTGATGGGGCGCTGGTGTTGTCCGAGTTTGCAGGTGCTGCCAGTGAACTATCGGCGGCGTATCTGTGTAACCCGTTCGATGGGGAGTCGATTAAGCGTGCCATTGTCGAGGCGATTGCCGGCCGTGGTTCACAGGCGGCACAAAGCGCAATGCTGGCGATGAACCGGCAGGTCAACGAGAATACGGTGGCGGTGTGGGCCGATGCGTTCCTGCGCCGGTTAAGCAAGGAGGGCTAGACATGGCTGGCGGACACGGTATGGCTGTGCTGCGCGGTGGGTTTGGTGCCGCGCTCGTCGGAATGCTCACTGTGGGGTTGACTGGCTGCGGGGCCGCTGACCACCTAGCCGGCGAAACATTCCAGGTGGTCAGCGTGTACGTGGAGCCGAACTCGCCCGATGAGCTGCCGGCGAGCGCGGCCGGTGCGGCACGCCTGGTCATCGGCGAGTCCACGATGACGGGCTCGACCGGTTGCGCTCCCCTGCAGGCGGCGGTTGTGTTCAGCGATTCCGCTTCCGGTAAGGAGGTCGCGCGTGACGACGCTGACCTGGTGCGGGTGACCAATGTTGAGTTCCGCGATCCCGGCGATTGCGATGGTGGGCGGCGCTTCGTGCACAACGCCTTGGAAGTAGTGCTCACTGCTGAGACTGATTTGCGTATCGACCGTCTCAGTGACACCGAGTTGATCCTCACGAAGCTGACTGGTGAGATTAACCAGCCAGCGATCCGGTTGATGGCGCAATGAGTAGCACCCAGTCTGCCCTTGACTCAGCCCTCGCCCGGCTGGCCCGCGCTGCATCCCTACTTGTCGTATCTGATTTCGACGGCACCCTGGCACAGCTAAACCCGGACCCGGCGGCAGTGGTAGCCCACCCTGAGTCGCTTGCGGCACTAAACCGTCTGTCGGCGATGCCTCAGACCGAGGTGGTGGTCCTATCCGGCCGGCACCTAGCGGGGTTGCGTGCGGTGTGCCCGTTGCGCACACCGGTGGTGCTGGTCGGCTCGCATGGGGCGGAACCGTCCGACGGGGCGCTTGTGCTTGACGACGAATCCCTGGCCTATCTCGCCCACATTGAAGCCCAGCTCGACGCCATCGCGGCGACCGAAGAACTAGCCTCAGTCGAGGTCAAACCGTATCAGCGGGTGTTACATGTCGCAGCTGTTGCCGAACATGACCCCGCGCGTGCCGACGAATTACTGTCCCAGGCGCTCGCCCTGAAGACCGGCGGGCGGCCCGTCACCCCGGGCAGTAATATCGTCGAATTTTCCGCAGTCGCACGAAGCAAGGGGGACTGGGTGGCGTTACGCGCCCAGGAATTTGCCGCCACTATGTTTATCGGCGACGATGTGACCGACGAATCAGTTTTCCCGGTGCTTGGGCCGAACGACGTTGGGGTGAAAGTTCTCCGCCAGCCAGCACCAGGAGGCGACGCACCGCGCAATGGTGCGGCAGCTCAGGCAATTCCGGCGTCGACTAGCGCAGAATTCAGCGTCGATTCTGTTGACGCAGTTGCCGACGTCTTTAACAGTCTGGCCGAGGAGCGTCAACGGTTCGTCCAGGACTAAACGTAGTGGGGATCACCACGTGTGGCGCTGGACCAGAAGTGGTGCGGTCGGCCACGTAGTCGTCGACAAGCGATTTTAAAATTTTGCCCACCGTCGACCCCTTCTTCCGGTTCGGCTGGTTCACGGTGGTCAGCCCGCGCACATGGGCCAAGTCGACGCCGTCGAAACCAGTCACACTCACATCACCTGGCACACTCATCCCGCGCGCCGCGCAAAAATCCAGCACACCAAACGCCATCGAATCTGTCGTGCACAGCACAGCCGTCAAATCCGGGTGGGTATCAAGCAGCTCACGGGCCGCATCAACCGCCGCATCATGATCGTTGAAGTGGCGCACCACCACCGGCACATCACACACACCGGCGGCAGCAAACGCATCCAAAGCGCCGCGCACCCGCTCGCGCTGCACATGCAGATCAGCCTGGCCCAACTGATCACAGTCGAGATGGCCGTTAAACTCAGCCCGGTGCATACGCTTGGCCAGAATGCCAATCCTCCGGTGGCCAGCATCCAGCAACGACTGGGCAGCCGGCTGGATCGCCGCATGATCATCAATACCCACAAACGGCAAATCATCGACATCATAGGGCTGGTCGACGACGACGATCGGTAAACCACGGTTGCGGGCAGCCTCCAAATGGGGATCATGCGCTGCAACCGAATACACCACAAACCCATCCACCACGGCGTTAGTAATAAGCTGGGTGGAATCGTCGGCAAGCGGACCGACGGGCACCAGCGTCATCGTATTATGCAAGCCATACGCCGAGGCAGCCAAACCCGCAAGGAAATCAATCGAGGCAAGATCCTCAAACGCAAACGACAACTGCTCCGTCAACAACACCCCAAACGAACCCACCCGGCGCGTACGCAACGAACGCGCCATCGGATCCGGCCCCGAATATCCGCGCGCCTTCGCAGCCGCCAAAATGCGCTCGCGCAACTCCGGCGACAACTGGTCCGGATGGTTATACGCATTAGACACAGTGGTGCGCGAAACGCCGAGGTCGGCTGCAATCGACGCGAGAGTGCCTCGCTTCACAGGGCGCGGTGCCATAGCTTCAATCTAGCACCCACATTGTCAACCCCTCTCACCCACGCGCTCTCACCCACGCGCTCTCACCCACGCGCTCTCACCCACGCGCAGGACGCCAGTTAAGGCCCCAACGGCCTGCCGAAGCAAAGTGCAACTACACGACTCACCCCGTCCCCTCTTGCCCGCTTTTTCATTACATTTTCATCTTGACATTGTTTTTCAACAGTGGATAATTGGGCCTATGAAAATGATGCGCACCGTTTTTGCAGCCTTCGCCGCCAGCACGCTGGCCTTCGCGGCCGGCTGCACCACTGAAGAAACCACTGGAACCGACACCACCGCAGCCTCCTCCGAAAACGGCACCGAGGACGGCTCCGAAGACGGCCTCTCCATCGTGGCTTCAACCAGCATTTGGGGTGACGTCGCCTCAGCCGTCGTCACCGACCAAGACGCCGAAATCACCGCCATTATCAGCGGCAACTCCGTCGACCCGCACCACTTTGAACCCGCCGCCGCAGACCTTGCCAAAGCAGCCGAAGCCGACATCGTCGTCGTCGGTGGCGGAGGCTACGACGCCTGGCTCTACGAAGTCGTCGACGAAGAGAAAATCGTCCACGCCCTACCGCTGATCGCGCACTCCCACGACCACGATCACGGCGATCACGACCATGACCATGCGCACGATCACGGCGACCACGACCATGCGCACGATCACGGCGACCACGACCATGCGCACGATCACGGCGATCACGACCATGCGCACGACCACGGCGATCACGACCACGACCATGCGCACGATCACGGCGATCACGAAGGCCCGATCAAGATGATCGACGGCAATGAGCACATCTGGTACGACACCGACGCCGTCGAGTACGTCGCCGAAGAAATCGAGGCAGCTGCGAAGGCTATCGACCCCGAGATCGAAGCAGACGCACAGCCAGTCATCGACCGCATGGGCGAGATGGACGAACTGATCGCGGATCTGCCTGCTGCGAACGTGACCCAGTCGGAGTCCGTCGGTGACTACATCATCCACGATTCCGAACTGACTGATATCACCCCCGAGTCCTACCGCAAGGCTATCCTGAGCCACTCAGAGCCAGCGGCTGCAGATCTCGCCGCGTTCCTTGACACCCTCGAAAATGAACCTGTCGATCTCCTCATTTTCAACCCTCAGACAGCGACCGATACTTCACAGCGTATCCATGACGCGGCCGAGGAAAAGGACATCCCCATCGTTGAGATCGCCGAGACCCCTGAGGAAGGCGTGAACTTCCTCGACTACTTTGAGGATCGCGTGAACGCCCTGGCAGAAGCCGCCAAGGCCTAGCACGTTTCTGAAGCTCATCGTTACCTGCTGACCTGCCTCCAGGGTTTCCTGGGGGCTTTCAGCTATTTATGAAGGAAGGCAGAGTCATGCTGGTGCAGTTTGACCAGGCCGCGGTTGATCCTCTGTGGTCAGGCCTCGACTTCACTATCGAGCCCGGCGAGTTCATCGCCGTCTTGGGCCCGAACGGTGTGGGGAAGTCTACGCTGTTGGGTACCATCATGGGCACCCGTAAGCTCACCGGCGGCCGTGTCGATGTGAACTGCCGGTACGGGTATATTCCGCAGCAGCGCATGTTTCCGGATAATCTGCCGCTGCGGGTGCGCGATTTGGTGTCGTTGTCGTTGGCCCACGGTGTGTTTCGTAAGCGTGCACCGTCGCGCGTGCGTGTCGACGAGCTGTTGGACCAAGTTGGTGCCACGGGGATCGCGGACCGGTCCGTGGGAACCTTGTCGGGTGGGCAGCAGCAGTTGGTGCGCCAGGCGCAGGCGATGGCGAATGATCCGCAGCTTGTGCTTGCCGACGAACCCCTGCTCAGCTTGGATTATGCGCGGCAGCAGGAGGTCGTTGAAAAGCTTGATCGGCGACGCAAGGAGAAAGACACTGCGGTGTTATTTGTTACTCACGGGATTAATCCGATCCTGCGGGTGACGGATCGGGTGTTGTATATCGCACCGCACGGGCACACGATTGGGTCGGTGCGTGATGTGATGCGTTCGGATGTGTTGAGCGCGCTGTACAATGCGCGCGTTGATGTTGTTGAGGTCGACGGTCGTTTGGTGGTGTTCTAGCCGTGGTCCAGTTGTGGGATGATACCCAATACTTACTCAGCGTCGATTTTGTGCAGGTGGCGCTTGTTGCGAGCGCTTTTCTTGGCTTGTTATCGGGTGTGATGACCAGTTTGATTGTGCTGCGCCACATGTCTTTTTCGGTGCATGCGACCAGTGAGCTAGCTTTGATGGGTGCGGCGGCCGCCTTGCTGTTCGGCCTGAATATTGGGTTCGGCGCCGTTGCAGGTTCGATCGTTGCTGCGATCGTGTTGGCGGTTTTGGGGATGAAGGGGCAGCAGGATTCGGCTGTCGGTGTGGTGATGAGTGCTGGGATGGGGGTGTCGGTGTTGTTTCTGCACTTGTACCCCGGCAACCCTACTACGGCGATGACGTTGTTGATGGGCCAGATTGTGGGCGTGTCGACGGCCTCATTGTGGCTGCTGGTTGCCACCACTTTTGTGGTTGTCGGCGCTGTCGTGCTTTTCTGGCGGCCGATTCTTTTTGCTTCGGCGGATCCCGTTATGGCGCGTGCTGCGGGTGTGCCCGTGCGTGCTGTTGCGATTGGTTTCGCCGTGCTGCTGGGTCTGGCTTCGGCCCAGTCAGTGCAGATCGTTGGTGCGCTTTTGGTGATGGCGTTGCTGATCACCCCTGGGGCGGCCGCAGTTCAGATTACGTCGAGCCCGATCCGGGCGGTGTTGTGGTCGGTCCTGTTCGCTGAGCTTTCCGCCGTGGGTGGGTTTATTCTTTCCTTGGCCCCGGGTGTGCCTGTCAGTGTGTTTGTCGCCGGGCTTTCTTTCCTGATTTATCTTGTGTGTCGCCTGATTGGCGCGTGGCGTAAACGTGGCGCTTCCCGCGACGAGGTCGCTGCTGCCCGCGCTTCCGAGCAGGCTTCCTCTGGTGCCGTACCCGACCTTTACCACCACGAGCACTAACCCTGGTGCACGTCAGATCGTGCACCCGCACACATTTACCCGCACGCATTTCTTCGCGACCATGATGTAGTCACGAGTTGCTGCCAGCCCACTATTGCGGCGGCGCCTGGTCACCCGCTTTAGCCGAAAAATGGCATGCCCATAGCACCGTCGCCCAACCCCGGTGACGCACTGGCGGTGGGTACGGTTACAGTGTGGGGCGCAGCGTTCCACCCTGGAATCAGCGGCTTGGACCGCGCGCCTTACTGGTATATGGGTAGTCCCGCAGCTTCTCGCACGGCTCTGATCGCGCCGCCGCGGGCCACCGGGTGCATGTTCACCTCCGGCTCACCACCGAAAGCAGGGACCCACCAGTCCAGCCCGAAGCGTTTTTCCATGTGCCCGTAGCGGGGTTGATCGCGGTCGTCGTCGTTACGCCCATTGTCAAAATCGCACAGTGCAGTGTAGTTGTCCATCTCCGAAGTCCCGCCGTGCTTGTAGGCGACGATATGGTGAATCTGGCACTCGTCGGCTGCTTTGCCGCAGCCCGGCCACGCACAGACCGGGGTTTTCAGCCGTTGGCGCAGCCGCTCTTTTAACGTGGCGAACCGGCGTGGGTCACCGTCGTCGGTGTTGGGGTCGCGCAGCCGGTACAGTTCTAGATCCTCGCCACTGATCTCGTCGACAAGCAATGCAAAACCTTGCTCGGCTAGCTTGGCACGGACGAAGTCCGCCCCGGTCATGGTCGTGCCGTTGGTCAGCGATAGGCGCTTTTCATCAGCACCCTCGGGCTCCCAGCTTAAGACTTCTCCGTTGAGCGGTACGATGACCGCCGGGGCGATTTCGGGACCGGTGCCGTCGCCGGAGGTCGCCAGCCGCAGCAGCGCTTCGGCAGGTTCGATGCCGTGTTCGCGGGCAAAGGCGGTGGCCCGGTCCAGCGCCGACTTCACCAGATGCGCCGGGCCGCGCACGCTCATGTCGCTTAACGACGAGCCCGGCACCGCCTTGGAGCGCAGCTTCATTTCGGGGTTCTGTTCTGCTGTGTCGTTATACTCCTCCAACAGTTGTCTCGCCCGCTTCCGGAGGGTGCGTAATACTGGGGCTTCCGACGCCAACTCCAACCGAAATTCCCACTTCTTTTTCTTATCCGCGAGCTTGCCGACGAAGCTTTCGATCTCTGCCATCGTGTTAAAGGTGTGTTCCATCGCGGCGAGCATCCCACATACTTCCCGCTGCTGGCGGGAGGCGTTGGTGGGGGTGCAGTATACGTCGGAAAGCTTGACTACGAGTTTGGCTATGGTGGCGTCGAGGCCTTCGCGGCACAGGTCGATGACGTTCATCCCGGTGGCGTCCCGCAGCACCTCCAACGGTGCTTTCCAGCCTGTGGCAAAAGCTTTCAGGGCTAATTTTTCGTTCATGGCCTTCACGCTAAACCACTTTCCTGGTGCCTGCTTTAGGGCAGAAGAAAACTGTGGATAGCGCGGAGTTATCCACAGAAATCGGTCACATTTCCGCGACAACCATGCAGGTGTGCCGCGCGTGGGTTAATCTGTGGGATTCGCCCGCGCTCGTCGGCACGCGTCGGCACGCGTCGGCACGCGTCCTGGCCCGCTTAGCCCACGCGGCGCTGGCGAGCGAACTCGCTCAATACCACACCGGCGGCCACCGACGCGTTCAGTGACTCAACCCACCCAACAGTCGGGATCGACATGATCACATCGCAGTTTTCGCGCACCAGCCGTGAAATACCTTTGCCTTCGGAACCGACAACGATGAGCACGTTGTCGCGCGCCCCATCGTACGTGTCCAGCGTGTGTTCCCCGCCGGCATCCAAACCAACAACCTGGTAGCCGTTTTTCTGAAACTGTTGCACCGTCCGCGTCATATTCGTCTCGCGTGCCACGGGTAGCCGCGCCGCCGTTCCCGCGGAGGTGCGCCACGCCACGCCGGTGACCTGGGCGCTGCGCCGCTCCGGGATGATCACCCCGTGGCCGCCGAACGCTGCGGTCGACCGGATTACCGCACCGAGGTTGCGCGGGTCGGTGATATTGTCCAGCAGCACGAACATGCCCTTCTCGCCGCTGTCGCGCACGCCAACCATCAGGTCGAAGGCGCTGGCGTATTTATAGGGCGCGATGTGCAGCCCAATGCCTTGGTGCATCGAGTTGCCCACCATGCGGTCGAGCTCGTGGCGGGGGATTTCGCGGGTGGGGATGTTGCGACTGTGTGCGATCTGGACGGCTTCTGCCAGCCGGTCGTCGGCACCTGTTCCGTGGGCGACAATGAGCGCTTCGGCAGGCACCTGCGCGTGCAGGCATTCGATCACTGGGTTACGGCCTACCACGAGGTCTGGCATTTCGCGTTCGTGGCGGCCGGAGTCGCTGCGTTCGCGGCGCTGCTTCGCCTTGTGTTTGGCGTGGTAGACGCGGTCTTCGGCTTTGGGGGTGGGGCCTTTACCGGCCAGGGAGCGACGGTTTTTTCCGCCGGTGCCTTTGGTGGCGCCTTTTTTGTTGGTGCGGCGCACATCGGGGCGCCTATAGGGTTTTGCCATGGTGAAAGTCCTCTAGTCTGCGAGTGCCCAGGTTGGGCCGTCGGCGGTGTCGGTGATGTTGATTCCTGCTGCGGCGAGCCGGTCGCGGACGGCATCGGCGGTGGCCCAGTCCTTGTTGTGGCGTGCCTCGGCGCGCCGGTCAAGTTCGGCGCGCACAAGAACGTCGAGTGCATGGTCGGCTTGATCGCTTGTCGACGCTTGACTGCCCCACGTGCCCGGGTCCACCCCCAGCACGCCGGTCATGGCGCGCACCTGGCCGACAAGGGTTTTGGCCGTGTTTTCTTCGCCGGCGGCAATGGCTTTATTTCCGTCGCGTACCGCGTTGTGGATTTCGGCTAGAGCACGGGGCACACCGAAGTCGTCGTGAAGCGCGTCGGCGAATGCGTCAGTCCACGTGCTCGGTTCTACCTCGTGATACTTGGCCACAAAGGCCTCGATCCTGCGGTAGCCTGCGGCCGCTTCCTGGAGTGCTTCGGGCGAGTACTCCAGCACACTGCGGTAGTGGGCGCTGCCTAAGTAATAGCGCAGTTCAACCGGCCGGACGGTCTCGAGCATGTTCGGCACCGAGAGTACGTTGCCTAAGGACTTCGACATTTTTTCGCCTGCCATGGTGACCCAGTGGTTATGCATCCAATAGTTGGCGAACGTGTCGCCGACGGCGTGGGACTGGGCTTGCTCGTTTTCGTGGTGCGGGAATTGCAGGTCGAGCCCGCCGCCGTGGATGTCGAACTGGCTGCCTAGGTACCAGGTGGACATGGCGGAGCATTCGAGGTGCCAGCCGGGCCGGCCGTCGCCCCAGGGGGTGGGCCAAAACGGTTCGCCTTCTTTGGCGGCTTTCCACAGGGCGAAGTCGAGGGGGTGGCGTTTGCCACGGGTGTCGGTTTCGCCTTGGGCTTTGTCGCCGAGTTCGCTGAGTTCTTCGACACGGTTACCGGACAGGGAACCGTAGTCGCCGCCGGCGGCCACCCAGGCGTTGACGTCGAAGTAGACGCAGCCTTCGGCGGCGTAGGCGTAACCGTTGTCGATCAGCCTCTGCATGTAGTCCACCATTTGGGTGACGTGCCCTGTTGCGCGTGGTTCCACGGATGGTGGGAGTACACCGAGGGTGTTGTAGGCCCAGGTGAATTCGCGTTCATAGTGGCTGACCCATTCCCACCAGGGTCGGCCTGCTTCGGCGGCTTTGGTCAGTATTTTGTCGTCGATGTCGGTGACGTTGCGCACAAACGCCACATCGTAGCCTTGGGCGATGAACCACCGCCGGACGATGTCGAAAGCAACGCCACTGCGCACGTGCCCGATGTGGGGTTGTGCTTGCGGGGTGGCGCCGCACAGGTAGATCGAGACGTGTCCTTCGCGGACTGGTTCGAAGTCGCGCAGGGTGCGTGTGGCGGTGTCGAAGATGCGTTGAGTCACACGGCCTAGTTTAGTCCACGCGAATGAGACCGAGATAAGACCCGGTTAAGGCCCGGTTCTTAGTGCTTGGGTTTCCCGTCAATTCCTCGCCAGGCGGGTCGCATTTCTTCGACGCGTCGATAGTACTGCTTGTCTTGGAGCATCATGGCGGCATCTTCGTCGACGACGATGGTGGCGTTGTTGTGCATTTGTAGCACGCTGGCTGGGCAGGATGCGGAGACAGGGCCTTCGACGAGGCTGGCGACGGCGCGTGCTTTGCCTTGGCCGGTGGCGATCAGGAGGGCGTGGCTGGAGCGCAGGATGGTGCCTAGGCCTTGTGTGATGGCGTATTTTGGCACTTCGTCGATGGTGTCGAAAAAGCGCGCGTTGTCTTTCACGGTTTGGGCGTGCAGGACTTCGACGCGAGTTAGTGACCGCAGGGAGGTCGCCGGTTCATTGAATCCGATGTGGCCGTTGGTGCCGATGCCCAGCAGCTGGCAGCTGATCCCGCCGGACATGACGATGGCGTCTTCGTATTCTTGCGCGGCGATCCATGGTTTCTCGCTCATGCCGTTGGGCGAGTGCACATCCGAGTCGTTGATGTCGATGTGGTT
Source organism: Corynebacterium cystitidis (assembly GCF_900187295.1). Taxonomy (NCBI): domain Bacteria; kingdom Bacillati; phylum Actinomycetota; class Actinomycetes; order Mycobacteriales; family Corynebacteriaceae; genus Corynebacterium; species Corynebacterium cystitidis. The sequence continues at coordinate 208,483 of NZ_LT906473.1, read as the reverse complement.
GGTAAATTCGTTGCGGATCACGTAGTGGTAGCTTTGCTCGTGTTCGGGTGGCACTCCGATGTATTCATCGAGGCAGAAGGCTTTGGTGCCTTTGAAGGAGATCTCGCCGGTTTGGTTGCGGCGGATTAGTTCTTGGTAGGTTTTTAGTGGTGTGGAGCCGGTGGCCAGTCCCAGCACTGCGCCGGGGCGCAGGTTGGCTGCGATGATGTCGGCGGCGGTTTGTGCGACATCGTCGGGGGTGCGACGTATCAGAATTTCCATAGCCGACATTTTAGTACTTGGCGGCGAAAAACGTCCTGACAACTGTGTCGTATTCGTCGGGGCGGTCGCGTCTGATGCAGTGCCCTGCCCCGGGAAATTCGTGGTAGGGCAGGTCAAGGGCACGCTTATCGACGATCACCCCCGCCTGTGTGCCCGTGGCCACAAGCGTGGGAAACGGCGCTTTGGCAAGCTCATCGTGGACTTGTTTCCATGGGCGCGATTGGCTGACTCTGCCGGTGGCCAAAAATTCTTCCTGGGTGAGGTAGTGTGCTGCCGCCCACGCATATGCTTCGGCTGGCGCCCACCCGTAGCCCAGTTTTTCAGCAATAGCTCGTCCCACCCCTCTGGGGTGACCATCCTTGCCTGTTTATTGCGCACGCGGGCTTCACCGTTGAGCGCGGTTTGTTCGTCGGTGCGGTCGACCCAGGCCGGGTCTTCCAGCACGAGTGCGCGCACCAGGTCGGGCCGACGCAGTGCAGCTTCGGCGGCCACAGCCCCTCCCATCGAGTGACCAATGAGAAAGCAGGGGCCTTCGTCGTTAAGCACCTGGGTGCAATCATCGACAAGCTGGCCAAACGGGTCCGAAAGATCGGTGAAACGCGGGGCTATGCCGTGCAACAACACGACGGTGGGGCCGGAACCCGCGACGATGTGGCTCACTTCAGCCTCTCCTCTTTCACCGCCACCGTGGGGCTTCACCCATGACAGATCGGGGTGGTGCTTCCGGTAGGCGCAACTCTCAGCGACGGACAACAACGTCGTCGTTTTTCCTCCGCGCTGCCTACAACTCGGCCCCTACAACTCCACCAGGGCGGTCGCGATCGCCGCGCGGCCTTCACCCCTGCCGGTAAAGCCCATGTGGTCGGTCGTGGTCGCAGCCACGCTAACTGGGGCGCCGAGCGCTTCCGACAACACTTGCTGTGCCTCTGCGCGGCGCGGCCCGAACTTGGGGGTCTGGGCGATCAGCTGGGCGCTCACGTTGAGCACCCGATAGTCGTGTTCTTCGAGTAGCTCGCTCAGCTCGGTGAGCAGCTGCACGCCGGTCACCCCGTCATATTCCGGCTGGCCCACGCCGACGAAACTGCCCAGGTCCCCCAGCCCGCAAGCCGACAGCACCGCATCAACCACAACGTGGGAGACGACATCGCCGTCGGAGTGGCCCTCGCAGCCGTGGTCGCCGTCGAACAGCACACCAGCAATCCAGCAATCTTTCCCGGCCTGGATCTGGTGGGCATCAAACGCGGTACCCACCCGCAGGTTGTTGATTTCGGCCATAGATGGGCTCCTTCTGATTCACTGACGAAAGGTTGGCTTCAGATTGACTGTCTAGTCGGCAACGTTTTCTGGGGGCCTACCAGGTGGCTGGTCGGCGCTGGCGGGGCGGTGGTTGCCAGGTACTTCGAACACGGTTGGTTCGGCTTCGTTAGTTATGGTGGTAGCCAGGGTGAGGTCGATTGGGGTGGTGATCTTAAACGCCATCGGGTCGCCGTTAACGCAGGTCACATCCACGCCGTACCATTCCATGAGGCTGGCATCGTCGGTGGCGACAAAGCCAGGGTCGGTCGTCGTAAAGTACTGCTCGTTGGCGCGGCGCAGCAACGCAAGGTCGAAGCCTTGCGGGGTTTGGACGGCGCGGAGGCTGGCGCGATCGGGCGTGCCGACGACCCTCTGGCCCGCTACCTGTTTGATGGTGTCTGCAACTGGCACAACGGGAATCACGGCATCGGCGCCGGCTAGCACGGTGCGGGCAACGCGCGCAATCATTCCGGGTGGGGTCAGCGCGCGGGCGGCATCGTGGATCAGTACCACAGCATTAGTGTCTTTGATGGCCTGCACACCTGCCCAGATCGAGTCGGCGCGCTCGCCCCCACCGTGCACGAAGCGGATGTTCGGGTGTGTTTCCAACGTGCGGCGGGCGTGGTCTTCCATGTCGGGGCTGACGAGCACGATGATTTCGTCGACAATTTCGGCGGTTTCCATCGCTGTCACTGAGCGTTCGACCAGCGTGCGGCCACGTAGGGGGACAAATGCCTTGGGGATCTCCGCCCCCAAGCGGGTACCGCGACCGGCAGCTGCGATCAGGGCGATGACGCGGCGTGGGGTGGCAGTGACAGGTGCGGGGGCGGGCATGACGGGCATGACGGGCACGGTGCGGTGGTGGTCAGGCTGGTGGCTTATTCGTCGTCTTCGTCATCGAAGCTCAAATCATCAATGTCGATGTCGTCGTCTTCGTCGAATTGGTCGCGGGTATCCGCCGGTTGCGCCGCCTTGGCGTGGCGCTGCATCATTTCCTCAATGGTTTTCTGCATGGATTCGGCCTTGTCTTCGTCGACAGGCTGCGCTAATGCTAGTTCACCAACGAGGATTTGGCGGGCTTTGGCCAGCATCCGTTTCTCACCGGCGGACAGGCCCCGGTCTTGATCGCGGCGCCACAGGTCGCGGACTACTTCGGCGACCTTGTTGATGTCACCGGAGGCGAGCCGCTCCTGGTTGGCCTTGTAGCGGCGGGACCAGTTGCCGGCTTCTTCCACATCGGTTTCACGCAGCACAGAAAACACTTTTTCCAGGCCCTCTTTACCCACAACGTCGCGCACACCCACCATTTCGGTGTTTTTCGTGGGAACTCGCACCTCGAGGTCGGACTGGAGGATCTTCAGCACGAGAAACTCAAGGTTTTCTCCCCCCATCTCACGCTGTTCGATGTCGGTGATGCGGGCGGCTCCGTGATGTGGGTAAACGACCACTTCTCCGACTTTGAATTCCATTGACGCTCCTTTGTCCAGCCACAATTTGTCTCACCCAGTCTAGCACCTTGTAAAAAGGTCACCCGATCTGGTGGCGGGGGTAAGCAAAATCAGAAAAGTTTACCCCCGGTTGACCCCAACGCGTTCACGCCGTTGAGCACACGGTTCACCCGCAATCGTCGGAAAGTGTGTATCTAGCAGGCATTAATACTAAGCTCACTGGTTGATACACGCCCTGTTTATGGTTGCGCGCGCGAGGTGAACTGTGGTTGCCACGAGGGATCGTCGGAAAGCGCGCACCGTGAACTCACAACGATGGAGGACACCCCTAGTGAAGTCCCAGAAGTCGGCACTGCGTCGCGGAGCAGCCGTTTCCGCCGCTGCCCTGTCCGCCCTGCTGCTCGCCTCGTGCTCCGCGGGTCAGATCACTCAGACAGCAAGCCAGGTCGCACCAATCGACGGCGCTACCGCATTTTCTGAAAACGATGAGATCTCCGTCCAGGATGTCACCATCGTGCTGGAGGATACCGGCGACGCATCGTTGAAGTTCACTGCCACCAACCAGGACGTCACCCACGCCGAGCACGTGCTGGAGTCCGTTACCGTTGCCGGCCAGCAGGTCGACATGGATCCGGTGAAGCCGCTGGGGTACAACTGCACGGTCGTTGCAGGTTCCGCCGATTTCATTGATTCCATCCCGCAGGGCGATGGCTGCGTGCAGTATGTGGAGACCGAGGTGGAAAATCAGGACTTCGCCTACGCGGGCACCGAGGAAGTTGTGTTTAATTTCAACACCGGCCAGATCACCGTGAACGCGGCCGTGTCCGCTCCTGCGCCCCCTGCTGGCCAGGTTGACCGCGGACCTGAGACCAACGTGTCCAACGAGATGCAGGAAAAGTTGGGCGGACACTAGGCCCGCGCTTAACGACGATCACTTCATCACTATTGCCGCAGTATCACCACTGGTGGTGCTGCGGTTTTTGTGTGCTGGTGAGCCCGTGTCGGGTGTGTGTTCTAGGCTGATATTTACTATGGCGAAGAAACAGAAAACCGTGCACACCTGCTCTGAGTGCGGGTATTCGTCCCCGAAGTGGTTGGGGCGCTGCCCCGATTGTGGTTCGTGGGGCACGTTACAGGAGTCGGTGGCCACTCGCGCAGGGGCCGGTGGCGCAGGCGGGGCGTCGGCGCGCAATGCGCAGATTCAAGCGCTCACGCCGACCGCGCCAGCGCAGCCGATAACGCAGGTGGATGCGTCCGCAACAGCCCGTCAAGCCTCCGGGATTGGGGAGCTTGACCGGGTCCTAGGTGGAGGCGTTGTCCCCGGCTCCGTGGTTTTAATGGCGGGCGAGCCCGGTGTAGGTAAATCCACCCTCCTGCTGGAGGTGGCTAGCAAATGGGCGGGAGTTAATCGTCGGCAAGCGTTGTATGTGACCGCGGAGGAATCCGCCGGGCAAGTCCGATCACGCGCCGAGCGTACAGGTGGGCTGAAAGACACCCTATTTTTAGCCGCGGAATCTAACCTAGACGTGGTGTTTGGCCACGTAGACCAGATCAAGCCGAGCCTGATCATTATCGATTCAGTGCAGACGATGATCGCGCCCGGTGTCGAGGGCGTGGCCGGAGGCGTGGCGCAGTCACGGGCGGTCACTGCGGCGCTGACCAGCCTGGCCAAAACCACCAATATCCCGATTTTGCTGGTCGGCCACGTCACCAAGGATGGCAACGTGGCCGGCCCGCGTGTGCTGGAACACCTGGTGGATGTGGTGTTGAACTTTGAGGGAGACAGGCAATCCAGCCTGCGCATGCTGCGGGGTATGAAAAATCGTTTCGGGGCGACAGATGAGGTGGGCTGCTTCGAGCAAACTTCCGACGGGATTCGCGAAGTGCCGGACCCCAGCGGGTTGTTTCTTTCACATCGGGGGCAAACCCCTGATGGCTCAGCGGTCACTGTTGCGATGGACGGGGTGCGCCCCATGCTGGCAGAAGTGCAAGCGCTCACCGTCGAGCCTGTCAACAAGTCGCCACGACGAGTAGTTACCGGCCTCGATTTCAACCGGGTGCCCATGGTGTTGGCTGTGTTACAGGCACGCTGTGGGCAGCGCACTAATGATAAAGACGCGTATGTGGCAACGGTCGGCGGAGTCAAAATTACGGAAACGGCCACTGACCTCGCCGTAGCATTAGCCACCTGGTCCAGCCTGCATGAAACGGCGCTACCGCCGAAAACCGTGGTGATTGGCGAGGTCGGGCTGGCCGGCGAGCTACGGCGCGTCCCAAACCTTGCCCGCCGGCTCCAGGAGGCAGCGCGTTTAGGCTATGAGCGCGCCATCGTCCCGGCGGGTGAGAAACTCTCGGTGGCCGGGATGCAGATTTCGCAGGTTAGCACCTTGGCCGCAGCCCTCAGTGTGTTGACACCACACAAGAACTAACGTCGTGTCATGTGAGTGATTCGTCGTCGGCAGCTCCCGCAACACTCACGCGAAGCCCTAGTTCAAATGGCACCCGGCACCGAGCTGCGCGATGGCCTCGACCTGGCAAACCAGCGCCTCTTTGTCGCGGAGATGAACAACTACGCCACCGTCTCTGATGTCCTGAGCGTCCTGCAGCGCGAACTGTTAACGAAGCGTGCCGGCTTTCCCTTCAGCTCACCGAGCTTCGGGGCAACAATGACGACCAGATTAACCTGCTGGTCCGCGACTACATTGTCTCCCCCGGTATACCTGCAGCAGAGGACGTCGCCGACATCACTGCAGCCCTGGACTGATTGCCCGACTCCGAGCTGCTCACCTCAACCGCCACTGCGCGCCCTGAACTTCCCGAGCACCGAAGAAATACTAGTTCGCGAGATTGTCCCGCGCTGCTAGCGAGCTTGCGGATCTTTCAGCTAGCGAGCTTGCGAGCCTTGCGGATCTTTCAGCTAGCGAGCTTGCGAGCTAGCTGGTCAGGTTGAAAGTGGCGGCATCAGAGTTATTGTTCTCGATCACGCCGTAGAAGAAATAGGCACCATCGTCGACGGGCAAACGGTTGGAACACTGCCCCGGCGCGGACCCGGTCCGCGACCACACCGCCTGGTAATTACGAGTATTCCCCGCCTCGAACGTCACCTCACCGGTGACCACCGAGGGGTAGCAGTCCGTGTCGGCCCAGACGCGTTCGTTGGTCTCCATGTCATAGACTTCAAACCGTAAGGAATCGTCGTCAAGCGTGATCTCACAGTCGGCGGCCGTCGGATTGGTCACCTCCATGAACAACTCAGGCTGTTCGCCTGCACCGTAGGTCGGCTTATTGGTCGACGCGACAATCTTAAGATCATCTACGTCACACGTCTTTTTGTCCGCTAAGTTTTCGGTGGTTTTTTCCGGCTCGGTGGTTTTTTCCGGTTCTGTTTCTCTCGCGGATTCGGTGGTGGTCTCGTCGTCAAGCTCGACGGTCGGGGTGGCCGGGGTTGGGGGTGCGGAGCTAACAGTCTCCGTGTCCGCCTCATTGTTTGCTGCGGAGCGCCCCCACGCAACCAGCCCCCACACAATAAGCGCAACGACGACAAGGATGATCAACACCGCGGCAACGCGGCGGCGGACGTAGTACTTCTCGGGGAGTCGATGCGGTTGTTGTGTCACACCATCAACTTTAAAACCCCATAAGGCTAACCTGCGACATTCACGTCGCGGCGTGTCTGAAGATCTGCTGCCCGCCCGCTAGCGCACGCCGTGCTTGGCCACCTCTTCGATTTGGCCGTCGGACAACCGGTAGCGCGCCGCCACTACGCCCAGCTCGCCAGCCCGCAGCGCCTCATCAATCGACGGAATTCGCATGATTAGCTGTTCTGCGGTAATGGCCGCGTGGGCCGCTTCGACGTTGTCGGATTCGATCTCACCGTCGCCCTTTGATTCGAGCACACTGGGCACAATCTTTTCGATGAACACGCGCTGCGAATCCACCGGTACTTCACCGGTTTTAGTCGCGTAGATCGCAGCGCCTACTGCCCCACAGTTTTCATGGCCAAGCACAATCACCAGCCCAATATTGAGGTTTTTTACAGCAAATTCCAGCGACCCCAGCACCGCAGCATCGGTGCACTCCCCTGCGGTGCGGACAACAAAAAGGTCACCGAAGCCAGTGTCGAAGATCAACTCAACCGGCGCACGCGAGTCCGAGCACGCCAACACGGCAGCGATCGGGTCCTGCCCGCTTTGGAGTTCCTGCAAGCGCTCGGAGGTGGAATGTGGGTGTTGGGCAGACTGCCCGGCAAAGCGACGGTTTCCTTCCTTGAGCATGTCCCAAATTTCCTGCGGTGTTTTGTTATGCGGCATATCGGTATTATCTCACCTAGGCTTGACCGAATGAGCACGAACGCCACCAATTTTCCCCGCGCAACCATTATCGCGTGGTTTCAGGAAAACGCCCGCGATCTGCCTTGGCGCAGCCCTAGCACCACTGCCTGGGCCATCCTGCTGTCTGAGGTGATGAGCCAGCAGACCCCTGTGGCGCGTGTCGCCCCGATCTGGCAGCAGTGGGTTGAGCGCTGGCCTGACCCTGCCACCTTTGCTGCAGCCCAGCCGGCCGAGGTGTTGCGCGCCTGGGGCAGCTTGGGGTATCCGCGGCGTGCGCTGCGCCTGTTGGAGTGCGCGCAGGTGATCGTCGATAAGCACGACGGGCAAGTCCCGGACGATGTGGACGAACTGTTGTCGCTGCCAGGGATTGGGCAGTACACGGCGCGCGCGGTGGCGTGTTTCGCGTTTGGCCAGAATGTGCCGGTGGTGGATACGAATGTGCGCCGCGTGTACGCCCGCATGGTGGATGGCCGCCCGCTCGCCCCACCCGCGTCGAAGCGCGAGTTGAGCGAGGTAGCCGCTTTGCTTCCCGACGACCACGGCCCCACATTTTCCGCGGGATTAATGGAGTTGGGTGCCCTGATTTGTACCGCCACGGCGCCACGGTGCGGCGAGTGTCCTGTCCCGTCGCACTGTCATTGGTTGCAGGCGGGCAAACCCGCACCGACTGAAGATGAGCTGCGCAAGAAGAAAGTCCAGAAATTCGCGGGCACTGACCGGCAGGTGCGCGGTTTAATCATGAAGGTGCTACGCGAGGCGGACGGGCCGGTGCCGCGCGCCAGCATCGACATTGTTTGGCCGGATGACGCCCAGCGCGACCGAGCTTTATTTTCGCTTATCGACGATGGCCTAGCCGAGCAGGATAACGCGGGTCTGTTCCACCTACCCCGCGCCTAACCCGCTGTCCCGGCCCGAGTGTGCGAGGCTCGAGTGTGCGAGGCCCTCTACTTCCAGCGGCCACGGAAATTCAGCCCACCGGGCAGGTTCACCCAGAAACCGCCTCGTGAATTCAGGGTCACCGGACCAATCTTCGTAGAGGTGGACACCCCAGATTTAGATACGTTGATCCAGGAATTCTTGCCGATCTTCTTCTTATCGCGGTAGTACAAGCCCATGGCTTCGCAGTATAGCGCGGCGGAGTTCGGGCCGCGTCTGCTCGGCTCGGCCCTGCCCGGACAGGCCCTTTCAATCGACGGTAGCTGCCCCCTATTCCTGGGGCACCGAAATGGTTGTCACCTGTAGAAACATCCACGCTTTTCGGGTGCGATGGCGGCCTGATCAACGATAATCTGACGCCATCATCACTTTCCCTTATTTCAGCTTTCGGCTTAAAACCAAAAGGACTAAAAGGACTGTATCGTAATGCGCACTTCCCTCAGAACAATGATCACTCTTGTGGCAAGTCTGGCCGTTTTGGCTGGGCTGAGCGCGCCCCAGGCAAACGCTGCCGTGCATAACCTGTGCAAGGAAGTCGGCTCCTACGGTTGCCTCGCGTTCAGTGGGTATAGGCCGTACACCAACACGTGGGCAGACACCCGTTACTACGGTGGTGTTCACAATTGCACCCGCTATGTTGCATATCGCCTGGCTAAAGGGGGCGTGCCGGATCAAGGCACGTGGGGCAACGCCTATGAGTGGTGGCACCGCGCCCCAGGTGCGAAGAACAACACGCCCGCAGTCGGTGCTATTGCGTACTGGAGTAGCGACTGGACATCCCGTCACTGGGGCCATTCCTACGGTCACGTCGGTGTCGTTGAAAAGGTCAATGCCGACGGCTCCATCGAAGTCACCTGGGACTCCTACGGCGACAATATCAATGTCCGCCAAGTTGTTTCTGGGAATCATCTGCCCACCGGCTATATCCACGCCGACAATGCTGCGATTAAGCGTTCCGGCGGAATCGTCGATACACCTCCCGCCCCGCAGCCGGTGAAAGACGGCGACACCATCGCATACAACCTGACTTACACAATTGGGTTTAGTCCCCCGGTTTGTGTTGGGTGAGGGTGTTGATTAGTTGTTGGTCTTTTGGTGTTATTGCGGGTGGGATGGTTATGCGGGTGTTGTTGATTTCGATTGTGCTGTGGCGGTAGGTGCTGAGGCGTTGGACTAGTTTCGGGGCGGTGGTGTTGGTGGTCAGGTAGATGTGTTTTGACAGGGCTAGGGCGGCGAAGACAACGGTGATGTGTGCGGTGATAGCGGTTTCGGTGTGGTGATACATTGGGCGCGCATCAAGGTCTGTTTTCGCCATTCGAAAGGCCTGCTCGATGTGGTAGAGCTGGTGATAAAACCCGATGATCTGACTGCCGTCTACCTGTTGGGCATCGATACTGGTGACGTAGCCTTTCCATCCTGCTAAACCCCGGGCTTGAGCAAAGGTTTGTTCGTTGATGACAAACTGCCCGTTTTTCTTGGCCACAAATCTCGGTAGGCGTGCTGAGCGTTTCTTGGTGGCTATCTCGTGTGCTTTCTGGCGTTGTTTATCTAGCGAGCTGATGTCGTAGCGGTAGCGTTTGGCACTAAACCCGATCACCGCACGTCGCTGTATAGCCTGTGTACCTGTTCCCATTGTTTTGGTGGTTTCAACGATGGCACCATCATGAGCATCGATACTGTCCTCGTCATCGGGATCAAGTGTGATGTCGTAGGGCGCTTTTTTCAGTCGGTCAGCAACAATGTAGTCAATACCCTCGGCATCAAGTGCATCTAGGTTTTTTGCTGATAGCATCGCCGCGTCAGCAACAACGACGACACCAACAAGATCATGGGCTTGGATATAGGCGTTGATCATCGGGATCAATGTTGTTGTTTCGGCTGTTTTACCGTGAAAAAATTCCACGTGAAGCGGGAACCCTTCCAGATCAGTAATCAGGCCGACCACGATCTGAGGATCAACACGGCGTTCTTTGCTCATCCCAACTTTGCGTAGCTCGTCTTCTTTCGGTGTCTCAAAATACAAGGTGGTCACGTCATATAACACCATTGTCACCTGATGACGTGAACGCACATAACGATGACATGCAGCACCAATACGAGCCCGATAATCATTTTTAACAGCACGTTTTAGTGTGTTGTACCAGGTATTAACATGCCGGGAAGGCTGACCAAGACCTGTCAGTACCCGCCCTACCTGGGCTTTTGAGGTTGGCTCAACAATCCGGGCAATAACCATCGCCTGAAACGAGGGATCATCAATCCCGAAATCCAACACATCCCACACCCGCGCAAGCACCTGCCACAACACTTTATTCGCAGTATCAACCACCCGAGCCTGCCCATCCCGACTACCCGATAACCGATCACCAGCACCCGAATCCTGGGCAGCATGCACCGACTCGGTGTGTGTCTGAACCGCACCAAGATCAAGTTCCTGCTGATCAACACTGTCATCACGGTGACGATAATCAGCAAAATCATCCATCACCGGGATATGCCGATCATCACCTACACCTTCAAGTGGCAACGATAACTGCTGGCCACGGCCTAAAAAAGACTCCGCAGCTAAATACAACACCGCCAACTGCCCATCATCATGAGCAGACCCAAAATGCTTAATCACCTCAGTACGCCCACCAACTTTTCGTACTACTTGCACACTCACCGCCCCCGAAGCAGTACGAGCACACTTAATAGACGCCACCCGCTAACCCTATCACCCCAATTAGTCCCCCAACACCCACCCAACAAAAAACAAACCCCAAGGTCAAACCAAAATCACACCCCTAGAACACATGTTCTTGTGGAAGTCAGGCGGACAGGCCCTTTCAATCGACGGTAGCTGCCCCCTATTCCTGGGGCACCGAAATGGTTGTCACCTGTAGAAACATCCACGCTTTTCGGGTGCGATGGCGGCCTGATCAACGATAATCTGACGCCATCATCACTTTCCCTTATTTCAGCTTTCGGCTTAAAACCAAAAGGACTAAAAGGACTGTATCGTAATGCGCACTTCCCTCAGAACAATGATCACTCTTGTGGCAAGTCTGGCCGTTTTGGCTGGGCTGAGCGCGCCCCAGGCAAACGCTGCCGTGCATAACCTGTGCAAGGAAGTCGGCTCCTACGGTTGCCTCGCGTTCAGTGGGTATAGGCCGTACACCAACACGTGGGCAGACACCCGTTACTACGGTGGTGTTCACAATTGCACCCGCTATGTTGCATATCGCCTGGCTAAAGGGGGCGTGCCGGATCAAGGCACGTGGGGCAACGCCTATGAGTGGTGGCACCGCGCCCCAGGTGCGAAGAACAACACGCCCGCAGTCGGTGCTATTGCGTACTGGAGTAGCGACTGGACATCCCGTCACTGGGGCCATTCCTACGGTCACGTCGGTGTCGTTGAAAAGGTCAATGCCGACGGCTCCATCGAAGTCACCTGGGACTCCTACGGCGACAATATCAATGTCCGCCAAGTTGTTTCTGGGAATCATCTGCCCACCGGCTATATCCACGCCGACAATGCTGCGATTAAGCGTTCCGGCGGAATCGTCGATACACCTCCCGCCCCGCAGCCGGTGAAAGACGGCGACACCATCGCATACAAGGGGCATGTCTACCGTGTCGCCGGTGGCGCACCGATCTACGTCACAAACTTCGACCACGTATCAGGATCGCGGAACGTGCGCGCGGTCAACGACGCAGAGTGGAACAAACTGCGCAAATACCCGAAGGACGGCACCATCATCCGTGGCACGCAACCTGGCCACAAGTTCACCAACTCGGTTTTCGTCATCGCAGGTGGCGCACCAATCTACGTCTCGAATTGGGACCACATCGGCGGAGGAAAGCCTTATATCGACGTTGATCTAGCCACCATTTTCCGAGCCGACCACGGGTACCCTTACGACCGGCTTCGCGCCCGCCCAGCTAACGACACGTTCCTCTTCGCAGGCGGTGACGGGGCTGTATCTTCCCGCACCGTCTACGTGGTCCAAGGTGGCGCCCCAATCCCGGTAGGCGACTGGAACCATATCGGCGGGCCTCGCCCGTTAGTCACGGTCGATTCCCGCGCAATTGATAACGCAGGTGGCGAGGGTGCTTGGCAGTTCCTCAACAAGTATCCATCGGATGGCACCATCATCCAAGGCCGCAAACCAGGCGATCCCCTCCATGGAACAACTTATGTGATGGCTGGTGGGGCCCCGATCTACATCAGTAATTGGGACAATATTGGTGGCGAGAAAACCGCGTACTGGGTTGATCTTGAAGCCATCAAACGTGCCGGTACCGCACCAGTATGGAATAACTTGCGGGTCAACCCGGCTGATGGAACGCAGCTCAAAGCCCACAAAACCGGAAAAGGTTATGTTGTAAAAGGTGGCGTGCCCGTAGCCCAGGATAAATCAGGCGATAAGGCAGTGACAGTGGACCACGTTGCCATTGACCGCGCAGGCCAAGCTGCACCGTACCACCATCTCAAGGCAGAGGTGAAGCCAGCACCTTCGCCTGCGCCAACACCAGCACCAGCACCAGAGCCTGGACCAAGTGGGGAAGACCCACAGCCAGCACCACAGTCAGACGCTCCATCCGGCGCCGCTTCTTCAGAAGGTGGCATCATCGCTGGAGTTATCGCGCTGATCACAGTTATTGCTGCACTTGTGGGGCTGCCCGCACTTGTGGGAGGAACCGGAGTAGCGCTTCCGTTCTAAGTTTACGGTACGGCTCGTTCCTACTTGCAGCAACGTTGGCGCTTCGTAGGCGTTGTTGCATCGACATAGTGCGGTTAAGATCCCTAGATATGCTCAAGAACCGTCGAAAAGCTCGCAACCAATGGCTTAGCTGCGCTGCTGCCTCAGTTGTTATTCTGGCGGGAGCACCAACCCCGGCAGGTGCTGAAATATCTCAGCCATTTCTAACCCAGTCCCACGATCCAGTGCTGCCTGCGCCGCAGGCGCAGTCCAGCTACGTCGATAGTGGCGTTGCGTGGCAAGACCCGTTCTACCTGCCGCCGGAGGAGATACCGGCACCGGGCACTTTAATCCGTACACAGCCGGCCCCGCAGCTGCTCAACATTCTGGGGCCTGATTTCCCGGGTTATGCCGAGAAGATCTTGTATTCCTCTACCACGATTCACGGCGATCCTGTTGCCGTGTCAGGTTTTATCATCGAGCCTGCCAACCCGTGGCAGGGCAATGGGCCGCAGCCAACTGTCGTGTTCGCTCCTGGTACGCGCGGGGCGGGCGATGCGTGCGCGCCGTCGAAAGGCCCCGGCTTGCAGGGCCAGTATGATCCAGTACACCAAGCACTCGGGATCAACTACGAGCTGGCCTTCTACCAGGCGGCCAGTCTTCTGGGCATGCGCGTGGTGGTCACGGACTATATCGGGCTGGGCACCCCAGGCCAGCACACCTATGTGCTACACACCGAAGAGGCGCACGCGGTGCTTGACGCTGCGCGCGCCACCACGCAACCGGGCCAGCCTGTGGGCTTCTATGGCTACTCGCAAGGCGGTGGTGCCGTCGCTGCTGCGGCTGAGCAGCACGCCACCTACGCTCCGGGCATCAACCTGGTGGGTACGTACTCGGGTGCGGCACCCGCCGACATGATCGAGGTGATGAACGGTGTGGATAACTCCATGATTGTCTCGGTGCTTGGCTTTGCTTACCACGGCTGGGGTGAGCGTTTTCCGTTCTTCTCCGAGGCCTTTGATGCCATCGCTAACGATCGTGGCAGGCAGTTCATCGCCTCAACAAAGGACGCGTGCATCGTGGATTCTGCCCTGCAATGGGCGATGACAGACACCTCTACGCTTACCACCACGGGCGAATCATTCACACAGGCAGCGTTTCGCGACCCACGCGTGATCGAACTACTCGAGTCGCAGAAGTTGGGCCAGCGCCCGCTTGCTACCCCGATCATGGTGGCCACCGGCGGCAACGATGATCTGGTGCCCAGTCCGCAGACCACCCAGATGGCCCGCGACTACTGCGCCCAGGGTGCCACCGTGACTTACCTCGACGAAGGTGTTGCTGCGCTCACCCCCGGCGCGAAGCTCGGCTTGAACCACGCCGGCGGCATGTTCACCCAGGCTTTGCCTGCTGCGTCGTGGCTGCGCGACCGCTTCAACGGGGTTGCAGCCCCCAACCACTGTGGCGCCTTCTAAAAAGGCGCGGTCTTAGAGCACCTTCTCAAGGCCTCGGCTACCATCACAGCACATGATGCAAAGACTGTTTGCGGTGGGGTTGGTGGCCAGTATGACGACGATCGCCCAGCCGATGCCCCAGCGAGTTGATCGCGCGGGAACCGATTGCAGGCAGTCGGAATTCCACCGGTTCTAGCTTTATCGAGTTGCAGTTCTGCGGGGTAATTCAGCCCTGCCTATCATGAAACTGGTATCTCGGTAACCACCGGAATGTTCAGCTCGGTCACAATCGGTGTGTACAGGTCAACATTCTGTTCTTCAGTTTTTAGGGACAGGATGAGGGCGTATCGGACTGGCAGGTCACGTCTATCCTTCCTCTTGTTCTTTTTCCACCAACCGCTTGTTGGCCACACGGCTAAGTTTTGGCAATGAGCTAGTTCAGCCCCACTACCAACCCATTCATCTTGATGGAGAGAACCACGAGATCTAGCATTTTGCCCGACAAGCCATCGGTCAGAATCGCTTCCTTTGGAATCTCCTTTAGGCTTATCAGCGTCTTGCCCCATCCTGCTTATAAAGTCCTGTTCACTCTCCAGTCTTCCTTGAAGATCAAAACGCAGTCCATGGGACGCGTAGGTGTACTTGTCTCGCCACCCCCTCCGGCTTGCAGAAGGCTCAATAAAATAAGACAACGTGACACGCAACCTCACCTCGCTATCTCCTAAGCTTTCCAACACATCCGTCGGCCACGGAAGAGGATGCAACCGGAACTGGCGCATAGCGTGGTCATCACCTGTAAATGGTTCGAAGCTGTCCTGCGTAACCAGCGTTACCGCATTCTGGAAAGAATTAAGCACAGCATCTTCTGTAGGGGTTCCCCAACCGAATTCACGTAGTAACGCTTGGCGTTCATTCTTCTTGTTAGCCTGATCCAGTCGATCTTTCATAACTTCCGTCCACTCAGCTGAATGGGTCAACAATCCTCGAATTGTTTCTGGCCAATATTCTGGATAGCGGTTCATCGCTATCGCAGCAAGTCGGGCAGCCTGCGCTGCTGCCGCGCTGGTAGCATTCGCTGATGTCAGGTCGAGATCGTTTTTTCTTCCCGTAGATCTGAGAGATAAGTTAGCGTGCCTGTCCTCGAAGAGGCCGGCCCCATCGGTGAGAACGTTGCCACCTTCCATACAAATATCAGGTTTGATCGGCCATAGGCTTTGGTCAAAGCACAGCGATGTTGTCGTATGCGGCGAGATGTCGCCTGCTTCTGCAACTGTTTTCCAACCCGTGTATTGAGGATCCTTAGGTCGCTGAGTTAAGTCAGTGTAGGCCCCAACCGTCAGGGCGTTCCAAGCCTGCGCTGGGTCGTGAATGGGTTCATTTAAACAGTTCTTTCTGTATTCTTCGCGATAACGAGAAACATTGCCAGCTGCAACTACAAATAGCCGACTTCGGCTTTGATCCGGTTCTGACAACAATTTGATCTGTTTGCCGTCACGCACGACGTCTGTGCCGACAGCCAGGGCATCCACTGCTGAAGACCACAAGGTGGGTTCTCCGAGCGGTTGCTCGCCCCCAGAAGTAGACAAGGTAAGGCAAAATGCCCGTCGCCGGTCTCTCGAGGCTACTTCTGGTAAAGAAACAGCCTCTGCGGTCGCGCTGCCATAGTCCAGAGGGTCAATCTTGGGTTCACCTGCTTTGGGAGTCATGCGCACCGATTCAAGTCGGTGTGTGAGATAAGCAGGGTGTGTACTCCGAAGAAGCGGTTCGAGATCGGCATACAGAACTATACCTGCCATCGAGGTTCCATGCCCTTTATCATGCACGTCAACCCCTGAAATACCGACAATGGTGTGATGGTCTGCTGGGCTCAAGGACTGGACTAATAAACGATGTGTTCGCATCACTCCGGTGTCGAGGAGACATACGGCAGAGGCGTCTTGACCAGTAGCTGGAACAGTCCCATGTCCAATTGCTTGCACCCTTTCTGCAAGTTCTTCCACGTACTCAGCCTGTTCCTCGAGCGGCAAATCTTCGACTGTGTCAATAAAATTTGGGGGCCTAATCTCAACTAGCGGAAGTGCGGTGTAAAGCAGGAGTTCGAGTTGTTCACGTGTCGTTTCTACCCATATCACCACCCTGTCACTTATCTCAAAGCCTCGTTGCTGATATCTAATCTCCACCCCATCCAATATGGTCTGCCATTGAGCAGCCCGGGCGCTCTGTGCGTCAAGCCATAGCTCCCACCAGTGCTTTCCCTTTCCAGGAAGGTCCGTATCGGATGTCCATAAGTCCTCGATAAAAGCCTCACGGATTTCTGACATATTAGCGATTAGAGCTTGATTCTTTGGCTTCCCACTCTTCGTATCTTCTTCTATAAATTTTTCAAAAAGCCTAAGAAACTCATTGCGGTTAGCATCGGACACCCATATCGTGGCTTGCTCGAGATCATTGTTCCTCGAACCGCGCACTGACAGTAGTAGCCATTTTGGCTGGGAGTTCTTACCGCCCATTCGAGAAAGCGATTCCAGTTTAAGTGGATACTCAGCACTTGCTCCCCGCACTACAATCGTTGTACCCGTGGCCTGCAGTTCAAGACTGTGCAGGACTGCTGCATCCTTTCGTTCATCGAAGGCTTGAAAACTTTCCTCAGCCGCGCTTCTAAGTCTTTCCCCATGAGCGCGGCGGTCTACGTCCTTAATCTGGGGGTTTCCGCCTCCTCTAGCGCGGAAGTCTTTGGATTCCGCCCGTCCGTGCACATAGATATGGTCAAGATTGCTGTTCTGCTCTGCCAAAGCTTGCCTGCTTACGGGATGCTAACGCCACGATTATGTCATCTCTTGTTACTTGTGATTCACCACGCATAATAACCGCTTTTGCCGCCGTTTCAGCGGCTTTAACTAGTTCCGCGTGGCTCAGACCCTCGGTGTATTCTCCGAGTTTGTCCATCCGCGTGCCGGTGGCCAGGCTGCCAAGGCGTCCTTTGATCACTGCGATGGCCTGTCTAGAATCTGGCAACGAATAGGTTAAAACTACGTCGAACCGCCTAAAGAGAGCTTGATCTAGAATCCCACGATGATTTGTGGCAGCAAGAACAAGAGATTCGTCACTAGCTTCTTCAAGAAACACCAGAAATGAGTTCAGAATTCTCCGCGCTTCACCTACGTCGTTACCGCTGCGGTCTGCCCCAAGCGCATCGAACTCGTCGAATAGGTAAACGGCTCTACGCTGGGCTACTTCATCAAAGACTAGCCTTAATTTGCTGGCGGTCTCCCCCATGTATTTGCTCAATATGCTGTCGAGACGCACGGTGATGAGCGGAATTTGTAGTTCTGTTGCAAGCACTGCTGCCGTCATCGTTTTGCCGGTTCCTGGAGGCCCTTCCAACAAGAGGCGATGTGCCGGGGAGAAACCATAGTCGAGGAGGTTTTTACGCTGCCTTTGTTCCGCTAAAAGCTGCTTTATCTGATTCCTCAAATCGGTAGGCACGACAAGCTGTTTTAGTTTGATTTCTGGATAGGTAGCTTCTACCAGCTCACCGAGCTCTCCACGTGGCTGGGCCAGCTTTGTCACTGAACCCAATTGCTGCCGTTCTCTTGAAGCGAGAACGGCTTTCTTTATGTCGTTAGCTATTGCGGTATGACCTGCTTTGGCCTCGCGCGCGGCAACCTGCATTGCTACAGAGTGGAATCCGGCTTCGTCTCCATCGGTGTAGCTGCGTACCATTGCAGCCACGTGCTTTCCATTTCCCGACATACGTCACCGCCTCCTTAGCTGATTACCGGAACTAGCCAACTCGGCCGAACTATACAGGGAGAAATCGCTTGGTGTCAGGCTCGACCAGACATTCGCGAATGTATTCATAACTCATCGGGGGCGTTGCTATTCCCGCTATTGAACACAATTTATCCTAGCGAACTTTGTAAAAAGAGCTGAGTGATTAGAACGGAAAAGTAGTGTCTTCACATCTGCGCGTACTCGCCAGGTTCATCGGCTACCATCACAGCACATGATGCAAAGACTGCTTGCGGTGGGGTTGGTGGCCAGTTTGTCGTCGTTAAGCCCTGTGCTGAGCTCGGTGGGATCGTCCACCCTTGATGTGCTATCCAGCGCGACGAGTTCGGGATCGTCGGTAAGCGAGTTGTCCTCGCAGGTGCTTGACGACGATCGCCTGGCCAGCTCGTTCCGGCCACCGGGGCGGTGTATGAAGCGCGCGATCCGCAGGGCCCGCAAAGCTCGCAACGCTCACATAACCCTAAAGGCACGGTGGTGGTGGCTCCGGGCACGCGTGGGGTAGCGCCGCACTGCGCGCCGAGTGCGAGTTCGTCGATGCTGTCGAGCCTGTCCGGCAGTTCAGTGAATGTGAACTATGAGGCGCCGTTTGTGGACATGCTCACCGATGCCGGTTACCGGGTGGTGGTGACCGACTATATCGGCCCGGCGCAGGGCACGGTGCATTCGTACCTGAACCGGACGGAGCAGGCCCACGCGGTGTTGGACGCAGCGCGGGCAGTGCTTGACGACGACACCCCTGTCGCTATTTTCGGCTATTCCCAAGGTGGGGGTGCTGCCGCCGCAGCGGCCGAACTGCATGATGATTACGCCCCGGAACTGAACCTGGTGGGTACTTTCGCGGGTGCACCACCGGCTGACTTGGTGGCGGTGTTAGAACAAGGCAACCCGTATTCGCTTACTGCTGTTGCTGGTTTCGCCGCCCTCGGTTTTGCTGGAGGCAACGACGAATTCGCTGCTGCGTTGCAGGACCATCTGACCCCGGCTGGGCTCACGGCGCTGACTAACCTTGCCGAAAGCTGCGTCATCGACGCCTCACTTTCGGCACGTGATACCAAGTTTGAAGACTATACGGTGGGGAACAAGTCGCTTGGGCATTTCGCTGCGGAAGACCCGCGTATCCGGCGTGCGCTCGGAGCGAACCGGCTGGGTAATGAGCCGGTTGAATCGCCCATCCTGATTGTGACCACTGATGGCGATAACCTCGTGCCCGCCGAACAAGTCCGCCAACTCGCCCGCGACTACTGCGCACTCGGTGGGCCCGACGCACCGGTAGAGCTGCGCGAAGTCACTGGGAATTGGAAGCTGTCCTCACAGTCGGGCCTGATCCACGCTGTGCCCCTGGTGATGGAGTCCGCGGGTGTGATCGAGTGGTTGGATGCGCGGTTTGCTGGCGAGGAGCTCAACGGCACGTGCGGAATCGTGCCTACTCCCGCGCCGACGAAGGCGGCGCGCTAGATCAAATCGCGCAGGACGGGGTCAGCGATCCGCAGCACTGCTGCCTTGGCTTCTTCCGCGGTCCACGAGTCAAGGGCGTAGGCCGCCATCTGCTGGCAGGTCGAACGATCATGCAGGCGCAACGCCGCACGCACCGCGTTAACTTTGCTCGGTGCCATCGACAGCGACGACACACCCAGCCCCACCAGCACGAGCGCCAGCAGCGGATCACCGCCGGCCTCGCCGCACACGCCGATGTGCTTACCGGTGGCGGTGCCACCGTCGCACGTGGCCTTAATCATGCTCAGCACCGCCGGCTGCCACGGGTCGAGCAGGTCTGAGAGCTCTCCTTGCATGCGGTCGGCGGCCATGGTGTACTGCGACAAGTCATTGGTGCCAATCGACGCGAAGTCTGCCTCCGACAGCACGTTTTTAGAGCGGATCGCCGCGGCCGGAGTTTCCACCATCACACCCACCTTCGGCAGGCCAGCCGCACGCGCCTTAGCGACGAACCACCTCGTCTCCTCCACGGTAGACACCATTGGTGCCATCACCCACAGGTCTGCACTCGTGTTCTTATGGGCAGCTGCCAGGGCTGCCAGTTGGTCGTCGAGAAGCTCCTCGCGCGCCTGGCTTAAACGCAGGCCGCGACGACCCAGCGCCGGATTCTCCTCTTCGCCTAAGTTAGCGAAGCTTAAAGGTTTGTCAGCGCCAGCATCAAGGGTGCGCACGACGACGCGCCTATCCCCAAACGCCTGGAGCACCTCAGTGTAGGTGGCGGTTTGTTCCTCCACTGTAGGCGCCGTTTCGCGCGACAAGAACAGAAACTCGGTGCGGAACAGGCCCGAACCTTCCAGGTCGAAGCTGGCGGCTTTGTGAGCGTCCTCGGCAGTACCAATATTGGCCAAAAGTTTGACGCGGTGGCCGTCCCGGGTCGCGCCCTCACCGGAGGAGCCCGCCAGGGCGCTGGCGCGGCGGCGGGAACGCTCCGCCAACTGATCAGTATCGTCGTCGGTCGGTGCGATAATCACCTCGCCCACCCCACCGTCAAGTGCGACTAATTCGCCAGCACTGAGCTGATCCAGGATGCCCGTCGCTTTAACCACGGCCGGAATCCCCAGCTGGGCCGCCAGGATCGCAGTGTGGGAGGTGGGGCCACCCTCCGCGGTGATGATGCCGCGCACCAGCTCCGGGTTCAGTGTGGCCGTCTCCGCGGGTGCCAGGTCAACGGCAACAATCACGCTGGGCTGGTGCAGCGTCGGCACGCCCGGCTCTTCCAACCCACGCAAACGGGCAATGGCACGGTCACGCACGTCATACAAGTCAGTCACGCGCTCGGCCATGTAGCCGCCCAGCTTGCGCAGCTTCGCGGCAAAGTTCTCCACCGCGTCATGCACCGCCCGGGTAACACCAGAGCCCTTCTTCAACTCCTTGGTCACAGTACGTAACAAACCCCGGTCAGTTGCCAGGCCAGCGGTGGCCTGCACAATAGCTTTCGAAGTCTCGGGGGCGTCGTCGGCACGCGCGCTCAAACCGTCAGCAACCTGCTGCAATACGTCCTTGATTCGGGCGGTATCCGCCTCCGGGTCGGTACATGCAGGCTCATTACTATCGACGCCTGCCGCCGGGCTGATGATCACAGCCGGGCCAAACGTGGTGCCGGCCGAAACACCAACCCCGTGGATGATGGTGCGAGTACTCATGATTTACGCTTCCTTTCGTTGAGCGCCAAGACGCTCGATATGGAGGGTGAGATAGGCAATCTCTTCGTCGTTAAGATCCGCATCAAAGCGCAACTCGACGATGGTGGCCACCTGCTGGGCGCACTGCAACGCGCGCGGATAGGTCGCCATGATTTGATCTGTCAGAGGATTCGCCAGCCCGGCCAACTGTTCGCCACTGGCCAACCTGGTGAATAAGTAACGCATGTGGGTAATAAAACGGGCCGCAGCTATCGACGACTGCTCCAGCTCAACGCCATAAAAGGCACCAATCACGCTCAAGATTTGCTGGATCACACCCGTCATCGCATACGTATGGGACAAATCGCCAGCGGTAAAACCAGCGTTGACGAAATGCAACGCAAACGCGATCGCCTCAGAATCCGGCAAAGGGCGCTGCAAGTTCAAAGCAGAATTCAGGCTCTGGTTCTGATTAATATGGGCCAGCAGCCGCTGGGCCAAATCAAGCTCCACCGGGTACAAGTGGCGCACCTCCGCTTCCAGCGGGTAGGTGAAATCATGCTCGAAACGCTGGCGCTCAATCGCACCATGCAAGTGGTCCGCCAAAGCTGTGACCAGGGTGACCTTCTCGCGCAGCTCGACGGGCGCATCGATGGCGGCAAGCGCCTCAATGATCGCGGAGATCGCCACCTCCGGAACCATCGCGAGCATCTCGCCCAAATGGTCCGGATCGCGGCCGTCGGCAGGCACAAATACTTTCTGCACGCGCGCGAGATCAACCACATCACCAGTGCGCGCACCGAACCCGATGCCACGCCCAGTAAGGATGACCTCCCCATCGGCGCTAGCCACACGGTGCTGTGCCACGTCTTTCGCCAGCACCACATTGTTGTTGAACACGCGCAGAATATGCATCCCGTTCTCCTTGCAGTTCGCCCTATTTATCCACGCTGATCACGGGATCACCGGCAACAACCGTGCCGGAACCTGTGGCTTCCACCGCCGTCAAACTCTTCGAGTTAACCACGGTCATGACCACAGTAGTGTCAAAACCAGCGGTTTCTACTGCGTTGAAATCAACGGTTGCAAGTGGATCGCCAGCGGTGACGTACTGTTTCTTCTCCACCGCCGGAGTGAAACCTTCACCCTTCATCTTCACGGTGTCGATGCCGATATGCACCAGAATCTCCACGCCATCATCCGTTTTGAGGCCGTAGGCGTGCTTCGTCTTCACCACCGAGATCACTGTGCCGGACACCGGGGCGACGACAGTCATCCTCGCAAGCTCGGATGACTGACCATGCCCATCCGCAAGCTCGGATGACTGACCACCACCATCCGCAGCCTCGGATGACTGACCACCACCATCCGGAACAATACCGATCGCCTCGCCAAGCGCTCCCGACGCGAATGCAGCATCCTCCAAGTCCGCCATAGCGACGAACTCGCCCGAAATCGGTGCTGCAATCGTAGTGGTTGCAGTAGGCGCTGCAGGCGCTGCAGACTGCGCTGCAGGTTCGGCAGGGGTTTCGTCGTTAAGCACTGGCGATTCCTCAACCTCGGTCTCACGGGCAGCACGGGCCCGCGCGAGTGCTTCTTCCTTCTCCTCGGGGGTGCGGTAGTCGGTGGCGACGATGATCAGCAGCGGCACGAAGAAAGCCACAGCGATCGCGATGAGATACGGCACTATCGGGCTGAACACAACCGTGGTCAGCAGCGAGGTGAACACGAACGCCTTGGTGGTCACACCGCCTGCGCCGGCGGACAATACGGCGATAGTCACACCACCCAGGAAGCAACCGACCAGCATGCGTGGGTAAATCTTCTTATAACGCAGGTGGATACCGTAGAGCGAAGGCTCCGAAATACTGCCAAACAGGCCTGCGGCCAGCGCGCCACCGGCGGTCTGGCGCATCGCGGGGTCGCGGTCACGCATAGACAGGATGAGCACACCAGCGGTGGCGCCGAAGCAAGCGAAATTCCACACACCCATGGGGCCTTGAATGAAGTCATAGCCCAGCGTGTTGATGTTTACTAGCATCAGGGCGTTGAGTGGCCAGTGCAAGCCCAGTGGGACCAGGAATGGGTAGAGCATTGGGATCAGGATGGCAAAAACGAAAGGTGCGTTACCATTCAACCAGGCCAAGCCCACACCAATGATATTGCCCAGCCAAATGCCAAACGGGCCGATCACAAACGCGGTCAGCGGGATCACAATCACCAGCGTGAGAAATGGCACGAACACCATGTGGACCGAACTTGGAATCACCTTCTGCAGGCCTTTGTACACCAGGGCGGCCACAGGTGCCATGATCAGCGGGACGAACACGTTGCCGCCATAGTCATTGAGCAGCAGTGGCAGACCGAAGATGTCGACGGAGTACACCTCAGTACCTAGTGCTTCATTGACGGTGGCGACGGCGTCCGGATGGTCTTTCAGGTCGATGAAATTCGGTGTCATCAGCGCAAAGATCACCGTGGCCGGTACCCACGCGTCAATGTTGAGTTTCTTGCCCGCGTTGTACGCCACGAATACTGGCAGGAAGTAGAACACGGAGCGCCACATTGCATCAATGAACACCCAGCCGGCGGCTTTGTCGTCGGCACGCGTATCGACGACACCGAACGCCTCCATCACGGCTGTAAACGCAATGATCAGCGAAGCACCAAGCAATACGCCTAACAGTGGGCGGAAGGAATCCGAGAGGTACTCGAAGAAACTGTCCAGCCACGAGTATTTGCCGCGGGTCTTTGAGCGCGCCTCTGCTTTGATGTCGGCGTCGGATTTGTTTCCGCCTCCTGCGGTGCAGTTGCGCATTTCAGGCAGTCTTTGTATTTCGTTGTACACGGTGGCCACGTCGCCGCCGATGATGACTTGATAATTGTTGGTGCCTTGGGGCACAGCGCCCATGACCTTCGGGTTGGCTTCCAGCCGATCCTTATCCACGAGGGATTGATCGCGCAGTTCGAAACGCAGCCGGGTGGCGCAGTGGGTAAACGATGCGATATTGTCGGCACCGCCGATACCTTCCAGGATGTCGGTTGCCTGGTCGGTGAGTGTGATCTTCGACATCGTCGCTCCTTTCTTCACATGTGGGCTGTGGCCCTGAAAAGCGAAATGACCTGGGTGCACGGCTTTGTGCCGTACCCCAGGTCTTGCCTCATTCGCCGAGCTTGCGCGCAGTGTCGCTTTTCGACGATCAGAGTAACAACCCTATTGGTCAACGTGTTGTTAACCTTAACACCGACCTAGTGACATTTCTAGACCTTGCCCGCGAATGTAATCTGCACCACTTTCACTGTGCTGGCAGGCGTTGACACCTTCGCACTGCCAGCTGGACCACGGCTTTAGAGTGCCAGTTTTAGAGTGGTTGGCCCGCGCCGGCAGGGCCAGCTGCCGGGCCGCCACCGGGCTCGTCGTCACGCAGTACTGGATCAGACTCCGGTACGTCCGGGGTGACATTGTCTGCCTCCGGCTCTACCGGGTTTTCCACTTCGCGAACCTCCTCGGCTTCTTCCTCGGTGAAGGTGTCCTCCGGAAGTGGCTTCGGGCGTGGGGTGAAGGTGAATGCGGCTTCCTCCGTGTTTTTGGACTCGCCGTCCCAGTTCTCCACGTCAACCGTGATGATCTCGCCGGCACCGATCTCGCCGAAGAGGATCTTCTCGCTCATCACGTCTTCGATCTCCCGCTGGATGGTGCGGCGCAGCGGGCGCGCCCCCAATACTGGGTCAAAACCGCGTTGTGCAAGCAGGTTCTTGGCCTTATCGGTCAGCTCAATTCCCATGTCTTGGGCTTCCAGAGCCTTTTCGACGCGCGCGATGAGCAGCTCGACCATTTCAACGATCTGCTCCTGGGTGAGCTGGTGGAACACCACGATCTCGTCGATACGGTTCAAGAATTCTGGCCGGAAGTGCTTCTTCAGCTCATCATGCACCTTATTCTTCATGCGCTCGTACTGCGCGTCCGAGTCGGTGGCGGAATTGCCGCTGAAGCCCAGGCCCACAGCCTTGGAGATGTCGGAGGTACCCAGGTTCGAGGTGAAGATGAGCACGGTGTTCTTGAAGTCCACCACGCGGCCTTGGCCGTCGGTGAGGTGGCCTTCTTCGAGCACCTGCAGCAAGGTGTTGTAAATCTCCTTGTGCGCCTTCTCTATCTCGTCGAAAAGCACCACGCTAAACGGCTTGCGGCGCACCTTTTCAGTGAGCTGGCCGCCCTCTTCGTAGCCGACGTATCCCGGAGGGGCACCGAACAGGCGCGAGGCGGTGAAGCGGTCATGGAACTCGCCCATGTCAATCTGGATCAGGGAGTCTTCGTCGCCGAACAGGAACTCTGCCAGCGCTTTCGACAGCTCGGTTTTACCCACACCGGACGGCCCGGCGAAGATGAACGAACCAGATGGACGCTTCGGGTCCTTCAAACCCGCACGGGTACGACGGATCGCGCGCGAGACAGCCTTGACGGCGTCGTCCTGGCCGATAATGCGCTTGTGCAGCTCCTCTTCCATGTTGAGCAGGCGTGCGGATTCCTTCTCGGTGAGCTTGAACACCGGGATACCGGTCCAGGCAGCGAGCACTTCTGCGATCTGGTCCTCGCCTACCTCGGCGATTTCTTCCAGGTCGCCAGCACGCCACTGCTTTTCCTTCTCCGCGCGTTCCTCACTCAGTTTGCGCTCAGTGTCGCGCAGGCCAGCGGCTTTTTCGAAGTCCTGGGCGTCAATCGCCGCTTCCTTCTCGCGGCGCACATCAGCGATCCGTTCGTCTACCTCGCGCAGGCCCTCAGGAGCCGTCATGCGTTTGATGCGCATGCGGGCACCGGCCTCATCGAGGAGGTCTACTGCCTTGTCTGGCAGGAAGCGGTCATTGATATAGCGGTCTGAGAGGTTCGCCGCAGCGTTCAGGGCATCATCGGTGTAGGACACGCGGTGGTGTGCTTCGTACTTGTCGCGCAGCCCCTTCAGGATCAACACCGTGTCTTCCACAGAGGGCTCATCGACCTGCACTGGTTGGAAACGACGCTCTAAAGCGGCGTCCTTCTCAATGTGCTTGCGGTATTCCTCCAAGGTGGTGGCACCAATGGTTTGCAGCTCACCACGGGCAAGCTTCGGCTTTAGCAAGCTGGCAGCGTCAATCGCGCCTTCTGCTGCTCCTGCGCCAACCAAGGTGTGAATCTCATCAATGAATAAGATGATGTCGCCACGCTGGTTAATCTCCTTAAGCACCTTCTTCAGGCGTTCCTCGAAGTCACCGCGGTAGCGCGAACCCGCCACCAATGATCCCAGGTCAAGCGAGTACACCTGCTTGTCCTTCAGGGTTTCAGGCACCTTGCCGTTGACAATGTCAAGGGCCAAGCCTTCAACCACAGCGGTCTTACCAACGCCAGGCTCACCAATGAGCACAGGGTTGTTCTTGGTGCGACGCGAAAGCACCTGCATGATGCGTTCGATTTCCTTCTCGCGGCCCACCACTGGGTCCAGCTTGCCTTCCTTGGCAGCCTGGGTGAGGTTACGGCCAAACTGGTCCAGCACCAGCGAGTTCGAACGCTCGCCGGTGCGCCCACCGGCACCCGGCGCGCCAGCACCAGGCCCAGCGCCGGCACCAACAGGGCCTGCGCCCGGGCCGCCCTTGCCCTGCTCCGGGCTCTCTGGATTTTGGCCCTGGCCGCCCTCGTAACCGGAAAGCAGCTGAATCACCTGCTGGCGCACGCGCGGCAGGTCTGCACCAAGCTTGGTCAGCACCTGTGCAGCAACACCTTCACCTTCACGGATGAGGCCGAGCAGCAAGAATTCCGTGCCGATGTATTTGTGGCCCATTTGCAGGCCTTCCCGCAGCGACAGCTCCAGAACCTTCTTGGCCCGTGGAGTAAACGGGATGTGTCCCGTGTGTGGCTGCGTGCCGTGGCCGATAATTTCCTCGACCTCGCGGCGTACGTCTTCTAAGTTGATACCCATCGATTCGAGGGCTTTTGCTGCCACGCCCTCGCCTTCATGGATCAGGCCGAGCAGGGTGTGCTCGGTGCCGATGTAATTATGATTCAGCATTCTCGCCTCTTCTTGGGCAAGAACGATGACGCGGCGTGCCCGGTCAGTAAACCGCTCAAACATGTGGCAACCCCTCACTCAAATGGATTTTTGTTTTAATGTGTCACCTACCTTAACGCGGCTCAGCCCTTGGGTATTCACCGTTGCCAGCCGGAAACACTCAACTTTGCATTTTTGTGCAGGTCAGCGACCTGTACGCCGGTAGCGAACACGGGTTATGACGTTGCCTACCGCGCTACCGTTTCTGAAGCAATGGTGGTTACACGCAAAGGTTTCAACAGCGGCAGATAGGTGACGAGGGGTTACGTGAGGAGAGGATACTCCGAGCCGTTTGCTTTTCGTCAACGCCACTGGGACTGGACGTTGACCGACTTTACTGTCGGCACCAGCAAGGCTAATAGTTCCGTACTTGGGGCAGTAACGCCCAGCAGCTGTAGCGCCAAGATTCTTCGGCACGTCGTTACCTGTGCCCTGGACCCACCTTTGCAGTTTTGTGGCATAAAGAAATGGTTTTTCCGTGAGGCAGGATGGAAGTAAAAAAGTGCTGCGATGCTGAATTTTGTTTCATTCAGCATCGCAGCACTGTGCGCTGGGCCAGTCAGATTCTTTTAATCTATCGCTGTGTCCACCGCACTTCGCCCTACTGGGCGCCTAGGCTCGTTTCCTCGCCAGGGTTCCTCCCAGCGCCATGAGCATGAGCGCGGCAAGAAGCCATGGGGCCACACCCAGGCCACCGGTTTTCGGAAGGTTGCCGACACGTACGTTAGCTACCTTGAACTCAAGCAATTGAGACTGATCAGCTTGCTGAGCAGTCAGGTCAAACCCGACGACCGGGAAGGTCAGGTTCTGGTCATTAAGTTCTTTACCCGTTTTATCCTGCGCGTTTTCCAGCAGTTTCACCTTGTAGCTACCACCGTCAGCGGTGACACTGAAGTAGATCGGCTGTGGAAGCAGCGAGTAGGCGGGACCATTCTGTGCTTGTGGTGCCTTAGTCTCGATCAGGACAAAGCGGCCAGGATCCAAGTTAGTCCACTTTAGCATACTTGAATTTGGAGCCGCGCCGTCTTGATTCTTCTCTTTTGGTTCACCAATGGTGCCATCATCGTTCAACGGACGAAGCTCAAATTCGGCACTATCCAACGAAACCGTATTGTCTTCTGCGTCTACCTTTTTGATAAGGAAGTCAAAACCAGAGGGTTGCGTTGGCTTCCGATAATACACGACACAGTGAATACCACCTACCGCCGGGACGTTATCCAGTTGGAAATCGTTGGTTGGTGGAACACCTAATTGATCACCTAATTGATCCAGGTTGTTTACGGTCACAGGATTTTTATTTGCGTCAAAGCACTGCGCGTTTTTGCCATCCTTGGTTGGCATCGGCTGCCATCCCTGTGGAACCTTTTTTTGCTCACGTATTTGAACATTGTCGTAAGGGGTCTCGCCGTTGAGTTTGAAGGTGGCTTCATAGCGGTCAGGTCCGGCTACAAACTTATCAGGGTATTCAGTCTTCCTCTCCTCATTGCGGCCTTGGGGACGCAAGACACCCTCGTAGCCCCACTCGTTGTTTTCCTCCTTGGTGGTTGCGCGGGTATTGCTGATCGTTGGGCCTTCGGTCGGCTCGCCATCACCCTCGTAGAAGCGACGCTCAACCGTGATGGCACAGGTGTTCAAGGTGTTGATCAGTGCTTGGCGGAAAACGTCACTATCTTTGTAGGTGACAAAGTTAGAGTAGCGAAGGCTTGCGTTTGAACCATCAGGATTCTTTCCTGAGATTGCCATCAAGTTGTGCTCCGAAATTTGAAGCTCACGATCTGGGTTTTGCCCCCATGGCCAGTTGGATGGGATGCCAACCGGAACAACACGGGTTCCTTGCTCTTTCAAGGTATTGGCCACACCCATGGCAGCTTCTACGTACCTGAATTCGGTATCGAAGCCGTTCTGGGGTTTACGCTCGAACGCTGGATTCGGATTCGGGTAGCGCGTCGTTACGTTTCGGGTCGGGTTACCGTCAGTAATCATGTAAACGACGTCATACTTTGCTCCTGGATTCTGACGGTTGTAGTCTGCAAACTGCTTCAGGCCAGCCTCCCAGTTGGTGTCTCCTGTGGCGTAAAGCCGGTCGACCCACTCCTGGGCAGTCTTTCTATCGCTTTCATTATTCATTTTGAGGGGTTCCAAGATATTTGGTTTATTCCTAGTAAGACGGCCGGTTACTCCAGGTGTATCACTAGCGAAGGTAACTAAACCAATTTCGGTCGAGGTGTTAGCCAATTCAGGTAGAACGCCTTTAACCGCTTCCTGCTTTTTTGTCTTTTCGCGACCATTCAAGATTGCTTGCATCGTCCCAATACCGTTACCCATACTGGTCGAAACGTCGATGATGAACCCAACTCGCAGACCACAACGGTTAGGTAATGGCGGATTCACACGACGCTGCTGAAAGACACCCAAAGGCGTACGATATTCCAGTTCTTCCAATGCTACACGGTCCGCACGGGACTTCACTTCCCACATGAACGAAGAAGGTTCCCAGCCAGTGTTTCTATATTCGTAGTCGGATCCCCACCCATCCTCTTTTGGACCGACGTTTTTGTAGTAAGCACCGGAGTAAAAGGTCTTCCCTCCACTAGTGCTCATGTTGGGGGTCGCGAAAGCATAACGCAGGGTTTCTGACCCTTCCTCCCATGCGCCGGAGCCACCAGCGCGAATATATTCCTGCACTTCAAACCCTGGCGACGCTTTGGTCATCGCAACCCAGTAGTATGGTTGCGTACCAGGGCCGGAAACTGGAATATCGAATGTGCATTCACCGTTGACATCAGACGTACACGTTGCCCACTCCTCGTCGATCGGCCGCATGCGATCTCGGTCCGTGTTCGAGCGGCCGGCCTGAAGGTTTGTAAACTCCCCGCGATACAGCGGCTCGTACAGTTGGAGCACTGCACCGGGCTCACCGGAATAACGGAACACATTGGAGGCACGCCCAGACTCTTGGGTAGCGTTATTGCTGTCACTATCGGCCAGCCTGTCGCCACCCACCTGGACGACCACTCGGACACGATCGCCACGAACCGGGTCACCGGCCCGCGGGGTTGGTTTAGCTTGGCCTAACTTTTCTTTAAGGTCGCCAGCTGTTTCCTCACCCTCATAAAGGGTCCAGGCAGTCTCGTCCTCGCCATCACCCTCAAGGGTAAAGGTCACACTAAAATGTGTCTCTTCGCTAAGATCGATCTTTTTCGTGTTAAACGTGATCATGTCCCCGTTAACCTCGGCAGGCCAAGGATGAGGAAGGAAAACACCGCTACCTGGCCGGGGGAAGGAGAACAGCTCCACATCTTCATTAATATCAGCTTGACGGCCGTCAATTTCGGCCGATTCGATAACGCCAAGCTCCGCGTCGGTCTCCCCACGCAGGAAGGAAACGTAGGGCACCTCCTGCGCTTCGTCTGTCTCTGCGTTATGAAGTTTTACCACGTAGCCATCTAGGCGGTAAAGTTTATCACCTTCGTCGGATTTGCCAGCTGGGCGGATGCTGATCTCTCTTGCCGTTAGCTGGTCGCCGCCCTGCTGGAGCATTCCATCAAGAGTAGGGGCCAGTTCACCGTCAACCGTAGGCGATGAATTCCGGGTAGGGCTGGTGAGCCCTGCACCACCCAGTTCCGTGTATGCGGGCTCACCAGATGCGGTATCAGGGGCTCCTTCCGCCCCAGGTACGACGCTGGTCTCACCAGTTGGATCGACACCGGTCCACAGTGAGTCATGTGGAGCTAGCCCTGTCTCCTCGGCGGAAGCACTTTCTGTCTCCGTGGCTTTGTCAGGCTCCGCGTCTACTGCGGGAACCACTGTAAAAGCGATAGCAAAAGCGGCGCCTAAGGCCCCTGCCTTTGCCGCTAAGGCGCGGTACGATCCAACACCTTTCCTTCGTCGCATTGATCTTGGCGTATGCACAGATGTATACCCTCTCATGATGAAAGCTTTTGTGTTCGGCTAAAAAATTTGTCGCCCATCGCCACCCTCTTCCAGGTCAGCTGCGCAAAGTCATGGCCGGAATTTTTCTTCCGCTTTAACTTCCCGTCAGCTTTGCTGGCCCGCAAAACGGTAGCTTCTGACAAATTCTTCAATTTTTCAAGCCATAAAGCTTGCCGGTTAAACAGTTTACACCGAAACCCATAGCGGACCAACAGGTCCGCCCCATAATGGGAAAAATAGGATACTTTCCGCAGTTCATGAGCGTATAGGCTGCTCATCCGAGATCTTGAGGCAGCTGACCCCTCAGGGCCACGATGCTCCGCATTTCTCGAAGATTCCAAAACCCACATACTTCAGGCTAATTCTTCTGCCAGATGTGAAAAGCACAGTATAAACGCGGGTCCGTCTCCCTTCACGGTTACTGGCAAAACACAGCGAAGACAAACCGCGCCGACACGTTATCCACCCGGACAATAGCGGTTGCCACGCAGAGCCAGGGACATGCCGCCCAGGCTGTAGGCGTATTAGCTTTCTTTAATCAAGAACATCCCTTGACAAAAGCGCACAGCTAAGATTCAGGTTTTACTAGCGGGAACAGCACCGTCTCCCTGATACCCAGCCCGGTCAGGGCCATCAGGAGGCGGTCAATACCCATGCCGCAGCCAGCCGTTGGTGGCATGGCCTGTTCCATGGCCTGCAGAAAGTCCTCATCGAGTACCATGGCCTCGTCGTCACCATCAGCAGCCAGACGGGCCTGGTCGACGAAGCGCTCGCGCTGAATCACTGGGTCAACTAGCTCGGAGTAGCCGGTTGCTAGCTCGAAGCCACGCACGTAGAGATCCCACTTCTCAGTCACCCCTGGTTTGTCGCGGTGTTGGCGCGTCAGCGGGGAGGTCTCAACCGGGAAATCCTTCACAAAAACCGGGCCATACAGCTGATCTTCACACAGCAACTCCCACAATTCTTCGACGAGCTTACCGTGGCCCCAGCCCTGACCTTTTGGCACCTCGAGACCAACAACCTTGGCGATCTCCAATAGCTCGTCGACACGCGTATCGACGGTCACCTCAGGCTGGCCGGGATGCTTGCGTTGCAGGGCTTCATTGAGCGATGGGTACATCTCGATGACCTTCCACTCGCCACCCAAGTCATACTCGGTGCCGTCGGCAAGCGTGACTGTGGTGGAACCGAAGACCTCCTGCGCCACGAACTGCACCAACTCGCGCATCGTGCGCGCACCATCCTCGTAGGTGCCCCACGCCTGGTAGGTCTCCAGCATGGTGAACTCCGGCGAATGCGATGAGTCCACACCCTCATTGCGGAAGTTGCGGTTGACTTCGAAGACACGCTCAATACCGCCAACGACGGCGCGCTTCAAAAACAGTTCGGGGGCAATACGCAGGTACAGGTCAATGTCCAACGAATTGGAATGCGTGATGAAAGGACGTGCCGCTGCACCCCCGTGCAAGGTCTGCAGCATCGGGGTTTCAATCTCTACGAAGTCCTGGCTAGTCAGATACTTGCGCAGCGCAGCCAGCACCTTGATCCGCGTCAGGGCGTTCTTGCGGGCATCCTCACGCATAATCAAATCCGTGTAGCGGTGGCGGATGCGCTGCTCTTCATTCATCTCCGCAAAAGCCACAGGCAGTGGGCGCAACGCCTTCGACGCCATGTGCCACGATTGTGCTTGGACGGACAGCTCGCCTCGTCGTGAAGCGATCACACGCCCACGCACCGAAACGATATCCCCTAAGTCCGTTAACGCCTTCCAGTCCGCCAGCGCCTGCTCACCGACCTCTGCCAGCGACAGCATCACCTGCAGCTGGGTGCCATTGCCCTCTTGCAGGGTTGCGAAGCACAGCTTACCGGTATTGCGCTGGAACATGATACGGCCGGCGACCGCCACCACATCCTCTGTTTCCTGGCCCGCCTCCAGTTTGTACTGGCCGTCGCCCTGGCCTTCGTCCACGGTCTGGTATTTCTCGCGGATCTCGGTCAAGGAGTGGGTCCGGTCCACAAAGACCGGGTAGGGGTCATGGCCGGCGTCAATCAGCGCGTCGCGCTTGCCTCGGCGAATCTTCTGCTGCTCTGAAAGGTCCTGAGTAGTCACAAGTCAACAGGGTAGCCCATCAATCCGTCCCACCGCGATTGACACTACGTTATGTCACAAACCCCCGTTTTCGGGCTCTGTTATCCACAAATTTTTGAGGCCACGTCGACGGAAATAGGGGTTATCCACATGCTCGGAACAAACCGGTTGCGGATCACCGGTTTTTCCCGAGTATAAGCATCATGACTATTCCAACACCTCAAAACGGCCAGGACCACCACAAACAGCAAATTCTTGACGCGATCTCTCACATGAATTACCGCACCGCCACCCGTTTTATCGCAGGACAGTTCCACGGCATCATTTCCACCAGGCAAGCAGCCGAGTGGGACATTCCCGCCGATGTGTTACGCACCCTGTGTAATCGCGGTGCTTTACGACGATTAGCCCATGGCGTCTACCGCCATTTAGAGGTTCCGCGCACCCGACTTACCGCCTATGCTGCCGCCGTGGAATGCGTGGGGCCTGACGCTTGGATTGCTAGGCGCTCTGTTCTTCCCCTTGTCGGCCTAGATACGCCTTCGCGGGTGATTTCTGTCGGTGTGCCGCGACGCATCCAACGTAAGCTTCCCGCTTTTATTGATGTGATCGAAGAGGCAGTGGGCCACATTGACACGATTGGGGAGTTTAAAGGAATCAGGACCTTTCGCCCAGAGGTGGTGCTCGTTGAGAATGAGATGTGCTCGATCACAGCGTCGCAGATCGCCGTTGGTATTCGCATTGGTGTCATCGACGCGACCGTATTGAGTAAAGTACCTCATCGGTTCAGGCCTCTGCGACAACCTCCCGAGGTTGGCTAGCCTACCGTCTCCTTATGCGATCGCGTTCAGGTCCCCTAGCCCGGATTTTTCATGGGGGTTTGGGTGTGGTGTTGGTGTGGTTGTTGGCCTATTTCGACGTCATGGAGGGTGCACAATTACTATGCCTGATGGATCAATTTTGAAGAAATAGGCCTCCAGAAAGAAATTACCTTAATCCTGCATGGGATCTAGACTCAGAATTCGGCCTTCCTTCACGAAGATTCTGACAGCTTCGGGTAGTTGTCCTACTCATCCCCCAAGTTCCTAAAACCAATGCCTACCGGCACACCGACATTGTCGATCAGGCGCACGGTGCCGGTAGCGCCACCAGCACCGCCACCGCCACCGGCGGCACCGCTGCGGGCCAGATCAACACCCACGAGCAGGCGCGCATCCCCCTTAACGGGCGCAGGACCAAACCCAAGATCACGCAGTTCCAGATAGGCGGGCTCAACGCCCCCGGCCTCAAGAACACCACGCGCAGTCGCTACAACAACATCAGCACCTTGCTCCGCCACATGCGCACCAGCAGTCAACGCTGCAGCAACAACCACCGCTTTATCCCGATCCTGCTCGGCCACATCCGCATTACGCAAAGAAATCGCCAAACCATCAGGCATCCGCACCGTCGGCACCGAATGCAGCTGCACCTCCAGCTGCAACGCCGACACAGCACGCTGCACAGCCACTAACACCTCAAAATCTTTCTCCCCCAGCACCACATCGGTAGCACTAGCCGCAATGGTGGCAGCAAGAATGTCGGTGGCCGCCTCGTCGATAAGCGCAGGCTCTTCCAAATGATCCAAACCCGAGGTCACACGCACACCGTGGGTGGGAAAAACACCGTGAAACACCACATCAACCTTCTCACGCGTAAACTCCTCCGGCACCTCATCCCCGCTGAAAGTGACCATCACCACCGCACCAGTAATAGAGCGCGCAGCACGAATCAACGAAATCTGGCCGGCGTGCACCCCAACACCCAGCGGCACAAGCACCACGCGCCGCCCCGTCTTACGAAACGCCCGCCCATAAGTTTTAAACAGCGCCAGATCCTCAACAACGGTTGCTTCCCCAGGGGTAAAACTCATCTCACTCCTTATAGTCCAACTGCGAAATCGCCCACAGCTCCAAGTCCTGGTTATTGCGCAACTCCGCATGCCTGCGCACCAGGGAGGCAAACATGTGCGCCCGCCCAGAATCCCCAATGGTGCGATGCATCCGGTCATACTCTTCCACAGCAACAACAGGCCGCAGCGGGCTAGAGTCGGCAGGAATCAACACCTCAGCCAACTCCGGGTTGCCCAGCGTATCGACGAGCATTGCGCGCGCATCATGTGCCATCTCCACAGCCAAATCGTGGTACTCCAACGCGGTGCGGATAGCCAGGCGCTGCGCATCAGAAACAGGGATAGACGTGCCACCACACTCCCCAACAAGCAGCTCGATGATGGTCTCACCGAGTTCATCGGTGGCCGCGGTGAGCCACTTATTGTCACCAATGTCATGTGCCGCCAGCACGATCGCGCCAGAAACTTCGATCGGGTCAAGTACCTGCACGCCAGCTTCAAGGCTTGTGTGAATATACATTTGGCCGTGGCGCGCATGGGGAGCGATCGCTTCGACCACCTGTTCAAGACCTCCGTCAACGTCAATCACAACCAGGTCAAACAGCCCTGAATCATCCGGATCGATGCCACAGGTGATGGTGTGGCCGGCCGATTCCAACTCGTTTGCTAACGTTTGCCCACCAATCACGCCTACGTTGAGGCGGGGTGCGCTCACTCTTGTTCAGCCTTCCTCACACGCTCCATTAGTTCAGCCACAGAGATGCCACCCGCGTTTTCATCACTACGGCGACGGCGTGGGCGCGCTGGCTGCGGGTCCGGTTCCGGCTGGGGTGCGGGCATATCGACGATTGGCTCACCCCACGGCTCAAACCGCTGCGCTGGCTGCGGGTCCGGTTCCGGGTGCGGTTCCGGTTCCGGCTGGGGTGCGGGGTCCGGCTGCTGATGCCGGGGTTGTGACTTGCGCTCGCTGATCAGCTGAGCCAGTGGATTCGACTCGCGATTCGACGGCTGTTCATAACCACCAACTCGCCCGGCCACCGCCTCTGCGGACGGCGCACGATGAGCAGGAGGATGCTCTACGCTGTCACTAGTGCCTGTTTTATTTTCGTCGTCCGCCACGTCCTCTACAACGCCGATCTCAGTCGTATCCACCAGGGAGGGTCGCGTAACAGGCTCCTTCTTCGGGGTTTCATCCTCTGGGATGAGTTCAGACTCGACAGGTGTGTCGTCGATAAGCGAGGCCGTCTCTACAGCCTCCGCCATCGCCTGCAGCTCATGCACCCGACGGGCATCCGCCTGCAAAGTTGCAGGTTGTTCTCCCCACTCCCGGCCAGCAAGCTCCTCAAGCTGGGCTCGCAGCGCTGAAATCTCTCCCTTGATTTCCCTGAGCAGCTCGCTCTCAAGGGAAGGTTGGCCTGTCTGAACGCGCACTAGTTCCAGGGAGGTCTGACTATTTTCCAATTCGGCGGCAGTGGCTTTCAGTTCGGCCTCGTGTGCCCGGTGAGCAAGCTCTAGCTCACGCTCTGCCACTAGTTTGTCCTTGCGGTAGCGGGTCACCATGAATGCGCCGAGGGCCGCCGCCCAGAGTGCTGCAATGAGCGCTAGTTTCAACCCTGCGTTGGAGTCCGTGAGCAGCATGACGACGGTCGCTACAACAGCCAAGCCCACGAGCACCCAGATCAGCAGGTGCACGGGGTCTTTTGAGCGATTGTACTCAGTCATAGTGACAACTCTATCCAATAACCTCGCCATCGGCGGGAGGCGACACCTCGCACGCCCGTTCCAACATGACACCAGCGATACTTAAAGCCACCCCACCGATTGCCCCAGCAAGTACTCCTGGAAGGTCGGCCTGGGCTGCTGCCAGCATCCCGGCGTTCGGGATCACGTATGTGGCCACGCCAGCATATCCCCCTCCAACGATCGCGCCGGTCCACGCGCTGGCTTTGCCGATCACCATAAAATTGGCCACCATCATCGGGTTGAGCTGCGAGCGATCAAGGCCGATTAATCCTTCGTCGCGGCGCCTTTTCACCCAATAAGTGAGGAAGGCGCACACTACGGCCATGATCCACAAGGCCGCGGACGCCACCGGGGAAATCGAGGTAAAACTGCCGTAAAAACCCCATGTCAGAATGGCAGCGGCGGCGGCGGTGAATAAGCCCGCCCCGATAAGTCCTGAAATAGGTGTGCGTGTCACCGGTGTACCAACCTAATCTGTTCGACTTCGTTGGCATCCAGCGCTTCAATCAGTTCTGCTACTGGCCTGCCGCCTAGTGTGGCGTCTGGCTGCGCGTCCAACCACGGCACGAGCACGAAAGCACGCTCGTGGGCGCGCGGGTGCGGCAAGGTGAGGTCTGGATCGTCGCTGGTGATTTCGCGCTTATCGACGACCACCTGAACAATGTCTACGTCAAGGGTGCGTGGACCCCAGCGGACTTCACGGGTGCGGTTGGCCTCGTTTTCTAGTTCTTGGCAGCGGGCCAATAATTCCTCGGGGGTTGCGTCGAGGTCAACGACAAGGATTTGGTTGAGAAAATCGCTCTGCTCTACGGGCCCCCATGGCGGTGTGGCGTACACTCCTGAACGGGCGACGATCGCATCACCGAATCCTTGGGTCACCCTTTCAAGGTGTACCCAGGAGTCTTCCAAGTTGGAACCGATCGACAATACTGCTCGTATCATTCTTCGCCCCTTTCTGCCCTAGCCGCGTGCTTTCGCGGGCACGAATGTTGGCCCCGTTTTGCGTGACCGGCGAGCGACCACCGCCACATCATCGAACACCAGTGGGATCGGGGCGTGTGGCTTATGCAGTGTGACCTCTATTGAATGGAGCTGCCCGTAGCGTGCGATGGCGGTTTCTGCGATCTCGGTGGCTACCGTCTCGATGAGCTGGCGCGGGGTGCCTCCTGCGATATCGTAGGCAAGCTGCGCTAGTTCGGCATAGTTGATGGTTTTGTTCAGGTCATCGCCTGCTGCGGCGTCAGCAAAGTCGAGCCAGCAGGTGATATCGATCGTGAACGCTTGGCCATGTTTGGTCTCGTGTTCGATCACTCCGTGGTGTGCGTAGACTTTCAGCCCTGTTAGTTGGATGCGGTCAGCCATTGTTACCCTCTGTTCCCGTGCGCACGCCAGCCACGCTTTCTTTTGTTCCGGTGCGCGCGCTAGCGCGCACGCCAGCGCGCACGCTTGCGGCTACATCAACCGCATCGCGCGAGACAGCTACTTCGTGTACACGCACACCCCATGCGCCAAGGTGGGCGGATATCGTGGTGACTGCTGCGGTTGCCGGGTCGGCATCAAGGGGGCCATGGTCGAGGCCACGGGCAGCGCGGATTTCGGTGAGGAACCGTTTCCGGCTTGCACCTACCAGCAGAGGGAATTCGCCTGCGATAAATTCAGGTAGTGCGTTGAGAAGCGCCCAGTTATCAGCCGCGGTTTTTGCAAAGCCGAGGCCCGGGTCCAGCACGATCTGGTCATGTTCCACACCGGCTGCCAGAGCATTATCGACGAGGCGCTGGAGTGTTTCGTGGACATCACGCACAACATCCCCACCATGGTCGGCTGCACCTGCTGCATCACCGAATTCACCGGATTGCACTGTCCGCCAGTGCATCAGGCACACCGGCAAACCGGTGTCAGCCATGACCTTGTACATCGCGGGATCGGCCAGGCCCCCTGAAACATCGTTGATCATGTGCACTCCGGCATCGGCAGCTGCTTGGGCGGTTGAGGCCCGCATTGTGTCCACAGACGTGGAGATGCCTTCGTCGTTAAGCGCCCTGATCAAGTCCGATGCACGCTGCGCCTCAAGCTCGGGCGGGACGCGTGTGGCGCCGGGGCGGGTGGATTCCGCGCCTACATCAATCATGTCGGCACCTAGGCGGATAAGCTCGCGTGCGTGCTCAACGGCCTTGTCCAGCTCAATCCACTTTCCGCCGTCCGAAAATGAGTCGGTGGTGACGTTCACGATGCCCATCACCATGGTGCGGTGAGGCGGGGTGAGATCGGCTACTGTAATCATGCTTTACCTCCGGATTAAGCTGAGAACCTCGGCGCGTGAGGCCGCGTTTCGTTTGAATCCTCCGCGCACCGCACTTGTTGTTGTGATTGCGCCTGGTTTGCGAATTCCACGCATGCCCATGCACATGTGTTCACATTCAATGACCACGATAACGGATTGCGCATCGAGCTTATCGACGAGGGCGTCAGCGATTTGGCTGGTCAACCGTTCCTGCACCTGGGGCCGTTTTGCATACAAATCCGCTAAGCGAGCCAGCTTTGACAAGCCGGTCACTTTGCCCTCTTTGTTGGGGATATAGCCGATGTGGGCCTTGCCGTAAAACGGTACAAGGTGGTGCTCACAGGTGGAATATATCGGGATGTCACGAACGAGCACCAGCTCTTGGTGGTCCTCAGCAAACGTGGTGCCAAGCACCTCGGTGGGATCTTCGTGGAGTCCAGCGAAGATTTCCGCGTAGGCGCGGGCGACTCGCCCAGGAGTGTCCTGCAGACCTTCACGTTCTGGGTCCTCCCCAATAGCGATGAGCAGTTCCCGCACGGCGGCTTCGGCCCGAGCATGGTCGAACTCGGCGATCGCAGGAATATTGGTGCTGTTATCCACTCTATCCATTCGGTCAGTCCTTCCGATGCTTTCCTGGATCGCCATAACCGGCGGGATCAGCGTGGTCCCCATCGGGAAGCTGTGGCTCAGGCTCGTTCGGGCGGGCGACATCGGCCGGGTCAACCTTTGGCATCTGTGTGGTTTTTCCTCAGACGGCCACGCATGGTCGGGGCGTTCGTGCTCCGGCAGGCGGAACCCGATCTGCTCCTCCGGCTCCAGAGTGCTGGATTGTTTCGGTTGGCCTGCGCCGTAATTCTTGATACCTGGGTGCTCCGCGGGGCGCTGCGGCGAATTCGGTTGGTCCGGCTGGGCAGGCTGGACCGGCTGGACCGGCTGGTTCGTACCATCCTGTCCTGGCCAGGCTCCGCCGGGCACGTGCCAGTTCGCGGGTGGTTGCTCACCGCCGTAACGCGGTGGGACCTGCGGCCCCGCAGTACCGGGCTGTCCGGGCTGTCCGGGCTGGCCCGGCTGGCCCGGCCAGCTGCCCGCGTTTATGGAGGTCGAGCCTGTACCTGCCCACTTCGGCGCGGTGGAGTCACGCTTGGCGCGCTCGGCACGCTCCTTTTCACGCTTGGCTCGAGCTGCCCGTGAGGCCTCCAAGAGAGAGAACTGCTTCGGTGGCTCTTCCCCACGCTCCTCGGCCAGCTCCACCGGAGTCTTTACAGGCTCATAACCGGGTTGCTGGGGGAAGCGCTCGTCGAGAAGCTCCAAGCCCGAAGGCTGCGGATCAATATCGTCGAAGATCACCTCGAGGTCAGGCCGGCGCAACGTCTCCTTCTCCAGCAGTTTAGTAGCCAAAGTATCCAGGTAATCGCGGTGATCACGCAAGATGGCGTAGGCGCGCTCATGTGCGGCGTCGATCAGCGCGTGGACTTCCCGGTCGATCGTCTCCGCAACATGTGGCGAATAGTCCAACGCACCGCCGGCACCATGGCCAGAGAAAGGATCACCCTGCTCCTCGCCGTACTTCACGGTGCCCAGCGTAGAGCTCATGCCATACTCGGTGACCATGGCCCGTGCAATTTTGGTGGCCTGCTCAATGTCAGCGGAAGCACC
The DNA here is from genome assembly GCF_900187295.1 of Corynebacterium cystitidis. Classification (NCBI taxonomy): domain Bacteria; kingdom Bacillati; phylum Actinomycetota; class Actinomycetes; order Mycobacteriales; family Corynebacteriaceae; genus Corynebacterium; species Corynebacterium cystitidis. The sequence goes on along the minus strand of NZ_LT906473.1, from coordinate 167,494 downwards.
CGTGGTCACTTCACCGAAAACAAGCTCCTCTGCCGCGCGCCCACCCATGGCGAACACGAGGCGGGCATAGAGCTCATCGCGGTTGTACATGCCCTTATCGTCCTCAGCGGCAGTCATCGCATGCCCGCCGGTGCGACCACGGGCAAGAATGGTCACTTTGTAGACGCGTTCAATATCTTTCAGCGCCCACGCCGATAGCGTGTGGCCGCCTTCGTGGTAGGCGGTAATCTTCTTCTCGCGCTCCGAGATCACGCGCGAGGAGCGGCGTGGGCCACCAATCACGCGGTCGGTCGCTTCCTCCAGCGCGTCAGCAGTAATCACGTTGCCACCAATGCGGGCAGTAAGCAGTGCCGCCTCATTGAGCACGTTCGCAAGGTCAGCACCACTCATACCGGCAGTACGTTTTGCAAGCGAGTCGAGGTTGGCGTCGTCGGCAAGCGGTTTGCCCTGCGCATGCACCTTGAGAATCTGCGCACGCCCAGCCAAATCCGGATTAGTAACAGGAATCTGGCGGTCGAAGCGGCCAGGGCGCAACAGCGCAGGATCCAAGATATCGGGGCGGTTCGTCGCCGCCATCAAAATCACACCCTCGCGGTCACCAAAGCCATCCATCTCCACCAACAACTGGTTCAGGGTCTGCTCGCGCTCATCGTGGCCACCGCCCATGCCGGAGCCACGCTGGCGGCCCACGGCATCAATCTCATCGATGAAGATGATGCACGGCGAGTTCTCACGCGCCTGCTTAAACAGGTCACGCACACGCGACGCACCCACGCCCACGAACATTTCTACGAAGTCAGAGCCCGAAATCGTGTAAAACGGCACCCCGGCCTCACCCGCAACCGCTCGCGCTAATAACGTCTTACCCGTACCCGGAGGGCCGTAGAGCAACACGCCACGCGGAATCTTCGCACCCAGCCGTTCGTAAATCGTGGGGTCTTTGAGGAAGTCAACAACCTCTTGCAGCTCGTCGACGGCGTCGTCGGCACCTGCGACATCCTCAAATGTGGTGTCAGGGTTGTCCTTGGTCATTTCCTTGGCTTTGGACCCACCAATTCCAAATATTCCGCCAGACTGCATGCGGTACATGAAGAAGAACAGCAGGCCGAAGATCAGGATCATCGGCAGCATGAAGCCCAACATGCTCATCAGGAAGGATTCCTGGGTCACATTAGTGGTGTACTTCTCAGCGCCAGAGTTAGCCACCGCGTCAAAGACCTGCGGGGTGGTGCGCGCCGGGTACTGCGCCATGATCTCCTCGACGCCCTCACGTTCTTCTACCGTGATGGGTTCATTCAGGGTTATCCGCAGGCGCTGCTCGCGGTCATCAATCTGCACCTCCTTCACGTTCTGGTTCTTGAGTTGCTCCATGGCAACCGAAGTTTCCACGCGCTGGAAGCTGCGAGTTTCATCCCCAAGCAGGGTGAAGAGGTACAAAATCATCAGCACTACGGCTGCGATGATGCCGTAGCGCACCACTTTACTGTTTTTCATTGATTACTTTCGTTAACCGGAAAAGTAGCTATTGGGTCTAACGCAGATCTCCGGTGATTCGTTCCCGTGTCTTGCGGTGCGCGCACGCCCCTGGTTAATCATTGTCGCTATACACACGCGGATGGAGCGTGCCGACGAAAGGCAGGGCACGATACCGTTCCGCATAGTCCAAGCCATACCCAACCACGAACTCGTTAGGAATGTCGAACCCAATATCCAGCAGCTCCACGTCCGCTGTTTGGATCTCTGGTTTGCGCAGCAACGTGATCGCCCGCAGGGAGCGCGGATTACGGCCCCGCAGGCTCTTCATCAGCCAGCTCAGCGTGAGGCCAGAGTCGATGATGTCTTCAACGATGAGCACATCGCGATCTTGGATATCTTTGTCCAGGTCTTTCAGAATGCGAACCACACCAGACGAGGTGGTGGAATTACCGTACGACGACACCGCCATGAACTCCACCTCCGACGGAATTGACAGCGCGCGAGCAAAATCGGTGAGCATAAACACCGCACCTTTAAGCACACAGACCAAGATCAAATCTTTTTCGCAGTCCCGGTACTTCTCGCTGACTACGTCGGCAAGCTCCTGGATGCGTTTCTGAATCTCTTCTTCGGTGATCAACACTGCCTCAATGTCGTCGCCGTAGTAGTTGGCCGGTACGTTGAAGTCTTTCTTGTCATGCATCTTAGTCATGGGCGCCCTCAATTATCGCTGCTTAGGTGCTGGTGAGAACCATCCGGATAATGCCACCCGGATCGTGGCTTTCAGTGTAGTGATTACCATGTGTATTCTCCCAAAGGGCGCTCCGCACAGCTGGGGCTGACTCGTGTCCGGGTGGCAGGTTATTCTAAAGAATATGACCGACTCGCCACAGATGGCATCCCCATGTACCCCGACCATGTACCCCGCTTTTCGCCACCACAGTCGCCCATACCGACCCTGATACAACCACCCGGGTTCCCGCTCTCAAGGAGGGGGTTCCGCGATTTTTGTTTATTGCCCCATTACAGCGGATTTCTAGGCGGCGCTGCTACTGAGACACTCCTCGACGTGGACTCTATCCAAAAACTCTATCGAGAAACTCTATCGAGAAACGAGGCTACCATGCCCGTGATCCGCGGAAAGACAAAGTGGGCCCGGGATTCCACTTCCGCATCGTTGCATTGATTGCCGAGGTATCGCGGATCAGAGATGGAAGTAACGATAGGTTGGCAGAACCGTGATAAAGGTCTCGAAAGCCTATTTCGATCAGATACATTCCCTGATGAACACCAGTTTCCCGCTGGCACAATCCGAGTCCCACATGGTCGAAGACGCCAGCGACACTGCCTTGGCTCGATGGCGCATCCTCAACTCGGGATTGCGCAAGGAGTTCTGGCCGCGCTGAATTCGGAGCCTAGTCAGCTCCATAATTTCGCCCTACCTACGTAGCGCAACTAGCTGCCCGTTGCGGCGTACAACGGCCAGGCCCCCACCCACAGGAATAGGGCCTTGCCCGCGCCAGTCGGTGCACAACCGCGCGATATCGCTTATCGACGACGCACTGGGCGCTGCCCCCATTTCATGCAGCCAGGCCGCAATTTTGCGGTGGCGAAGTGCTGGGTGGTCGTCGGCAAGCTCGGAGCAATCGGTGGTGGGGGCAACCAGCGGGGCCAGGAAATCCTCCGTGGCGGCTAGCTGGTGGGCTGCCCGTGCGAGCGGGGCTGTGGCGTCGCCGCCGAGGATGTCTGCAAGGAGGGGCAGAACCTCGTGACGGATGCGTACTCGGCGGTAGGCGCGATCTTGGTTCATCGGGTCGTCCCAGAAGTCCAGGCCTAGCTCGTGGCATGCGCCCACGGTGTCGGCGCGGCGTAGATCAAGCATGGGCCGTACGATCTGGCCGGTGCGTGGGCTCATGCCGGCAGGATGGGAGCGCAGCGCTGTGAGCAGGAGCGTTTCGGCTTGGTCGTCTGCTGTGTGGCCCACCCAGACATCGCGTCTGTCAGCCACTTCGTGCAACGCGGCGTAGCGGGCTGTGCGGGCCTGGGCCTCCACGTTGCCCGGCGCGACGGTAACACGTATGACCTGGGCGTCGACGCCTAGAGCGCGGGCCTGATCGGCGGCATGCTGGGCAACTTGCGCCGAGTTTTCTTGCAGCCCGTGGTCGACAACAACGGCCTCCACGTTTTTGTTTTCGGCCGCTGCTGCCGCCACGAGTGCCAGCGAGTCCGGCCCGCCCGACAGTCCGATCACCGCGGGTGTGTCCCAGGGCCGCACGGCGCGTCGACACGCGAGGAAGTGGGGCGAGTGGCGGGGCCAAAACGGTGTGTCGGGCACGTGGGGCTCCGCTTCTAGAAGTCGCGCAGAGCGGACGCCATGGTGTCCATCGCCCGGCGCGCGGGGTCAATCTCCACACCATTGGAGAGGAAGGCGAAGGTGTACACGTTGCCTTTGTCGCTGGTGACGGTGCCGGCCAGCGCATTAACACCGGTGAGTGTGCCAGTTTTGGCGCGTACCCAGCCTTTGCCTTGGAGGTCGCCATAGCGGGTGGTTAGGGTGCCTTCGCCGCCGGCGACGGGCAAGGTAGTTAGCAGGAGTGCGAGGGTGCCTCTTTCTCCGCCGACCGAGCTTGCGAGGGCGCCTCCTTCGTCGGCGCCGGAGGTTGCGACGTCGCCTCTTTCTCCGCCGACCGAGCTTGCGAGGTCGGCGCTGCGCAGGAGGATGTCGTCGATAAGCGCGGGTGTGATGTTGTTGAGGGTGGACAGTCCGGAGTTGTCGGCGAGTGTCACCCCGGTCAGGTCGTAGCCGTGTTCTCCCAGAACATCGAGGGTGTGTTGCGGGGCGTTGAGTACGGTTGCGTTTCCGCCGACGCGGGCGGCTGCGACTTCGCGCCCGATGGCTTCTGCCATGACGTTGTCGGAGTTTTTCATCATCACGCGCAGCCGCTCGATCAGCTCAGGCGAGTGCACTTCGGCGATCACTTCGGCACCCTCTGCTGCCTCGGAGTAGCCCACGGTGGCCGCGCCTACCTTGCCCGCGACGGCCTGTGCCACATCGAGTGCTGGGGTGTGGGAGCGGGGCACGTCGCCCTCTGTCGCGCCGATGCGTCCGGCGTTTATCATCACGGGCTGCAGGGGTGCCACGTAGCCGGCATCGACGTTGCCAGGGTCCCATTCGGGCATCATTTCTTGCTGTCCGGACCATGCTCGCGTATCGACGAACACAGCGTTTGCCTGCCCGATCTGCTCGGCGAGCTGCGCCACTGTGTCCTCGGTCAACCACACGTCGCCTGCGGCTTTGATTACTACGTCGCCCTCGTTGGCGCCGCGTACCACCTGGGTGGTGATCCGGTCGGCCGGGTCCAAGGTGTACAGCGCGGCCGCTGTGGTGAGCACTTTCGTTGAGGATGCTGGGGTGAGCGGTTGGTCGGAGGAGGCGTCGAAAAGCACTTCGCCGGTGAAGGCATCGGAGACGCGGGCGTGGAATGTTCCCAAGGCGGGGTCGTCGGCAAGTGCTTGCAATGTGGCGGTGAGCTGATCGCGGTTGATGGTTTCGGGGGTGGCGGGGACCAGCACGTCGGCGGCTTCGGGCATGGCGTAGGCGGGTGCAACTTCGAGCTGGGAAAGCTCGGAATGCACGTAGTACCCGGTTCCGGCGACCGCGCCGACGGCGCCGAGTGCGACTACTGCTGCGATAGCTGTCACTGTTTTCTTGCCACTCACAAGCAACCAGCATACGCAAGGTAGGCTTGGAGTTGATTTTGCACCTACCAATGAAGGAGTACGGCATGGCCGTTGAAGTCACCATTGAGATCCCGAAGGGCTCGCGCAACAAGTACGAAATCGATCACGAGACCGGCAGGGTCCACCTCGACCGCTACCTGTTCACCCCCATGGCCTACCCGGCTGACTACGGCTATATCGAGAACACGCTTGCCGACGACGGCGATCCCATGGACGCTCTGGTCATTCTGCCGGAGTCTGTGTTTCCTGGCGTGATCGTTGAAGCTCGCCCGATCGGTGTGTTCAAGATGACCGACGAGGCCGGCGGTGACGACAAGCTGCTCTGCGTTATCGACGATGTGCGCTACGAAAAGTACCAGGACATTTCTGATGTGGACAAGTTCCTGCTGGATGAGATCGAGCACTTCTTTGTCCACTACAAGGACTTGGAACCAAATAAGGAAGTTTCTGGTTCTGGCTGGGGTGACAAGGCTGAGGCCGAGAAGATCCTGCAGGCTTCCATCGACGAATTTAAGCGCGCCGGCGACAACTAATCCGACCACGAAGTTTTCGTCGCTTTTCGACGAGCACAGCTCCGGCGACGGCCCTTGTCGACGAGCACCGCTGCGGCCCTGGTTTATACCGGGGCCGTTTCTTTTGGCCTGCCCCGTTTTGCTCCCCCTTCCCCTTTCTGCGCCCCCTTCCCCTTTCTACGCCCGCCCCCTTTTTTGCTTCCCCTGTCGTAAAAGGAAGTAATCACACTTTGAGGTTTGTCACTCCGGCCCCAAAAATCAGCCGAATCTGTGCATCCTCAATGTGTGATTACTTCCTTTTACGCTGTTGCAGTAGGCGGCGGGCCGCCACCGCGCCGCCCCCGCCTCGCCATCGATGATCCCCAACCGGACTGGCGTGTCTCTCACAGGGCAAATGAGGAGTAGGTAGCCTCACGCTTATACCAAATTTCAACCATTTACTTTGTGGTAAGAGGTCTTAGCTGTTTCTGATACTTCCATCGATTTTCTCTACCTCGACGAACAAGACATGATTGATGCCGGCGTGACAGATATTGCGCGCTGCGTGGATGTGATGGAAGAAACCCTGATCCTGGTGCGCGATGGAGACTTCCGCATGGCTGGGGCTAACGCCATGTCTCATGGTGCAATGATCAGTTTCCCGAAAGACCCAGCGCATACGAATATGCCTGCCGACGGGCCGGACCGCCGCTTTATGGCGATGCCTGCTTATCTCGGCGGCCGTTTCGGCACCACAGGCGTAAAGTGGTACGGCTCGAATATCGCCAACCGTGGGAAAGGTCTGCCGCGTTCGATCCTGATGTTCCAGCTTAATGACACTGATACGGGCGCGCCCCTGGCATATATGTCTGCCAACCTCTTGTCGGCGTATCGCACTGGCGCAATCCCCGGTGTTGCTGTGAAGCACTTAGCGCGCGAAGATGCCCAAACCATGGGTGTGATTGGCCCGGGCGTAATCGGCCGTTCGGTCACCCAGACCACCCTGACACTGCGCCCGAGCATTACCCGCATTGTGGCTAAGGCGCTTGACGACGCGGACGTGCAGCGCTTCGCCGACTACATCACACCTCGCTTCCCGCAGGTCACCGAGATTGTCTCCGCCGCATCTTATGAGGAAATCGCCCGTGAATCCGACGTCTTGACCGTCACTGTAACCACCAACGGCTCCGGTTCATCCGCCTACCCTTTCTTAAAGAAGGAATGGATCAAACCCGGTGCGCTTCTGCTGCTGCCTGCCGCAGTACGTTTCGACGACGATGAACTCATCCAGGGGGATGCCCGCATGGTGGTTGATGCGTGGCGCTTGTACGACGCCTGGGCCGAAGAGTACGGAGTGGAAGCATATGAGCGACTGGGGATCGTCGGCACGCACTGGCATGATCTAATGCGCGCCGGCCGTCTTGCCGCAGACCGGATTGAGGAGATAGCAGATATCGCGTCGGGGCGTCGCCTCGAACGGACTAGTGCTAACCAGATCTTCCTCTATTCTGCTGGCGGGATGCCCGTGGAGGACGTAGCGTGGGCAACCGACGTGTACCGTAATGCGGTGAAAAAGGGAATCGGTACCAAGTTAAACCTGTGGGATAAGCCCGCGTTGGCATAAACTTGGCGGACATGAAAGAAGTAACCGTTAAAGAAGTCCCCGACAATGCACAGCTGATCGATGTCCGCGAGGTTGACGAGTTCGCCGAGGTCCACGCGAAGGGTGCGGTGAATCTGCCACTGAGCAACTTCGCCACTCTCTCGGACAAGATCGACCCTTCCCAGCCGATCTATCTCATCTGCCGTTCCGGCGGCCGCAGCGCGCAGGCCGCCGAATACTTGGAGAGCGTTCGCGGTTGGGAGAATATCCACAACGTTGTCGGTGGCACCACCGAGTGGGTGCGGCAAGGCCTTCTCACCGAGTAATGCCATCAGCGTAATCCCCTCCGTACAGCCGCTACAGACCGCAGTTGAGCACTGCGGCCTCACTTCATGGGCGCGGGCTGTCCGGGGCAGACTAAAGGCTGAGCTTAAAGCAGCTCAGGTGTGATCATCACTCCAACACCTGGAACTTCTCGTTCCTGGTCACCGGTACTATCCGAAGCCCGTCTGTCGGAAGATGATCAGCTATCCACTTAGCAAAATCCTCACTATACAACGTCTCCAACCACATCGTCGGCTCCTGTGGTGATTTACGAATCCGGAAAAATGGTGCGTCAGGAACATCCTCATACAAAGAAAACGGCTTAAACCCAACATAGGTGCCGTACTGGGTGGTAATCCGACACTCAGCAAACGCACCTTCATGCTGGGCCAAATAATCCCGCACACGCTGAGCGAACGACGACTCAACCACGAGACTCTCCAGATTACAGTCACGAAAGGGTGATCATCATGAAGATGACCTACGACAGAGAAGCCGATGCCGCATATATTACTTTTGGTAAAGATATTGAACCGAATGAATCAGCGCAACAGGTTTCTCTCATAGAAACACCAAATGGGCAAACGCAAGTGACGATTGATGTTGATAGTGAAGGCTACCTTCTAGGGATTGAAATACTCTCAGCGTCAGTTGGTTTACGTGATGACGTTCTTGACGAAGCACATCACCTATGACAAGTGCCCTTTATTCAACCCCTATGGACAACAAATAGAGTTTGCGAGATTTTCTAGCAATTTTCGAGAGTCGTCCCTGCCACATAATCAGCGGCAGGGACGACTTGTTTTCAGGAGAAGAATCATGAGTTGGTTTATTGACCTTTTCAAGAAGCGCACTGCCGAGGATAAGGCGCTCACGCACTCGGGTTGAAGCGTCCTGGGTTTAGTTCCGCTTCTTTTACGACCCTGTGTTGATGGGCTCGGTGAGATAGTACTCGGTTTCTACTTCTTGTGGGGTGGCGTAGTCCAATGCTTGATGGAGACGCTTGGTATTCCACCAGTAAACCCACCGCAAGGTGGCCAGTTCAACTTCTCCTACTGATGTCCACGGGCCTTGCGCGTGGATGAGTTCGGCCTTGTAGAGCCCGTTGACGGTTTCAGCCAGAGCGTTGTCATAAGAATCGCCAACTGTTCCCACACTCGGTCGGATCCCGGATTGCGCCAATGCCGTGGAGTATTTTCAACGACACATACTGACTTCCCCTATCACTGTGGTGGATCAGCTGGTTTCCATGGATTCGACCAGCAGTAGTCAGAGCATGCTCTAAAGCTTCCATAGGAAGTGCATCTGTACGCATCGTAGAGCGTGTGGCAACGCCGACAATCTTCCGATTGAATACATCAATAACAAACGCGGTGTACGCGAATCCCGAAAGGGTGCGTACGTAAGTGATATCAGCTACCCACAGCCGCCCAGGAGCCTGGGCACGGAAATTTCGCTGAACTAAATCTGGGCGATGATCCGGGACTTTCGCACGGATCGTTGTCACCGGATTACGCCCACGACGCCGGCCGCTCACACCTGCTAGTTTCATCAAACGTGCGGTCTTGTCTCGTCCAATTGGGTAGCCTTCACGGTTCATCGCGTGCCACATTTTGCGGATGCCGTAGACCGAGAAGTTCTTGTGCATGCACGCGTTGAATTTCTGGAACCAGCAAGCTATCACTCAAGGCTCTAGCACTGGGGATGCGTGTCCTGGCTTTCCGGTAACCGCGGGACGTGATGAAACCACGATCTGTCTGTGAAAGAACGCGGCAGATGGCCTCGACCCCAAACTGCTCCTTGTAAGCGCCGATGTAGGAGATCATCTGGTTGTGGGTCGGTCGAGTTCCGCCGCGAAAAAGCCGATGCGGTCTTAAGAATCCCGTTGGCTCGCTTAAGCTCGCGGTTTTCCCGACGTAGCCGCTTGAGCTCTTCTTCCATGGATTCACCACCAGACGGTTCGCCATTGTCGCGGGCTGTTATGCTTTCGCGGTACCAGGCTCGTAACGTGTGGTGGGATACCCAGAGGAGTTCTCCGACTTTCTCGTAGGCGCGTTGCAGTGAACAGGACTCCAGGCGGACCATTTCAACGATCTGATGGACCGCCTTCTCCTTGAACTCGACAGAATACTTCTTGGGCATAGTGCTCAATCCTTCCTTAGTTGAGGTAGGAACTAAACCCAGGACGCTTCACGTTACAGCTTTTTCTTTGGGCCCACGAGCGCGGGTAAGCCGGTGACGGAACGCAGTGCGATGCAGATGACTGCGGCACATAGGTCTTTTGGGTTCGTGCTGACCATTCGTCTTTCATCTCGGGCCATTGCGCAATAACTCTTGACCCCTTGAGAAAGAAAAACTCCTGGCCTGAGACACGCATATGGGCATCAATGCCTTTAGATTTCACTTCTAACCTGAATTCTGGAAGCCCGGGGAATTAGCGAACGCCAGATCAAACGCCTAGCGGCCACTAACTGGCGCGAGCATCCCAGCAACCTGCACATCTATGCCCCGACCAGCTTGTTGCCAAGCTAGCGGCCTATTCACCCAGCGACGACCAGTACGAGGCAATGATGCGCACATTAACAAACGTCGATGTTCTTATCCTCGACGACTTTTGCACCATCAGCGTGGACCTGCGCGGACAAGAAGACCTGACCAAGATCGTAATCGAGCGAGATGGCCGACTGCCGACCATTATCTGCTCACAATCAACCGCCGCCTACTGGGTCAAAGTCTTTCCTAGCCGCATCGGCGCGGAATCACTCGTCAGCAGGCTCAACAACGGACGTCGACTCAAGATAGGCGATTTCGACATGCGGAAGCATCTAGCAAAGCAGGCCGCAGCAGCCCAAGACAGCGACTAACCCCCCACAACCCCACATCAACACCCAGCGCCGACCACAAACCCGGAAGCCGACAGTACCGTCTCACCGGAACCGCAGTACCACCAACCCGCTCCTGGCAGCCGGAGACTAAAACTCGCGATAAATCAGTAAATTTATAACACTTGCAAGAATTAGAATTATCGTTTTAAATTCAACTCTCATGCAACGAAAAAGCTTTTGAGTCATCTCCGAAACCTCAATGGGGGTTGCATATGGGTGCGCTTTAGACTGCCAGATCATATGGGCAACGGGACCAATTTCGCCCTTGTTTAGTAGACCGCAGCACGCGCGACCATTAGTTCTGCGACCAATAGCTGGGCTGTATCAAGGTGTAGTGCTGGTGTGGAGTTGCTACGCTGAGCCCACTCCGCATCACCTATTGCATTAAAAACACCACGCTATACAGTTGATGGGTAGCAACCTATCGTTTTATTTTCTAACGATGGCCATTTACCATTGTGGCTATGTCACAGTCGCTTAGTTTACCGCCAGCGTTGCTGGCCTCCCCGTCGTTCCAGATTGAGCGCGTGCGCCGCCGCACCCGCGATGAGGTTGAGGCCGTCCTGGCAAGCCAGGACACCAATATGCGTGAATTTTGGGTGCTCACCTGCATCGTTGAGGAAGACGCAGCCAGCCAAACGCACTTGTCCGACACTCTGGCCATCGATGCCTCTGATATGGTTCGCCTCATCGACGCGTTGGAAAAACACGGCTGGGCCAGCCGCGAGCGGGACCCTGATGATCGGCGCCGTCAGATCATCGCTCCAACAAAAGACGGTAAGAAAGCCCAAGCCAAGCTTGCTGAACTTGTCACTGCGGCCGAGGACCGCGCCCTGGATGCTTCCACCACCAAGCAGCTCAAGCACCTAAAGAAGCTGACCAAGGCGATCCTCAAGGACGAGGACTAGTGCAGCAGTTTCTCGCCAGTGAGAAAGCTCCTGCGCCACGCACTCTGATCGACATTTTTGTCGCCACCGCTACCACCTACCCGGAGGCGGCGGCGATCGACGACGGTGACGTGATCACCTACGCCGAGTTACTCGAGGAGGTTCAGGCGTGGGCCAACGAGCTGCACCGCAACGGCATCCGTCGCGGTGACCGCATTGGTATCCGCATGACCAGCGGTTCGCGCGAGCTCTACACCGCCATCCTGGCCACGCTTTATGCCGGTGCCGCCTATGTGCCGGTTGATGCCGATGACCCGGATGAGCGCGCCGAACTCGTCTTTTCGGAGGCCCGCATCGACGGGCTTTTCGACGACGAGGGCTTCCGCATGCTTTCCGACGACCACGGCGACGACTCCGGTACTTCCACCAGCCAGGGCGACCATCTGCCCACGCTTGACGACGACGCCTGGATCATCTTCACCTCTGGCTCTACCGGCACCCCGAAAGGTGTGGCAGTCCAGCACCGTAGTGCCGCTGCCTTCGTCGATGCCGAGGCGCGGCTCTTTCTAGCCGAGTCACCCCAGGGCCCGCTTGGCCCCGAGGACCGCGTGCTTGCAGGCTTGTCTGTCGCTTTTGATGCCAGCTGTGAGGAGATGTGGTTGGCGTGGCGCTCAGGCGCATGCCTTGTTCCCGCGCCGCGTTCGCTTGTGCGCTCTGGCCAGGACTTAGGCCCGTGGCTGATTCGCCGCGATATTACCGTCGTGTCCACGGTTCCCACACTGGCGGGCCTGTGGCCTGCGGAGGCTTTGGATCACGTGCGCCTGCTTATCGTGGGTGGTGAGGCCTGCTCCCAGGAGCTGGTTGACCGTTTGGCCACCAGCGAGCGTGAAATGTGGAACACCTATGGCCCCACAGAAGCTACCGTGGTGGCATCGGCTGCCCAACTTTTCCCCGGCCAGCCAGTGGGCATCGGCCTTCCGTTGGATGGTTGGGATCTGTGGGTCGTCGATAAGCACGATCAACAGGTGGGCGTTGGTAAGGTCGGCGAGCTGATCATTGGTGGGGTCGGCCTGGCACGCTACCTTGACCCGGTAAAGGATGCGGAGAAGTACGCACCGATTAAATCGCTTGACGTGAGTCGCGCCTACAGGTCTGGCGACCATGTGCGCTTGGAGGAAGATGGCCTGTACTTTGTGGGGCGTGTCGACGACCAGGTCAAGATCGGTGGCCGGCGCATTGAGCTTGGTGAAGTTGATGCCAACGTGGCGGCCCTGCCGAATGTGTATAACTCGGCCGTTGCTGTGCAAAAGACCGGCGCGGGTGACTCCGTGCTGGTGGGCTATGTGTCCCTGGACAACCCGGAGGAAGGGTTCGACCATGAGGCCGCACACAACAAGCTGGGTGAAACAATGCCCGCAGCCCTGGTCCCACGCATCTGTGTGATGGATGAGCTGCCGGTGACTACCTCCGGCAAGGTGGACAAGAAGGCGTTGCCGTGGCCACTGCCTGGTGTGGGTGTGGAGGCCACCGGTTTGACCCCGACTGAGGCGTGGCTGGCCGGGATCTGGGTGGACGTGCTGGGTGTGTCGGTGGACAACAAGGATGCTGACTTTTTCGAGCTCGGCGGCACCTCGCTGGCCGCAGCGACCCTGGTGGGGCGTGTGCGCGAGAAAATCCCCACCATGGCTGTGCGCGACCTCTATGATCACCCACGTTTGGAGAAACTGGCCGAAACCGTGGACAGGATTGCCGCGGACACAGGCATGTCGCTTGCCGACGATCGCCCTGCCGAAACCCGCGACGTCACCCCAGTTCGTGGTGGCACACGTATCGCACAAACCCTGTTCAATATCGCTGCGATGACACTACAAGCAGCCAGCTTTGTGTCACTGTGGCTTGTGGTCTCCAACGTGCTGCACCTGCTGGGCATTGGCTGGGCCGTCCACACGAACTGGTGGTTGGTGCTGGGCCTAGTTGTCATGTTTGCCACCCCGCTTGGACGTTTGCCAATCGGTGCGGTGGGAGCGCGACTGCTCACAGGCTCGATTGCACCTGGCGACTATCCGCGAGGGGGTGCCACTCACGTGCGGATCTGGATGGCAGAGCGCTGGGCCGACGCGTCCGGCTCGCGGGCCATTTCGGGTGCCACCTGGGTGAACTACTACGCCCGCATGCTGGGCGCAACGGTGGGCAAAGGTGTGGACTTACACTGCCTACCACCGGTCACCGGCCTACTCACGCTCGGTAATCATGCGGCCGTGGAACCCGAAGTGGACTTAAGCGGCTATTGGGTCGATGGCGATGTGGTGCACGTCGGCGAGATCAGCATTGGTGAGAATGCGCGCATTGGTGCGCGCTCCACACTGCTGCCAGGTGCGGTCGTCGGAACGCGTGCCCACGTGGAAGCTGGATCAACAGTCACCGGCGACAAGCCGGTAAAGAAGGGGGCGCGCTGGTCCGGTTCACCAGCCAAAAAGGTAGGCCGGTCAAAGCACCGCTTCCCCGACGAGTTACCCCCGCGGCGTTCGTACTGGGTGTGGAGCTACGGGTTGACCTCGATCGCGTTAGAGCTGCTGCCTGTCGCAGCCGCGGCGGTTGCGGTAGCCGTCACCGTTGGCCTGACCGAAGCCACGGGCAGCAACCCCTATATCGGTGCGCTGTTGTTTGCTCCACTAGGAGGGCTGGCTATGTTTGTTTTCACGATGGTGGCCACCTGGATCGGTGTGCGCGTGCTACAGATCGGCATCAAACCCGGTGTCACTGCCGTGCGCTCCTTCGGCGGCTGGCGACTGTGGGCCATTACCCGCCTGATGGATGACGCCCGCACCCGCCTATTCCCGTTATACGCCGGGGCGATCACACCGCTGTGGCTGCGCAGCCTCGGTGCAACTATCGGCAAGAACGCCGAGGTCTCCACTGCCGTGATGGTGCCAGCGCTGTCGGACGTCAAAGAGGGCGCTTTTCTTGCCGACGACACCATGATCGGCGGCTACGAACTCGGCGGCGGCTGGATGATGACCGGCGATACCACCGTAGGTAAACGCTCCTTCGTGGGTAACTCCGGCATTACCGCACCGGGACGCAAACTTGCCAAGAACTCGCTGGTGGCCGTGCTGTCATCAACGCCGAAGAAGGCGAAGGCTGGATCCAACTGGTGGGGGTCCCCACCGGAGCGGATGCGCCGCGTCGAGGTCGAAGATGCTGCTGGTGAGGCACGCACGTATGCCCCGTCGCTGGGTTTGAAGTTCGCCCGTGGCCTGGTGGAAACGATGCGCCTGCTCGCACCGATGACTTTCGCGCTGATCGCCGCCGCGATTGCCGGCGGGTTCCACTACCTCCTCCAAGCTGTAGGCACGTGGGCACCATTCGCATTCGGCGGACTCATCCTCATGGCGGCCGGTCTGCTCGCGATGGCAATCACAGTAGTTGTGAAGTGGGTGTGCGTCGGCACGCACCGCGCCGGCGACCACCCGCTATTCAGCTGGTTCGTGTGGCTCAATGAGCTGCAGGACGCCTTCGTCGAAGCCGTCGCAGCACCATATTTCTTAAACCCCACCTCCGGTGCCGGTGAGCTCAATGTGGCACTACGGGCACTTGGTGTGAAGATTGGGCGTGGCGCGTGGATAGAGTCCTACTGGTTCCCCGAAACAGACCTGTGTTATGTCGGCGACGCCGCTACTGTCGGCCCCGGCACCGTGGTGCAAACGCACCTGTTTCAGGACCGTGTGATGAGCCTGGACACCGTGGAGATCGGTGCGGGTGCGACGTTAGCCGCGCATTCGGTTGCGCTACCGGCATCATCGGTCGGCGACGGTGCCACCGTGTGGCCGGGTTCGCTGATGATGCGCGGCGACCAGGTGCCTGCCGGCACCGTGTGGCAAGGCAACCCCATCGAGCCGCGGATGTAGCACAAAATCTACTCGCCAGAAAGAATTCCAATCCTGATGGTGCGCACACCCAACCACTCACCTGTCCGGCCAATAACTCCCCTTAAAGTTACTACATTAAGTAAACGGGCGAGCCTAGTGTCCGGTAGCAGTGAGGCGCAGCACTAAAACAACGCTGGGCGGATGTGATCCCAGGCGGGCTGGAGTTCTTGTTCAAAGTTGCGCCAGTTGTGGCGTCCATCGCCCTTGTAGTGCACCTTGTGGTGGTTCATCCCCTTGGCTCGCATGGCCTTATCAAGATCGCGGGTGCATTCCAGCACACCGTTTTCTAGAATGTAGCCGATTGCGAGATCTTCGGTGGAGGTGTCCTGCTCAGATGGCACAGGCGAGATGCCCCCGTCAGCTGCAGAGAGGTAAACCGGCATCGTCGCTAAGCCCTCTGGATGTGCCACGGTGTTGTGGCGGTGCCACCGCTTAGAGCCATAAGGCCCGTACATGTTCTCCACCGTGCCACCGCGCGATTCCACAACAGTGCTGGTGATTTGGTATCCAATGGGGTCCAGTGTCGAATAGCACCCGGAGATGCCGAACGTGGCGTCGAAAAGCTCGGGGTAGGTCGCGGCCAGGTGCACCGCAGCTGTCGCCCCCATCGATAAACCACCGATGGCGCGTTTTCCGTTGAAGTAGATGTCTGGCTGCGCTTCGACCAGCGGGAGCAGCTCGGCCATGATGAAAGTCTCCCACTGCTGGCGGCCGAGCACCGGATCATCCTCAGCCCAGTCTACGTACCATGTGCCGTTGGCGTCGAGAGGGAATACGAGGGTGACATTTTCATCACCGAAGGTCTCGTCAATCTCTTCCTCGCCGGGGCCGTAGAGCCAACCGGAGCGAATGGGGGCCTCGACCCCGTCGAGCATAACGACGATCGGGCCTGTCGGGTTGGCGGCGGGGCGGACGTCGACAAGCATAGTCCTGCCCATCGACGGCGACGCCACCGTCCACCGCTCAATGCGGCGTCGCTCCGCACTTGACGATTGTGGAGAGATTTCACGGTTGAGCAGCTTAACCTCGGTGATGGTGTCGTCGAATGGGTAGGGCCAGCCCTCAGGTGGCGTCACGAAGGAGTCCGGGATACCCAGCGCACTTGAGCCCGGCAGGCCGACAGAACTCAGCACCGCCTGCATCGCAAGCAGCGACGAGCCGGGACGCTGGCTGGAGTTGGCGATAGCTTCGCGAAACGCTTGGCTTGACCCGCCCTCACTGGACAGGCTGGAGCCGATGGTGGAGAGGCTTGGTTCGCTAGACTGGGCGTGAGCTGGTGAAACCGCAGCCAAGGTCAGGGCGAGTGCCATAAGCCCGGCACAGGAGGCGGTGAAAAGTGATTTCATACTAAGTATTAGAACCCAACTCAGCCAATTCCGTAACTTAGATGAACAAAATTTAACCTACGGTGCCGTCTTCAGGATCCGAGGTGAAAGGAGCTAGCTCAGCAACAGTCGAAGCTAGCTCAGCCGGAGCCTCGTCGCCACGCTTATCGGCGGGAGACCTAGTACAGCGCTGGACGGATGTGGTCCCAAGCGGGCTGAAGTTCTTCCTCAAAGTTGCGCCAGTTGTGGCGCCCAACGCCCTTGTAGTGCACCTTGTGGTGGTTCATCCCCTTGGCTCGCATGGACTTATCCAGGTCGCGTGTGCAGGCATTCACACCAACTTCTAAGCCGTATCCCACCAGGAGTGTTTGGGTGTCCATTTCGTCGATCGGTGGTACCGAGTCGATGCCACCGTCAGCCGTGGAAAGGTACACCTTCATCGTGCGGAGGCCTTCGGGGTTGCTTGCGGTGTCGTGGAACTTCCACTTCTTTGAGCCTGCTGGGCCGAGCATATTTTCTACACTGCCCCCGCGGGACTCAGGCACCGAGGTGATGATCTGCTTGCCTATCGCAGAGCTTGTGGAGTAGCAGCCGGAAATACCGAAGGTAGCTGCGAACTTGTCCGGGTTAGTATTCGCTAGGTGTATCGCACCGGTTGCGCCCATTGAGAGCCCACCGATTGCACGCTTGCCGTTAAAGTTAATCCCTTCGGCACTTTCCACGGTGGGCAGCATTTCCTCCATAATGAAGGTTTCCCACTTGTGGCGGCCCAACTTCGGGTCGTCTTCTACCCAGTCGGCGTACCAGCTGCTGTTCGCATCGAGTGGGAACACGAGTGTGACATTCTCGTTGCCGAATGTTTCATCAATCTCTTCTTCGCCGGGGCCGTACAGCCAGCCGGACCGGATCGGGGCCTCAATACCGTCGAGCAGAACGACGATCGGTGCGGCCTCATCAAGGTTCTGCGCGGGCCGAACGTCCACCAGGATATTGCGACCCATGGAAGGCGAGGAAATCGTCCACCGCTCGATGTTGCGCCGTTCGGCACTGCTTGATTGTGGAGAGATTTCACGATTGATCAGTTTGACTTCTGTAATGGACTCATCAATCGGGTGCGGGTAGTTTGCTGGGGGTTCCAGCATGCCGGCTGGCACTTTGAAAGCGCTGGAGCCAGGCATCCCCACGGAACTGAGCAGGGCCTGCAAACTAAACTTCGAGGATCCAGGAAGTTGGCTGGATCCCGCAATGAAGGATCGAATGCGATCTTCGCTGGACAATCCGCCTTCGGAGCTTAAGGAACTACTCTGCCCCTCTTCCGCTGCCTGAGACGTATCTGGGTTGTTTGGGGAAGGTTCTGCAGTAGCAACGGGTAAGGTGCCAGCCACTAGGGTTGCTGCAAGGATGCTTGCAATTCCAACTGTTTTGATAGGTTTAATAGGTTTCATGCCCCCCTATCATAAACTAACTTTTCGTTTCAAACATAACTAGTGGCCAATTAATATATCGATTTAACGGCATGGATACCTATTTTTTGCATTATGCCACGTTATCGCCCGCGAAAAGTCGGCGGTCGTCGCTCAAGTTTCGCTGTGGCCACTTCACCGCGATCTGCGGAATTCCACGCAGCCTCACGCGCCTTGTCACGCTCTGCGTTGCTAAAAGGTCGGGCGCAGGCGTGGGCGAACTCCATTTTCACGTTACGCAAGGTCAGGGGAGCAAGCTGCGCAACATTCCCAGCAAGTTCGGCCAGCGCTTCGTCGCCACGCTTATCGACGATAAACCTGCACTCGTGCGCTTGACTAACGTCCAAGGGAGCTGCCCCCAGGAGCATCTGCCGTGCGCGCGAACCGCCAATTAACTGTTCAAGGGTGCGTATGCTGGCAGCATCCACGCCGATTGCCATCTTCGCCACTGGCAGAGAAAAGTAAATCTCTTGCCTCTGTCCAGCAACGCGCAGGTCGCAGGCCATCGCCAAGAGCATGCCAGCCCCAATTGCAGGGCCTTCGATAAAGGCGATTACTGGCACCGGTAATCGCTGAATGTGGGTAAAAAGCTTCTCCAACTCAGGGTAAAGTTCGCCCGCAAAATCAGGTTCGTTAAGGTCCGCTCCTGCACTAAAAACGGGGCCTTCCGCAGCGATAACAATCACCCGTGCGCCATTCGCCACGCACCGCTCAACCGCACCGGTGAGTAGCTGGCACATCTCCACGTTGAGTGCATTGCGTTTATCAGCACGCCGCATTATCACACGCCAGATCCAGCCGGCGTCGTCGTCACGCGTAATTTCGACGAGTTTAGTCACCGATCTGCTCGCGTCCACGCATCACGATCAACGGATCAGGCTCACCAACTACCTCGTGATCCTTGTTCGTGTACTCAAACTTGCTCAAGATGTAGCGCATCGCATTGAGGCGTGCTCGCTTCTTGTCATTCGACTTGATAGTCACCCACGGCGATTCATCGGTGTCGGTATAACGGAACTGTTCTTCCTTGGCGCGGGTGTAATCGTCCCACTTGTCCAAGCTGGCCAAGTCCATCGGGGACAGCTTCCACTGGCGGACCGGATCTACCTGACGAATGGCGAAACGGGTGCGCTGCTCTTTCTGCGAGACAGAGAACCAGAACTTTGTCAGCGAAATGCCGGAGCCTAAAATCATGTTCTCCAGCATGGGAACCTCACGCAGGAACTCAGCGTGTTGCGACTCAGTACAGAAGCCCATGACACGCTCGACTCCGGAGCGGTTGTACCAAGACCGGTCAAAGAAGATGATCTCACCGGCAGACGGAAAGTGCTCAATATAGCGCTGGAAGTACCACTGGGTAGCCTCCTTCGAGGTGGGCTTTTCCAGCGCTATGGTGCGCGCGCCACGAGGGTTGAGGTGCTCGTTGAAACGCTTGATGGTGCCACCCTTGCCCGCAGCATCGCGGCCTTCAAATAGGATGATGTGGCGCTGACCGGTGTCCTTGGTCCAGTTCTGCCACTTTAGTAGCTCGATTTGGAGCTGGCGCTTTGTATGCTCATACTCGTCGCGGCTCATGCGCTCGTCGTACGGGTAATTCTCGCGCCACGTCTCAATAGGTTTCCCCTCAGCGGTCAGCAGGACCGGGTCATCCTCGTCAGAATCGTCGACCGTGTAACCTTCAGTAGCGGCCAGATCGATCATCGGCAATTCGTCATCCTTGTGGTCAGCCATACCTCAAATGGTACAGTCGCAGCCCGGCCAACGCTCGACCGGCCTGCATCTTTTTGCCACCAGGTCTTTGCCACCAGATCTTTCTACCTCAGGTTGCACTTAACTCATTTTTATATTTAGCTTGAAGAATCCCTTTACGATCTACATAAGGAGAACACAAGTTGAAAACAACCCACCGTTCCATCCTGGCCGCCACCGTAGCAGCCGCCACGCTGTGCAGCCTTCCCGTCGCTCAAGCACGAGAATATGATCTGGCGGAGGGACACGAAGGCTCCGTGCGCGGGTTCGGCTCATCCCTCAAGGCAGGCAAAGATAGTGGCGTCCTTGACCAGGGACAGATCCGTAGCTCCATTGATACCGCCAACGACATTGTCAAAAGCTCCTACCTGAACGACCGCGAGAATAACCATCCTTACGGCACCACCGCCGACGTCATCGTCGCAGCTGGCATCATTACCGCAGTTGTTGTTGCAGGAGCGATGGTTGTAGGTTCACAGTATATTGATCTGCCCGCTGTTGATCTGCCCGCAGCGCCGTCGATTCAGTTGCCACAGATCCCGTCTCCAGGTCAGCTACCTGAAGTGTCCTCCCAGGTATCAGTGCCAACACTTCCGTAGCTAAAGAACAACGAGCATCGCCCAGGATTACTGGCAAAATTAAAACCCACCGCACGGTTCAACCTGAACCGTGCGGTGGGTTTTAAGGTTACGCGTTAAGCGTAGAGGCTATTTGCTAGCCAGGCCGATCAGCTTGGAAGCTGCGCCTGACCACTTGCCAACGTTTTCGAAGAAAGTGATGAATTCGCCAACCAGGCCGGTGGAGGAAAGTGCGTTCCAGGTCTCAAATGCGTCAGCCATGCTGTACTCCTTAATTAGGTGATGTGCACGTTTGGGCACATCGAAGTTAGTTGATGTATGTGGTGGGCCTAACGCGCGTCAGGCCACAGTTAGCGCGGACTTACTTAGCAGGCGCGTCTTCCTTAGAGCTGCCAGCTGCCTCGGAGGAGCCAAGCAGAGAAGAGGTGGTATTGGCATGGTCGTCAATGTCTGCACCCTTGCCGTCGAACCAGCCGAAGAGCTGACCCAGGATCTGAGCAGGCTTCTGGAGGAAGTCACCGATGGCGCCACCGAAGGTAGCAAGATTGTCAAGAATTTCCTGGATTGCGGAAAGATCCATTACGTCTCCTTGTGCAAGGTGCCACTTGTTCAGGGTGGCCCGAATTGTCTAGTACGCGATGCCCGTTGACATCACCGAAGAATATAGTGCCACAGTTCTCGCCCGGTCAACCCCCATTCCAACTGGAATTTTGAATCGGGCTTAATCTCGCCGTTATCAATCTGTTGCCAATCTTCAATTCAATGAACATCGGCAACTAGCTCTACCAGCATAAACATTCACAGCTAAGTTAACTCTGCATTAAAAGCTCGCATTGCCTGTAACGCTATTGCCACCAAAAACGATGAAGCGCGAATCCGAGGGATCCAAGAAAATCCACACACCCCCGAAAGGGGGGAAGCCCCGCTTCTCGGCGAGTGACTCGTCGAAAAGCGGGGCTTATAGTAACGCGCAGATTGCTCACGCGCAGACGCAAGCCCGCGCACGCCACAATCCAGCAGGACGAAGTCCTACATCATGCCGCCCATGTCACCCATGTCTGGTGCAGCTGCGCCTGCTGGCTCAGGCTTGTCGGCAACGACAGCCTCAGTGGTCAGGAACAGTGCCGCGATGGATGCTGCGTTCGCTAGAGCGGAGCGGGTCACCTTTGCTGGGTCGTTGATGCCGGAGTCCATCATGTTGACGTACTCACCGGTTGCCGCGTTCAGGCCCTCGCCATCTGGGAGGTTTGCCACCTTGTCGGCCACCACGCCTGGCTCTAGGCCAGCGTTCAGGGCGATCTGCTTCAGTGGTGCAGACAGTGCTTCGCGCACGATCTTCACACCTGTCGCCTCATCGCCTTCTAGGCCAAGATCGCCCTCAAGACCCTTCGCAGCCTGCAGCAGAGCAACGCCGCCGCCTGCCAGGATGCCTTCCTCAACAGCTGCCTTAGCGTTGCGCACAGCGTCCTCAATGCGGTGCTTGCGCTCCTTCAGCTCAACCTCGGTTGCTGCACCAACCTTGAGCACTGCAACGCCGCCAGCCAGCTTGGCCAGGCGTTCCTGCAGCTTCTCGCGGTCATAGTCAGAGTCAGACTGCTCGATCTCCGCGCGGATCTGCTTCACGCGCCCGTCGATCTGCTCCTTGTTGCCAGCGCCGTCAACGATGGTGGTCTCATCCTTGGTCACCACAACCTTGCGGGCCTGGCCCAGCAGGCCAAGGTCAGCGGTCTCAAGCGACAGGCCGACCTCTTCTGCGATGACCTGACCGCCGGTGAGCACCGCCATATCCTGCAGCATTGCTTTACGACGATCACCAAAGCCCGGTGCCTTCACAGCCACGGACTTGAAGGTGCCGCGAATCTTGTTCACAACCAGGGTGGACAGTGCTTCGCCCTCAACATCTTCAGCGATGATCAGTAGAGGCTTGCCGGACTGCATGACCTGCTCCAGCAGGGGCAGCAGATCCTTCACATTGGAGATCTTGGAGGAGACCAGCAGGATGTAGGGGTCTTCCAGAACTGCCTCGCCACGCTCCATGTCGGTGGCGAAGTAAGCAGAGATGTAGCCCTTGTCAAAGCGCATACCCTCGGTCACTTCGAGGTCTACGCCGAAGGTGTTGGACTCTTCCACGGTAATGACGGAGTCCTTGTTCACCTCGCCGTTGCCCACTGCGTACATTGCCTCGGCGATCTTCGCGCCAATTTCTGGGTCGGCAGCGGAAATGCCAGCGGTGGCAGCGATCTGCTCCTGGGATTCCACTTCCTTTGCCGCTGCGAGCAGGTCAGCGTTGACCTTTTCTACTGCAGCCTCGATGCCACGCTTGATGCCCATCGGGTTGGAACCTGCAGCAACATTGCGCAGCCCCTCGCGCACGAGCGCCTGGGCCAAAACGGTTGCGGTGGTGGTGCCGTCACCGGCGACATCGTCGGTCTTCTTGGCTACTTCCTTGACCAGCTCAGCGCCGATCTTCTCATAAGGATCCTCAAGATCGATTTCCTTCGCGATGGAAACGCCGTCATTAGTAATGGTCGGCGCGCCCCAGGACTTCTCCAGGACCACGTTGCGGCCCTTTGGGCCCAGGGTGACCTTGACTGCTTCAGCCAGGGTGTTCAGGCCGTCTTCGAGACTGCGGCGTGCTTCCTCGTCGAATGCGATCATTTTTGCCATAGTGTTTGTTGCTCCTCTTTATCGTGGAAAAAGCGACGACACTCTACGTCTGTGTCCAAGCAGGCGCCCGCGACGGCACGGCTGATGAGTGTTCTTCAGCCTCATCCCACTCGGTGATCAGTTTTTAGCACTCTGATCGTTCAAGTGCTAACACCTTTTCTAGCACTCAGCGCCAACGAGTGCAAGAATTGGGCCTATGCAACCTAATCGCGAACTCCTATTTTCCAATCTTTCCCAGATCGTCTCCTACAATTCCGTGCATTCAGTGCCCGAGCTTGCCGACGATCACTCCGCCGCCGCCCAGTGGGTCGTCGATAAGCTCACTGAAGCTGGGCTCGACACCACGGCCTACGCCACCAGCGACGGAACCAAAACCATCATCGGCACGAAAGACGCCGTCGGCGACGCACCAACCGTCCTGCTGTATTCGCATTACGACGTCGTGCCCGCCGGTGACCGCGCCGCCTGGACCACCGACCCATTCACACTGACCGAACGCGACGGCCGCTGGTACGGGCGCGGAGCCGCAGACTGTAAAGGCAACCTCGTCATGCACCTCGAAGCGCTGCGCCTAGCCAAGGAAGCCGGCGGCTTCGATGCCGGTGTCAAGGTAGTCGTCGAAGGCTCCGAGGAAGTAGGCGGCGAAGGGCTCGAAGCGCTTATCGACGACCAACCCGACCTTTTTGCCGCCGATGCCATCTTGATCGCCGACTCCGGCAATGCCGCCGTAGGTGTACCAACACTCACCACCATGTTGCGCGGCGGGGCGCAGGTCAACATCACCGTCGACACCTTGCAGGCAGGCGTGCACTCCGGCCAATTCGGCGGTGCCGCCCCCGATGCCGTCGCAGCGCTGATGCGCATCCTGGATTCCTTACGCGACGAACACGGCCGCACCACTATCGACGGAGTAGAAGCAGACCAAAAATGGGACGGCGAACCCTATGACCGCGCACAATTCCGCGCGGATGCGGGTGTGCTAGAAGGTGTGCAACTGATGGGCACCGTCGAGGACGAACCTGCCGACATGGTGTGGTCACGCCCCGCCATCACCGTCATCGGGTTTACCTCCACCCCGGTTGCCGAGGCCGTCAATGCGGTACCCGCCACGGCGTCGGCGCAGCTCAACCTACGTGTGCCACCGCTGATGGACGTGCGAGACACCGTCGACAAGCTCCTGGCACACCTGGAAAACCATGCGCCATGGGGTGCGAAGGTCACCCTCGAGGCCAGCGAGGTCAACGAACCTTTCTCGACCGATCCCGACAAGCCCGCAGCTGCACTACTGGGCCAATGTCTGATGGAAACCTATGGGGTAAGCGAGTTGGCCGTAGTCGGATCCGGCGGGTCCATTCCTTTGACCGCAAAGCTGCAGAACCAGTTCCCAGAGGTAGAAATCGCCCTGTTCGGCGTAGAGGAGCCACAGTGCACAATCCACTCCCCTAACGAATCCGTCGACCCCACCGAGATCGAGCACATCGCCGTGGCCGAAGCACGTTTCTTGCAGCGCTACGGGAAGTAGATCACTGCTGCGGGCTAGCGCGGGCTGGCAAGAGCGCCAGAGCGCGCACTAGCCCTATATAAAACAGTCACTTCGCGGATCGAACTTTTTATGGGTAAGGTGAGAAACGTTGGCCGCGCCACTTTTGACGCCGCCGTTTTGGGTGTTTCTCAGTTCCACACAGCGTCCGTTGCCGTTATGTAGTCTGGAAATTCCGCGAAGAGTTCTCAATGCGGAGTTCTAAAACAAGGTCGGGCAAGTAGACGCTGGGGCAGCACGCAGGGGCGTTGATTGAGCACGGCTTGATGTTCGTGTCCGTCACTGCAAACCAAGAGGAGCTGCCCAACGTGCTCACCCTGCTTGTTGCCTTGGCCATCGCGACGATTGTGGCACCCTTGCTCATCAGAGCGATGGGGCGGATTGCTTTCTGTTTGTTGGCTTTAGTGCCAGCTGCCGGCTTCGTCTGGATGGTCACCCTGTTCACCACCGGGGCTTTCGCTCAGGGTGTGGAAATTCGTGCCGCCTACGAATGGATGCCTGCGGCACACCTCAACCTCGAATTACGCCTCGACCCACTCGCTGGACTATTCAGTTTGATTATCTTGGGCGTCGGCGCCCTAGTCCTTGTATATTGCTGGGGATACTTCGACTCGAACCCGCGGCGCTTGTCTATGTTTGGCGCCCAGATGGTGTGTTTCGCCGCCGCAATGTACGGCCTGGTCATCTCCGATAATTTCTTCCTGATGTACATCTTCTGGGAGATCACGTCGGTACTATCGTTCCTGCTGGTGGGGTACTACGGCGAACGTGCGTCGTCGCGACGTGCTGCTGGCCAAGCCCTGATGGTTACCACGCTCGGTGGTCTCGCCATGCTCGTGGGCATTATCCTGTTCGGCCGTCAGACTGGTGTCTGGCGCCTCAGTGAGGTGGCCCTGTTTGACGCTGTGGGACAAACCCCCTATGCCACCGCCGCTGTCATCCTGATCCTGGCGGGTGCACTGTCCAAGTCGGCGATTGCCCCGATGCACTTCTGGCTGCCCGGCGCGATGGCCGCACCGACCCCGGTGTCTGCCTACCTGCACTCGGCCGCCATGGTGAAGGCGGGTATTTACCTGGTCGCACGCTTAGCGCCGGACTTTAACGCGATTGCCACCTGGCACCTCGTAGTGATTCCATTGGGCGTGCTCACCATGCTGCTGGGCGGGTGGATGGCTCTGCGCCAGAAAGACCTGAAGCTAATCCTGGCCTACGGCACGGTGTCCCAGCTCGGCTTTATCATTTCGATCATCGGCATTGGTTCCGAGGAGGCACTACAAGCGGGTCTCGTGCTTACCTTCAGCCACTCCCTCTTTAAGGCCGCTTTGTTTATGACCGTCGGCGCGATCGACCACACTACCGGTACGCGCGACATCCGCGAGCTGTCTGGGCTTGGGCGCAAGCAGCCGTTGATCGCAGCTTTGGCGATCATTTCTGCGGCTTCCATGGCCGGTATCCCTCCACTGCTGGGCTTCATCGCGAAGGAAGCGGCCCTGACCACAGCACTTAATGAGCCACTGCTGGTGGGCATGCCCGGCCAGCTCTTACTGCTCGGTGTGGTGGTCGGTTCCATCTTGACCATGGCCTATTCTTTGTACTTTCTGTGGGGTGCCTTTTCGACGAAGAAACTTCCCAGTGGAGTGCCCAATGCGGTGGAAACCATGGACCCGGTCGGCCCATCGTTGTGGTTCTCTCCTGCCGTGTTAACTACCCTGACGGTGTTCTTCGGATTGTTCCCGAGATGGTTGGATCACGCGATTACCACGCACCTCAATGTGCGTTACCCTGAAACAGAGCCGGCACACCTGGCACTCTGGCATGGGTTCACTATCCCGCTGCTGCTCACCGTGGTGATTATTACCTTGGGTGCGCTGTTGTTCTGGAAGCGCGATTTGCTGCAGTTCTTCTATGATGAAAAACCTGCCCTGGGCTCAGCAGATGACGTGTACGACAACACGTTGCGTGGCCTGTCTCAGCTCTCGCTGCGCTTGACCGCCTCGACTCAGCGTGGCTCCCTCACCATCAACTTGGGCGTGATCTTTAGTGTGCTTATCCTGGTGCCACTGATTTCACTGATCGTGGGTGAGCGCACCGATATTCGCATGGTGCTGTGGGACACTCCCTGGCAGGCGATCGCGTCGATCATCATTATTGTCATGGCGTTTTCTGCCACGCAGATGGAAAACCGCCTCTCAGGCATCATCGCCGTGGGCATGACTGGCTACTCACTGGCGTTTATCTTCGCGCTGCACGGTGCACCTGATCTTGCTCTGACCCAAACTCTGGTTGAAACAATTGTCATGGTGGTGTTCATGCTGGTGCTGCGCAAGATGCCCACCCAGATCGAACCGCGCCATCACCAGGACAATCGCTTCCGTGCGTGGCTGTCGGTGGCTGTGGGCTTATCGGTGTCGATCATGGCAGTCTTTGCCATCTCTGCGCGCACCCACCGCCCGATCTCAGATTTCATGCCGGACTTGGCCTACGAAATCGGCCACGGCGCCAATACGGTGAACGTTTTGCTGGTGGACCTGCGTGCCTGGGATACCTTCGGCGAGATTTCCGTGCTGGTAATCGCCGCAACAGGTGTGGCCAGCCTGATCTTCCGCACCCGCTCGTTCGTGCGCCCGTCGCGACGCCCCACTTTGTCCACCACTTCTCGACGCTGGCTTGCCGCCGACGTGGACTCAGAAAAGGCCCAGAACCGCTCGCTGATGGTGGATGTGGTCACCCGTGTCCTCTTCCCATCGATGGTGGCGCTCTCGCTGTACTTCTTCTTCGCGGGCCATAACGCCCCGGGTGGTGGCTTCGCGGGTGGGCTTGTGGCTGCGCTTGCGATTACGCTGCGTTACCTCGCGGGTGGCCGCGACGAGCTGGAGGAAACCCTGCCGATCGACCCAGCAAAAATTTTGGGCACGGGCTTGATTGTGTCGTCGATCGCCGCCGTGGTCCCGATGTTCCGTGGCCAGCCACCGCTGACCTCGGATTTCGCGCAACTGACGCTTCCGCTGATCGGCGAGATCGCCATCCCGTCGGCTTTGCTTTTCGACGCCGGCGTCTACCTCATCGTTGTCGGCCTCATCCTGCACATCCTCACCTCCATGGGCGGCCACCTGGACCAGGAGGAAGAGGTGCGCAAGCAGCGTGCACGCGACCGTGTTCGTTCCATGAAGCGCAAGGCGGAGTTCCGGCGCCGCGAACAAGAGATGCGCAAACAGCAGCTCCAGGAGCACGTCTCTGCACACCACAACGCGCCAGGCTCGACACCCAACACAAGCTTAGATACCGCTGGCAGCACGGTTGCCACGATGGAAAGCGAGGAGAAGTAAATGGAAGCCAATCTCTTTCTGATCCTTGCCTCGGGCACGATGATTGCCTGCGGAACCTACCTGATGCTGGATCGTGCGATGACGCGCATGCTCATGGGCATCCTGCTCATCGGCAACGGCGCAAACCTGCTGATTTTGCAGGCGGGTGGCTCGGCTGGTTCCCCACCGATCATGAACCGCGACTCGGAAATTTACGGCGAGCAGATCGCGGATCCACTGGCTCAAGCCATGATCTTGACTGCCATTGTGATTTCGATGGCGATGACCGCATTCATCCTCGCGTTGGCGTACCGCCAGTATCGTTACCGGACGGCCGACATCATCGAGGATGACACGGAGGACCAGGCAATTGCTGCGCGCCCGGCGACCGCATCGGCGGCACCGGACCACGACGCCTCCGATGACCCAGAAACCGGGCGCCTGACCGCCGAGGGTGACTCCTTCGGCCCGCGTTCGTTTGAAGACCCAGTGACGGAGGCCGACGATGACTAGTGTTGCTGCTCAATACGTCGACGCCATCATGCCGCATATGCCCTATCTGATCCCTTTGCCGATCCTGCTTCCAGCGATCGCAGCAGCTTTGGCATTGCTCGTCGGCAAGCACGCTAATATCCAGCGCGCTATCGCGATCATCACGCTGATAGTGCTGATGGTGCTCAACGGGTCGATGATTCTGGTCACTGACTTTGAAGGCATCCAGACCCTCCAGTTGGGCGGTTGGGACGCGCCGATCGGCATCACGCTGGTCGCTGACCGCTTATCGACGATGATGCTGTTCGTCTCAGCCATCGTGTTGTTCTGTGTGATGTGGTACGCGATCGCGCAGGGTATCCGCGACGGCACAGAGGAAGAACCTGTTGCCGTATTCCTGCCGGTGTACATGCTGCTGACGATGGGTGTGAACCTCTCATTCCTCGCCGGCGACCTGTTCAACCTGTATGTGGGCTTCGAGGTATTCCTCGTGGCGTCGTATGTGCTGCTGACCTTGGGTGCCTCACCGGACCGTGTGCGCGCCGGCATCGGCTACGTGATGGTATCCATGCTGTCGTCGATGATTTTCCTGTTCGCCCTGGCCGGCATTTACGCCGCCGTCGGCACAGTAAATATGGCGCAAGTGAGCTTACGCATGGAAGATATTCCAGACGGTACCCGCACCGCGATCTTTGCAACCCTGCTGGTAGCCTTCGGAATCAAGGCAGCTGTATTCCCGCTTGATGCCTGGTTGCCAGACTCCTACCCCACCGCGCCGTCGCTGGTCACCGCCGTGTTCGCGGGCTTGCTGACGAAGGTGGGCGTGTATTCGATCATTCGGATGCGCTCGGCGGTGTTTACCGACGGTTCCCTGGACACATTGTTAATGTGGGTGGCATTGGCCACGATGATCGTGGGTATTTTGGGTGCGCTGGCACAAAACGATATCAAACGATTACTATCATTTACCCTGGTCAGCCACATCGGCTACATGATCTTCGGGATCGCCCTGGGGTCTGCGCAAGGTTTATCAGGCGCGATCTTCTACGCCGTGCACCACATTCTGGTGCAAACCAGCCTGTTCCTCGTGGTGGGGCTTATTGAGCGCCAGGCCGGCACGTCATCACTGCGCCGCCTCGGATCGCTGCTGTACACCGCGCCGGTGATCGCCATCTTGTACTTCATCCCCGCGATCAACCTGGGCGGTATCCCACCATTTTCCGGCTTCCTCGGCAAGATCCTATTGCTTGAAGCTGGTGCCAACGAAGGCTCGTGGTTATCGTGGGTGCTCATCGGCGGCGCGGTGGTCACCTCATTGCTCACCCTCTACGTCATGGTGTTGGTCTGGTCGAAGGGCTTCTGGCGCGACCGCAAAGACGCGCCCGAGGGCGAGCTTGTCGACGCCCAACCCTCCCCCTTAGTGGACGTCACCGACACGGTCACGCTCAAAGAGCGCGGCGATGTAGGCCGCCTGCCCTTCGGCATGGTTGGGTCCACAGCCACGCTCGTGATCGCCTCGTTGTCTGTGACAGTGCTGGCTGGCCCCATTTCGGGCGTCACCGGCCGCGCGGCTGAATCCGCACAAGACGTGAACATTTACCGCACAGCGGTGCTGGGCGACCGGGCCGACAACCCCACCCGCAATATTGACCAGGTGCGCCTCGACGACGGCACCGACACTCTCCGCCAGCGCAAACATGAACTGCCAGAGCCGGTGCCGGGGATCGTCGAAAGCCACACTCCGGGTGTGCCGCTGGAAACCCGCACGGAAGAAACCCCGACCATGTCTGGTGTAACAACAGAACCCATCCCGCTGCCCGCCGCCACCGAGGAGGTGACCCGCTAGCCATGACCGGACTACGTAACCGCTTCCGCCCCTCGTTCATAGTGTGGATCACAGTAATGTGGATTCTGCTCATGGGAGAGATCTCCTGGGCGAACTTCTTTGGGGGCCTCGCGGTAGGATTCCTCGTCGTTATGCTCCTGCCCCTGCCAGCCATGCCGATGGACAACTTCCGCATCTACTGGCCTGCGGCAATCCGTTTCGTATTCACCTGGGTCGCCGAGCTGATCGTCGCCTCCGTGAAGGTGTCGTGGTTGGCGATCCGTCCGCAGGATCCGCCGAAGACCGCCATCCTGCAAGTACCTATGCGCGTATCAAATGAGCTGGTCCTGTACTTCGCCACATCAGCATATAACCTGCAGCCGGGCGGATCAGTCAGCGATATCGATATCGCCAACCGCATGTGGACGATTCACGTGCTCGACGCCGACGACCAAGAAGACATCGACCGCGAAATTGAAAACGTGGCCACCTTGGAACGTCGCATGCTGGCCATCTTCGAAAGGGGACTATAAATGGATCCCGAACTGTACAACTCATTCCTACTAATCGCAGCCATTTTCCTCACAGCCGGGTTCTTCATCATGACCTGGCGCATCATGGTCGGCCCCGACTCCATGGACCGCATGCTCGGCATGGACGGTGTCGTCGCAATGCTCCAATGCGCGCTGGCCACCTACATCTGCTGGACTCTAGATACCACCGTGGCCAACGCCATGATCGTGATTGCTCTGCTCGGCTTCATCGGTTCCCTGTCTGTCGCACGCTTCCGGAAGAGGGATGGTTCCTAACATGCCCGACATCACCTACGCACTCATTGCCGACATTATTTCTCTGATCCTGATCATTTCAGGCTCATTCCTCGTGTTCTCCGCGGCCGTGGGCGTGATCCGGTTCAAAGACACCATGAGCCGCATCCACGCCATCACCAAACCGCAGACCACCGGCCTGATCCTCATGGTCATCGGCACTATATTGCGGCTGACTGGCTCCCCCGAGTTTGGCCCCGCCGAAAAATCCGACATCGGCGTGCTCGTCCTTCTTATCCTCTTTGCGCTCATGACCAACCCGGTCACAGCACAACGCTTGGGGCGCGTGTCGCGTCGAGAAGCGCTCTACGGCTCGAAAAAGGCCATGTCGCGTAACGACGCCCCCGCCGACCACCGTCCCCGCCGCGCCAAAAAGGGGTAGGGTCGCGCGGTTCAGCGCTCGTCGTAAAGCGCTCGTCGTAAAGCGTTAAGCGGCCCGCTGCTGACGCACAATCGCGCGCCGCACGTCATCGACGAACTTCGCCGGCGCCTGGTGCAACTCCTTCGGCGTGGTGCGCACAACGGCGAAACCCGCGTTCATCATGCGCCGCTCGCGGGCCCGCTCCTCCTGGATCGTAAACTCGGGGGTGTCCTTATATTTGCCGTCGCCGTCCACTTCGACACACACCGACGGATCAGTAAACAGGTCCGTGCGCACCCCGCCGAGCACCCACTCCTGCGTCCGCAGAACCAAACCCGCCTCAATCAAAATGGCGCGCGCGAAACTCTCATACGGTGACTCCGACGTGTCCACCGCATACTTCAGGCACCGGCGCGCAGTATTGATCCCCTTCGCCCGGCCCAACGAATTGATGCAGGCTGCAACGTTCTGCTTAGAGTATTTCGTGGAACGCAACAACCAATCCAACGCCACCAGCCCCTCCCGGAAACCGTGTAACCGCGCAATATCGACCGCGGTGCGCACCGGTGACGTCACACGCACATCGTGCTTAACGACGACATCCCCCTGAGCCAACTGCGCCTTCCTTTGCACAGAGCCTGGAGCCCACTTGTGCTTCGGCGACGGCGACATGTTCGGCGTGGCAATCTCTACCACTTCATCAGGCCACGTGCCGATCACCCACATGCCAAGCACGCGACCGGCCGAACGCCCCATGAGCACCCTGCTCTTACCACTGCGACCATGAGCGACCGCCGTCGCCCAACGGCGCTGGTACCACGGCATGCCCTCAACAACGAACGACGGCAACGCCCACTGTGTCGACACTTTCACCAGCTTGTCGCCCGGATCCGCGAAGCGGTTTCCCACCCGAAAAGCGTGAGAACGGGTGCTGACAAACTGGGACAAAATATACTCCCCCGAGAATTTCTCCCCCATGTGTTCTAGAGTGGCACACTTCGTGCGAGTGCGCTACTCGAGCCGGGAAACCAGGCACTTCTGGGTGGTGCTGGGTGGTGAGTGGCGCTGCTTGGTGCTGCTTGGTGCTGCCGGGTGCTGCTGGGTGCTGCTGGGTGCTGCTGGGTCTGTGAGTAGGCTCGGTTCGAAGTCCTCGGTTCGCATTCCTGGGTTCGCATTCCTGAGTTCGAAGTCCTGAGTTCGAAGTCCTGAGTTCGACGTCCTTGCATGCCAACTCCCCTGCCCACACCCTCTAGCAGCACAAACGTTAATGGAAACCGTTGCAAAAGGGCTAGAGTTCGAACCGAGGAATGCGAACTCTAGATTGCGAACTAAGGAATTCGAACACTGCTATCCGCGACACGAGCCGCGCGCTATCCAGGGCACGAGCCGCGCGCTATCCGGGCAACTAGACAAGCAACTTCAGAAGGCACGATCTCGTTGCCCCTACGGCCGCCAGACCAGCTGCTCCATCTCGTCGCAGGTGGCGTCCACTACTGCACGCCAGTCGCCGGTCACATCGTGAATGCGGCGTTGGCGCTGGTAGCCGGCACCGCGCTCTAAAATTTCCAGGACCAGCCGGAGCTCCTCGACACAGCCCAAGCGCTCGGCAACCGGCGCCAGATCATCGACTAACTCAACGAGTTCTTCGGTGACCCAGCGCTCATCGGTGTCACGCGAGGTGATCACCAGCGCTTCCAGCCCGTACCTGGCGCCGCGCCACTTGTTTTCGGTGTTGTGCCAGGGTTGCAGCACGGGAAGGTCCACGCCGTCGTCGATAAGCGAATCGTAGTAGACCACCAGGCAGTGGGTTAAGGCCACGATGGCGGCAAGCTCGCGCAAATTCGAGGTGGCATCACTAATGCGCACCTCGATGGTGCCCCATTTGGCGGCCGGCCGGATGTCAAAGTGCATGGAGCCGGTGTGGTTGATCACCCCGCTGGTGCGCTGGTCGGTCATGAATTGGACCCACTCGGCCCAGCTGCCAAACTCGTACGGCATGCCGGCGGTGGGAAGTTGCTGGTAGAGCATGGTACGGTTCGAGGCGTAGCCGGTGTCTAGCCCGTCCCAGCCCGGCGAGGAAGCGGACAGCGCCAGCAGGTGGGCGTACTTTGTCATTAGGGCGTTAATGATGGGCCACACGCGGTCTTCGTGGCGTACACCAACATGCACGTGGATGCCCCACAGCAGCATTTGCTGGCCCCAGTACTGCGTGCGGTTGATGATTTCCGCATACGTCATTTTCGCGCTGACGGGCTGTTCGCGGAAGTCGGAAAACGGGTGGCCGCCGCTGGCCCACAGGCGCAGGCCGCGTTCGTCTGTAACTTCACGGATTTTGCCCAGCGTGTTATCCAAGTAGGCCACGGCTTCGGGCACGGTGTGGCACACCGGGGTGACTAGTTCGATGGTGTTTTGCAGGAACTCGCGTTCTAGGTGGAGGCCGGGGTTGCGTTGTTCAACTTCCTCGATGACTTCGACGGCGAACGGCACGAGGTCGCGTGTGTCGGGGTCGATCAGACAGATTTCCCATTCCACGCCTAGTGTTGGTTCAGGTGAGCGCGCAAAGTCCCGGTATGGATCCACTAGAGGTTTACCTGCCTTGTCAGTACGAGGGTCAGTGCTCCACCCTCAGTTGCTTCTTGAGGCAGAGTATCAACATTGGCGCGGGCAACTCCACCGACCCGGTCTGCCAGTTCGCGAGCTTTATCTTCAGCGCCTTCGACGGCGGGGTCGAAGAACACGGTTGTCTCCGCCAGCACCATTTGGCTTTCGGGGATGTTGCCGGATTCTACGCCCACGTCTACTCCGTCGGCGCGCAGGCTTTGCGACACATTCGCAGCCAACCCCGTGATCGTGGAGTTGTTGTACACATTCACCACGTCAGCTTTCGGTGCGGCTGCGGCGCCTGCGTCTTGGTTGCTTTCCGACGCTCCGTTGGTGGCGTTGCCGTCGCGCGCACCATGAGCTGCTGCACCTTCAGGGGCGGTGTGTGAGGCTCCCTCAGCGCCCGGGGCGCCGTTAGTGTTGTGAGCGCCAGGTTGGCCAGGCTGGGCGGGGGCGTTCGGGTCTTGGTTGGTGCCTGGTTGGGCAGCACCGTTGCCAGCTGCGGCACCGGGGTTTTTGTCTGCGGTGGCGGTGGAGTTGGACTGGCCGGAGGCAGCATTATTTTCTGCGCCACCACCTTGGGTTAAGGCGTAGAGCGCCCAGAGGCCTAGGGCTACGGCCACGGCGATCAGGATCATGGCGAGGCCACGGTAGGGGAAGGTACCCGCCGCAGCACCAGCAGAGCCACCTGCCGCAGCACCGGTGGAGGCGGATGCGGTTTCGTGGGAGGCAGCTACGCCATCGTTGTCGCCGCCGCTGTCAACGTCATAGTCAGCATTATCGAAGAAGTCATCAATATTGTTCTCTTTAGTCACACACGCAACATTAATCACTCTCGCCTCTGTTTCCGTCGCGGACACGCTGTAAGCGCCGCACTAATTGCGGGCGAGCGGCCAGGGCCAGTGGATCGTCGATAAGCATGTTCAACCGCTGGTAATACCGCACCGCACTCATGCCTAGCTCGCGTCGGATCGCATCTTCTTTCGCCCCCACGGAACGCGGAGCCCTCGCTTCGAAGTCGAGCAGGGAGAGGTCATCGTCGTTAAGCTCATTCGGCATGCCTAAACTGTAGGGCATGACCATTCGACCAATCGTGATCCACGGCGACCCAGTCCTACACAATCGCTGCGAAGAAGTCACCGAACCTATCGCGGACCTGCAGGAACTCATCGCGGACATGCACGAGACCATGGACGCCGCCAATGGTGTCGGCTTGGCGGCGAACCAGATCGGTGTGAACAAGCGCATTTTTGTCTACGCTTGCCCTGATAACGGTGAAATCCGCCGCGGCACCCTGATTAACCCTGTGCTGGAAACCAGTGAGATCCCCAAGACCATGCCCGCCGACGACGGCTCCGACGACGAAGGCTGCCTTTCCGTGCCGGGCGAGGGCTTTCCGACGGGCCGTGCCGACTGGGCAAAGTGCACCGGCCTCGACGAAAACGGCAACGAAGTAGAAGTGGAAGGCCACGGCTTTTTCGCGCGCTGCCTGCAGCATGAAATGGGCCACCTCGACGGGTTCACTTACCTTGATGTACTCACCGGCCGGTACAAGCGGCAGGCGAAAAAGATGGTGAAAGCCAACCAGTGGACCGAACCGGGGCGGACGTGGATGCCGGGGGTCGATAAGGACCCCTTCGGACACTAGAACCTTCGGTTCTGGAGAGATTAATGTCGCGAATTTTCCGCTCCGACGAGGTCGCCGTCGGCGAACGCGTGGTGGTACGCCGCAAGATCGGCGAGCATTTTTCTGATGTGATCGGCCACGTCGAGTCTGTGGACCCGCTGGTCATCCGACCGCAGGAAGTCGGGGGGTTTCCTTCGAGCTTGCCGACGATTGCAATCACCCCTGAAGAGCTGCACATTATTAAGCGGTTGAGCCCTCGGCGGGTCCGCAACTCCGATATTCGTGCTGTTGAAACTGCGACCGCGCTGGCCTTTCCGGGCCGCGAACAGCAGTGGTGTGGCGGTTGGCTGGCGCGCGCTGGCCACGAGATCGCTGAGCGCTCCAACTCTGCCACACCCTTGGGCAGGTCGGTAGGATTCCAGCCGCTGCCGATCGATGAGATCACCGAGTTCTACCGCGCCCGCGACATGCCCGTCCAACTGCTGATCCCTGAACGCATTGGGGCTGCTGCTGAAAAGTGGGTCACCCAGCACGAAGGGTGGACATTATCACCAGAGATCCTTGTGATGACGTGCCCGCTCGATCCTCGCGGGCACGATACCCTACCGCCAAGCGGGCACAATAACCAGCACTACACGTTCCGCATCGATGCAGAACCTGACCAAGACTGGCTGGGCATGTACCACTTCCGAGGCCAAAAACTGCCAGTGGAAGCGCTCCGTGAACTATCTCAAACCATCGAAGGCGAACTCGGCTTTGGGCGTTTGCTCAACACCGACGGCCACACCGTTGCCATCACCCGCGGCACCATCACTGAAAGCCCTGATGGTCGTCGCTGGCTTGGATACTCCGCCGTTGAAGTGGCACCGGACTACCGCCGCCAAGGACTCGGCACCCGTCTGGGCTCAGAGATGCTTCAGTGGGGTGTTCGTCGACAAGCAACTCATGCCTACCTACAAGTTATTTCCACCAACCAGGCCGGGATAGGCTTGTACGAAAAGCTAGGCTTTGTGGAGCACCACCGGCACCGCTACGCCAGCTTGGATGCTGATCACCTGGGCGCCGATCACTAGTCTGCACATTCTCGGTGGAAAACTGCAGGACGCCTGCAGCGCAGGACACAGGACACGAAAGACGCACGCTTCAAAAGTAGTGCGCCTGGATTAGGGAACTGAGGGAACTCTTCGGCCGCCAATTTGGCCGCCAAATCCGCAATTCAGCCCCAGCCCCCAAGACTGTTATGGCCACCCAGGACTTGACCTCCAGACTTTCTAAACACCACGGTCAGGACAGTAGAACGTGGGTGACGGTGCGTGCGCCCGGTTTGATCGTGTGCTTGGGTGTTTTGGTTAGCCGCTCAAGTGGGTTGTGCGCGTTGCTGGCGGGCATCGCCAGGCGAGCTGGGGTTGTCACTACGCTGGGCGAAGTTCGCAATCCTGGGTTCGCATTCTAACCAATTGGGACATATTGTCATTATCATTTTTGCAGGTCAAGTGGCATTCAGTCTAAAGTGCGAACCCAGGAATGCGAACTCAGGAATGCGAACCGAGCGGCGCGGCACAGGATCCCGCTTTCAACCATCTAAAAGCCCCAGAGCTGCCAGATCCCCTGGGTACCACGTAATGACAAATGTCATCTACACCAGTGACAGATGGCTCTACCAGGACAAACAGCAATCAAGCTCAGTGGAAACTATGCGAGATACCATCATCAAGGTCGACGACCTCACACGCACCTACGGGCGTGGAAAAGTGCTTTCACCGCAGTACACCCCATATCCTTCGAAGTGTACAAGGCGAAGTCTACGGTCTACTAGGAACCAACAGAGCAGGAAAAACCTCTACCCTAGAACTGATCGAAGGCCTAGCCCGCCCCTCGGGTGGAACAGTCACCATCATGGGCCTCGACCCGTTGAACGACCGACACCACATCCGCCCCCACTTAGGCATCATGCTGCAATCTGGTGGTCTGCCACAACAGCTCACTGTCGAAGAAACGATGCACATGTGGGCTGGGCTGTGTTCCAACCCACGCCCCATCACCGAAGTTTTAGAAAACGTTGAACTCACACACCGTACTGATGTCAAAGTAGGCACGCTCACTGACCAAGCTGCCGGGGATATGCGGCAAGTTGTCCAGGGGTACCAGCCCCTGACCTTGCAAAAGAACTTGCAAGCGCGATTTCTGTACTGAAGGAGGCCGGAATCGCGGTCACCTCTGAGGGGGCCGCGCCCGAGATTCCTGAGCACGCCCGGGAGGTTGCGGCGTGGTTCATCCGCGAAACCGCCACCAATGTGTTGCGTCACTCCATGGCCTCGTGGGTGAGAATCACGCTCACCTCACAGGGTATTGCTACCACCAATAATAAGCCGCGTGAGTCAGGCAGCGAAGGGCCACTCAGTAAGGCGCACGGCGGCTCCACACCGCACGGCGGCCAGGGTCTGGACAGTTTACGGCGCCAAGCACAAGCAATCAGCGCAACTATCGCAGTAGAGCACACTGCCACAACCTTTGAAGTGGAGCTTCACCTATGATCCGGTTCGCCCTAGTTGATGATGAGGTCCTTGTGGCTGACTCGCTGGCCACACTGTTTAGCCTGGAAGATGACCTACAGATAGCAGGAGTGTTTTATTCTGCGGAGGATTTTCAGCACAGCTCCATCCAAGCTGATGTTTTGGTCACGGATCTCCAGCTTGGTGGTGACCTCGACGGTATTGCATTAGCACAGCAAACGGACTTACCGGTAGTGCTGGTTACCTCACGCCGGAATCTTGCCCAAAACCAGCTCATCGGATGCTTTTGCTGATGCTATCCGCTCGGTCCACGCGGGTAGGCGCTATATCGACCCTGAGCTGGCGGCTTTGACCATTGACGCAAATGATTCTCCCTTGACTGAGCGTGAAGCGGAGCTTTTGTTACTGGCAGGTGAAGGCGCGTCGGTAGAAGAGATTGCTCACCGCGCCCACCTGACGCTAGGAACAACACGAAACTATCTGTCCTCGGCCATGTCAAAGGTGGGCGCAGCGAATCGTTTCCAAGCTTTTACCCTCGCCCGCGAGCGTGGTTGGCTGTGAGTTTCTCTGCTGCCACCACAGCTGCCACAGCCACCACAGCACACCAGAGCTCGCGCAAATCACCTCAGCGGGTAGGTAGAATACAGCCCATGCGCATAGCCACCTGGAATGTCAACTCTGTCCGCACCCGCGCCGACCGCATCATCGCAGCTCTTAAGCGCCACGACATTGACGTTTTGGCCATGCAAGAAACCAAAGTCGCCGACGATAAATTCCCCTATGCCGTTTTCCACGCCGCCGGTTATGAGGTTGCCCATGTCGGCTACAACCAGTGGAATGGTGTTGCCATTGCCTCACGTGTAGGCCTGGATAACGTCCGCGACCACTTCGACCGCCAACCCGGCTTTCACAAAGACCCCACACAAGAACAAGCCCGTGAAGCCCGCGCAGTCGGTGCAACCTGCGGCGGAATCGACGTGTGGAGCCTGTACGTACCCAATGGGCGCGAAATTGGTGACCCACACTATGACTACAAATTACGCTTCCTTTACGAACTGGCCAACACCGTTAACCCGTCACAGCTGCAAGTGTTCTGCGGCGATTTCAACATCGCACCACGCGACGACAACGTGTGGGATATCGGCTTCTTCGAAGGAAAAACGCACGTCACCGAACCCGAACGCGCAGCCTTCCAGATGCTGCTTGAGGCAGGCTTAGAAGAAATCACGCATAACGACGACTACTCCTACTGGGACTACAAAGGAATGCGCTTCCAGAAAAACGAAGGCATGCTCATTGATTTCCAACTAGCCACGCCACCATTGGCCAAGAAAGTCGGGGACGTGTTCGTCGATAAGCACGAACGGGAAGGCAAAGGTGCCTCAGACCACACACTGGTGATCGCGGATTACGATGTTTCCGCTGTACGTCTCGACGAGGTCCGCTAACGTGATACTCGATTTCTTCGCTAATTTTTCCACCTGGCAGTGGATTGGCTTCTTCGTTGAATACACCATCAAGATCGCCGCCATCGGCATCGTGCCGGAAGGCCGCAAACCCGGGTCAGCGAATGCGTGGCTGCTGCTCATCCTGTTCTTGCCAGTAGTGGGCCTGCCCCTGTACCTGATCTTAGGTTCAACCTATGTGAATCGCCGGCGCCACCGCATCCAGCACAAAGCGCAAGTAATGGTTGAAGACGTCCAACGCGACGTACCCGACGTGCCCGACGGCACCGCCTACTCCGATGAAATCGACGGCATCATCAAGCTCAACCGGCGCCTCACCGGCAACCCCGCACTGCACGGCCACGTCAAAGCGCTGTGGAGCGACTACGAAAAAACAATGCTGCGGATGGCCGAAATTATCGACACTGCCGAAGAATACGTCTCAGTCGAGGTTTATATCCAAGCGTGGGATGACACCACCGCTGCTTTCTACGATGCACTCGAACGCGCAGTGAAACGCGGAGTGAAGGTGCGCCTCATGTTCGACCACATCGGGTCATGGAAGTACCCGCGCCGCTACGCGTTCCGCAAGCACCTCGATAAGATCGGCGTTGATTGGAAACTCATGATGCCACTCCTGCCTTGGCGGGGTCGTTTCCGACGCCCCGACCTGCGCAATCACCGTAAGGTCGTGATTGTGGACGGGCGCGTGGCATTCATGGGCTCCTACAACCTCATCGACCGCTCCTACCTGATGAAAAACCATGTCAAAGCTGGGCGGCAGTGGATCGACGTGATGGTGGAGCTGACCGGGCCGATCGTCACCTCGCTCGAAGCGATGTTCGCCGTGGACTGGTACACCGAATCCGGCGAAACCATGAAGATCACACCGCCCCGCGACGAGGACCCTGGTGTCGCCGACCTCAACGTGCTCCAGCTCATCCCCTCGGGGCCTGGCTACACATCCGAGCCGAACCTTAAATTGTTCAACTCGATGATGTACCACGCCCGCGAGCGTCTGGTGATCTGTTCGCCCTATTTTGTGCCGGATGAGTCACTGCTCGGGGCGGTACAGACCGCCTGCCACCGCGGAGTGCGCGTGGATCTCCTCGTGGGTGAAAAGGCGGACCAGTTCATGGTCCACCACGCCCAATCCGCCTACTACCAGCAACTCCTGGAAGCCGGGGTGCGAATCTGGGAATTTCCCGAACCGTATATTCTGCACACCAAGTTTGCCATCGCGGACCCCGGGTTAGATTCGTGCGTGGCAGTAATTGGCTCCTCGAATATGGATATGCGCTCTTTCCAACTTAACTACGAAAACACGCTTATGGTTGTGGAAGGGTCATTGCTCAATGACATCGCTGAGCTTGCAGAGAACTACCTACGCGTGTGCGGTGAACTCACCCTCGACGAGTGGAACGCAAGGCCGTGGACCAGGCGCTACATCGACAACGTGATGAAACTGACTTCCGCGTTGCAGTAAGGCTCGGGCGCTAGAGGGCGCTACAGGGCGCTGCAGGGCGCTCGTTATTAAGCGAAACGCAAAGACCGCCCCGGAGGGCGGCCTTCTTACTAGTTGACGTTAGCGGTTGACGTTAGCGGTTGTTACCGGAAAACGTTGGCCAATCTGGGAGCTCAGGCAGCAAAGCGTTGTACTCGTCGACAAGCTTCTGCTGGTACTCGCCCTCGAACTCCTCGTTGAGGAACTTGTCTAGGGCCTCCTCGCGGAAGCGAGCCCACGATTCCTTCTCCTTACCCGGCAGGATTGGGTACCACAGGACACCCTCGGAGAATGCTGCGTCACGATCGCCTGGGGCATCGCCGATCAGCATGATGTGGTTATCCTTGTACTTGCCCTTCGCGGCGTAGCGGATGTGATCCGCCTTGGAACCCATCTCTTGGCCAGCGATAACCTTCATGTACTGGGCCAGGCCGTGCTCATTCCACTCGCGGTCGAGCGCCTCAAGCGGAGTAGCTGACACGACCAGCTGGTCCACGCCCTTCTCCTGCATCTCTTCCATGGCCTCACGAGCACCCGGGAATGGTGCCGCGTTCTTGACCATGAAAGCGATCATCTTATTCACCAGGTCGCCCCACTCGATGCACTTCTGGATCTCTGGCGAAACGTTGCCGGCAGCAGCATAATTGGCGATACCTGCGTCGGAACGCGGGTAACCAGAATCCAGGAAGGCTTTCAGGTCATCGCCCTGCGGGACCTCCACCCCTCGCTCCTTAACCTCTGGGCGGTCGCGCAGCAGGTCAAACAAGCGAGACAGCGCAACCCAACGGTTGGTGCCACGCGTGGTGGAGTACAGGTTCACAAACAGGGCGGTCTCACGCACAAGCGTGGATGCAGCCTGCAAATCAAAACCCTTGATATAGGACGGGGTGAAGCACTCGTAATGCTTGATGTCCATGGCGTCCATGGCGCAGCCATCGGAGTCAATACCTACGAAAAACTCGGAAGTTGGCTCCAGATCCAGGAGGACCTGTGCGCGCTCTGGCATCTTGTCAGACATATAATTGTGTCTCCTTGTCGTTGCGGGTGATCGTTGCGGGTGGTTGTTTTAGATATGAGAATCCGGCAGGCCACCGAACGCGTCGACAGGCGAGACACCGGTGAACTCAGACTTGCCCTCTAGTTTGTCCAGCACTGCGTCCAAGGTGTAGTCCTTGTCGTCGTAGGCGTTGATGAACGTCTTGATCTGTGGGACATCCGGCAGGTGGTTGGGGCACGCGAACGAGATGAAGATGGTGGGTACCTCGTGGACGTACCATGGGATATCCATGGTGCCCTTCGTGGATGGCCAGTACACACGCTCGATCGGCTGCATCAAGCCGTTAACCTTCGCGGCAGAGATGACCAGGTCGTAGTTGTCGGTGATATCCGAGATTGGAGCCTTGCCCTCGTAAGCGCTCATGACCAGCTTGGCCAGCTCGTCGTCGCCTTTGCCCTTAGCCTTATCCAGCAGGGTTTCGAAGACCTCCACCTCGTAGCCGCGCTCTTCCATTTTCTCGGCCAACTTATTGGCTGGACGGCCGGAGCCACCGCCAAGCGATGCCATCGGGTTCGGGGAGCCCTCGATTGGGACGATCAGCACACGCTTGTGCTTCTCTGGGGAGATGGGCAGAGGCTGGAAGCGCTTGTCCTGATTCTTGACCAGGGTAATCGCCTTGTCCGCAACCTCTTTTGCGACAGCCTCGGACTCTGGCAGGCCGATGGTGGCCATTGCCTCGTCCTTCGGCTTGAGCATGTCTTCGCGGCTCATCTTGTGCAGGCCGATCTTTGCTTTCAGGCCCAAAGTGCGGGTGATTGCCTCGTTGAGGCGCTCCTCGGTGAGTCGACCGTCCTTGTATGCCTCCATCATCCAGTTGAAGTCTTCCTCTGGGTCATTGAAGAACAGGAAGAGGTCGCAGCCAGCCATGATGGCGGTTGGCAGTACTTCACGACGAGGCATTGCACCGGTCATCGCCACCATGTGGGATGCGTCTGTGACCACAACACCCTGGAAGCCAAGCTTCTCACGCAGCAGCTGGGTGGTGATCTCGTAAGACAGGGTTGCCGGCATGATGTCCTCATCGGTCATCTCCGGGTTGTAGTGCTTCTGGTAAGAAGGCAGAGCGATGTGGCCAGCCATGA
This sequence comes from Corynebacterium cystitidis, assembly GCF_900187295.1. Lineage (NCBI taxonomy): Bacteria > Bacillati > Actinomycetota > Actinomycetes > Mycobacteriales > Corynebacteriaceae > Corynebacterium > Corynebacterium cystitidis. The sequence continues at coordinate 124,197 of NZ_LT906473.1, read as the reverse complement.
TGGACGGCAGGCCAGCGTCGATAAGTCCCTTGTACACCTTGCCGAAGGTTTCGTCCCATTCTTCCATGGACAGCCAGTTCGGAGCCGATGAGAGGTGCTGGTCGCGTTCGTCGATGCCGTCACCAGGCCAGTGCTTCGCAGCAGGCATGATGTTGTGCTCCATGATGCCTTTCATATAGGCCTTGGACATCTCGAGTGTCATGTCTGGGTCTTGTCCCCAGGTGCGAACGGAGATGATTGGGTTGCGCCAGTTATTATTCAAATCAACGATCGGCGCGAACGACCAGTTACAGCCGATAGCGGATGCCTCGAGCCCGGAGATGCGGCCCATCTCGTAGGCGTACTTTGGATCGTCGGTAGCAGCAATCTTGACTTCCCAACCAACGTAAGTGCCGTCGTTAGCAGCACCGTCGCCGCCTGCCTCGGTGTTCGCTGCGATCAGCAGAGGAATTTTTGCGTTATCTTGCAGGATGCGGTTCTGTTCCCAGATCTCGTCGGCCGGGCCTTTTTGGTAGCGGACACCAGCAATGTGGTAGTTATCCAGGACATCCTTGAGGTATTCCTCGGTGCGCGAGGAACCCATGTTGATAAAGAGCTGACCGATCTTTTCTTCGTCGGTCATGTTTGCGAGAGTTTCTTCAACCCACTTCACAGCCTCGTCATCGAGGTTATAGGGGGTAGCTTTCAAATCGACCATGTGACAAACTCCTTGAGTTGTGTGTTCTAGGACGGGTTTCATCCCTAAGTGTAATGATAATATCCGACACTTGGGTGCCTTCACTGTGAATCGTATCACTTTATTGGCTTTGGTGTGGCGGTTCATGCGTTGACCAGCGGGAAACCCAATCCGCTCGTCGCTTATCGACAAAGCCCTAGGCGTCGCGCTTTTCCAGCAGGATCAGGCCAATAACCCAGAAGACAGCGGCAAACGCGGAGAAAATCCCAAACGAGGTCCAGATACCCCAATCGGTGCTGGGCAGATCCATAACAAACTGCCTGAGGTTATTGAAGGGTGCGTACTTGTAGATGTCTCTGCCAACCTTGGGGATGAGGTTGAACATGCCCTCGAGGATGAGCCACCACACCAGCACCAGTGACACAGCGCCGGCGGTTTGGCGGATGATCCAGGCGATGCCCTGACAAAAGACCACAACCATAGCCACAGCCAACGGCAACACCCACAAGCTGCGCTGAGCTGTTTCTTTGCTGGTCCATTCCACGGAGTGTTCTGCAATTGCATCTCCTGCCGTGTAGGAAATCACCAGTGTGATAAATGTGAGCGCCATCGCGATGATGACGTAGAGCAGCAGTTTTGCCACCGCTACTTCCCACCGCCGTGGGGTGACTTGGTAGTTGGTGCCGGAGACTTTGAAGCGGTACTCGGTGGTGACAATCATGATCGCCTGGATCATGATCACAGCCAGCGAGAAGGTGTAGAAGCCAGAGCTGACCAGCAATATTTCGTAGACCGGCATTTCCGCACTGTCGAGCGCGGCGAACAGGATGGTCCAGCCGATCGTGAACGCGAGGATGAGTGCGGTGGTCCACCAGAACGAGGCGGTGGTGCGCAGTTTTGTCCATTCAGCAAGCATGTTTCGCACGATCATTTACTTGGCCTCCCCTTCGGTCTGCGTGGTTGCAGGTAGCTGTCCAACTCCGCCTTGGTACTGGACGGAATCCTCGGTGGTTTGGAGGAATGCGTCCTCGAGCGATGCTTGGCGTTCTGCCAGTTCTGCCAGCATGACTCCAGTGGAGTAGGCAAGGGCACCGATCTCGTCCGAACCGTGGTCGGCGATCTCGAGGGTGGGGCGGTTTTCCGCGTCGCGGGCCTCCGTGAAGGCGATGCCTTCAACACTGAGGGCGTACTTGAACTCTTCGTAGTGCTGGGTGCGCACCACGGTGGTCACGGTGGAGTGATCCTTAATAAACTCGCGCACCGAGGTATCGGCTACCAGTCGGCCACGGCCGATCACCACGAGGTCTTCGGCAGTCAACGCCATTTCGGACAGCAGGTGGGACGACACCAAGACGGTGCGGCCTTCCTTCGCCAGCGACTGCAGCAGGCCGCGGACCCACCGAATCCCTTCGGGGTCTAGACCGTTGACCGGTTCGTCGAGGATCAAGATTTCTGGGTCGCCCAGCATTGCGGCGGCTAGCCCAAGTCGCTGGCCCATCCCTAGCGAGAAGCCACCCGCTTTTTTCCTGGCGACATCGGACAGCCCCACGAGGGCAAGTACTTCGTCGACACGCGAGGAGCTGATCCCCGATGCCCGGGCCATCCACAGCAAGTGGCTGCGTGCAGAGCGGTTGGGGTGCGTGGCTTTTGCGTCGAGTAGCGCTCCCACGATTTGTAGTGGTTTGCTCAGGTCACGATACTTTTTGCCGTTGATGGTGGCGATGCCCGCGGTGGGAGCATCCAATCCCAAAATCAACCGCATCGTGGTGGTTTTACCTGCACCGTTGGGGCCCAGAAAGCCTGTAACCACACCCGGATTCACATCAAAAGTGAGGTTATTGACCGCCTGGACCTGACCGTATCGCTTTGTCAGGCCGCGTATTTCAATCATGGGTACTAGCGTGCCATAAAACTTGCTTCAGCGAGCGTTCAAACGCAGGTAATAGCGGTAATTCGTTAATATTTTCCAGGTCAACCCAACGCAGTTCCAAGGATTCTTCGTTCGCAGTGAGCGGAATCTGTTCGTCGTTTCGTGTGCGCGCGGTTACTGTGGTGTAGCTCCAGCCTGATGCGAACGGTCCGGCCGTGATGAGCGCGCCGGTGACTCGCACTAGATCCTGGTCGAGCGCGGTCTCCTCCTTGGCCTCCCGGAGGGCAGCCTCCACGGGTGTTTCGTGGCTGTCGCGGGCACCACCGGGTAGTGCCCAGGTGCCCCCGTTGGCGGTCCATTCAGCGCGGTGTTGCAGCAGCACTTGGTTCCCAGCCTGCAGGAATAGCCCGGCGGCACCGTAGCGGCCCCACAGCCGCGCACCACCTGGACCGTCAAGCCAGCCATTGCCGTCACCAATCATGAATTCCAGAGTAGCCTTAAATGAGGTTTTGCAGGAACCTCCAAGTGGTCATCACCGACTAGGTCACGATAGGGTACAAGTATGAGGCGCAGCACACCAGATCATGCGTCGAGCCCAGACAGTGAGCTCGACAACGTTATCGCTGCTGCGCTTCACGACGACGCACTTGCCGACGGCCCCGACGGGCCGGACGATTTCCACGAACACGAGATCGGGGAAGACGCTTGGCTGGACCGGATTCATGACCGACCGCAGCACAAATCGTGGAAAGATCGGCTCGGCGAATCGTTTAGCATGCCGGCGCAATGGGCGTGGCGCACGTGGTCTTTTGTGTCCACCACACCAGGCACGATGGTGGCAGGTACCGTCTTTTTGACGCTTGCCCTGTTCGCTGCGGGTTCAGCGATGTCGCAGTCATCGGCGGCGCGCCAAGCGTCTCTGGACACGTTGGTCACAGCAACTGAACCGATGAGTAATTCCACGCACGTGCTGTACACCTCGCTCTCACAGGCCGACACCGTTGCTACGACCAGCTTCGTGGACAGCGGGGTAGAAACTGCGGAGGAGCGCGCTGCCTATAACGCTGCGATCGACAGAGCCGTCTTGGCTGCGAACTTGGTGCTTTCTTATGCGGCAGATTCGGAGATTGAAGCAGCTGACGAGGTCCAGGGTTTGGTGGTTGAAATTCAACGCCAAGTGCCGATATATACCGGCATGATAGAAACAGCGCGCACTAATAACCGGATGGGCAACCCCGTTGGCGCGGCCTATATGTCTGATGCCTCGGCATTGATGCGCGAAGAGTTGCTCCCGATGGCGTCGCGCTTATTCGACATCACGCGCGGCCAGGTGTCCACAGAGCAGCGCCGCTTAGCATTCCCGCAGCTGTTCCCACTTTCGGGCTTGCTTGCAGCGATCTTTTTCCTGGTGCTGGCACAAGTGTGGCTGGCACGCGTGACACACCGTCGCCTCAACCGTGGTTTCTTGGCGGCCACCGCGCTCATGAGTATTGCTGTGCTGTGGGTGGTGGTCTCGAATGTGGGCACCTGGGTGGCTGGCAACCGCGGATTCGAGCAAGCTGCCCAACCGTGGGATGAGCTGACCACCAGCCGGATTGCGGCGCAGCAATCGCGTACCGAAGAGACGCTGGCCTTGGTGCGTCGCACCTCTGTGGAGGGCCAGACTACTACCTCATTCGATGAGACGTATGCCGCGGTGTCGCAGGCGCTGTCCAATGCCGAAAATGACACGAACACTAACCTGATTCGCATCGCACGCACCAGCCTGGACGATTGGCGGGCAGCACACGAAAGATTAGGTGTTGCCATGGATCACGGCGATTATGAAGAAGCCGTCTATGTGGCCACCAGTGAGGTCTCCCCGCCTCAAGAGGAACCGACGGCTGCACAGTCTTACCAGCGGTTGGATGCCATTTTGTCCGAGCTGATCAATGATTCCCGCGAGTCGCTGCGTAATTTTATTAATGATGGGCTTGCCGCAACCAACTTGGTGGCCGCGTCAGTGATGGTGCTGTCGTTGTTATCGATTGTTGCGATTTGGTTGGGTATTCACCCTCGGATCCAGGAGTACATGTGATGCGACGGTCCATGTGTGCGGTCCTGGCTGGTGTGCTCGTCGGCACGCTCACGCTGACTTCGTGTGTTGCCGACACCCCGTCCGCCCCACCTGAGCCCCTACCGGTCAACCGCTCTGGCCCACCATTGCCCGCCGGGTCCCGGCTGGAGCCTGCCGACGCCACACCACCCGAACCTGAGCCGGATGAAAAGCCGTATGGTTCCTTACGGCCTGATGATGCCACACCGCAGGAGCGGATTCCTGAAGTGTATGAACGCGGTCGGCTCATCGTGGGTGTTGACCAGTCGCAGCATTTGCTGAGCTTCCGCGACCCGGTGACCGGCGATTTGGAGGGCTTCGAGGTGGATTTGTCACGAGAAATCGCCAACGACATTTTCGGTGCTCACCAACCGGTGGATTTCCGCTTCGTCGATTCGGCCGACCGCGCTAGTGCACTGCGGGAAGGGCGTGTGGATATTGTGATCCGCACCATGACGATTACGCGCCCCCGCCAGAACATAGTGGCCTTTTCCGCCCCGTATCTGAACGCTAATCTGCGGCTTTTGGTGCCACGCGGCTCGGACATTTCGACGGTGGACTCCGTTGGCGATGGCATCTTGTGTGTGGCTGACGGCTCCACTGCCGTCAACACCGCCCGCACGGAAGCACCGAATGCACAACTGTTGCTCACTACGAAGTGGGCCGACTGCCTGCTCGCGTTACAGCAATTCCAGGCCGATGCGGTGCTTGCCGACGACACCATCCTGTCGGGCATGGCAGCACAAGACCCCTCCACCACCATCGTCTCCCTGCCACTTGAGCGGCAGGCCTATGGAGTGGGTGTGGCATTAGGTAATGACGGCATGGTGCGCCAAGTCAACTCCACCCTTGAACGGATCCGCCGCGACGGCACGTGGTGGGATATGTACAACCAATGGTTCGGCCCCTACCTCCACTCGCAAGGCCCACCGCAGCTGACTTACCGGGAGGAAGAACCCGACGATGAATAAGCCCAACCAGCCCATCCGGCCCGAGGAGCAGGGCACTGAGGCTGTCGCCTTCGACCCATTCGCAGACGACGATGACTGTGGCACAGAGCTTGGTGGCACAGAGCTTGGTGGCACAGAACCCGGCACCGCCGCTGTTGCTTTCGACCCATTCGCCGACGATGAATACGGTGACGATGATGACGAGTACACCGATTTGGGCGAGCTATCCCACCTGCTCAAAGACCTCGACTCCTTGCGTGATTCACACGGATCGCAGGAGCAAGAGGACACGTCGACACGGGCGCGTCGTCAAGCGCTGTCTACCTTCCGCTCGCGCAGGGGCACGCGGCGTACCTCCCGCACCGTCGCGGACGGCATGGTGGAACTGCCGTGGGTGCCGCCGACGAAGCCAACCGACGCGCTGATCGACCCGAAGGAAGCTCAGAGGGAAAAAGGGATTTCGGCGCCACAACTGCTGCCGGGCGACATGGTCGCGGGCCAATACGAAGTACTCGGCGTGATCGCGCACGGCGGCATGGGCTGGATCTACCTGGCGCAAGACCACTTTGTGTCCGAACGTGTAGTGGTGCTCAAGGGTTTACAGGCGGAAAAATCCGCAGACGAAACCGCCGCCGCCGAAGCTGAGCGGGAGTTTCTGGCGGATATCACGCACCCCGGCATCGTGAAGATTTTCAACTTTATCGATGATCCGCGTGTACCCGGCGGTTTCATCGTGATGGAGTTCGTGGGTGGGCCGTCGTTACGCGTACGCCGCAACGCCCAAGACAAAGGCGTGCTGCCGATCGACGTGGCCATCGCCTACATCCTCGAAGTGCTGCCTGCACTGGACTACCTGCACTCGCGAGGAGTGGTCTATAACGACCTCAAGCCGGACAATATCATCGTCACCGAAGACCAGGTCAAACTCATCGACTTAGGTGCGGTATCCGGCATCGGCGCGTTCGGCTTTATCTACGGCACCAAAGGCTTCCAAGCTCCCGAAGTATCCACCGAAGGCCCGTCGATCGCCTCAGACATCTACACCATTGGGCGCACACTCGCCGCACTGACCGTGCACCTGCCGCAACAAAACGGCATCTACCGGCAAGGCTTCCCCTCGCCCACCAAAGAACCCACGTTTAGGCGCTACCTCTCCTTTTATCGATTCCTCCAACGCTGCTGCCACCCCGATCCGGCACGCAGATTCTCGTCGATAAGCGAGCTTGAACCCCAACTCTTCGGCGTGCTGCGCGAAGTCATCGCACTGCGTGACGGGGTGACCTACCCGGCGCAACACTCCCTGTTCTCGCCGCAAAGAACCACCTTTGGCACCAAACACCTGGTGTTTCGCACCGACCAGCTGCTCGACGGCATCGACCGCACCGTCGAAATCACCGCCCAAGAAGTTGTCACCGCGCTGCCCACCCCCCTGATCAACCGCGACGATGTGGCCGCCCCCATGCTGTCCGGCTCCTCCTACGCCGAACCGCAGGAAACGCTCGAATCGCTGCGCCAAGCGATGCAGACTTCTGAGTATGAGCACTCCGCCGAAATCCCGTTCGCCGTGGTCCGCGCCATGCTCGAGCTCGGCCTGACGGCGCAAGCACGCAACTGGCTGGCCTCACTGTCCGACAAGTTATCCAACAACTGGCGCTTCCAGTGGTACTCCGGCATCACTGAACTGCTTCTCGACGACTACACCGGCGCCCAACAATTCTTCGTCCGAGTACTGGAAATCTTGCCCGGCGAGGCCGCCCCGAAACTCGCCATCGCGGCAGTCGACGAGCTGATGCTGCAGGCACACGGGATGGTTGGGCAGTCGCTTCTCGACGACGCCACAGCACGTGCCACCAGTGGTATTACCTCACACCTAGGCACCCTCGACCCAGAAACGTTTGAAGACCTCACTGCCGACTGGACCCACCTCACCACCAAACCCGTGGATCTACGTTTTAACGCCATGCGCCTGTACTCCATGGTGTGGCTGACTAACCCCACTACGGTCAGCTCCGCGTTCGGGCTGGCCCGGCAGTTGATGGCCGAAGGGCAAGTTGAGCTGGCTGTGATGGCGCTCGACAAAGTGCCACAAAGCTCCCGCCATCACCGCATGGCACAACTGACCTCCATACTGAACCTGATTGCCCACGAACTCACCGAATCCCGCATCCGGCGCGCAGCCCGCCGGCTGGAAGAGATCCCCACCAACGAGCCCCGCTTTCTCCAGATGAAGATCGCTGTACTCAGCGCCGGGCTGAACTTTCTGCGCGACGCCGGCGTCGATGCAGCCGCCTCACCCAACCAGCTCTTCGAGTTTGACTTCACCCAAAACGGGCTCCGCTCCGGCCTGGCCTACACTCTGCGCCAACAAGCCCGCCTCTCCCCCTACCCGCGCCACCGGTACGCGTTGGTTGATATGGCCAACCAGGTGCGCCCCACCACCTGGTTCTAAAGGCCTTTCAGCCCGGGCCTAATCCGGGCCGAGCCCGGGCCTAGTCCGGTTGAGCTAGTGCTTAAGCAAACTTGATCGCTTTCTGCGCGATCGCCAGCTCCTCATTGGTGGGAACCACGAACACGCGGATGGTCGAATCGTCAGTAGAAATCTGGCGGGCACCGTCGGCACGCGTCTCGTTGCGCTCCGGATCAACCTTGATGCCGTAGTGCTGCAGGCCGGCCAGCGCGTCACGACGAACACGGTGATCATTCTCGCCCACACCAGCGGTAAAGGTGATGGCATCAACGCGGCCTAACGCAATCATGTACGCGCCGATCATGCGTCGCAGCTGGTGAATGTACACGGTGTAGGCCAGCCAGGCGTTTTCGTCTTCGTCTTCTTCAATCATGCGGTGCAGGTCACGGAAGTCGTTCACACCGGACAGGCCCTTCACACCAGATTCGCGGTTGAGCAGCGCGTCGATCTCATCAATACTCATGCCACCGTTGCGGGCGAGGTGGAAGATGATGCCGGGATCAATGTCGCCACAGCGCGTACCCATCACAAGTCCCGCCAGTGGGGTCAAGCCCATGGAGGTATCGATCGGGTTGCCGTCCTTAATGGCAGATGCAGAAGCGCCATTGCCCAAGTGCAGCACAATCTGGTTGCAGGATTCCTTCGGTCGTTTCAGCAGTGGTGGCACCTGCTCCGAGATGAACTCATGGCTGGTGCCATGGAATCCGTAGCGGCGCACCTGGTTCTGGGTTGCAACCTCAGCATTGATGGCGTAAATCGCCGCAGCTGGTGGGAGATCCCGGAAGAAACCAGTATCAAACACGGCAACGTGGGGAATGTCCGGCAGGATCTGGCGGGCCACCTCAATACCGTCGATGTTTGCAGGGTTGTGCAATGGTGCCAGCGGGATCAGGTCGCGGATCATTGACACAACCTGATCATTAATCAGCTCCGGGGCCGAGAACACCATGCCGCCGTGGACGACGCGGTGGCCAACTGCGGCGATGTCAACCTGGGTTGGGCCACAACCTAAATCATTCAGCATTCGCATGGACGTTTCCAAACCAACAGTGTGGTTTGCGATAGGCTGTTGCACAGCATGCTTTTCGCCGTTGACCTTGACCGTCAGGCGCCCCTGGGGTTCACCGATCTGCTCCACAACACCAGAAACAAACGGGGCATCTGAAGCAGTTGCTGCAGGGTCGACGATCTGGAACTTAATCGACGACGACCCCGAGTTAATTACCAGTGCATACGCCATTAGTTGGAACCTCCAGCCTGAATTGCGGTAATCGCAACGGTGTTGACAATATCCGGGACAGTAGCACCGCGGGACAGGTCATTGACCGGCTTATTCAGGCCCTGCAAGATCGGGCCCACCGCCAGCGCACCACCGGTACGCTGCGCCGTTTTATAGCCGATGTTGCCCGCCTCCAGGTCAGGGAACACGAACACATTCGCATGCCCTGCAACAGGAGATTCAGGCATCTTGCGCGCCGCAACTCCTGGGTCGCAGGCGGCGTCGAACTGCAGTGGGCCGTCCACAGCCAGCTCAGGGTTCAGCTCGCGGGCTTTCTCCAGAGCGGCAACGGAACGCTCTACGTCTGGGCCCGCACCGGAACTACCCGTGGAGTAGGACAAGATAGCAACCTTGGGATCAATCCCGAACTGTGAGGCGGTACGCGCAGACACCACAGCGATCTCGCCGAGCTGTTCTGCCGTAGGATTCGGGTTCACCGCACAGTCACCAAATGCCCACAGGCGGTCGCGCATGACCATCAGGAAGATCGACGACACCACTGAGGCCTCCGGAGTAGTCTTGATCACCTGCAGCGCTGGGCGCAGGGTGGCAGCAGTCGTGTTAACGGCACCGGAAACCATGCCGTCGGCGAGGCCTTCCTGCACCATCATCACTCCGAAGTAAGAAACGTCCTCAACAGCCTTGCGCGCATCTACTTCAGAAATGCCCTTGTGCTGACGCAGTTCATAGAACTTCGCAGCGAACTGGTCCAGTAGCTCAGAATTCTTGTAGTCCAGCAGTGTCGCGGCAGACAGATCCAAGCCGAGGTCGTCGGCCCGCGCCTGCATCGACGCAGGATCGCCGAGGATGGTGAGTGTGGCGATCCCCTGGCGTAGCAGCTGATCAGCGGCAGTAAGAATGCGATCATCTTCGCCCTCCGGCAGAACAATGTGAGAGCCTACAGCCTTCGCGCGTTCCAGCAGCTGGGCTTGAAACACGGGCTCAGAAATCACGGTGGGGGCCTTGATAGCTAGTGCGTTAGCAAAGCGGGCTTCGTCGTTAAGCTCGTGCTCGGTGACGGTATCCGCAACAACAGCGCCCAACTCAGCCACACGCTGTGCGGCAAGATTCGAGCGACGCTGATCACCGTCAGTCACCATGATCAGCGGAATGCCTAGGGCCGCAGCAACATCGCCGTCGAAAGTGAGGCTGCCGGTACCCACCACCAGTGCGGGGCCATCAGCCAGGGGCTTCGCCGCGTAAATGTCACCCACAGAATCGTTGTAATCGTACAGACGGATCAGGTTCAAATCGTGCTGCTGAGCAAGAGCTTCGAGGTTGATGCCCTCAAAGTTGCGGTTAATGACGGTGATCAGTGCTGATCGCTTATCTGCCATGGGCCTTACCTTTACCTTTCGTCGGTGTTCGTCTCGTCGGTGTTCGTCTCGTCGGTGTTCGTCGCGCTTGCAGGTTCATCGCCCCAGTCTAGCGGGATTCGGGGCACCTGACAGCCCAAAATAAGGTCACATTCCGCCATTGACGCAGTACCCTATACACTAGTCTGCGTAAATCCGATTTAGAACACATTAGCGTAAAGAAAGTAAAGGAATTACATGAATACTCCGCTTCGCGTTGCAGTCGTCGGCTCCGGCCCAGCCGGCATTTACGCCTCCGACCTGCTCACTAAGTCCGATGTCGACGTACAGGTTGACCTGTTTGAGCGCATGCCCGCCCCGTTCGGCCTGATCCGCTATGGTGTCGCGCCTGACCACCCTCGCATTAAGGGCATTATCAAGAGCCTGCACAACGTGTTGGACCGCGAAGAGATCTGCCTGATTGGCAATGTGAACGTCGGCCAGGATGTCACCGTGGATGAGCTGCGAGAGTTTTATGATGCCATCGTGTTTGCCACTGGCGCTACCGCCGACAAGGACCTGCCAATCCCAGGCGCGGACCTGGACGGCCACTTTGGGGCCGGCGAGTTTGTTGGTTTCTACGACGGCAACCCTGACTTCACCCGCGACTGGGACCTGTCTGCAGAAAAAGTTGCCGTAGTGGGTGTGGGCAACGTTGCCCTGGATATTTCGCGTATTCTGGCAAAGACCGCCGATGAGCTGAAGGTCACCGAGATCCCAGACAACGTCTACGACAACCTGGCTAAAAACGCCGCGAAAGAAGTCCACATCTTTGGCCGCCGTGGCCCAGCGCAGGCGAAGTTCACTCCACAGGAGCTCAAAGAGCTGGACCAGTCCGACACCATCGAGGTCATTGTCGATCCGGAAGACATTGATTACGACGAGGCCAGCGTGAAGGCCCGCCGCGAAACCAAGGCAACCGACCTAGTGTGCCAGGTACTGGAGGGCTACGCCATGCGCGACCCGAAGGAAGCACCACACAAGATTTATATCCACTTCTTCGAATCCCCCGTAGAGATCCTCGGCGAAGACGGCAAGGTTGTCGGTTTCAAGACCGAGCGCACCGAGCTTGACGGCAACGGTGGCGTGAAGGGGACCGGCAAGTACAACACCTGGGACGTACAGGCTGTGTACCGTGCGGTAGGTTACCGCCCGCAGGGTGTCGAAGGTGTGCCTTTTGACGAACAGAATTCTGTTATGCCCAACGACAATGGCCACGTGCTGACCGAACCAGGGGGCGAGATCGTTCCCGGTCTGTACACCACCGGCTGGATCAAGCGCGGACCCGTTGGCCTGATTGGCAACACCAAGTCCGACGCAAAGGACACCACCGCGATGCTTCTCAACGATTACCACGCCGGCAAGCTCGCCACGGCGCAAAAGCGCGACCCGCAGGACATCCTCGACTTCTTAGAGGAGCGCGAGATCCCCATTACCACGTGGGATGGCTGGTACAGCCTGGATGCGGCCGAGCGCAAGCTGGGTGAAGCAGAGGGACGTGAGCGGAAGAAGATTGTTGAGTGGGCGGAAATGGTCAAACACGCTCACCCCAAGGGCTAAGCGTGCGATCTTATCGCAACCATAGGGCAAACCAAATGCGTACAGGGTATCGTTGAGCATATGAAAACAATGCTGTCTGTCCTCCGCCTAGCGGACCTCTCCCCTTTCGAAATTCATTCCATGTACAAGCTGCGCGTCGACGTTTTCGTCCACGAGCAGAAAACTCCGTACGCAGAAATTGATGATGCCGACGCACACCAGGACACCCGCCACGTCCTAGCCTGGCGTCCCGACGGTCCCCACACCGAGGTGATGGGTGTTGCGCGCATCTTCCCTAGCGACGCTGAAATGGTCTTCGGCCGTCTCGTCGTCAAGCCCGAATACCGCGGCACAGGCCTCGCGGGCAAGGTGGTTCGTAGCGCACTGAAGTACGCCTATGAGAATTATCCAGGAAAGGACATCACGCTCGAGGCACAGGCGAAGCTGACGGATTATTACGCGGACTTCGGATTTGAAGCCGAAGGCGAACAGTACGAGGACACGGGAGCACCTCACCAGAAGATGCGCTTGACCTCGGCGAAACTTGCGCAGTACATTCTGAAAAACCCCGTGAAGTAGCCGAAAATCAAGGCCCGACTGTGATCACGCGGTCGGCAGCCTCCGCCCGTTGCCGCGCCTGCCCGATGGTGTCAGCGGTGGACACGACGATCCCCATGCGCCGCCCAGGGTAGGCGTTCGGCTTGCCGAAGAGCCGCACCTCTGTTTCTGGAACGGCCAATGCGGTGGACACTCCGAGGTAGCTGACGGTGTCGAGGCTTTCCGACGAATGCACAAACCGTGCTGCCCCCGGCGAGGTCAGTGTCACATCAATCGGCAAGCCCATGATGGCCCGCGCGTGCAGATCAAACTCGGAGAAGCGTTGCGTGGAGGTGGTCAGCGCACCTGTGTCGTGGGGGCGCGGGGTGACGGAAGAAAAGTAGACGTCATCACCTGCCACGAAAAGTTCAACACCGTACACGCCGCGCCCACCCAGCGCGTTAGTGATCCGTGCGGCCATGGACCGAGCATTATCCATTGCGCCTTCACTCATTGGCGCTGGCTGCCAGAATTCCACCAGCCGGCCAAGGGAATGTCGCTTGCCGATCGGCTCGCAGAACCAGGTAGCTAACTCACCTGTATTTGGATCAATGGAGCGGACGGCCAAGATAGTGACTTCGTAATCAAAGTTCACAAAACGCTCCACCACCACCTGCGGATCTATTGAGTGCGGCTCAAAAGCATCATGCCACGCCCGTTCAATCTCTTCGGGAGCTTCAACTAAGGTATGTCCACGGCCCGAGGTAGAGATCGCCGGTTTCACAATGCACGGAAACCCTAGTTCCTCTGCCGCGTCCTGCGCCTCTTCCACGGTTGCTGCGAAGCGGTAGGCGGTCGTCGGCAAGCCCAATTCTTCGGACGCAACCCGACGGATCCCTTCGCGCGACAACGTCAGTTCGCAGGCTTTAGCCGTAGGCACGACAACTGCGCGGCCATCCTCCTCTGCGCGACGCAGAGCTTCAGTTGCCACCGTCTCAATCTCCGGCACGATGAAATCCGGCTGCACCTTGTCAATCAGCATTTCCACCTGCTGCGGGTCACAAATATCCGCGATATAAGAGTAGTGCGCGGATTGGTGGGCGGGAGCGTGCTCGTACCGGTCCACGGCGTGGACTTCCAGACCGAGCCGCTGGAAAGACAACGTCAGTTCCTTGCCTATTTCACCGCTGCCCAACAACAAAACCTTCGTGGCGTTATTGGTCATGGGGGTACCAAGAGATGGGTTGCGCATACCCAGCATTATCCCATAGACACCTGAAAGCGCCGCCCGGCCCCCGGCTATCGCGGGGTCAGGCGGGTACCGTCGATAAGCTCAACCGCGTAGGCGGGAGGGCATTACGCTTCTCGACGCTGCGACAATCCTAACGCTTCATCACATCGCGGCGCACGATCGTTTGATCGCGTCCAGGGCCCACACCGATATAACTAATCGGGGCACCGGAAAGCTCCTCGAGGCGCAGCACGTAATCCTGGGCTTTCTGTGGCAGCTCCTCGAACGTGCGGCAGCCGGTAATGTCTTCCTCCCAGGCCGGCATGGTTTCAAAAATGGGTTCCGCGTGGTGGAAATCGGTCTGGGTCAGGGGCATGTCGTCGAAACGCTTGCCGTCCACGTCGTAGGCCACGCAGATCGGGATCTCACCGATGCCAGTGAGCACATCCAACTTGGTCAGGAAATAGTCGGTAAAACCGTTCACACGCGACGCGTAGCGGGCAATCACACTGTCATACCAGCCGCAGCGGCGCTTACGGCCGGTGTTCACGCCCACCTCGCCGCCGGTAGTTTGCAGGTACTCGCCCCACTTATCAAACAATTCGGTGGGGAACGGGCCCGCACCCACGCGCGTGGTATACGCCTTAATGATGCCCAGGCTGGTTGTAATCTTGGTCGGGCCAATACCCGCGCCCACACACGCACCACCGGCAGTGGGGTTTGAGGAGGTGACAAACGGGTAGGTGCCGTGGTCCACGTCCAGCATGGTTGCCTGGCCGCCTTCCATGAGCACGTGTTTACCTTCGTCGAGAGCCTTGTTCAGGACGTACTCGGAGTCAATCACCATCGGTTTTAAGCGATCGGCGTAGCCCAGGAAGTACTGCACCATTTTCTCGGCTTCGATAGCTTTGCGGTTATACATCTTCACCAGCATCTGGTTTTTCACGTCCAGTGCGGATTCGATCTTCTGGCGCAGGATAGACTCGTCGAAAATATCCTGCACACGCAGGCCCACGCGGCCCACCTTGTCAGAATATGCCGGGCCAATACCACGGCCGGTGGTGCCGATCGCCCGCTTGCCGAGGAAGCGCTCCTGCACGCGGTCCAACGTCTGGTGGTACGGCGCCACCAGGTGTGCGTTCGCCGAGATACGCAGGCGGGATGCGTCCGCACCGCGCGACTCCAGCCCGTCAATCTCTTCGAAGAGTGCCTCTAGGTTGATCACCACACCGTTGCCTAAAATCGGGGTGGCATTTTCACTGAGCACGCCTGCCGGCAGCAGCTTCAGCTCATACTTTTCGCCGCCGACAACCACGGTGTGCCCAGCGTTATTACCACCGTTAGGCTTTACCACATAGTCGACCAGTCCGCCCAGGATGTCCGTTGCTTTACCTTTGCCTTCGTCGCCCCACTGGGCGCCCACGATGACAATTGCAGCCATGGTGATCACTTCCGATCTACTCAGTACTTGTGCCGGGATTATTGTACCCGGCGCGCTAGGATCTACCGACATGCGCCTGATCTTGCTTTCTTGTGGAGTTCCGCTCCGCCCGGACACGGAAGACATCGAAACCGTCGAGCTTCCCGAGGTCCCGTCGCGCGCAGATCTTCGTTTCTTGGACGCGCTTGCCGACGACATCCTGCCGCACGATCCTACTCCCTCCCTTGATGAGATCGCCGCACAACCCGATGTGGCGCATATGGGCACCCCGCAGCTGGCACCCCAACCTATTGAGGATCCGGTCCGCGTAATCGTGCACGGTACGGACGCGGCCCTGTCGGCTGTTCTCACCCGCATGATGCGTGCCGACTACATGTGGATGCAGGTCGCCTACCTCCCTACCGATGTCTCCTCAGCCGCAGCCATCAACTGGGGGCTGACCGAGAGTAATGCGTGGGAAGTTGCGGTACGTGGCGCGGTGAAACCTGTGCCCACCATCCGCACAGACACTTCCTCTGTGGTGGCTGGTTCAGCAACCCTTACCCGCTTTTCGCGTGACGACGACGGCCCTGCCGCCGGTGGTATCGGCGAATATATTGGGGAAATTGTGGTGGATTCCCAGGTGTTGCTCCACCGGGTTGATGAGGGCGATTCTGCACGCCACTTCGGCCAATTCGGCGCGCGCTTGGTTCCCATGACTGATGCGCCGGGGATTGTGGCTGCTCCCTTGGTCACGCCGCGGGTCAGCGAGGGCCGGGCGTCGTCACGCAATCCACGCCAACTGCAGACCTGGCTGACTACGCCCGGTCTGCGCTGGTGGGCGCGGAGTCAGGCGGTAGCGACTAACCAGGTGGATGGCTCCCGCATGCTTACCGGGCGTGCGGTGCAGTCGGGCGGGCTGGATATTTTGATCACGATTGATGGGGTGGACCATCCGCGGCCGGTTAAACGCGTGACGTTTTACCGCCATCTTCGTGATACGCAGGCGGTTCGACCGTAACCCCAAAATGGCTCGCGTGACCGATATCACATTAGGTATTTTTTCTTTAAAATGGGCAGCCGGATCACAGCTTGCCTTACACTTTAAATGGTTATAAACCACTCTTTATGCAATACATTTCAGCAGGTCAAAAGATTGTCATCACGTGATTTCTGGCAATGGTACCGAAATTAAGGGAACTATGCAGCAAACTTTATGGACACTCGCTCAACTTGGCTTTAAGCCACAACCGCAATTCGCGAACCTACCTACAGTGGATGATGTTCCGCCACGCACTCCGAACTTATGGAGGCGGTGCGAGCGGAGAAAAATTTTCAACATTAGTTACAAGGAGTTATTACATGACTAACCCAAACAACCAGACCTACCGCATCGAAGACCTAGCTACGGCAACCGCTTACGACAACTCGGGCGACAAGCTCGGCTCCGTCAAGGATGTCTATATCAACGACGCAACTGGTCAGCCAGACTTCGTCGACGTTAACCACGGCCTGTTCAACATGAGCGACTCCATCGTTCCGCTGCGTGGCCACTCCCTGCGCGACGGTGAACTACACCTCGCTTTCTCCAAGGATCGCATCAAGGATGCCCCAGAAATCGGTGAGAACGGTCACCTGACCAACGAGGACCAGGACGCGGTCTACCGCCACTACGGCCTGGAAAACGTTGAGACCACCGCACGTTACGCTGACAACGCCGCAGGCGTGGCTGCTGGCGCCCCAGGCGCAGTTGACCACGAGCGCCGCGAAGCTGTTAGCAACGATGACGCAACCATGATTCGCTCCGAGGAGCGCCTCAACGTTGACAAGACCCGCGAAGAGACCGGACGAGTCTCCCTGCGCAAGTTCGTTGAGCACGGCACCGAGACCGTGGAGGTCCCAGTGGAGCGCGAAGAGGTCCGCGTCGAGCGCAAACCAATCTCCGCTGCTGAGGCAGCAAACCTCCGCGGCCAGGACCTGGGTGGCGACGAGGCATCTGTGACCCTGCACGAAGACCGCGTCAATGTGACCAAGGAATCCGTTCCCGTTGAGAAGGTTTCCCTGGACAAGGACGTTGTTCGTGACACTGAGACTGTTACCGAGGATGTTGCTAAGGAGCGCATCGAGGCTGAGCACACTGATGGTGTGAACAACCGCGACCCTCGCTAAGCCCCACTTTCCCGAAACGCCCCCGGCACTGGCTTAGAACCAGCCCTCCCGGGGGCTTTCCCCTACCCAAGCACGCATGTCTTAGAGTCGCGAAAATCACTAAAATGGGTTTCCCTGGGTTTCCCCACGCCTTTGAAGGAGAAAATATGGACAACACTCACGAGATTGATGTTCTTCTGGATGCCACAGCTTTCGATGCCAATGGCGATAAGCTAGGCGCCGTTAATGACGTTTTTCTTAATGACCGCGATGGTCAGCCGGATTTTGTTGATGTCAGCCACGGCCTGTTCGGCCGCAATAATTCGATCGTTCCGCTGCGCGGGCATACCATCCGCGACGGTGAACTCCACCTCGCCTTCGAGAAAGATCGGATTAAAGACGCACCTGAGCTTGGCGAGGACGGCCACCTCTCAGCTACTGACCGCGACAGCTTCTACCGCCACTACCAGGTGAACACCCTCGAGGACGTGACCCGCTATAAAGACGCCCGCCCAGCGCAGTCCCGCACTGGCGAGAAGCGTGGCGTAGGTGGCACGATTTTAGACGACAGCCACGCTGATGCGGATCGCGAGCGCGTCGAAGCTGGTGCCGCTGAGGATCACGAGCAAGACAGCGACCACGTACACCCCACCGAAAGGCTGCTATGAGCACTCCCTCCTCCATCGAGCAACTGACCAACGCCACCGTCTACGACGCTAACGGTGACAAGCTTGGTGCCATCAGCGACGTATTCGTCAACGACGCATCCGGCCGCCCCGATTTCATCGAAGTCAACCATGGTTTATTTGGCATGAACAGCTCGATTGTTCCGTTGGCTGGCCACTTCCTCGACGGCACCGATCTCACCGTCCCGTTCACCAAGGACCGCATCCAAGACGCACCACATATCGACGACCCGTCCGCGCTGACCGACGACGACAAAGTTGCGTTCTTCCGCCACTACGGTTTAACAAACCTCGGTGAAACCACAGACCGCCCAGCACGTGAGACGGAGGATCGTGGTCACGCAACTGAGCGCTCAACCCTGATCCGTTCAGAAGAACGCCTCCATGTTGACACGCAGCGCTACCCCACCGAGCGCGTGGTGCTGCGTAAGTACATCGTTGAGGAGACCCAAAACATCGAAGTGACGGTGCGGCGCGAGGAAGTCCGCGTTGAGCGCGAACCAATCACCGACAGCTCCGGTTACATCAGCGCTGTGGACCGCGCCGAGCTTGACGACGACGCCCGCCGCCAACTCGATGACGGTGCCGCCTCACTGGTGCTGTTCGAAGAGCGTGTGCGGGTGGAAAAGGACCTTGTTCCGGTTGAGCGCGTTACTTTACGCAAAGAGGTCGTGCGTGACACCACCACCGTCACTGAAGATGTGGCGAAGGAGCGCATCGACACTGATGGTGAAGAGCACGTCACGCGCTAACCTACCGCTGAGCACCTACAGCACTAGAGTCGAGCCACGCCAGCATCCGGTACAGCAGCTGTGTCGCACCCGGCATAAAGCCTGCACCGTGGTGGTATGAGGCATCCATCGTGGTAACAACCAATTCCGCGGCAAAGGTAGCGGCATCGTGATACAGCAAAACATTAGGATGACCGTCAACAGCGAGATAGCCGGTACCCCATGGGTCTATACCAAGCTCACTGGCCGGATCAGTATCCACCGGCACCAACACCACTAGCGCAGTAGCACCCTCTGGGGGTGCAAGTACGCCGTGGTAGTGCCAGTGCACGGAACGCTGCGAGAGGTAATCACGCCACAGCGGATGATCCTGGTTCACACTGCGCCGACCTACGTCCTCACCAGTGCGCCATGACCAAAAGTTTGTGCCACGTGGGATCTCCGTGGTCCCTGGTAGCCATTCATTGACGTGTGCGATGCCATCAATGAACACTTTGCGCCCCGGCTTCTGGAGATAGTTCACAATCTGCGGATGCTTCTCCGCAATCACCCCGGGGTGGCAGCGCGCTGCTACATACACCGCATCAAACTCACTGAAGTCTCCCTCATATGCCGGCCAATACACTGGCTGAACTTCGCGCGCCTGCACGACAGGGTCGTGCGCGGTGGCCAGATGAAAATAGGAACCGGTGTGTATAAAAGCGATGCGGCCTGTACTTGTGCGCACACCTGAGGCGGTGGGGGCGTCGTCGGCAAGCGCATGCTCATCGGCGAGCACCATATTGGTGCTGCTTGTAGTGCCCCCGGCCAAGTAGGTATTGATCTGCGCGCGTAAATCATGGGTGGACTTATCCTCATACTGAAAAGAGCCCAAGTCATTACCAGCGTGGACAATCACCTCGCCTGCACCGAGGCGATAAGAGACATCAACCGGCATTCTGTGCTCACCAATACCAGTAATCACAGAGGCGTTCTCGGGCAGATCAGCCAAATAGGCGTGGGCATAAAACCCCGCCACGCCGATACGTTGCAGCTCCTCGAAGCAATGATGCCCCGGCACACCGGTGCGCAACAACACATCCTTACGCTCGACGCCCTCCCAGATTGGGTGGGGCTCGACCGCGCTGAGCCACACATCCTTGACACCTTTGAACTGCAAGGCACGGATTTGCGGGAGCTTATCGACGAACACCTGGCGCGGATGCCCATTAACCAGCAGGCGCCCACCATTGTTGACCCAGGAGGTGAGCTTTTCTGCGTTGCGCTTTAGTTCAATTTGGTCGCAGCCCCCGCTGATAATCAGCCCTGCAACATTGCTCAAATCAGTTGCTGCGAGATCATACACATTGATCGGGGCACTGGTGTTGCTGCCGCCTTTGGTGTTGTCGGCGTTGACTGGCCGGTTGACAACTTCTCTTACTACCATCGGATTACTGCGCTACCAGATCGTAGTTCGCGCTGCCATTGTTGATATCGGTGCGCAAAATCAACTCAATATCTTCCTCGCTCAAGTCATAGTTGAAAATCCAGGAGATATTTTCACGCATCATCTTTGGCAAATCCACCTCATACTCACCTGGATAGGCCAACGCGGCCACATAGTTCCAGTACAGCGGGGACTCGGCCGAGGGAACCTGCCAACGGTACACACCAAGCGGGGCGCGGTAGACGCGGCGTTCTTTCACCGCGGTGACCTCGGACAAACGCGGATCATTATAAAGATCATCCGGGACAGCCTCATCGAAAGCAGACAGGAAGATAATTTCCGGATCCCAGTCCAAGATCTGCTCCGCAGACACAACACCATCTTGAGAAACAGCTGAGCTGGCCATGTTTTCTACCCCGGCAAGGCCAAACACGTGCTGCGCATAGTGCTTCTCGGTATCAACTTTGATGGCCTCGTCGGAATAGCTCATCTGCAAGCCGCGCACCTTGGGCTTACCTAAACTTTCAACCTGTTCAGAAACCGCCTCCTGCTCCTCATGCATCCAGGAAATCAGGCGCTCACTGCGGTCCTCCTTGCCCAGAACTTCACCGAACAGCGTAATCCACGTCTCCAGATCTTCCTGGGTGCCGTACTCCAAACCCAGGGTGGGGATACCAGCGTTATCCAACGGCGCAATGATGTCTTCAGAGCGGTCACCCCACTGAATGAACACATCTGGATCCTGCGACAGAATCGTTTCCATATTCGGTGTGAACTGCCGGTCTGACACCACCGGGGTGGAAACTGAAGCGGGGAAGATCTGCGAGATGATTCCCTCCTGATTCGCCTTTAAAAGCGATTCATTGATCCCCACAATGCGGTCCCAGGAACCATCGACGGCGGCAATGATCGTCGGAGCTGGAATAACGGCCGAGGCGATACGCTCCACCGGGGTTTCAATAGTGATCTCTTCACCTCGCTGATCGGTGACAGTGATCGTCCCCTTAGCCTGGGTGGTCTCAGTAGTGGTTGAACTCTCGTTGGAACAACCGGTAAGCAGCAAAGCAGAACCAACAACGCTTGCAATCAGCTTGTTGAGTTTCATTATTCTCCTTTAGTGATCAAAAGCTGTGAAGCTTTAGGAATCGTTCAGCCACGCAAGCATGCGCAGCATTAACTGTGTGGCCCCAGGCATAAAACCGAGCCCATGATGGAAAGAGGCATCTAACGTAGTCACAATGACTTCGGCCGCGTAAGTGGAATTGTCGTAGAACGCCAGCACATTGTCGTGGCCAGGAATCGCCAGATAGGACGTACCCCAAGGATCCACACCGGGGCCGGTCGGCTCATCCAGCTCCACCAACTTCAACAGCGGAACCGCACCGGCAGGAGGGGTGAGAACACCGTGATAATGCCAGTGCATCGCCTTGTTTGAAAGATAGTTGCGCCACATCGGATGGTCCTCATTGCAGTTGCGGATACCCACATCCTCACCAAGGCGCCAGCCCCAGAAATTACAACCGCGCGGCTCATCGTGGACGCCGGGCAACCAAGCATTAATCTCGGCCACACCATCAACAAACACTTTCGTGTCCGGTCTATCCAAGGCGGCAGCAAGCAGCGCGCCTCGCTCCGCCATCACCGTCGGATGGTTACGCGAAGCAATATAGATACTGTCAAACTCGCTGAAGTCACCACCATTGTCAGCATATTCAGGAAGATAGACATCTGTGACGTCATAGGCCTGCAAAGCAGGATCAGCCAGCGTAGTCAGATGATAGTTAGATCCCGTGTGAACGAAAGCAATAGTGCGTTTAGCCATGGTTTCCTCCTGGTTCTACTCCTGCGAGGTAGTCAAAGATCCGTCGTGGCCATCCCGCAATGGTGGTGCCAGGTTCGTTGAAAATCACCAGGTCCAGGCCATTGTGCACAATGACTTCACCGCTGCCTAAGGAATACGAAACATCCACCGGCAACTGGTACGGGCCAATGCCAGTAATCGTGGTGGCCTGATCCGGCAGATCAACTAAGTAGGCACGTGAATAAAAACCGGCGACACCAATCTTGCGCAACTGCTCAAAACTGTGTTGACCAGGCACACCGGTGCGGTAGAAGGCGTCTTTACTATCTACACCCTCCCACATCGGATGGGGGTTAACCGTGCTGAGCTCGATATCAGCCACATTCCTGAAAGACATCTTGCGATACTTCGGAATGCTCTCTACAACATCAAGCACAGGATGTCCGCAGAAAAGCATCCTCCCACCTGCGCGCACAAACTCACTTAACTGATCGTGTTGCGTGGCGAGGGCGCGTTGATCAACAAACTGTGACACGTACACACCCGAAAAACCGGCCAGATCAGTCTGTGGCAGATCATAAACATCCACAGCTGTCACATCGTCGAAAAGCGGCCGCGCCGGAGCATTACCAATCAGTGCTACAGCCTTGCTCATGAATGCCCTCCTCTGACATCAATAGCAACAGAGAAATCAGGCAGCACCACAGCTTGTGTGCCCTTGCTGAATTCCACTTCTTTTACCTGAACCGGGGTTTTGTAAAGCTCGGATAGGGTGTCGTCGAGAAGCACGCTCGCTGTTTCACCCAAGAGAATTTCTGCATCCATCACCATCGTGTTACGCGAGGTAACAAAGGCATGGGTGGGGTCATGCGTGGTGTACAAACACGACATCCCTTCTGCGCACAAATCCTGGATGATCGACAACACGCGACGCTGATTATTCAAATCCAACGCTGACGTTGGCTCATCCAAAATCAGCGTGGTCGGCTCAGCCACCAACGCCCTCGCGATCAACACCAGCTGACGCTGACCACCCGAAAGATTTGCATACGTGCGGGCACCGAAATTCTCAATGCCAACACGCTCAAGGGCATCCCAGGCGGCATTAACATCTGCTTTCGACGGCGTGGACCACGGGCGGAGATTCCGCGCCCGGCCCATCAACACCATCTCATGGACCGTGAACTGGTGGGCCGCGGCATGAGACTGGGGCACAAACCCAATCGGGCCATCAGAAGAAACCTCACCCTCCCGGGGCGTACGCACCCCGGAAATACACGTCAACATTGTGGTCTTACCCCGGGCATTGGGGCCTAAGACCGCCAGACATTCCCCCTCTTCCAAGGTGAAATTCACATCCCGGAAAAGATAGTCATCATCAGTGTAGGCGTGCCCGAGACCTTTAACCTTAAGCAAAGGACTGCCCCTTTCTGGAACGCTGAATCAGCAGGAAGATAAACACTGGCGCACCAATTGATGCGGTGAGAATGCCAATCGGGATCTCCACAGTGGTGGCGGTGCGCGCAATCGTGTCAATCAACAACAGGTAGAGCCCACCGACAAGGAACGATCCAGGAAGCACAACCCGGTTATCATGACCAACCAGGATGCGAACGAGGTGGGGAATCACCAACCCAACCCACCCAACTTCGCCAGCAGCTGAAACAGACGCGGCGGTGAGCAGGGCAACAGTTAAGATCAATATCCAGCGCATTGTCGACGGATTCAGCCCCAAAGCGCGGGCATCTTCGTCGCCAAGGCTCAAAACGTTAATCCGCCAGCGCAGCGCGTGAACGACGATCACACCCACCACGATCGGGATGACTGCAACAGCCAACTTTGACCATGTAGCGGAAGCGAAAGAACCCATCAGCCAAAAATTAATCGATGGCAGCTTCTCGTACGGGTCAGCTACATAAGTGATCAGCGAGACCATGGCCGAGAAAAACGCCGCCACAACCACACCGGCTAGCACAATGGTCAGCGTGGGTGAGTTGGTTCGGATCCGGCCAATCAGCATCACGATCAGCACAGCAGTCAGCCCGAAAAGGAAAGAGCTTCCCATCAACAGCAGGCTGGAGGAACCCAGCAAAATTGCCAGAACACCACCGAAAGAAGCGCCCGAAGACACACCGACAATATCGGGAGACACCAACGGGTTACGGAACAGTGCCTGCAGCACCGCACCAGAAGTTGCAAGAGCACCGCCCAACAGAATACTTAACAGAATCCGGGGCGCGCGGATTTGCGTGATCGCCACGATCTCCGCCTGATCTGCCTCGATATGGGCAGTGGCGAGGCCCAGCTTCGCGCCGAGTTCTTTGTAAATAATGGTGAGCACTTCAACGGGTGAAATGCCAAGTTGGCCGATACCCATCGCAATAATCGCAAACACCACAAGCAAGATAGCGGTGATTGCCAGAACGAGACCGCCGCGACGGTTTGACGCCGAAATATCTCTGCGCGCGGCCTCAGTGCCAGAATGCGACGCGCCGTCGCCTACAGATTTTTCGGTTGCTGTGTCTGGGACTAGCGTAGAGCCTTCCTCCACACTGCTAGGGGAGTTTTTACTGTGTGACGTAGTCATAATTCGCACTCACATTGTTAATATCCGTGCGCAGGATGAGGTCATAGTCCTCATCTTCGAGCTCATAGTTGTACATCCACTGAATCTTTTCCTTCATCAATTCAGGAAGATCAACTTTGTACTCCCCCGGATAGGTTAACGCCGCTACCCAGTGCCAGTACAGGGGTGCCTCCTCACACGGAACCTGCCAGCGGAACATGCCCACCGGGGTGCGGTACACACGCTTGTCTTTGACCGCAGTGATATCGGCAAAACGGGGATCATTGTAGATGTCATCCGGAGTGGTGTCACTGAAAGATGAGAGGAAAATGATTTCTGGGTCCCAGGCCAACAACTGTTCCGGGCTGACCACACCATCCGAGGTTGGTGCTTGCGCCCCCATGTTTTCAATGCCTACTGCCTCAAAAACGTCATGCGCATAGTCTTTCTGGGTACGAACAGTCATCGACTCACTGCCGTAATTCAGTTCGATGCCGCGCACCTTGTCGGCGTTCAGAGCTGCCACACCGCTGGTGACTGCCTCTTTCTCTTCCTCCATGTAGTCAAGGAATTCTTGGGCGCGTTCTTCCTTGCCAATCACTTGGCCAAAAATCTCTACCCAGGTCTCCAGATCTTCTTGAGTGCCGTACTCCAAACCGACGGTGGCAATCCCAGCGGCTTCCACCGGCTGGATGATGTCATCGGAGCGGTCACCCCATTGGATGAACACGTCCGGTTCTAGGCCAAGCAACGTCTCCATATTTGGGGTGAAGCTTTGATCGGACACGATCGGAGTTTCAAGTGACTCCGGGAAAATCTTTGCTGCAATGCCCTGCTTATTGGAATTCATCAGGACTTGGTTGATCCCTGCAATCCGATCCCAGGAACCGTCCAGGGCTGCGATCAATGTCGGTGCTGGAATGACCGCTGACGCGATCCGTTCCACGTCTGTGGGAATGGCTACGTCTTCGCCGCGCTGATCAGTGACGATCTTGGTGGCTGCATCAGTGTTTGTGGCCTCATCATTCGATGCCGATTCCGTGCCACAACTTGTGGCGAGTAGGGCTACTGCCGTTAGTGCGGCTACGGTGAGCTGTTTTGGTGCCCTCAACAGAAATCTCCTTCTAGTTTGCGACAAATATTTAGGGTAGCCTTACCTTAGTTTTTCTGCAGCCTGGGGGCAACTTTCGGTTGATACGAGCGTGTTGGGTTGACCCCGTTTGGGGTCCGATTGGAAATCAATTGCCGCGCTTTACGACGAGCAGATGGGCGCGAAGCTTTTCGGCTAGTCAGTGTCGTTTCGTGCACGTTTAGTGCAGGAGTGTTATGTCCGGGAGAAGGAATAAGGGCCAGCACCTCAGGTCTGCCCCTCGTCGAGCCGCTTAGCATGACCCGGGTTGCCACAATTTCGGATACGCCATGTGGCCCACGATTTCCTGCTGTGCTTTATTTTTGAGGAAGGAATGGGGGCTAAAAGGCGGTTTCATGCGGAACGGCCCGCAGGGTGCTTCGGTGGATAGCTGCACGCTTGGACAATGTGGACCGGAGCAAGGGAATTGGTTAGGCAGCCGGACAAATTCGAGTGAAAGTGAGCCGACATGCAAGACGGTTAGCCTGAGCGGATATGCTACGCGCAGCACTCCTCCACTAAGCGATCAGTCCAGGATTTAAACCGGGGGCACAGCTCAACAACATCGTTGAAATCAACTTCACCCAGGATTCGCTGCGAGTCCACGATCTTGCGATACGGCTTCACCCCGTGGCCTGTAACAGCAGCAAGTCGTTTGGATGGGGCTGTTTCGGGATTGGAATTAATCTCTTCAGGTTCGTACCGTTGGGCGAGGTTTTCGGCTTCTTGTATAAAGCAGTCGAAACCTTGCCCCTTTGGATGCTTCCTGAGAGCAGCCCAAATGAGTGTTTCAAACTCGTATTGGATCACGTTCGGCAGTAAGCGGTGATCGGAAAACTCTGCGCGAATTAATTGTTCCACCTCCGTGGCGGAGTGTTTCCCTGTAAGGCCTGGGATGTTCTTAGGGCATCCGTAGTAGTCCATCATCATGGTGACAACTGTCCAGTGAGATCCGCCAAGGATTTTCTGGATTCGATCTTTCCACTTTGGCCAGTCGCCACCACCTTTGGCTATAGCACCCGAAGCCAGAACGCCGGTGTGCACGATGGTTGGGCAGACATCGAGGATTATGTTGCGTCCATAGCAGCGTTGGGCCAGGTAGGGGCCCAGGATCTGTTCAGTGAAAGCCTGTTCAGTCTGCCCCTCGCAGATGATAGCAATTTGGCGATGACTCATTGGGGCGCTCCCGATTCGAAGCGCGGGTAGCCGCCGTAGAGGACATTGGTTTCCCACAATTGGCCTAGCGTGTAATCTTCCAACCAATCTTCGTATTCGGAGGCATCAGGCCGATGTAATTCAGTTGCTCCGGCCTGGCGCGAGGCGATAACAACCTCATCAATGGAGAACTGGTTGAGCATGGTGACGGATTGCGTGGCTACTACGATGCTGCGACCACGGGCGGCGGATCGAAGCAGCTCAACAAAATGCGAAATGGCCAACGGATGGAGGCCGAGCTCAGGCTCATCCAGGACGATAGTTTGAGGAAGCTCCGGCTGGTTCAGGAGCACACTGAGGCAGAGGTAGCGCAGGGTACCGGAGCTGAGGGCATTTCCTGGAAGTACCTGCCGTGCTCCCTTTTGCTTCCAGCGGAGCTGGATGCTGTCGCCTATGGGGCGCAGGACAAAATCGTCAAAGAATGGAGCCACTCCGCGCACCGCCCACACTATGGAATCGTACGCGTCCCGTTCAGTTTCCCGAAGGTGCAGCAAAATAGCGGCGATGTTGGAGGCATCGTCGGCAAGTTCCACATTGTCGGAAACAAGGGTGCTGGTTAGGGGAGGTGCATTCAAACTAGTGTCATCGAAGTGAAATGCCTGCAAGCCCTCAATCAGTGGGCGGACGTACATTCGGACGCGATTTTCGGGTGTACCGTCGTCAAAGGGGAGGTCCGGTGACGTAAGGCGAGATTCTTTTCGTCCGCGCCCCCAGTCTGGGCTAAAGGGCTCACTATGGGATGCCTTGTCCCAGTAGTAGAATTTTTCTTTGAGTAGTGATTCATCGTTCGCGGCTTCGTCGAGGCGTACCGCGTAGCCATTTTGGACCAGTCCACGAATAACCTCGCGGGGTTTCTCCCATAGTTCAATCTCGATGTGATCAGCATTGTCTATTTCTCTTGGTGCAACGTGAAGTTGTTGGGAAAATCCACCCCATCGCAGGAGAGTTTCCTGGATATTGCCGGCTGGAAGCTGGCCGATCAGCTCGAGTGCGCGAAGGACGTTTGACTTGCCGGATCCGTTCGCCCCTGCTAGCACCGTGACTTCGCTGGAGAGTTCGAGGGTGGTGTCTCGGAGGGACCGAAATCCTTTCACATGGACCTGGGAGAGTGATCCTCTGCGCTGTTCTTCCGACATATGTGCGATCCTACCAACTTCCCCCACAGCCCCGCGCCGGAAAGAGAGTTCAGGCACAGCAAATCGCGGAATGGGTACCTGAAGCAGAAAAAGCTACGACGTTGACACATTTCTTCAATGGGGCGTGGTCGACCGGAACGCAGTGTTGCACCCAGCCAAGTCGTCGCTGTTCGTTTCGCCCCCGGAAGAGATTGGTGAGCTTGTCGCTCGCGTTAGGCAGCGGAATATCAGCCGTTCTGAATTAATCCGTGAGGCTGTTTTGTGAGAATATCGCTTCATACTTCGGCTAGAAAACATGTCTTACAACACAACCAATCTTAAGATGAAGTTCCCTAGTGCGAGTTGCGTCTCGGATATGATTCAGCTGACCGTCTACGTGAGATGAGAGAACGGTGGTAGGCGCCGTTCGTCCTGCTTCTTGATTCTATGTAGAAATCTATCTAGCTTGATGTCATGAAAACATATACGATCACAGAGGCCTCACGGATCGGTGTGTCCGGTTTGGTCTCCTCGGCGGAGGCAAGTGATCAGGTCGCTTTATCCCGTCACGGGCGCATTGTCGCGCAGATTGTTTCGGTTGAGGAAATGGCGCAGCTACGCAAGGAGCGGGAACTTCTTCGGGACGCTGCGCTGGTGATGGTGCGTTTAGCCTCCGATTCCGGTGGCCGAACCGAGTTGGATCAGGCCATGGAAGCCTTCGGTCTAAGTCGGGCGGAGCTAGAGGCGGAACTCGGGTCCGAAAACTCCACCTTTTAATTAAACATGGACCACCTTCCCCAACTGCGTGCCCGAGTGCGTCTAACCGATGATGCTGTCGCAGATCTGCGCCAACTGTAGAGGAGGCACCCCCAGATCGTCAGGGATGTATTTAAGAAGATGCTCTTGCTGGATCGTTCCCCTTCTGTAGGAGAGCCGTTGCTAGGCGTACTTGTAGATTTCTGAAAATTAGTCGTAGGAAACCGGGATTACCGGATCGTGTGGAGGGAGACCACCGACGAATCCCATCAACCCGTTTTGGAGATCGCGGAGATTTGGGCGGTTGGTGCCCGGGCAGACAGTGAGATTTATGACGAGATCGTCCACCGGGTAAGACAATTAAAAGAATCCCGCCACCCGCACGCTCGGGCCTTAGCGGACGTTATCAAGGAGCTGGGACGATTTTATGGCGGGGTGGGTGCTCACCCAGAACCTTCCCTAACACATGCTTTGCCACCGTGGTTAGTGGAGGCCCTCGAGAATCAACTTCACTTGTCCTCGGAAAAGATCCAGACCCTGAACGAGGACGAAGCTAAACAGCTGCTTATCGAGCACTGGACGAAGCCCCCGCAGTAAGGAGTGAAGTGTTTTCTGTCACCTACGGGCGAAGACAACCGTGGCTGGGCAGGTTTAATATCAGGCAGAGTTTTTTGGGGTGCTCCTGATTCGAAGCGCGGGTAGCCGCCGTCGAGGACATTGGTTTCCCACAATTGGCCTAGCGTGTAATCTTCCAACCAATCTTCGTATTCGGAGGCATCAGCATCAGGCCGATGTAATTCAGTTGCTCCGGCCTGGCGTGAGGCGATAACAACCTCATCAATGGAGAACTGGTTGAGCATGGTGACGGATTGCGTGGCCACCACGATGCGGCGGTCACGTGCGGCGGATCGAAGCAGCTAAACAAAGTGCGAAATGGCCAGTGGATGGAGGCCGAACTCGGGCTCATCCAGGAAGCAGGTATCGTTTCCATCTGAACGTCTCGTTGCGGGAGCAGTACTTTAAAGTCAGATTCGTTGTTCCTACGGTGCCGAAGATGATCGGGTGATAGTCGTTTCCAGGTCCGACGGTTTGTACTAGTTCGGTTCCGGTAACCACTTTGGGTTCCGCTAATCCGTATACGTGCATCGGACCGAAGCCCTCGCTCAAAAGTTCGAGAAGAAAACCTTCCCCTGGGGTAAAGGTGAGTTTCCCTGGCGAGTCTCTTTCGGCCCCTGGAACATACCAGTAGCCAGCCCATTCATGAGGTTCTGTCGTGAGGGTCATCTGCATTGCTTACTCAGCTGCCTCAGTGTGATGTGTTGGACGGAGAGAATCCACAATTCGCACGGTCTCCACCGCCACTCGCGTGACCTTCCCAATCAGATCCACAATGTAGCGCGGGTTACCCACCTCATCCGCCCAATCGTTTGGGTCGTTCACGATCCCCGATGCCTTATCTTTCTTCACCTGGTACCGGTCAATAATCCACGCCAGCGCCGAGCGCGACCCCAGCATGTACTCATCAGCTTCCGCCGGAATCCCGGAGATCGTCACGTGTTTGTTGTAGATCATCCGCGTCACATCATTGACGTTCTTGCCGGTCTCGGGGTCTTTCTTCTTGGCCCATTTCAGTTTCAGGACCCGCCAGGTTTCCCGATCCTCCGGATCTCCCTTGACGTGAACATCCAGCGGGTATGGCTCTACGTCCTCGTATCCAACGTGGAGGCCCATCAGTTCGCGGCCCGCAGCAGCAAACTTATCGAACTCCTCGCGAGTCCCCGGCGTCTCAATATGCGGCAGCATCTTTTTCAAATCCGCCGCATACGTCTCCCGATACACCGGATCATGCAGTTTGCCGTACACAAAATAGAAAATGTCATCCTTTGTGACAGTAAAACCGAGCGCGTCACGGTAGATCGCTAAGATCTCGTCGGTGATGTTATCTACTCGCCGGTAGCCGTCCAGGACTTCGCCTTCAACGCCCTTTTCGCTTGTCGACGAAGCCCCTGCACCAAAATCAAGCTGCCCCTCAGGGGTTTCAACCGGCTCCCACGTCCACCGCGAGAAAAACTGCGATGTAGCGATTAGGTGCAAATCTGGCAAGCGATCGGTTCCTAGCGGCATGAAGCTTGCAACCTCGCCTGGGCTGACAACTGCAATACCTAGGTTGTCGTGTTCTGGGGTGGGAAACATTGAGGGGAGCTGGCCGCGGCGGTCGTTTAAGAAATCAATGAAATTTGCATGTTGCTTTACAAATGGCCGGAATTCGGCCACACGCAAATCCAAAGACGACGTTGGTGCCTTGATGGCGCGTGACAAAGACGACTCAAGAGAAGAAGACCACTTAATTCTATCTTTGGACAGAAAATCAGGATTAACCGCGAAAAATTCTGAAACTGATAGACCTGAGCTGGAAAATCTTTTGAGTGCTAAAAGATAAGTCTCCAGTAATTTCTCAGAGTTTTCAGTAACTGAACGCTTCCGGAAATTGTAATTCCATGTATCCCTGTTAGTTTTTAGTCCCCCAGAATAAGTTTTGAAGAAGTTAGTTGATTCTTGGTTTTTGCTGCCGAGTACTGGCCACGTTGCAAAATCATCGGAGCGCTGGCTAAGCCAGTCACCGTACGTATTCGGCGTAATGGACTCCCAAGGAAGTGTCTCAAGCGTCGCATGGTTGACGATCTCCAGCTTCTCCACTGTGCTGAGATAATCACCGATATCGCGGTAGAAAATAGTGCAGCTCGCATCCGAGTCAGACTCTTTCTTTACACCAACGAAGATCGCAATGGTCGCGCGTGAACCAGAACCGAAGACTTTACCGCCCTCCTTGCGAGACTGTTCTCCAGCAGTACGTTGATTCCCCCGCAGGTTAAATACGTAAACTGCGGAAAACTCCTCGGCCAAGCTCAGCCGAATACCATCGCCGGTGTTCGCATCGAGCCATCCACCATTGGACACAAAGGCGACGACACCGTGGTCGCCGATGCGGTCCGTGGCCCAGCGGAAAGCACGCAGATAGGAGTCATACAACGAGTTCTTGAGCGTTGCAGTGGATTTCGCAGCGTAGGTTTCTTCGATCCGCTTATCCAGCGATGGATACTTCAAGTTCGCGTTATTGTCATTGGCGCTTGATTGGCCAACGCTATACGGTGGGTTACCAAGAATCACGTGAATCGGGGCATTTTTCTGCCGTTCAATACGCTCGTTATTGTCTCTGAAAACCTGCAGATCCAGGGAATCATCACCCTCATGAACCTGGAAGGTATCAGCCAGGGCAATACCTTCGAACGGAACATAATCTGGTTCCGGCAAGTCCTCGCGCCGTGCGGCCTCCTCCACCAGCGCGTTATACGTTGTTTCAATATTCACCGCAGCCACGTAGTAGGCCAGCAGCATGATCTCGGTCGCGTGCAGCTCCAAGGCATACTTACGTGCCAAATCCTTCGGCTCGATCAAACCAGACTGCAGTAACCGGACAATGAAGGTGCCGGTACCCGTAAACGGGTCGAGGATGTGCACGCTTTCGTCGCTCAGCGAACGCCCAAAATGCTTCTCCAAAGCACCATTAGCAGCGCGGATGATAAAATCCACAATCTCAACCGGGGTGTACACAATTCCCAGAGCGTCGGCCTGCTTTTTGAAGGCCTTTTGGAAGAAACGCTCATAAAGTTCGCGGATCACCTGTTGCTTACCACTGGCACTGGTAACCTCCGAGGCGCGAATACGAACAGAGTCATAAAACTTATTCAGGGAATCAGTCTCAGAATCAAGATCACTATCATGCAGAGCATCAACCATGCGCTGCATCACCCGCGAAACCGGGTTCTGGGCAGCAAAGTCATGCTCCGCAAACAGCGCATTAAACACAGGCGCGGTAATCAAATGCTGGGAGAGCATACTGATTGCCTCATCGTCCGTGATTGAATCATTAAGATTGCCGCGCAGCCCCTCGACGAAGGTGTCGAATTCTTCACGCAGGCGATCGTCGGCACGCGCAAGCAAAGCCTTAATCCGGGTGATCTGTGCCTGGGAAATATCAGCCACATCATCGGCCCAATCCTCCCAGTAGGTGCGTGTACCCACCTTGTCGACGAGCTTGGTGTAGATCGCTTCCTGCCACTGCTCAAGGGAAAACACGGCAAGCTGGGTGACGGCAGAAGCATCGTCATACGCAGCTGAGTCCGTGTTGTGATCGCCTTCCCGATCGGCAGCGGCAAGCTTCTTCTGTGCCTGAAGCTCCGGGTCCGCGACATGCTGCACCTCAATAGGCAAGACCTCATCCGGGGTGGTCTCATTGAGCGCGATGGAGTTAATTTTGGCGTTGAAGCGATCATCATGGGCGCGCAACGCGTTGAGGATCTGCCACACCACTTTGAAACGCTGGTTATCGTTGAGAACTTCCGACGGAGACTTATTCGGCGGCACAGCAATAGGAAGAATAATGTAGCCATAATCCTTGCCCTCTGACTTGCGCATCACACGCCCTACCGACTGGACAACATCGACCATCGAGTTGCGGGGATTGAAGAACACGACGGCATCCAGGGCCGGGACGTCGACACCTTCGGACAAGCAACGCGCGTTAGTAAGAATGCGTGATTGGTTTTCCGGGATAGCTGATTCCAGCCAGGTCAGCTTCGTGTTACGTTCCAGGGCATTCATGGAGCCGTCGACAAGCTGGGCCTGGACCTCTAGGTCCATATTGAGTGTTTGCACGTCCTGGAGGACGGACTTCTCATGCAGGGTTTCACGGTGCGAATTGATCAGCAGTGGGAAAGACTGGGTAATCGCCTTGGAAGTTTTAATGTCCTTAGCGAAAGCCACTGTGCGCTGCATCGGGTGGGCATCTTCTTCAAAACCAGCGCGTGTGCCCTGAGCTTTACCGGTGCGTTTAGCCAGCGCATTCCACACGCCGATCATCGCAGAACCAGTAGTGAGGTTAATATCAGAGCCACCAGCGGTGTTGAACTTTCCCATGGCATCGGCAGCGACGGTCTCATCGACTGTCATCACAAGCACTTTGTAGTCAGTAAGCAGGCCCTTATCCACGGCTTCACCAAAACCGAGGCGGTGAAACTCCGGGCCATAAATACCCTCATCATCCATTGAGTAAAGCTCAGCGGAATGCTCGGTGGCTTTATCCTTGACGGTGTCGTCGAAAAGCCTCGGGGTAGCAGTCATATACAAACGCTTGGTGGCCTTGATATAGGAGTTGTCGTGGATGCGGGAGAAATTCGACGGGTCCTCGCCGGCCAGTGTTGCACCAGTAGTGCGATGGGCTTCATCGCAAATAACAAGGTCAAAGTCTGCAAGGCCGTGCTGCTGGGCGTCATGGATGGCAGGAAGAGACTGGTAAGTGGAGAACACAACCGTAAGCCCTGCAGCGCGCTTGCGTTTAGACAGGCGCTCGGCTATATCTCTGCCGTCGGTAGAAACTGGGACCTCAAGATCATACGAAGCGATGTCCTCGGCTTTCTTACCCACCTTCGTGTCGGAACACACCGCGTAGCTGCGCAGATCAAGCCGGGCCTGGGCCGTCCACTCTTTGAGCGTCTGGGACAGCAAGCTAATCGACGGCACCAGGAAAAGCACCCGTGCCTTTCCATGAGTCTGCTCCGCGACGCGCTCCGCCAGGCGCAGCGCAGTAAAGGTTTTTCCAGTACCGCAAGCCATAATGAGTTTTCCGCGATCATGGGTTTTAAAACCTTGGAGAGTTTTCTCAATAGCGGTTTCCTGGTGAGGGCGGGGCTCATAGGTCTCACGCAGCGTGAGGTTGACTGAGATCTCGGAGCCCGGATAGGCAATGTCCCAGTTAATGGGGGACTCCGAAATGGCTGCAGTACCAATGCGGTTAGTGGCAATGATTTGGTTTTCCAGCATGGATTCCGCGTTAGCAGACCAATTATCTGTCGTGGAAATGATCAAGCGATTGGCAAACTGCTCTGTGCCGTTCTCTGTTTGGAAGGAACGGCCCGATGCCTCGAAGAAGGAATCCAGCTGCCCCTTTTGCATGTAGGTGGTGGGCTGATAGAACTTGCACTGGATCGCTGTCCAGGCACCATCGTCGGCACGCTTTGCGACGAGATCAATACCGGTATCCGCCTTGCCGCCGTTGTAGGGCCAATCCACCCAGCGGTACACCTCTGAATATTCACTAGACAGCGTGGGATCCGTTGTGAAGTAATTGACCATCAACTTTTCGAAGGCCAACCCCTGCTCCGATTTAGAAAGGAGGGTGCGCAGCTGGTCGATCGCGTCAGTGAATGTAGCCATAGGGGACATTATGCCTTGTTGGCAGTGGTAGTATTCCCACAACATCCGCGTAACACTTTATCTCGCTCATTCCGGGGATTAGAATTCCGGAGGATGAACCCCTGCCATCTGTAGACGAGAATAGATTAACTCCCTCGCCCATTTCCCAACTTCTGGCGTGCCATGATTCTGGTGGACAGTGAAACTCACTGATCTGGAAGGTGAGTGATCATGCCTCGTCAATATTCTTCAGCAGTTCCGTCAGCAATGTGTTGACGCTGTTGTTGTGTTAGGTAAGACCCGGGCTGAGGTCGCTGTCGAGTATGACATCGCTACCTCGACCTTGGGTCGCTGGGTCGCCCAACAGCAAGGCACCGCTGGTACCGGTTCAGGCAGTCATCGCCGTAAGGCTGACCCGAACTTGGATGACCCTGCCGAAATGACCAAACGTATCGCTGAGCTGGAACGAGAAAACGAGTTTTTAAAAAAGCAGCCGCCTTGCTTGCCAAGGAGCACTAACCCCGGACATCTATCCGGTGATCTACCACTTTGGGCAAACAAGGCGCCGTAAACCCAAGGTTTCCGGTGACCATGATGCCCAGACTGCTTGAGGTATGAAAAATTCGTCTGGTATTTCACTGCTGTTTCTGAGGAAGAAGCACTAGGCTAGTCCACATCGAACTAGCAGTGAAAGGAGTCTTCAATGAGAATACGATTTGCTTCGTCTCGTCCGACTACCACTGCGATAGTAAGCCTACTAGTTACAATAGTTACAGTCTTTGGGTTTATCGCTTCCGCATCGGAAGCGCAAGCCGAACCTTCAGAGAGTGTGGCTTTAACCGAAGAATCGGTTACCGCATTTCCAGACGAAAAGACCATCCAGTCCACTCTTGATGAGTATCTACTAATCGGGTTAGATGGTTCGAAAGGATTCGATACGAAACGAGCTGCGGAGAATAATGTAGACCCACGTATCGTTGAAATCGGAGAACAAGCTAATTACCTACTGGTCGACTATAATACCACTAAATCCGATAAGCAGTTACGAGATCTGAATCCGACTAACTATGGTAACTGGTGTGGTAAGAACAACTCTGGCCCTGGAGACCCAATTAATTCATTGGATCGGGCCTGTATGGGTCACGATCATTGCTTGAATATTAAACGTCCAGTCTGTGATTGCGATCGTGAATTTGTTAGAAAACTGCGAGAGATTAGAAATCACTACTCTGGATGGTCACGAACCTACCTTGAAGCGGCTATCGTGGCTGTACCTTTGTGGCATGGTTGCAAGGTCTAATAAAAGGATACGGAAATGGGAATTGACGACTCAGCACATCAAGACTTGTCATACCTAAGGTCCGCCCGTTTACTTGGGTGGGGCGCAATGGCTGTTGCCTTCGTCTCCAGTTATCTATTTTGGATTATCGGCAGACAGTGGTGGTGGCCTTCGGTGGTTATTACTAGTCTAGTGCTAGTCGCTATCTGTGTTCTGAATTGTTATTTGGCACATAAGGCAAGAAAGTATGACCTGTATATAGCAGCGTTTCTAACTGTACTATCACCGGTGATTATTATTACCATAGCATTTGGGTTCTTTTTCTCTGGTCCCCCGTCCTAGCGTAGGGCTTGATGTCACATTGAGCGCATGACCGGATGTATCTCAACCCGCCAGAAAAGAGGGTGTCAAGTTGTTTGTGTGTGGGGTTGATTTTATAGGTAGTTTTGGAAGCGGTCGGGGTAGGCTACGGACATTTGGTTGATGGCTTGTTTCCACCCTGCCACGCGTGCACCTTCTATGAGGCGTCCGGCTGTGGCAGCAACCTTTTTGCCTTCTTTGGCTCGTTTGGCGGCACGGCGATCTTCGATATTGCAGATCATCAACCACAGCGTCTTGACTGCGGATTCATCGTTAGTGAACTGCACCCTATTACGGGTGGCTTTACGTAGTTGATTGTTAAACGATTCAATCGAATTCGTCGTGTAGATCACCTTCCTCGCTGCTGGCGGGAACTGTAGAAACGGTATAAACCGATCCCACGCATCGCGCCACACTTTCACTGATTGCGGATATTTCTGCCCCAGCTCAGTTGCAGCAAAGTGTTCTAACGCTTGCGCTGCCTGGTCCTCATCAGCAGCGGTGTAGATCTGCTTTAAAGCCGCTGATACTGCTTTACGGTCCCCGTACGCAACCCACCGGTTGGCTGCCCTGATCAGGTGGACGATACAGGTTTGAACCATCGAGTTCGGCCAGGTCGCTTCGACTGCTTCTGGCAGGCCTTTCAACCCATCACAGCACACGATGAAAACGTCTTTAACACCCCGGTTAGCCAGGTGGGAACAGACCTGTGCCCAGAACGAGGCTCCTTCTTCTTTGGCAATCCAAATACCCAGGATGTGCTTAATACCGTCCATATCCACCCCGATAGCCAGATAAGCAGACTTGTTGACCACTCGCCCACCATCACGGACTTTGATACGCAGTGCATCGAGGAACACCACGGGGTAGAACTCATCTAGCTGGCGGCTTTGCCACTGCAGTACTTCGTCGAGCACTGCATCAGTAACCGCAGAGATCGTCTCATGCGACACATCGATCTTCAAGGCTGTGGCTAGGTGGTGTTGGATATCACGGATGGTCATCCCACCGGCATACAAACTAACGATCATGTCATCGACATCGGTCAGGCGACGTACTCCTTTAGGCACCATCGTCGGAACAAACGTCCCCTGCCGATCACGGGGCACATCAATGGTGACAGGCCCATAGTTAGAATCCACGGTCTTTGGATAGCTGCCATTGCGGTGGTTATCAGCCCGAGCAGCGTTTTTGGCTGCCCTGTCACCAGACTGATAGCCGAGGTGGACATCCATTTCCGCCTGCAATGCTGCCGATAGCGAGGCTTGCAGCATGCCCCTGACCAGTTCATTGGCATCCGTAGTAGAGGTTGCAAGCTCCTTGATGATTTTAGCTACCTCAGGATTGGCAAGCAGTTTCTCCTCAATAGCATCAATCCGAGCTTTATCCTCTGGATCACGTCGCGTCATAGTCGTCATTGTGGTTCATCTCCTCATGCAGGATCGGTATCCCACACACAAACCATCTGACACCATCCCAGAAAAAGCTGTGGTGTTATGTGTTGATGAGAAATCCTCGATCCAAGCATTAGACCGGACCCAACCATCCCTGCCGATGACACTGGGGCATGCAAAAACCATGACCCATGACTACAAACGCCATGGAACCTCCAGCTTGTTTGCTGCGTTGGATGTCGCTACCGGGAAAGTGATCAGCCAGATGTCCGCACGCCATCGCCACCAAGAATTTATGACCTTCTTAAAACGTATCGATGCAACAGTACCTGCCGATCTCGATGTCCATATCGTGTTAGATAACTACGCCACCCACAAACACTCTAATATCAAAGCCTGACTCGATACCCATCCCCGGTTCCAATTCCATTTCACCCCCACATCATCATCGTGGCTCAACCAGGTAGAACGCTTCTTCGGGATCTTGACGACCAAGGTCATCCGCAATCAAGCATTCACCTCAGTAAAACACTTAGAAACCACCATCCACGAATGGATCGACAAACGAAACACCAACCCACAACCATTCACATGGGTCGCCGACGCAGAATCCATCCTCAAAAAGATCGAACGCGGCCGCCGCACCCTCCACGACGTTATAAACAAACAACAACTAGACACTTAATTAAAGGACACTACACTAGGCATCAACCCAGAGAGAGTCGAGGCGTATGCCGCCACCGGCACACAACGGTGGTAGCTCAAGGGAACCAAAAACACTACGTGGCCGACTGTTATCAATCGCTTCCGAAATTCACACGCAGTGCATGTACAAGCACTATCCGCTACGACGGGTCCCATCCACATGCATCACTGCTGACCTGGATCATCACTCGTCTACAACGCCTCCGGATCTTCACTCCACCCCACACCAACCACAACCAAAACCACGATGAAAAATCCGGGCTAGCTAAGGACACCGCCACAGTATCGAGGTTCATCGCGCAGCACTCATGTTGCGCTAACGAGATGAGCGTGCGCGACTACCCAAATCACAAGCACCTATCCCAGAGAGAACTCCGCAACGACTTTGGAAAAGCACTTCAGCTGTAAGCGAGGGGCAGTCTTTTCTTATCACCGACAACGGGACGCCCGTCGGAAAGCTGGTCCCGCCAGATTCGGCCCGACCTACGCTGCCGATCACACGTCCCACGAAACGAGTCGGCGGTTGGTTAGAACTAGCTCCGCAGCCATGAGGGGCGACAAGCGAGTGTATGTCGACACCTCGCCGCTGCGGGACAGGTTCGACCGTGCAAGGTTGTAGGCTGGCGGGCTCCGTCTCTCGCCCGGATTCTGCCCCTTAAGCCGAAAAACGAAGACCTGGACTGTGCCAAGTTCGACGCCCGATTCGACGTCGGGTAGAAAACCCCAGTTCAAGCAGATCTTGGTACAGCTATAGATCTTGGGTAACACACTCGTCTTTCCCACGCTTCGGGCGCGGCCGGGCGTCGTAAAGCGCTCTTATTCTTCCCACAACTCCGGCGGGTAGGCCGGCGTATCCGAGGTCGGGGCCAACACCGCCATCGAGGATGCACGCGACATGCCACAAATCTGCAGCAAGTCAACGATGACAGAACGCGACTGCGCCAACACCACGTAGGCGCTGAGCACGCTGTCATCGTCCACAACATCCATGGAGACCTCCGACCCCAGCTTGCGCAGCTGGTTGACCAAGATCGGGATTTCGGTGGCCTGATTCAGCTTAGTGCCCACCTCGAACACATCCGACAGATCTAGCGTGTACTTCGCCAGCGCGTCGATGATCTCCAGCTGCCGCTCGCTAACACTGTCACCGTCCTGCACAAGGACCATTGCGCGCCGCACCAAAACGCGGACATTGCGCACCACGTTATCGGCAGGTGCTACGGTGCGCCCCATCGAGCGCACGTAACGACGAGCCCCCCACAGGAATGGGGATAATTGGGCCGACTCCGTGCCAGAGCGGGTGGCTTCCAGCATCTTGTCGATATCGTTTTGGGTGCCGCGGATGGCACGCAGCGCCCCCTCAATGAGTGAGGCATCTTTGTTGCGTAAGCCATCGGCGACGTCGTCAAGCACTGACGACGAAATACCCAGCAACTTGGACAATTCATGGCGCGCCGACGCCAACGGCGAAGACGGCAACAATGCAATGGTGAGCAACCCGATGGTCGAGCCGATAATGGCGTCGATGGTGCGGTCTACACCAGTAGTGGCGGCATCGGGGCTCATAATGGTAGCGATCAAAATCGAACCGATAGCCACCTGGTTGTTCACCAAAACAGAACTTGTCAAAAATGATGCGATGATCAGGCTAATGCCCACCGCCAACGCGATCTGCCAACCACCCGCACCTAAATTGGCAAACAGTAAATCACCCAGGAGCACTCCGACGACACACCCAAAGGACATGTCAAGGGCTCGCTTAATGCGGTCGCCGCCAGTAAAACCCAGCACGATAACAACAGAGATCGGAGCAAAAAACGGGAGGTGGTGGCCTACCACTTCACTGGCCACCCAAAACGCCAGGCCCGCCGCCAGCGCAGACTGCAAAATGGCGAAAAAGCGCTTCCGCACCCGCAGCGCCCGTGATTGCAGAGAGCCCTCAACCACCTTCAGGCGATCGAGCGTGCTCATGCGTTGTTTAGCCATCATCACTCCAGTGCTAGTTCATGCCCGTGCTAGTTCATGCCCGTGCTATTTCACCTCTGCATTGATCGTAGCCTTCGCCATGGCGATCTCTGGGGGCCGGGAAACCGAAAGCGTTAAACGATAAGGCGGGTGGCTCGGGTCGTCGTCAAGCTCAACGCGATCCCCCACCTTAAGCCCAGGAATACACAGGTCGGTGAAATCGATCTCCACATCCGCCGTCGCTTCGGGCCCAATCCACAAATCCGAGGAAAAATCGCTGGTTAGTGGGAAGATTTGGTCTACAAGTGTGCGTCTGGTGGGGACGTGCCCGCCAAGCGGATTGGTGAGGCAGGGCTCCATTTGCTCGGCGGAAGCCGCACGCGTTTCGGTGTCCCCCTCAGGGGTGGTCACGGTGGTTACCGCCCGCGATGCCTTACCCAGATCGCGCCATGTGCGGCCCTGCTCCTTCCATGCCGGCGGGGCTTCCACCTGGCTGGAATCGAATTGCAGCAGATACCCCCATGCCCCCGATATTCCCGGCTGGGCAAACTCCGTTGCCATGGACGCGCGGTAGGAGCACAAGCCGTTGGCGTTTTTCGCCCCGGTCATTTCCACTTTTTCATCAAGGGTGCGCAGGTCACGGTCAACCACGCGCCCTACCTCAATTGTTGCTTCAGCGTTGAAAGAATCCGCGCCGTGTTGCACGGTGGCAGGAATAGACAAGGTGATCTCACTGGGGGCGTCATAGGCCATGCGTTGGAACGGGAAACCAAATTCACGGAAATGCGGGTGGTTCTGATTCGTGCGCACAATTCCTTGATCTGGGTCCCACGCCTGGCCAAACAACGCAACCCAGCAACCGGGTGTGCGCCCCGGCACAACCTGCACGCTGTTGACTTCGCCACCGGTCCAACTCACGTCGTCGGCGGTGGGGTCGCGGTCAAAGGGAACATCTGGATCTTCACACACCACCAACGTGGTCCAGGTTTGAGCTGTCCAATCGCCCGCGTCGTGGACATGCATACCTGGGGTGAACGTGAACTCGTAGGAGGTTTTCTGCCCCGGCTTCACAGGCCCTCTAATGGTAGTTTCCGCTTGGGGTTTGAGTTTGTCCATCTCCTCGTCGCCGACTTTATTCCAGCCAGGAACGACTTTTTGTTGGTAGGGCTGCGCACCGGACGACGGCAGGGCGACAACCGCAGCAGCAATCACGCACGTGGCCGCCAACGCTTTACGACGAAACATGCGCCCCACTGTAGTAGTAAAAGAAAACGTTCGAGATATTTTTGCCGAAACCGCCCGCGAAAGGCGGCGGTAAGCAGGGTGCGGCGCAATCTCGAACGTCGTTCTGTGCTACTTTTTCAACTTACTTAGAAACTGATTTACCTGCAGAGTTTAGGTCATTGCATGCCTCAATGATCCGCTCGGACATGGACTGCTCAGCCTTCTTCATATAAGAACGTGGGTCGTAGACTTTCTTGTTGCCCACCTCACCGTCGATCTTTAAAACACCGTCGTAGTTCTCAAACATGTGGGACACAATTGGGCGGGTGAACGCGTACTGGGTGTCAGTATCCACGTTCATCTTGATGGTGCCATAGGACAGTGCTTCGTCGATCTTCTCCTTCTCGGAGCCGGAGCCACCGTGGAACACAAAATCGAATGGCTGGGCCCCCGCTTCAAGACCTAGCTTCTCCACCGCGGTTTCTTGGCCCATCTTTAGCACCTCTGGCTTCAGCTTCACATTGCCTGGCTTGTACACGCCGTGAACATTGCCGAAGGTTGCTGCCAACAAGTAACGTCCGTCCTCGCCGGTACCAATCGCGTCGATGGTCTTTTC
Source organism: Corynebacterium cystitidis (assembly GCF_900187295.1). Lineage (NCBI taxonomy): Bacteria > Bacillati > Actinomycetota > Actinomycetes > Mycobacteriales > Corynebacteriaceae > Corynebacterium > Corynebacterium cystitidis. Next base: position 81,410 of record NZ_LT906473.1, on the reverse strand, counting down.
GAAGTCTTCCTTGGTGGTGTACAGGTTAGCGCCGGCCTTTGCCTCCACACCGTCTTCTTCACCACCAACAACACCGATCTCGATCTCGAGGATGATGTTGGCTTTGCGTGCCTTCTCCAGCAGCTCCTGAGCAATCTCGAGGTTTTCTTCGATTGGAATAGCGGAGCCGTCCCACATGTGGGACTGGAACAGGGGAAGCTCGCCGCGGTCAACGCGCTCCTGCGAAATCTGGATCAGAGGGCGGACGTACTCGTCCAGAACTTCCTTCTGGCAGTGGTCGGTGTGCAGAGCCACGTTAATGCCGTAATGCTTCGCAGCCTCGTGTGCGAAAGCAGCCAGTGCCTGAGCACCTGCAACCTTGTTCTTCACAGCCAGGCCGGAACCGAACTCGGCACCACCGGTGGAGAACTGGATGATGCCGTCAGACTCCGCTTCAGCGAAGCCCTTCAGTGCAGCGTTGATGGTCTCAGACGAGGTGCAGTTGATGGCTGGGAAGGCGTAGCCGCCTGCCTTAGCCTTGTCGAGCATTTCGTTGTAGACCTCGGGAGTTGCGATAGGCATATGCTTTGATTTCCTCCATTGTCGCGAAATTGGGATACACCACCAGTATGCCCCTTTTTCCCTCCGCGTGCCTAGCAATGCGCAAAGTAGTGCGCCAGCCCGCACACCGCGGTGCGCCGGCCTACTTCTGGCCCTCCACACGGGCAGCAGCCTCAAGCAACATCCAGCCTGATAGCTGCACAGACAAGTCACGCTCGTCGATACGCACCAACCCCATCGCCTCGCTCACAGTAGACGGGCCCATGCCATAGTTGTGGGGCAAGCGAGCATCTGTGGTCCAGTCTGAGGAAAAGATGGGCAGCCCGTCGATCTCAAGGCGGTGGTTCCACACTGATTCCGCGCTGGCCAGCACTAAACGACGAGCCACCTTTCGAGTCGCAATATTCGCCGGCGAGTCTTCAGGCAGGCGCACAGCAACATCAGCCAAATAGCGGGCCAAAATCCCCTTGAACAGGCCACCGTCACCGTCTCCCCCACCCAATATCACAGACTTCGGCGACGCCATGTGCAGCGCAATCGACTGCACCAACGAGCGAATGTGGGTGACATACTCCATGAATTCACTGGCTTCCTCAGCAGCATCGTAGGAGTCGATGGCCTCATCGTCGTCAAGCCCTGCCGCCTTGCGCAAAGCCAGCACAATCTCCAGCGACGCGCCCAACAGCACCCCCTGGTTGTAGGTGTACTGCGTTTCGACGATTTCGGGGCCATGCATGCGCATACGCACACCATCCATCACCAAACCGTTGTCGGCGATGAGATTGGCATAGATCCAGTCGACGATCTCGCGTGCCTGATCCAACCGGCCAGTACGCGCCATCATGATCGCCGACGGACCATTCGACGGCACGTTATAAAACGTCTCGCCACTGCGCCACGGAAGCACACCAGTAATCGAATCAATGCCCGCCAACAGGTTAAATTCCAGCTCATCGAGCTGCTTTTCCCGCTTAAACTTATCCAGATCTGCCACCCGGTCCATCGCTAACGCCAGCCACGCCTTGTCATCGTAGTAGCGATTGCTTTGCAGCTTGCCCAAGTTACGGATCTTGATGCCGCGGATCGTGGACGCGATGCGCTTGCGGCGAGTTTTCGTATCGCGGCGCAACGAGGCATCCACCTGACAATCCAAGTAATGGGCCTGCCACCAGTAATGCCAATGAATGAACAACCGCTCCTTATTAGTGGGAGGCCAGCTGACCATCGCCAGATTGGTGCCTGGAATCCGCCACAAACGCGTGGCATGGCGCTCAGTAATAGCGGCTTCAGCTAGATCGGCGCGGTGCGCCCAAGTCTCTGGCACAGTTCTCCTACTTAGTGTTCTTTCTCTCGTCGGCTCACAGCCATGAGTTATTCAAGTCCGCATGCTGACGAATCCACGTGTGCATCGCGATGCCCGCAGCCACGCCAGCGTTGATCGAACGCGTCGACCCAAACTGGGCAATCGAGCACGTCATGATCGCCGCACCCTGGGTCTCAGCAGTCACACCCGGACCTTCCTGACCGAATACAAGCATACATTTCTCCGGCAGTGACACAGTTTCTAGAGGAATACTGCCGGGCGTGTTGTCAATCGCCACGATCGGCAGATCACGCTGCGCACACCACTGAACCAGCGCATCAATATCTGTGTGATGGGCTAAGTGCTGATACCGGTCCGTCACCATCGCACCCCGACGATTCCACCGCCGCCTACCCACAATATGCACCGTATCCACCGCAAACGCATTGGCCGTGCGCACCACCGTGCCAATATTCGCGTCGTTTTCAAAGTTCTCGATCGCGATGTGCAACGGGTGGCGGCGCCGATCAATATCGGCCACAATCGCCTCACGCGACCAGTAGCGGTAAGCATCCACCACATTCCGAGTATCCCCGTCAGCCAAGAGTTGTTCGTCGTAACGCGAATCCTGCGGCCACTCACCTTCCCATGGACCTACACCATGCCTACCTTCTCCCCATTCGGTAGGGCCGGGGTGCTCGTCGTTACGCAAGGCCTAAATCCTCAAGTCCAAGCACGTAGCGGTACTCCAGGCCCGCCTCGGCCAGCACCGAGCCAGCACCTGTCGCGCGATCCACCACCGTGGCCACAGCCACAACCTCGGCCCCTTCCGCACGCACAGCCTCCACCGCAGTCAACGGCGAATTGCCCGTAGTCGTTGTATCTTCCACAACCAGAACACGCTTGCCGACGATCGACGGGCCCTCAATGCGACGCTGCATCCCGTGCTTCTTCGTCTCCTTGCGCACCACAAAAGCATTAATATCACGGCCGGGGGCGTGCATCACAGCCGTAGCAACCGGATCTGCACCAAGCGTCAGCCCACCCACAGCCACATAATCTAAGTCAGCAGTAAGCTCACGCAACAGCAAACCAATCAGACGCGATGCCTCATGATGCAAAGTCGCGCGGCGCAAATCAACGTAATAATCCGCCTCTTTGCCCGACGACAACGTGACCTTCCCATGGACCACCGCTAACTCCTTGACCAGCTGCGCTAGCTGCCCCTTAGCCTTGGAATCTATTGTGTGTGCAGCGGGTGAATCTGCATGTGTGCCTGCATGTGTGTGAGCCATGTGCCTCATCCTAGTCGCTTACTGCTCGTGGCCTGTTTGCTCGTGGCCTGTTTGCTCGTGGCCTGTTTGCTCGTGGCCTGAGCCCTGCGTCTCATCATCGAAAATGCTGGGCGGCTTCTTCTCGCGTGCCACACGCGTTCCATCATTCACCGTGGTCTGCTCACGTCCGTCGGCGATGGCTTCCACCTCATCGCCACCGATCGCGTGTGGAACCATCACGCCACGCACTGTCCCTGTCGTGCGGGTGGGCATCTCCAACGGCTCCTCGGGGCGCACCACATTCGGGAGCACATCTGCCTCTTGCTCCGGCTGAGGCTCCGTCCGGATCGACACCGGCTCACCCATCTCGCGGGTGGGATGATCAAACTCCAGGATCTGCCACGTCTGTGGCGGAAGCACCCGCGCCGCATCCGCAAGCAGGCCCAAAGGTGCCAGCATCTCGTCCCAATCCTCGGGGCGGAGCCGCGCTGCGTTTGCGCCAGCACCCAATCTGATTCGAACCACACCGCGCTGACCACCTCAGGCAGGTTCTCCAGCGCCGTAATCACCCGGTCGTCGATCATGCGTTCCGCTGGCCCCACCTCCGTGGCATACACCGTGAAGCCCTCAATGTGCATCACCTGAAGCAAGTCATGAGACGGACTGGTATGGAAACCATCGCGACGCATATCGACGACCACATCACTGGCAACACCCGTCCGCATGGCCATGGTGTTCACCCCACCCAAGTCCATCAACAGCATCTCATGGCCGTACACAAACCCGTGGACGATGTCCTTCGGTGCCGCCCCCGTCGCAGCCGCACCACGTGACCACTCATCAATCAAGTACTCGTCAGTGCGGCGGAATTCGAACTCTCGCTGTTCCGCCCAACCGCGACGCTCCCGACGCGTCGATCCCGGAAGCTGCAGACCAGACCGGCGCATCGGCCGCGGCGTTGGCTTTGGATGTGGAGCTGAAGTTGGTTCCGGCTCGCGCACCGGTTCCGGATCCGGTTCTGATTCTGGTTCCGGGTCCGGTTCGCGCTCTGGTGCCGGAGCAAGTTCGGGTTCCGGGTCGTGCTCGTCGACCAGTTCCGGCTCGTGTTCATTGTCGAGCTGTGAATCAGCGTGGTGCACGTCGTCACGCTTCAGAATCTCGTTCTCTACCTGCGGAAACTCCTGGGATGGAGTGGGGCCAAGGGCTTCTGCGTGCGGAGCAGCAGTCTGAGAGATCTGCTCGGCGTTCTTCTTGCCTAGGTACAACAAAACGCCCGCTCCGATCAGAGCGAGCACTGCAATAATAAGCGCTACGTATGCCATCGGAAGTGATTTTAGCGCTTCACGAGGTCCACGGCACTTTTCATGGCCGACTTCCGGCGTGTTCGGCCCTGTTACCGCCCGGCGATCGTCACTTTGGCGTAATTTCGCCGAGGGTGGACCGAAAAATCAGCCAATGCGATCCCGAATGCTATGGATGCGGGCCGCCTAGATGTTGCGGGCCACCTTGTTGTTCACGTTGCCAGCCCACTGTGACCAGCCCTCAACGTAGTGTGTGATGATGGGCAGCCCGGCGTGCGCCATCACTGCCAGCAAAGACGAGGAGTGGTTGCCCGAGCCGGAGTAGGTGATCACGGAAGCCGGGTCGGTATTCTGTGTGATCCCCACCTGGGCAAACCTGTCACGAATTTCGTCTTCAGACCTCACGCGCATCTTGTCATCAAACAGATCTGGCATCGGAATGTTCACAGCCCCGGGAATGTGGCCAGACTTCAGGTCTAGGATTTCGCGGCGGCCAGCGAAACGGGACTCGTTGCGTGCATCAATCAGGAGGCCTTCGAACTTGCGGACCTCGTCCATTGTGGCGGTAGGCAGCGAGTTCGGCTCAACCTCCATATCAGAACCCACAACTATATTGCCTGGGCCCGCAATGGTGTCGTAGCCTTTCCGGTCCCATTCGCGCAGTCCACCGTCGAGAATGCGCACATCCTCCACGCCTGCCCAGCGCAGCGTCCACCAGGCGCGGGAGGCGTAAACATTGTTGCCTTCGTCGTAAACCACAATGGGGCGGTCCTTTTCTAGGCCCCACTCGCGGAACGATACTTCGAGGTGTTCTACAGGCGGCATGGGGTTGCGGCCTGCTTCCGATCCCGGCAGCCCTGCCAGGGAATAGGCAACATGGCAAAAGACAGAAGTAGGGATGTGGTGCGACTGGAATTTTGCTGCGGCGCCACCTTCGTACGGGCTCCACAGTGAAGCCATGATGGTTAGCTTCTTGCCGTTTCGGATGTAGTCATTGAGAGTGTCTGCTGAGATGAAGACGTTCATAGACCCGAGTGTAAGCGGTTTAAGCCGTTCCCGCCGTATACCCGGGAGCTACTTGGATCACGACATCGTCGACAAGCGATTTAAGCCACTCCGCAATCCCCTCGTACGGGCAATCCGCGCCGATCGACGCTGCCAGCCGAACGCGAGTAAGGTGCCAGCATCTCGCCGACAGCCAGTGTGGTGCCCACAAACGGCGCACTAGCCACAATAAAGTGGCCCCCGCCGAGGGCATGAGCTTCCAGCTCTTCATTATTGATTCCGGGGATTGGGACCCGGGTGACAATCGTTGTTGGAGGCGACAGGGGCGGCCGTGACCGTAGTGACTATCCCTAGCAATTTTCATCTACAATTCTCCAGCAGAGAAGTTCGTTTGAAAAAGAGGAACATGCCACGTGTTTAAGTTGAGAAAATTGTCGGTAGTTGCCCTGTCTGGTGTGCTGGTGCTCCATCATCCTTTCGTCGCCGAGGCTCAAGAAGTTGGCGGTGGCCCTGTCACTTATGTATTACCAGACGGCTACCTCACCAGCTCACACCCGTCAAGCCCGGTCGGAGCTACTTACGCCGCTTTTAACGGTATGTTAGGGCAGATCAATGCTACGGCTAATGCCATTCGCAATATCCCACACGCAATTGATAGCTTTGTTGTTCAAGCGAACCACGGTAGTTCTCAGGCTGTTGCCGCTGCAAACCAGGCTGCGTCGAACGCGGCTAATGCGGTTCAATCTTCGATTGACAATGCGTTGAATACCGCCCAAAATCTTTCTCGATAATCTGGTTGAGCGAGTTGAGCGGGAATGCGTAGGCCCGCCTAGTTGAAAAAGAATTGGATTAACGCGGAAGCGCCAATTGTTCCGGCAAGGGCAATTGCCCCCAGGATTGCTGACCCCAGTAGGATCCGGGGCGAACGAATCTTCATTGCGGGTGCACTCTGCCCGAACCGGATAGCTTTGTCGAGCAAACTCATGCGAAGTTTCTGCGATTGAAGTGCGGAACGGTGATCCTTTTTCGGCGGGCGGGTTGTGCTCACGGCGGGGCTGTCCCCGCTTTGACCTGCCGACTCTGGCGCTTTATCCATGTGAATACTCCACTGTTATCTAAGTGTTATCAACGTAGGTCGACGTATAGCTGGCCGGGCCCAATAGGAACACTGATTCTATCGGGAATGCTGGGAAGCTGGGGGCCCGGATTGGGTGGTGGAGGCGGAGGTGGGGGAGGCGGAGGTGGCTGCCGCTCAATGATGGTGACTCTCTCCGGCGGAGGTGGTGCATCTTCCTGATCCCCTCCAGACGCCTCGGGCGCCGGTATCGGACTAGGTTCTGGGGTTGGCACCTCAGCCGGTGATTCCTCTGGTGTTTCAGATTCGGATTCTGGCGGTGGCGGGAAATAATGAGCGGGTAACTCTGGTAGCTGTCCAAGTGGAGGAACTTGTTGGGCTATGTCTTCCTGTTTGGCGCTGCCTGGAGCACCGCACGCTGCGGTTGATACTGCGGTTGATACTGTACCTGCGACTAGTAAAGCTGCGAAAACAGAGCGGTTCATCGCGAATACTCCTTCGCTACAGCATGGATTTCTTTCACTGTTTCTGGATCATCAACAATAGCAGTAATACCTCGATCCCATCCGTCTGGTGTGGTGAGGTCACCTCCTTGACACACGATGATTGCCGTTGTCAATGCCGCATCATCAATGTCATCGGGATTTGCTGGCTGATCTGCTTCGGTGCTGGTGGCGTATTGTTCCCAGCGCGAGGGCATGATTTGGAACGGGCCTACAGGCACATCACGGTTGGTAGTTCCGTCAATTTGTCCACCGTCTGTGTCTTCAACCATCTCATTGGGTTTGAGGGCGGTACCGAGACCGCGAAGCTCAGTAGTAGTTGTCCCGTCTTCGTTAAGTGTTGTTCCTTGAGCTTGGCCGTGGTCTGAAAGAACGGTTCCTAGGGCCGCTATTGTCGGCCAGCCAACTTCGCAGCCGGAGTCTTCGCGCACTTTCCATGCAGCAAAGGCGTAGGCCCGCAAGGCGCGTTCGGGAATGTCATAAGGTTCTGACCGATCCGCAGCCCATGAAGAAAACTGATCCACTTGCTGATGGGTTTCCGGTTCTGGCGCTTCCACTCGGGCGGAACAACCTGTGAGGAGTAAAGCGCCCACCACGGCAACACTCAGGTGTTGTAACTTCTTCATTGCTCATGCCTTCGCTAGCGGTTTGGCCCAGAAAAGTCTTGCGCGATGGTCGCTGCTAATTCCCGATAAGCTTTAAGGGTGGGTGTCGCTAAGAGGTCTAAATCAATGCTGCCACCTTCGGACAGATGTGGGTCGAAAGGAATGGTGTGGACGGCACGTGTTCGTGAGCGGAAGTGTTCGACAAGCTGCTCGAAGTCTACGGAAGACTGCTGTGGCGAGGATGAGGAGACGACGACTACCGCGTTGGCCGCTAATTGTTCGTACCCGTGCAGGTTGAGCCAGTCCAACGTTGCTGCAGCTGATTGCGCGCCGTCGAGCGCTGGGGAGGTGACCAAAACGAGCATATTGGAAAGCTCGAGAACACCGTTCATTGCCGAATGCATGAGACCGGTGCCACAGTCGGTCAGGATAATGTTGTAGTGGTATTGCAGAATCTCAATGGCGCGCCGGTAGTCATAGTCGCTAAAGGTTTCCGACACTGCCGGGTCACGTTCTGAACCGATCACTTCTAGGCGTGAGTTTGCCTGTGTGGTGTAGTTACGCACCAGTGGGTACCGTGACGTGTCAGTGGCGGCGAGGAGCTCACGGATAGTAGGGGCACCGTCAGCAGATACGCGTTGCGCGAGCGTGCCAAGGTCAGGGTTTGCATCTATCGCGATGACTCGGTCTCCCCTGGCTTCCGCGAACACTCCGCCGAGGGTGACAGTGGTCGTTGTTTTACCCACACCACCCTTTAAAGACATGACAGCGATTCTGTAGTCGCCCTGCAGGGGCGTTCGAATCTTTTCGAGTAGTGCGTTTTCTTCTTTTTCCCTTTTCGACGACCCTAAATTGATTGCGCCGAACGTGAGAGTGTACAGCACCTTTCTCCAGCCCCTCTGCGGGGCAGGCTTGACGGTGTTGACAAGATTCGATTGGTCGAGCGCGGCCGGAGGGCTAAGTTCATAGGTTTCTTCATCGCCTGCAGGGTTCCATTGCCTTTTGCGGTGAGCACCACCCCCGGTTCCACGGCGAGATGCTTGTCGACGACTCCCCGTTTCACTCTCGGCTGGTGCGGCGGTGTGGTTCTGCCAGGTTTTGCCACTTGTGGTGTGTTCTTTTTGCTGAGTGCTGGTGGTTACCTCAGGTTCGCGTGGCAAATCTGCGCTACTCACTGGCGTATCTACATCCGGAGTTCCTGTTTCGATATCTTGGGTGGGCGCTTCCGGAGCTTCCTGCGCTTCCGGAGCTTCCTGCGGAACAACAGAAGCCTCCGCCGGTTCTACTGCGCGTGGGGGTTCTTCTTCGCGCGCGGGCGCGGCCTGCGCAGGCTGATCGCTAGCGGTATCTACTTTTAGCCAGGCTGGAATTTCTCCGGCTCCATCATTCATGTGCGTCATTATGTAGATCCTGTCGCAGTAGTGTCGGCTCAGTTGAACGTTTCTTATCCTATAATTATTTATAGCCTTGTCGAGTTTCATCGCAAAAGGAGATTGATGACCATGTCATTTCTTACTCAATCGCGCGGTCTTCGACACCTTTTTTGGTCCAATGCGGTGGCTCATGCTCAAAGGAAACCTCCTGTTGAAACTGATCGACCGATTTCTGTTGCGGTCGCTGCACTCAATAAGAGAATTCTTACCTCTCCGGTGTCGGCCACAATCGGGATGGTGATGAATGCTGTAGCGGAGCAACCTGTCGCGCTGGTGGACGGAGATGGCGTGAACCGGCCATTACATAGCATGCTTGGCTCTCGGGGCGAGGCCGATCTCGTTGGGTTGGTTCAGTCTCCGACAGAAAGCTTGCGCCGCGAGCATATTGAAAGATTTGTGGATAGTACTGGTGCGGTTCCACTGTTGACCACGTGGAGTGGCAGCCCTGGCACTATTCTGCCTGAGGTTCTCGATGCTGCCGTTACTCGTCTTTCTCATCGCTGGCCGGCAGTGGTCATTGACTTACCTTTCACGTGTCCTAGCGAGACCCTTTCGGCCGGCACCGCGTTGGCGAAGCATGTTGTGCTAGTAACAGACAAGCACCACGAGGGCCACGAGTGGCTCTACCGAGATGGGCACCAACTTTCAGAAGCTGCGCAAAACAAACGAGTGACCGTTGTGATGTATGGCGCGACTGCAGATACTGAGCTGCCACCCGATACGTGTGCCTTGCCTGTTGTGAATATGAATACACAGGCACGCGAGAAAATCACGCTACCAATTGATCCGGAATCGCTGAGCCTATACCACAAACTTTTATCTCACTTGTACCCAGCCGAGTGAGCTAGATAATTTTCGCTAAGTGGTTACCCAGTAGTAAGTAAAAACTCCTTGAGCTGCAAGAATTACCGGTATTATGGCAACCGATACGACGATGTCGACGGCAGAGAACACTCGAACAATTCGTGCTTCTTCTAGTTCATCGATCTCTTTCTGGCACCAGAAGATATAACCAATGCACAGGACGTATGTGACGATGCCTGCCACGATCCAGGAGCCGGCGTGTCCCCCCTGCCCTGATGTGAACCAGGGTTGACCGGATTCAATGGTTTCCCACCCGCGGGCACCCCACTGCGCTACAGACCCAGCTACAAGCACTAGACCGGCGCTTCCTGCAAGCATGAGTGGAATGATGATTCGTGCATCAGCAAAGCCATTTGTCCGCAGGATAAGCGTCAGGCTAAGCAAGAGGGCTACTGTCCCATGTTGCCAGAATGGGCTAGCTGCAAGCACAACAATGATAAGAAATGCGCTGGATACAGCCGCCCAGACGATTCCCCTACTCACTGCTTCACTGTGATGAGCTTTCTCAAGAATCAGTGAGCGTTCAATTTGTTCGCCTGTGTCATTGACTCTTAATAATTTTGCCAACCCTGTCGAGTTGATCGACACGGTTGGGGCGACAAGGAGCGCAAGAATGGGAAGCCATGCACCCCATGCCGATAGTGCATAGATATCAGCCCCCAAGGCTGTGCTGATCGCAGCAGTACCTGCAACTACGAAAACAATGAGACTTGCGGTTATGCTGGCAATTCCCTTCCCCGGCGTGCCACGGCCAGCGAGAAACGCAGCTAGGGAACTTAGCAGCGCCACTATTGAGATTAGCACTGTGACTCGAGTGTCTAGGGATACTGTATCTGTTTGCTGCCAGGTGATAGAGAGCCCGGCGATCGGCAGGCCTATCCCTAACCAACGCATCCATGCGTGGGGGCGCCACCAGGCAAGACCGGCTAGGAAAAGCGAGCTGAGGCCAAGGCAGCCGATGAGAAATCCTGCTGATTCGCTTCCTGGTTTGTCGAGGGCGAGTCCTGACAGAAGCCCGAACACGGCGATAAGGGTTGACGCTACGATGAGAAATCCTGTGGACCGCCCTTCGCCCGTCCACTGCAATTGGTTGGTGTCAACTGTGGCTCGTACTTCTGTAATCGCATCGTCGACAAATGGCGACCGGGCAGCTTCATGCCTGCTGGTTAGGTACAGCCTCTCTCCGTCTTTCACCCCGCGTTCATCTAGTGATTCGTGAGGGTCGATAACCCCGAGTGTGGGTGATGATAGAACCCACGTATGGGCTTCCGGGACTGACATTCCTGGACTGGTGCTGTCACTCTCACTCGACTGCTGGGACAGCAGGGAGACGATATCGTCAGTAATGTCCACCGTAGGGCGTTGTGAAGGCAGACTGACATCCAGTTGGCGTCCATCGTGAAATACGCTCACTCGTACAAACATCGCGCTCATGTGGACTATATTTGCACAAATAAATAGTAAAAGTGTTTTAGGGTTCTCAATAGACTTTGATTTTGCCGCCTAACTGTTGGGTATCGCTTGCCAGAAGAGAGATTATGAGTACGCAGATTGTTCACCGTCCCGCCCGGTTGCATCGGACGATCGCAGAGCAAGATCCGATCGCGGTTGCTCCTGTACCGACGATTAGCCAAAGTGGTCAGCGAGGCAACATCATGATGTTAATCATGCCGATTGTTGCCGGTACGGGCATGGTATTGATGATGTTTGCCTCGGGCAACCCGATTCGCATGGCTGTCGGTTCGGTTATGTTTGTTGCTGTTCTTGTCATGGCGATCGGCATGTTCATTCGTCGAAGTACTGGTTCCCGCAAGAAGGCGGAGGAAGATCGAGAGCGGTTCCTTGAGCATCTTGAGGAAGTGGAGGAGGAGGTGCGCAAAGTCGCGTTGGAGCAGCGTTCCGAGTCACTCTCGCGTAATCCACAGCCCCGGGCTTTGACGGATGTGGTGCGCGATCCTTACCGATTGTGGGAGCGTCGACGCGGGGATGAGGATTTTTTGGTTGCCAGGATTGGTACTGGCGTGGGCACGATGGCGCGGGGTCTACGCGTTCCTCCTGAGACGAATCCGCTCAACGTTGCTGAGCCTTTGGCCCAGGCGCATTTGGATCGGATGCGGCGGCGCACCTGCACGATTGAGCATTTACCGATTGCGATTCCGCTTCGTGGTTCTGTTTCTTTAGTTGGGTCGCCTGAGTTGACTTCGGAAGCTGTCCGCGCTCTTATTTCGCAGGTGTCAGTTTTTCATGCTCCGGACGATGTCCGGTTGCATCTTGCTCTCCCGCTGGCGGATGTTCATGATGATGCGCGCTGGGCGTTATGGCTTCCTCATTTGCTCAATCCGGACGAGTTCGATGGGCCGATTGGTAAGCGTGGAGTTTCTCATGATGCAGATTCAGCTACTTCGCTGATTAATGAAATTAATGCTCGCGCAACGGAGTTGAGTACTCGTTCCAAGCACCGGGTTACTCCTTTAGATAAACCGCATCTCATCGTTGTGGTGAATATGGATTCGGAGCATGGCCGTGATCTCGCAGACCGGATGAACTCAATTTTGTCTCTCGATGCCGCACGTATCACGTTGATTGCGACAGCTTCTGTTCAGCATAATGAGCCTTCGCACGTTGATGTGCGTGTTGTTGTTGACCAGAATCGTTCTTTTCGTGTCCAGTTGCTTGATCGCGGTGAGATCCGCGAGCCGAAAGAGGGGGCGGCTGGTTACGCTGAACGTGTGCTATACGGAGGCAATTCAGGGCTTATCGACGATGTCCCCTCTGGTACTGCGGAAGCGATAGCTCGTGCGGTTTCTCCTCTTCGTTTGGTAGAAGATGCAACCCCGGACGCTCCTCTCGAGCAAACTATTGGGCTGGACACCATGTTGGGTGTGGACGATTTTGCAACCTATCGCATCGATGAGGCCTGGGAGCCTCGCCCGATCAATGATTTTCTTAATGTTCCGTTTGGGCTCGGTGCGGATGGGGAACCGATCTATCTTGACATTAAGGAATCCGCTAAGGGTGGAATGGGGCCGCACGGGTTGTGTGTTGGTGCGACAGGTTCTGGTAAATCAGAGGTTTTGCGCACGCTCGTTCTCGCACAAGTGGTCTGCCATGCTCCAGACCAGCTTTCTTTGGTGCTTGTAGACTTTAAGGGTGGCGCAACGTTTGCAGGCTTGGAGCCTCTTCCACACACTGCAGCGATTGTGGACAATCTTGAAGACGGGGCAGGGTTGGTTGATCGCCTGCATGATGCGATTTTGGGCGAGATTCAGCGTCGCCAACGTGTGCTTCAAGAAGCTGGCAACTTGGCCAACGTTGGGGAGTACAACCAGTTGCGGGATGAGGGTGCTGATCTTGACCCTCTGCCGGTTTTGTTTGTGGTCATTGATGAGTTTGGTGAGCTTCTTGCTGCTAAACCTGAATTTATTGAGTTATTTGTCCAGATTGGTCGCATTGGACGCTCCATCGGCGTGCATCTCCTGCTTGCGTCCCAGCGTTTAGAGGAGGGGCGTCTCCGCGGCTTGGAGTCGTATCTTTCTTATCGCATTGGGTTGCGTACATTCTCTGCTGCTGAATCGCGGGCTGCGATTGGTGTGCCTGATGCCCACGACTTGCCCCCAATACCTGGTTCAGGGTTTTTGAAGGTGGACCCCGATCTCTTTGATCGTTTTAAGGCGGCGTATGTTTCTGGGCCGTATCTTTCCTCTGCTCAAAGTTCTGAACGCCAGCTCCCCCCTGTTCCCATGCCGTTGGGGTTGAGTAACACGACGGAACAGTGGCTCCATGACCGCCAGTTGGCTTTTGAGGCAGAATTGGAAAAACACTCTGAATCGACCCCCTCTACAACAACGCTCGATTTGGTTGTGTCACGCCTTTCTACAGCAGCTAAGAAAACTCGTCAGATTTGGCTTCCGCCTCTTCCTACTTCAGTGGATTTGATTCCGGCGCTCGGCGAGGTTGATTTGGATTCTATTGCTGGCCTGCATGCTCAGTCACATGGACATCTCGTGATTCCCATGGGTGTGAAAGACAAACCGTTGGAGCAATGGCAGGGACCTATGACCATTGATTTGTCTGGTTCAGGAGGCAATGTTGCGATTTTGGGTTCGCCCCAATCTGGCAAAACCACGGCTGTACGTACTCTTGTGACCGCGGCTGCGCTGACCCACCGCCCGACGGATGTGAATTTCTATCTTATTGACATGGCTGGGTCGCAGCTGAACTATTTGGAGGGATTGCCGCATGTTGGCGGTGTTGCTACGCGTTTCGACGAGAACAGGTTGCGCCGCACCGTCGCTGAAGTAACTATGTTCCTGCAGCAGCGAGAACAATTGTTTAGCAGTTATCAGATTTCTGGGGTCGACGAGATGCGAGAGCTGCATGCCCAGGGCAAACTTCCAGAGCTGCCTGCCGCTGATGTTATTTTGGTCGTCGACGGATGGTCAACCTTACGCAAAGATTACGACGATGTGGCTGACGCTGTGACTGAGTTGGCTCAGCGTGGCCTCGGGTTCGGGGTACATGTGATTTTCGTCTCCGGCCGGTGGGCAGACTTTCGGCTTCCTTTACAAGCGGTTATTGGTACTCGTTTGGAGTTCGAGCTCAACGATCCGATCGATTCATCAATGGGTAAAAAACCTGCCGAAGGCCTGAAAGGCCAGCCTCTCGGTCGGGTTCTCACTTCTGATTCTTTGTATAGTCAGGTCTGTCTGCCTTTTATCAATCAACCCATGGTTGTGCGTCAGCAGAATCCACTGGCAACTGTCAATGCTATTGCTGATGCTTGGCATGGGCGTTCCGCTCCTGTTGTGCGTATGTTGCCTGAACAAATTGATCAGGAGCAATTGCGCAGTACCCATCCAGATGCTCCCCCTGTTCTTCTTGGTCTTGCAGAAACAACCTTGGAGCCCGCCCATTTTGATCTTGAGGGCGATGAGCGCCATATTCTCATAGTGGGCGATTCTAAATCCGGCAAGACAACGACGTTACGGACCTTGATCGGTGAGATTATTCGCGACAAGGAGCCCGGCGATCTCATGTTTGGGGTGTGGGATTTGCGGCGTAATCTTCTTGGTGTCATTCCCGACCATTTCCTTGGGGGCTACGCCGGTACCCGCCCAGGTTGCGACACTTTGGCGAAGGCTATCGCTGAGGAATTAAAACGTCGGTTACCGGGCACGGGGGTGACAATTGAGCAGCTTCGCAACCGGTCGTGGTGGGAGGGGCCGGAAATCTATCTTGTGGTTGACGATATTGACATGATAGAGGGATCTGCGAACCCGCTTCGCCCGATCATTTCTTTCCTCCCGCAAGCTGCGGATATTGGCTTGCATGTGATTGTTGCTCGTCGCTCCTCGGGTATGGCGCGGGCTTCTTATGATCCTCTCATTCAGGGGATCAGGGAGGCTGGGGCTGCTGGAGTCTTGCTGTCAGGCGATCGTCAAGAGGGGGCAATCTATCCAAAGATTCACCTCAAGCCGTTGCCTCCTGGCCGTGCACAGTGGGTGCAGCGTTCAGGCCGGGTGGAGATGATTCAGGTTGGGTTTACCCCCGAAGAACACCCCCAGACCGACCCCACTCTCCCATAAGGCGGTTTGAATATCAAGGCTTTAGGTGGGTGATTGGTTACTTTGTGGAGAGTTTTCGGACGTTATATGTTGAACGCACAGGGTTTTCTTATGGCGCTTTTCTTGGTGGGCTATTACGCTAAGGGCTTGTTTAGGTAACTATCACACTTTTTATCAACCTTATTTCCGTTAGCCTGTCGCCCATTGTGGTGGTTGCGGGGAAGGAGTTTAAAAAGACGATGAAATCAGGAGAAGGTAGTTCTGATATCTCACGGTCGTCTTTGCCGGAGTCGTCTGGTGTGCCGTTGGTGAGGTTTCATCCTGATGCGCCTCGGCCACCGTTTTTGTGGTCGGCGCAGCTTCCTGTGACGTGGCGTGTGATTGATACTCATCCTGCTCAGTGGCGGTTGACGGTTGAGCGTGTGGCTGATGATTATCTTGGTGGGGTTCGTTTGTCGTCGGCCCAGAAGCGTGCGGTGAAGCAGCAGTTAGAGCAGGTTGTTCAGCAGTGCCAGAAGGCTGGTGTTCTTGTGGCGTTGGTACTGCCTGGTGTTGTTGGCGAGGATGTTTCTGCTGCGACGTTGTTGTTTCGGTGGGTGGATTCTTCTCCTGCACCGGCAAGTATTGTGGCGGCTGAGCGGCAGCTTCAGGGTAAGGCACCGGTGGTGGAGTCGACTGGGCGTGGTGATAGTTTTGTGTTTGCGTCGATGACTGGGCAGGTCGGGCCTGTGTCGAATCGTCGGACGGCGTATACGTATCAAGCGTTGTTGCCTGTTGCTGGTACGTCGTGGACGTTGATGGTGTCAGGTTCAGCGCCGAGTCAGGACACCGGTGAGATTGTTGCTGATGTTGTGCGCCGGGTGGTTGCCAGTGTGCGTCCGTATCCGGATACGGTCGGTGAAACGCTTTTCGACGATGCTGGCGCTACTGACGCTGCTGACGGTGCTGACGGTGCTGGTGTGGGGCAGGATTCTGATTCTTATATCGCGTTGATTACTGGTGATGGGGTGTTTAAGTAAATTGTCATCTGATTATTGGAATGTGCCGTTGGCTGATCTTGAGGCGATTCAGACCAGTCTTGATGCGATGGCGCAGACGCTTCGCGGCGTTGAGGATGGTGCTTATGGCATTGATGGTCCTGATGATATTTTTGGCGGTGAGATGGTGGCTGCGGTTGAGGAGTTTTTCGCTGATTGGAAAGGTTCCCGGCGTGTTTTGATTGACAATATCAACACGATGGGCACTGTTTCTGGTGAAATTGCCTCAGCGGTTCGGCAGTTTGATACTGAGACTGCCTCAGGACTAAGCCAGATGGGTGCCCAGCTTCGTGGTGAGGGGCAGCAAGAGTGATGGCGGATCATTTTTCGTTGAGTACTGGCGATAGTACTGATTCAGCGGCCAAGATTTTGCATGTTCAGGAAAGGATTCGTGAGACGTTAGATGATATTGAGCAGTCGTTGACTGATCTTCAGCCGTATTGGGAGGCATCTGAGTCGGATCTGTATCAGCAGATAATGGCGTCGTGGGTTGAGGGTGCTGAGGGGTTGCGTGGTGTGTTGACTGATGTGCGGTCCGCGTTGGTGACCACGCGTGATGGTAACTCTGAATTACGAACCGCGATCCAAGACATTTTAAATAAAACAACGTGATCCTCACCATCATCACTTGTCATCTCTGTACTTCAGGTTTTCTGTGTGCTTAAGGTGAGGGGTCGGAAATCCCTCACTGTGTTTTGTCCGTGTGGTTCTGTGTTTTGTTAGCTGGTGTCCTGAAAGAGTTTTTGTTGTTTGGATACCTGATCATATGTAAAGGAATGAATTGTCATGTCACAGTCAGACAATATGTCAGTTGAGCATTCAGCTGTTTCTAGTCATGTGTCTTCTCTGCAGAATAATTTCGAGCAGTTGAACACTCAGTCCGATCAGTTTCTGTCTGCTATTGAGCCTTTGAAGGCGTCGTGGAAGGGTACTTCTGTTGATGCGTGGAACAATATGACTGAGGCTTGGAACGATAATATGGAGCAGGTCAAGTCTGCGCTTGAACAGTTGACGGGCCGTGTGGAGCAGGCTGGTAAGGACTACCAGGCAGGTGAAGAAGAGCAGACCTCGACGTTGCAGCAGCGTTTTGCGGGCATGGATTTCCAGTCCGGCCCGATCTTGTAATCCGCTTTCACTGCACTACGTACTACCTCAATGAATGACGACTAGAAGGAGACTTTATTATGTCTGTGTATTCCTATAAGCGTTCGGTTGCTGAATCTGCTAGCGAGGAATTGAATTCTGTGATGAATGCGATCGAATCGACGTTGTCGGAGATGGATTCGGATATTCAAAAACTTGCTGGTGATTGGGAGGGCTCGGAGCAGGAAACCTACCAAGGCATCCACGGTAAGTGGTCGTCGGCTGCGAATAATTTGAAGTCGATTTTAGGCCAGATCCGTGGTGCTCTTGATGAAAATACTGCTGCTGTGTCAGAAACCCGCGGCCGTGTGGCTAGCTCACTAGCTGGGGAATAACCCCTGGGCGTTCGTTGTTGTTTGTGCTGATCACCACAGGTCATGCTGATTCTGTGGTGTCGGTGCTGGTAAAGGGATGTCGTTTTTATGCCTGCTATTACTCTTGGCCCATTTGAGGGATACCGGTTACAGCATTTCCATATTGGTGGCAGCGTTAATGCGTTGTTGGGTTCTGCGCGCCGGTGGTCGACGTTTGCTGATCATGCTACAGAGACAGCAAGCATGCTGCGTGGTATTGATGATGGTGGTTTTGTTGGAACTGAAGGTGATCGTTACCGCCAGTTACTGAACGCGGATTTCCCTCAGCAGTTACAAACCACCGCTGATGCACATGCCGGTCTGGCGCGTGCTTTAGAAACGTATGCAGGCCAGCTGCAGGCACGGTTGATAGAAATGGCTGGTATTCGTTTTACTGCGTTGACCAACCATACGGCGGTTAATTCGACTGCCCAGGAAGTGTATGCGGCGGAAGCAGCAGTAGTAGCAGCACCTGATGCGGCATCGAAAGCTGCAGCAATCACCGCCCTCGGTATCGCCCAAGCCGCCCACGATGCTGCTGTTGCGGCGTGGGAAGGCAGTGTTTCTGCCGGTGAAAATCTGAAAGCATCCTTTGGTGACCAAGTATCACAACGTGTGGCTGATATCGCTGCCCAGGCACGTGAAGCGTTCGAAGAAAACCCGAATATTTTCGAATCGGCCTGGGACGCGATTAAAGACTTTGTTCATGAACACGCCGATATCCTCAAAATCATCTCTGACGCACTACAGCTGATCGGCGGGATTTTGATGTTCATCCCCGGGCTACAAGGTTTGGGGATCTTGTTAACTGCTGTGGGCGTTGGTTTGAAAGGTTTGCTGGCACTGTGTGGAGAGGTCAGTTGGGCGGAATTCGCGTTTGATTTGTTAACCAGTGGTGCTGTTGGAGGGTTGGCAGGATTAGCCAGGGCCGGAAAACTAGGCAATCTTGGCAGCCGCGCCATCAAAGGTATTGACGGGGCAATGGATGGTGTCCGTGCCAGTGCGTCTGCTGTGAAAAACGCGATGAAAGCCGGTGCTGATAACGTCGCGATGAAACTTGCTGACGGAGCGTCGCATGCATTCGGTGAAGCTGGCCAGCAGATTGCCAATAAAGCCTACAAAAAGATCACCCGTGGCAGCGAGATCTGTTTTGCGGCAGAACCGGTGGATATGGCCACCGGAAATATGGTTGATTTCGTTGAAGATATCCGTATTTCCGGTACGTTGCCGTTGGTTGTTGACCGTAACGCTAATACCGCCCACCAGCTAGGCCGGGCACTGGGCCCACGGTGGGTCTCGACGATGGATACCCATATCGAAGTCCTTGCTGATGAGGTCTTGATGGTAGCGCCTGACGGTGCACTGCTAACCTTCCCGCCGGCACCGGAAGATGGCTCTGAAGTCCGTGGTGATGGCCGGGGGTGGTTATTGTCCTATGGTGATGGCACCTACCGGGTACGAAACATTACTGCAGGCCTCACATACGAGTTTGCGGTCTACGACACCACCGACGAACTCGATGACCCTACCTCACCACAACGCGAGGATACCTCCCCCGCGTTGAACCGGTCTCATATCGGGATCGGGATTCCACCGAACTCGGTGGCTGATCGTTTCGATGTCGGCATCGAAATCGGCCTGTCAGCCCAAATCCATCACACTGGTCACCGCATCGACTACGTCTGGGATAACGCGACTGGCCATATGACCTCAATGGTGCGCTCAGATGACACACGCCTAGATATCACCTGGGATGACGCAGCCAACCGAGTAGCAAGTATCTGGGTATCAAACCCGACCACCCACCCCGAGAATGATCCCCAGCGTTTAATCTCCTACCAGTACGACACTACAGGGCAGTTAATCCGTGTGATCAACTCCCATGCTGGTGTGCTGCGCTACCACTACGACAACCAGGCCCGTCCTTGTGGGTGGACAGACCGCAATGGGGCGTCCTACTACTACCGCTTCGATGACCACGGCCGAGTCACCGCCCAGGTCGGCACAGGCGGAATGTTTCCGAATATTTTGTACTGGGGTGACGATACCGGAGATGATGCGCCCCTTGGCGGCCAGGTCTGTGTGTTGATTGAAACGGCTGCACCTTTCCCACAGGATCCTCTTGCACTCGGTGATGATGTTGTCGAGGACTATATGGAGCGGCTGCATCAATTGCCGCTGTATCAGGCGCTTGTCGACGGCGGCCTTGACGCTGCGGGCCTAACTGGGCGGGGCCGGTGTGGTGGCCGTGATGAGCAGTCCTGGACTGTACCTGAGGAGTGGCTTCACGACGAAGTACTAGGCGATATCCGCCCGACCGTCTATCGCTCGACGATCTCTGGGGACGTGTGGCGCATTATTACACCTGAAGGTGGTGTTGAGGACCGTGAATATAACGACTACCACCAGATCACCACACGGATTAGTGCTGCCGGTGCGGTGACGCGCACGGACTATAACGATGATGGGCTAGTAGTTGCCACGGTCTATCCTGATGGCACCACGACCTATGTTGAACCTGGTGCGTGGGGTGTACCCGTGCGTGTTGTCGGCCGTAACGGCCAGTCCACCGAGTATGAGGTCGATGCTTTCGGCATGACCACCGCCATCACCGATCCTTCCGGGGCACGCACCACCATTGAGTACGAGATTCGCCCCACCGGTGCGGTGATCACGTCAACCACCACCCCAGATGGGCACACCAGCCTTGTTGAGTGTGATAATGCTGGGCGTGAGCTTGTGGTGACTGACCCGGCTGGCAGGCGCACCAGCTTTGAACGTGACGTGCGTGGGTTAGTTGGCTTATCCATGGACCCAGCAGGCAATACCACCACCATTGACTACACCCCCGAGGGCTGGCCCACCCTAGTAACCAACCCGGATGGGACAACGATCACCGCAACCTATGATGGTGAAGGCAACCAACTAACACTCACCAACGAGTGTGGGGCAACAACCACTACTGAGTACACAGTCTTTGACAAACCCGTGGCTACCACCGATGCAACCGGCGCAGTGACCAGGCTTGCCTACAACACGCAGATGCAACCCGTCGCGTTGACCAACGAGGACGAACACACCTGGAACTATGAGTATGATCTCGATGGGATGATCACCCGCGAGACGGACTACAACGGAATTACCACCGACACCACCCTCACCCCTGATGGGTTGATCAGCCGGGTCACCACCCCAGCAGGCATGACCACCATTACTCGTAATGTGTTGGGCTTGACGGAAACAATTGTGGATGGTTCCGGTACGACGACCTATGGCTATGACGAGCTGGGGCGTGTGACCACGATCACGAACCCGCATACAACGATTACGTATGACCGGGATGAGTACGGGCGTGTCACCGCAGAAACCGTCACCCTGGCCTCAGGTGAGTCCACAACCAGTGCTATAGATCTGACTCCAGCGGGGTTGGTGGCATCACAACATCTCAGCCTGCCCAGTGCCGATACCATCACCACCACTTTTACTCGTAACAGTGTTGGTGAAGTATCCTCCTCCCAGATCACCCACAGGGTCCATCGGTCTGAGGTCCCAGTCACCATAGCGGATCTGACTTATAGTCGTGGTAGTCGCGGCCAGCGAAACAAGATCACCACAGGGGCGTTGGTACGTTCGTTTGATCATGATGTTCGTGGCCGGATCACTACTGATCACACCACACGACTCACCACCAGCACCGAGACCATTACTGGTACTGGTGCGGGTCTAGAAGAGATTGCAGGACGTGACTTTACCTGGCGTGCAGATAGTGCCCTGATAGGTATTGTTGACCAGTTGCGTGGGACCACAAGTTTTGATGTTGACCCCCTCGGACGCGTCACAAGTGTGACCCGGGACAAGACACGTACCACCACACCATCACGACCTCCTGGAGCCGGGAATCTGCAGGACAATGATCCGGGACACACAACTAACCCACCAGGTAGCACTGGTCAAGAAACTGTCATGACTGAGTCCTATGGGTTCAGTCCTGCGGGTGTGTTGAGCTCTATTGCTACACCAACAATAAGCACGTCGTCTGGTGCGGTCGCACCGGCAGCGACTTCAGTAGCCCCAGCCCAGACTGCGGCTACAGCAACGGCGGATGCCCAGGTTGATTTCCAGGGCACCATGCCTGTTCGGGTGGGGCGTACCACCTACACCTACGACAAGGCAGGACGAGTCACCCACACAGTAACCAAACGTGTGAGTAAGAAACCGCTGGTGAAGCACTTCTACTACACCACCAGTGGCCAACCTATTGGGTTCGACACCTCCGATGAACCTGGTGTGGGCTATCGCTATATCTATGATGGACTGGATCGTCGTGTAGCAAAAGAACGCGTCGACACCACCACCGGGCGGGTGCTGGCTCGTATGGTGTTTGCCCATCGCGGTAACCAACTCGCTGCCCAACAGGCCACCCTTGGGCCCGATCGTGGGACTGGGTATGTGTGGACCCATGATCCGGCGAGTGGTGAGATCATCGGCCAGATCACCCTGACCGGCACCCACACACATCACCCGACCACCATCACCAACACAGACGCTACTCCTGGTGATGTGCGTGACTGGGATCAAGACCGGGTGGATGCGGAATTCTTCGCTCTTGTTGCTGATCTGGCGGGCGCACCACACGAGATTATAGATCCAGCTACCGGTGATGTGGTCGGACAGTCGTCACAGACGTTATACGGTAAACGTGTCTGGAGAGGTCACCAGTCCTCACCACTGTTGTTTGCGGGCCAGTACTACGACGATGAGTCAGGCTGGGCATACAACCGGTACCGCTACTACCATCCTGATGCTGGTGTCTATAATGCCCAAGACCCCTTAGGGGCCGCACCCCGTATCGCTAGCGCCCAAGGATACGTCAACCACCCAGCACATTGGGTCGATGTTTTAGGGCTGAAGGCTCATGGTGTGGGCAAGCACCTTGATCCGAAAGCACAGCATCCCGATTTTCCTGGCAGAAACGTCGATGGCACTTTCCGAGGTGAAAATGGTGCAGCAGCCAACGGTCGACGAGCTCATGACTCCTATTCAGGTTTCATGCAGAACCAAGGTTATGAAGTGAATCGTCAACTCCCCGGTGATACTCGACTTCGACCGGATGCGTATGCTATTGATGACAATGGTTTTATAACCGAGATCCGAGAGCTAAAGCCAGATACAGCGTCAGGACATCGAAGAAGTGGGCCTCAACTCAATCGATATTCTGAATATGCACAGCAATATAACGCGGGTCGTGCGGCTGATACTGGCTTGCCAGCGCCAACAGTTCGGACCTTTGCTGATTGGTACACTCCTTGAGACTAAGGTGGGAACGTATTAATGAGTTCTATTGGTGAATTTCGCCGAGTTTTGATCAACGCCGCTAATGCATCTTGGACGCGGATAGGTCGCAAGATGATGTGGTACTGCCAACCAGGCGACGTTGTTTTTCTTCTAATCCTGGAAAGAAAAAATGACGAACATTACTTCGAACTCACTCTTCGCTACGCACTACGGGAATGGATCGGCGACGATCTAGTCGCCACTCAATGTGGAGCCATTGCTCCTTTCCGTAGGCTCGTCAACAAGCACGATTTGGAACTGGTAGCTCACTATCCCGGCAACGAAAAGAACTTCGAATCCCTCCTGTTCGACAGCATGACCGGAAATGATCGCTTTACTCGGCTCTGCCGAGAGTCTTACCCCGATATGACTAACCTTGACAAACGCGCTGCCGATCTCACAGGATACTTCGCGGCTCTACACAAAGCCCTAGAGCCCTTAAGAACCTTATCCGACATCAAAGAAACCTTCGGACTACAAATCGACGAAGACTTTTGGGCCGGAATCCGAGACCGAGTACAACACTGCGATACAACCGCAGCCCACGGCTAACACCGGCCACAACACCAAAGCCTGCGCAGCAATAAAAGGCCGTAGTCTTCATCTGGAAGGAAAACGTCTATGGGCACAGAGAACATCATCATCCACATCCCAGAAACACCAGTACCACCACAACACGTCTACGACTGGGTCCTTACTGCTCGAGAAACAACACCGATCAACACACGACGCATCACTAGCATCCATTACGCAGTTAATGCTGCGTTACACTCCGATGGCATCCCCGTCGACACAACAGGCGACAACTGCCTAATCATCCAAGACTACGACGAGACAATCCCCGCAACACTGACAGCAATCGAACCCGCCCTGACAGCAACCGCAGCACTTGTGATCCTTGAAATAAAACACCTTGTTTGGCGATTCGGTGATGCAACCACCGACTACTCCCTGTCCACGTCCGAATATCATGCCGGATCGGCAAGTACCGCTGGAATCCCTCAATGGCTTGACTACATCACCCACACTGCCGAAACTTCCGCACAGTTTGGAATAGGGTCTATCCCCTACGACTTCCTGCTCATCGAGTCCAACACCAAACCCCAAACCTACATCCAGTGCTATTACGACCCCACCACCACCAACTATCAGGTAGAGATGCGACTAGGCAACGCCGACAAACATTACACACGCATCCTCGAGAATCGCGATAAAGCAACTGCCGTAATCCGCGACTGGATGACCGGTACCGACCGTGATGCTACCGGTTGGGAGAAGATGAGCTGGAACTAAACAGGCCCGTCCTTGTGGGTGGACAGACCGCAATGGGGCGTCCTACTACTACCGCTTCGATGACCACGGCCGAGTCACCGCCCAGGTCGGCACAGGCGGAATGTTTCCGAATATTTTGTACTGGGGTGACGATACCGGAGACGATGCGCCCCTTGGCGGCCAGGTCTGTGTGTTGATTGAAACGGCTGCACCTTTCCCACAGGATCCTCTTGCTATCGGCGATGACATTATCGACGACTACCTCAACCGCTTGTATCAACTGCCGCTGTACCAAGCACTCGTTGACGGTGGCCTTGAAGCAGCAGGCCTGACCGGACGCGGCCGCACAGGCCAGCGTGACGACAGTACCTGGACTGTCCCCGACGCATGGCTTCACGACGAAGTACTCGGCGATATCCGCCCCACTGTTTACCGCTCAACGCTCTCTGGGGACGTGTGGCGCATTATTACACCTGAAGGTGGTGTTGAGGACCGTGAATATAACGACTACCACCAGATCGTGACACGAACAACCAGTGCCGGTGCTACCACCCGTACTGACTACAACGATGATGGGTTGCCGGTTGCTACCTACTTCCCGGATGGTACTGATACCCATATTGAACCTGGTGCGTGGGGTGTACCCGTGCGTGTTGTCGGCCGTAACGGCCAGTCCACCGAGTATGAGGTCGATGCTTTCGGCATGACCACCGCCATCACCGATCCTTCCGGGGCACGCACCACCATTGAGTACGAGATCCGCCCTACCGGTGCGGTGATCACCTCAACCACCACCCCAGATGGGCACACCAGCCTTGTTGAGTGTGATAATGCCGGCCGTGAGCTGGCGGTGACTGATCCAGCTGGCAGACGCACCAGCTTTGAACGTGACGTGCGTGGGTTAGTTGGCTTATCCATGGACCCAGCAGGCAATACCACCACCATTGACTACACCCCCGAGGGCTGGCCCACCCTAGTAACCAACCCGGATGGGACAACGATCACCGCAACCTATGATGGTGAAGGCAACCAACTAACACTCACCAACGAGTGTGGGGCAACAACCACTACTGAGTACACAGTCTTTGACAAACCCGTGGCTACCACCGATGCAACCGGCGCAGTGACCAGGCTTGCCTACAACACGCAGATGCAACCCGTCGCGTTGACCAACGAGGACGAACACACCTGGAGCTATGAATACGATCTTGATGGGATGATTGTCCGTGAGGTGGACTACAACGGAATTACCACCGACACCACCCTCACCCCGGATGGGTTGATCAGCCGGGTCACCACCCCAGCAGGCATGACCACCATTACTCGTAATGTGTTGGGCTTGACGGAAACAATTGTGGATGGTTCCGGTACGACGACCTATGGCTATGACGAGCTGGGGCGTGTGACCACGATCACGAACCCGCATACAACGATTACGTATGACCGGGATGAGTACGGGCGTGTCACCGCAGAAACCGTCACCCTGGCCTCAGGTGAGTCCACAACCAGTGCTATAGATCTGACTCCAGCGGGGTTGGTGGCATCACAACATCTCAGCCTGCCCAGTGCCGATACCATCACCACCACTTTTACTCGTAACAGTGTTGGTGAAGTATCCTCCTCCCAGATCACCCACAGGGTCCATCGGTCTGAGGTCCCAGTCACCATAGCGGATCTGACTTATAGTCGTGGTAGTCGCGGCCAGCGAAACAAGATCACCACAGGGGCGTTGGTACGTTCGTTTGATCATGATGTTCGTGGCCGGATCACTACTGATCACACCACACGACTCACCACCAGCACCGAGACCATTACTGGTACTGGTGCGGGTCTAGAAGAGATTGCAGGACGTGACTTTACCTGGCGTGCAGATAGTGCCCTGATAGGTATTGTTGACCAGTTGCGTGGGACCACAAGTTTTGATGTTGACCCCCTCGGACGCGTCACAAGTGTGACCCGGGACAAGACACGTACCACCACACCATCACGACCTCCTGGAGCCGGGAATCTGCAGGACAATGATCCGGGACACACAACTAACCCACCAGGTAACACTGGTCAAGAAACTGTCATGACTGAGTCCTATGGGTTCAGTCCTGCGGGTGTGTTGAACTCTATTGCTACACCAATGATGGGCACTTCTTCCGGTGCGGCTCCGGCATCCACTGTGGCCCCGGCACGCACAGCGGCGACAGCGGCAGCAGATGCCCAGGTTGATTTCCAGGGCACCATGCCTGTTCGGGTGGGGCGTACTACTTACACTTATGACAAGGCCGGGCGAGTCACCCAGACAGTAACCAAACGTGTGAGTAAGAAACCGCTGGTGAAGCACTTCTACTACACCACCAGTGGCCAACCTATTGGGTTCGACACCTCCGATGAACCTGGTGTGGGCTATCGCTATATCTATGATGGACTGGATCGTCGTGTAGCAAAAGAACGCGTCGACACCACCACCGGGCGGGTGCTGGCTCGTATGGTGTTTGCCCATCGCGGTAACCAACTCGCTGCCCAACAGGCCACCCTTGGGCCCGATCGTGGGACTGGGTATGTGTGGACCCATGATCCGGCGAGTGGTGAGATCATCGGCCAGATCACCCTGACTAGCACCGAAACGGTTGCAGCAGATACCGGTGGTAGGATTGCTGATCCTGGTGATGTACGTGGCTGGGATCAAGAGCGGGTCGATGCGGAATTCTTCGCTCTTGTTGCTGATCTAGCAGGCGCACCACACGAGATTATTGATCCAGTTACAGGTGATGTCGTCGGACACACAAACCAGACGTTGTACGGTAAACGCACCTGGCACGGTGAGCAGTCCTCACCACTGTTGTTTACAGGGCAGTACTACGACGATGAATCCGGGTGGGCATACAACCGTTTCCGGTATTATCATCCTGATGCTGGTGTCTATAATGCCCAAGACCCCTTAGGAGCCGGACCCCGCATAGCCAGCGCCCAAGGATACGTCAACCACCCAGCACACTGGGTAGACATTTTAGGTTTGATGGCACACACGGCGAATGTCCAGAAGGTCAATGGGCGTAATCCCATCAACTCCCGTTTTGCTGGGCGCGAAAAGCCTTTGAGCCAGAAAGGCATCGACGCCGTTATGGCTGAGCCTGATGTATACGCGAAGTTGCCCAAAAATAGCGCTGGAGATCCTGTAATTCCATTTAATGATCGTGGATTCCCAGAGTTCGATAGTGTTGTCGTAGAACTACCTGCAACGGCAGATGGGGCTACTTCTGTTACCCGCGGTGACTTTACTTTGCCGAGTGAACTCCACGAATCGACTGTCTATCAGCAAGAGAAGTGGTTGGATAGCCAGATGGGCATCACTGCCGAACAACGTAGTGCAAAAGGATGGACCTGGCATCATCACGAGGATCTGGGTAGGATGCAGCTGGTACCGTCGAGTGTTCATGGTGATGTTCGACATACTGGTGGTTGGGCGATTTGGGGAGGAGGCAAGCGATGAGTGTTGCTAAGGATGGTGCTGATCTTTTTTGGGTGGTGGGTGAGCCTGCGTCTGAGGAGCGGCTTGATGAGATTAATGCCAATCTTGATGTTGTTTTACCTGATGCGATGAGGCAGTTTATTTCCACGTATGGTGGGGGTCACCTCGATGAGAAATATAGCTTTATTGATGGTGTGTCTTTTGCCAAGGGGACATCGTTTGAGTTTGTGAAAACGTTGTATGGCAACGGGCGCGATGAGACAGGGCGTCATGATTTTAATTTAGATGACGAGGCTGATTATATTGCTCGGACGTGGAAGTTACCGGCTTGGGGTATCTTGATTGGGCTTGCGGAGCAGGAAGTGCACACTCCTCTTTTGTACAACGTGTCTAACCCGGATTTTCCTGTGGGAAGTATTGTGTATGTGAATCTTGAGTCTGATGAGCAGTCCGTGATGGCGGACTCAGCAAAGGAGTTTTATGCTGCTGTGGTGGCTGCGACTGCTCCACCGATTGATTTGTCATGATTGTTTGTAGTGAGGGTTGGGTATGAAGATTCCGGATATTGTTGTGATTGAGCCGACTGATGAGGCATTTATTTTGGATGGATTGTCGGCTCGGTTGGCGGCTGAGCCTCGGTCGTGTCCGCAGTTGGATGCGTTTGTTGGGCAGTTGCCTGAGCATTTAGCGGATCAGTGGTATGTGGCTGGTGATGGGGTTGTGGGGATTACTGATCCGGTGATGTCGGTTGGTAATGCACGGCTGTTGGGGGATAAGGCTGTGGCCAATAATGTGAGTATCGCGGTTCCTCAGTACAGTAATGTGATTGCTCGGGGGCATGCGTCCTTAGATTTCCATCTTGAACCAAGCGTTACTGCGGTTCGTGAGTATGTGTCTGAAGCGTTGATTCGGGAGACTATCCGGATGTCGCAGACGTTGCAACTTCCCAAACGCGAAGAGATGTACCTGATTGTTTATGATGTCTCGGATAGGTCTGAGCAGACTTATGTTCGGACTGTGTGGGACTACGATAATTCTGATTGGCAGGTGGAGTATAAGTTGGGTGCGTCCTCCCCGCGTTATTATTGTTTTGCTCCTAGTGATGAGGATGCTATCCGGCTTTTATCTCATTGGCCCAATGGTGGTACAGACATTGCTTCACTGGCCGAATGGGAAGAATTCCCCGAATAGGCGACCCTAGTACCTAGAGCCAAGAATAAACAGCGCTGACGGTGAAAACTAGTGGCGAATGCGGCACAGCATACCACCTGTTTGAAAGAGTTTGGTTGTGAAGTAGCAAGCATGCTACCACTGAGTTGAAAGCGGATGCGGTTGCTCGTGTGAAGGCGCGGTTCCACCCTGGGGACGTTGGCGTCGATGTTGGTGTCGGTGGGCCTCGCCATGAGTTTGCAGCCAGCGGGTTCATGTTGTGATTAAGGCTGATTGTTGACGTGCCGGACCTGACCCCTTGTTGGTGGACATGGGCTGAGTCCAGCTGAGAGCTGGGAAAGGTAGCCTGTTTGTTATGGCCCGTAAGACGTATTCGGAGCAGTTTAAGTGTGATGCTGTTCAGATGTATGAGGATTCGGAAGCTTCGATGGTCCAGGTGGCATCAGATCTTGGGATCAACCGAGGCTCACTCAATGCCTGGGTAATGAAGTTTGGTACCGGTAAACGCGCCCGGCTTGCTGAAGAAGCAGACAAAGCGCGGCAAGCCAGTGATGCAGAAAGGATCCGTCAACGAGAAAAGCAGCTTTCCCTGGTTGAGGAAGAACGCGATATTTTGCGTAGGGACGCCCAATATTAACCCACAAGAAATGGACGTGTGATCCGCTTCATGTTC
Organism: Corynebacterium cystitidis; assembly: GCF_900187295.1. Taxonomy (NCBI): domain Bacteria; kingdom Bacillati; phylum Actinomycetota; class Actinomycetes; order Mycobacteriales; family Corynebacteriaceae; genus Corynebacterium; species Corynebacterium cystitidis. The sequence continues at coordinate 51,501 of NZ_LT906473.1, read as the reverse complement.
ATCGATGACTTGAGGTTACCCTCGAGTAGTGGACACCCGAGGGTAACCTCAGCAGGTATTAGCTCGTGTGGTGTTTGTTCATCGTGGTAACCAGCTGGTTGCCCAGCAGACGACCCTCGGACCCGAACATGGGGCTGGGTATGTGTGGACCCATGATCCGGCGAGTGGTGAGATCATCGGCCAGATCACCCTGACAAGCACCCACACACATCACCCGACCACAATCACCAATGGGGACGCTACTCCTGGTGCTGTGCGTGACTGGGATCAAGACCCCGGGTCGATGCGGATTTCTTCGCCCTTATTGCTGATCTAACGGGCGCACCACACTAGATTATTGATTCAGCTACAGGGGATGTCGTTGGCTCTTCATCCCAGACGCTGTACGGTAAACGTTCCTGGAGACGTCAGCAGTCCTCACCGCTGCTGTTTGAGGGGCAATACTACGACGATGAATCCGGATGGGCGTATAACCGTTTCCGGTACTACCATCCTGATGCTGGTGTGTACAACGCCCAAGACCCCCTCGGCGTAAGCCCCCGCATAGCCAGCGCCCAAGGATACGTCAACCACCCCGCATATTGGGTAGATATTTTCGGGCTCCAGGCACACGGCGAGAGCGTTCCACAACCAAAAAGCATCAGAGCCGATGATGTTAGCCCATCCAACTTTCGAGGAAATTCTTACGTTGCTTTAGACACAACAGGTCCTACAGGGAGTAGGATTGACCGACTTCATCTCGTGGGACAACACGCACTTGACGCGGCTGGGATCAGTTCTCGTCATACTCCAAGTATCCAAATGGAAGTAGCGGACCACACAACAACTCGAAACCATTCTGGAAACTTCAATCACGAAAACTTTCGTGAAGTGGAAAAGGTGCGCGCTCGGAAGGCTGCGGATGCAGCAGCCAACGGAGACATGTCTCTATGGGAAGATATGGTTCTCGACGAGGCAGCAGATATAGAAGCCCGTTTTCCAGGCAAATATAACAGTGCACTGAACGAAGCATTGGATTACTTCATTGAAAATGGAGATCTAGCGTTCCGTCCAAAGCGATAACATCAAGGAGTAGTACAACTCACATGAATTTTACAACTACCCCACCTCAGCCTTTAGAGTTCGGACGTTCCCGCGACTACTACGAGGCGAAAATCAATAATTTCTATTTTGATGCTGCGCCTTGGGGAACCTCCTTTACTGGTAATGCCGAATTCGAGGGAGAAATCCATAATGTTGGAGGCGCGTTTACAGATGATGTGGTCACTGGTGTGAGCGTGACTATTTCAGCGTCTGACTCCTTCGAGGGGATTACAGTCGATGTGCCGCCTGAGCAGTTCCACGAAGAGCTGAAGACCAGATACCCGGATGCTACGGTGCGGGAAACCAGCTACGACGAGATCATCTCAACAATCGACACGGGTGAGGTAACCACTGAGATTTTCTTTACAAACCGGAAACCTGTCACCATCCACTGGACACAGAAAAACTAATGCCTTCAAAGGAGCTTGTATGTGCGATTCAAGGCTTCCTCGTTGAGCGAGGTTGGTTCGCCACCGAAACAGGCGCAGCTTGTGGTTCGACGGGTCTGGTACTTGACACCCGTACACCTTCAGCTGGTGTTGATGCGTATCTTGAGGTGCATGGGCCTGATGGCCCGATCTTGGTGACTAAGAGTTTCACGCCGTTGAACAGGGCGATCGTCGGCAAACCTAGGAACGGCCTGGGTGCAGGTCTGTCTGCTGAAGCCAGCCGACTAGATCAGCTGGAAAGAGACGTCCGACACTTCGCGGAACGGGTCACGCCGCAGTGGATCGCTTCGGCGGTTTCTACTCGCGACAGATGTCTGACCCCAACCCACCTGGGTGATACTTTCCGTTTAATCCACAGTTTGATCAATGAGGATGATGACCAGCTTGCACGCAAGGTTCTTAATTCCTATCGCGCCTACGCGTCGCAGCACCTTGTGGCACCAGGTGCCCACGAATTGGATGAAGCTAAAGCGATCGCCACCCAGGTCAAGCTTCCTGCACTTACGCCTGCTGACTATGCCCGGCCGGAAGACAGAATTGTCGCCAATGAAGAGCACGAGTATCGCGCCTACGTACCAGGTAGCGACCCATGGACGATGGCAACCAGCTACGTCACTATTTCCGCTAGCGAAAGCCCTGATCGCGATAGGCTCGCGCAACTGGCCAAAGATGGTTTCGCCGTGATAAACGCCACCACCCACGAGCCAGTTGTGGCTGGTGATGAGGTGTCTGGGTTTGTTATGGAGACCCCGAGAGGGCGTTTGCCGTGGGCATCACCAACCATCGCGCGCTATGTGCTGGAGCATGATGGGCGACGGCAATCGCTTATCGACGCCACCAGCCAGGAAGCCTTCCTTACTCTCATGGACGGGCCCATTAACTCAGCAACCAGCGACCTCACCTTTGACTACTCTCTGGATGAGGACTGCTTCTATGCCGTGCTTCACAATTGGACCACCGGATCGATCACAGAAACAACTGGTGACTCAGACCGGATGAATCAGATCATTCAGGACTTCATCAACATAAGGTAATTCTGCGATGATGCCCGATGTTGGCTATTAGTGGTAGTTACGCCGACAATCCTACCCGTTGTAGGTAGACATAGGCTGACGCATGAAGATTCAGGAGCCCACATGGCCCAGATCGCATCTGGCCGTTGAGTCAACTGGGATGGGCGTGATCGTCGTGTAGCGAAAAACAGACTGATACGGCCACCGGTGAGATCTTCGGGGGCCCGACCCAGGACGCGTCATCAGTGTGCCCCGGGACAAGACACGTACCACCACACCATCACGACCTCCTGGAGCCAAGAATCTGCACGACAATGATCCGGGACACACAACTAACCCACCAGGTAGCACTGGCCAAGAAACTGTCGTGACTGAGTCCTACGGGTTCAGTCCTGCGGGTGTGTTGAGCTCTATTGCTACACCAACAATAAGCACGTCGTCTGGTGCGGTCGCACCGGCAGCGACTTCAGTAGCCCCAGCCCAGACTGCGGCTACAGCAACGGCGGATGCACAGGTTGATTTCCAGGGCACCAAGCCCACACGTGTAGGACGTACCACCTACACCTACGACAGGGCAGGACGAGTCACCTACACAGTAACTAAACGTGTGTGTAAGAAACCGTTGGTGAAGCATTTTTACTATGCGGCTAGTGGCCAACCCATCGGATACGACACCTCCGACGAACCTGGGGTGGGCTACCGCTATATCTACGACGGGTTGGATCGTCGTGTAGCAAAAGAACGCGTCGACACCACCACCGGGCGGGTGCTGGCTCGTATGGTGTTTGCCCATCGCGGTAACCAACTCGTTGCTCAGCAAACTACCCTTGGGCCCGATCGTGGGGCTGGGTTTGTGTGGACCCATGATCCGGCGAGTGGTGAGATCATTGGCCAGATCACCCTGACCGGCACCGACACCCATGTGGCGGATACCGGTAGTGGGAACGCAAATCCTGGTGATGTGCGTAACTGGGATCAAGACAGGGTCGATGCGGAATTCTTTGCTCTTGTTGCTGACCTGGCGGGCGCACCACACGAGATAATTGATCCAGCTACAGGGGATGTGGCCGGCTCTTCATCCCAGACGTTGTACGGCACACGCACCTGGCACGGTGAACAGTCCTCACCACTGCTGTTTGCGGGCCAGTACTACGACGATGAGTCCGGCTGGGCATACAACCGTTTCCGGTATTACCATCCTGACGCTGGTATCTACAACGCCCAAGACCCCCTAGGTGCCGCACCCCGCATAGCCAGCACCCAAGGATACGTCAACCACCCAGCACATTGGGTAGATGTCTTGGGGTTGATGGCGAATGTCCAAGATTTTATGAAATCTGACCTCGCAGATATGGCACCGGGACTAGGAAAAGATCTTCAAACGTCCGTCGTCGACGTGATCACGAAAGTAGGTGACAATGAAGCTGCGAAAAGACGCACCTTCGCTATGGCTATCGTAGAATCTCCTGAAGGTTCTAAGGTGCTAGCGGCATCAAGCGGAAAACATGGAAAACCTCTTGATCCGCTTTTTGCCCGTCACCTGCCAGATACTGTAGCGATAGGTGGTCAGGATTTGCCTGTTGAGCAAATAGCTTCAAATGCAACTTCGTCGAGCGGAAGGGCTCATGCCGAAGAAAGCATTGTAAACTTTGTAAAAAATGATGAATCACTGACGATGACACACATCGCCGCATCAAAGCAAGTTTGTCGAGACACCTGCTTGCCAGCGATCTCCGGACTGCCCAATGGCGTGGAAATAGTTACCCGAATAAGAAGGAGCTAAGGATGCAGGATGGCTCACTGGAAGAAGTCCTAAACCAGTTATCATCTTCGTTAGGGGTTAAGGGAACACTGAGTCTGATTGTGGAAAAATATCTTGCTGCGTACCAATTTAGTTGTCCACCGCTGATGACGTTCATCAATGAGCTCCAAGTGATTGATTCAGGATCGCAGAGATTGTGGTATGACCATGCAGCCCGTAAAAAGTTGTTGGAGATAACGGATGCGGCTGATCCAGAAAACGATGATGATGACCGGGATTTAGGTTCTATTCCCAAGTCATGGGAATGCCACGAATTGGCTTTAGAATTGGATACCACGCTGTCAGGGCAATCCGATACGATGCTCTTAGATTTTTGTAAGTCACTTTGCTCAGCGGAATTATCATTGACGTACTTCGCTAGCGTTTTGACACCCATTTCGGAGGAGCATAGCGCTTGGGGCGATAACTCAGCCCTAATCAAAGGTATAGATTTATCTGGCTCGATAATAGGTGCGAGTCTATCAAACAAGACGCTCATTAACTGCAACCTCGACCGTGCCGTAATAAATACTTCCAACTGCAACAACGTGACGTTTATAAACTGCCACGGCGACAATATACGCTTTATTTCCCCCCAATACGACGGAATATCCTTCATTGATTGCAAGTTAGGTTTTGTTTCATCAACCTTCTTAACTGACCGGATTTCCACTATCGAAAATTGCCACTTTTCTGGTTTTAATTTGAACGGTAACTTCGAGGGTCCAGTTCTCACAATCAAGTCCAGCACCATTTCCGGAATCTTCTCAGGAGTTGCTATTCAAGAAACTTCTCAAGGTGACCAATTCCTAGAATGCGACTTTTCTGGCGTAGTCTTTGAAGGGGCCCAACAGTTTCGTGGAGTCCCTATGGAACGAGTACAACTACCTCCAGAAGTTCAATACCTAATCATTCCCGATTGGACATCCGCAGCCCAGCAAATAGAACCATCACTCATAAAGATAAAGGACAGCGAGAACGCATCTCATAGACACCTCGCTAGCAATCTCTTGAAGGTTTTCGAGCAAGATCGCGCGACGACAGTAGCTAACGACCGTGGCTCCCGCTGGGCCGGTGAACTCCTTACTCAGCTCGACGAACACTCAGCTAAAGAGAAAAATTTTTACTGGCAAGTTTACAACAATGCGGGGATTCAATTGAAAAAATAGCTACTACTCGGCTCATATTTGTCCGGTCGACCCCATGTCCTCCAACAGGGGGTCAGGCCCCGCCGACCAGGTTTCAATCGTAGGTAACGGTACGCGGGATCGGGCAGATACGTTAGCTATGAATCCGCAAGGAGAAATTGCGGGTATCGAAGTCAAGCTGAATTCAGGGCGGTACACAGAGAATCAGGCGGCTGTATACTCGCACATTGCTGAAGGGAATAGCGCCATTATTGTCGGTGTGAAAATTAAACCGGTTAGTGAGGTGCCTGGTCGAGCTAATCCAGTGGTCACTAAAATCGAGTCTTTCCGAGTGGTTGAGCCAGCAGTCGGTGAAGGCCGAGCCCAAATTATAAAGAATGATTTACCGAAACCGAAATAGCGTTGAACTCTTATAGAGGACTTGGACGATGGAAAGGGTGCTATGACTGACTATTCGTATCCTTCGGTTGGAAGCGGGGAGGCTTACCGTGAAACCATGGAGATTTTAGGGTGGAGGAAACCCCGCAAAGATTCACCTATGTTCGTCTTGGCCGTTGATAAGTTGAATGTTCATGTCTATTTTGGTTATGCGTCTTTTCGGCGTAATCCGACAAACTTTTCAGCTTTGACTTCTATATCGGTACATTCGCCGTCGTGGGGTAAGGTGGCGAAAAAGATTCACTCTTCCTTCGAGCGCGGACTCGTCGCCCCTTTGACAAGTCTCGGAGAAACGACGCAGGGCATTCTAGGTACTGACGAACCAGGAAGTACGTCCGTGCAGATTCTCCGGCCGAGTGGAAGTATCAACCAAGCACGTCTTGCGCAATTCACGAACGATGTCAAGCTTTGGGTAGAAACCATGGATATCCTTTTAGCATTTCAGTTGCGAGACCGGTTTTTCCCGAATCAACTCTTTGCTCCAGCTGCGGCTTCGTACGCTGGTTATTTAAACCATCAAGGATTCCACGAAGAAGCCATCCACCACATAGACTACGCACTGCTTTTACGAGATTCAGGTCCAAATAATCGGAACGATGAAAGCTTTGAAGCTATCGAGGCGATGAACGCTTATATCAAGGAGACGATTTAAATGTTGGCGTGGCTGTACAAGCCGACAATCTTCAATCAGGACCCGTCCGACTACCCTTTATTCGAGATTAGCCAGCGGTGGGCAAGAGATGGGTTTAGCCAAGTGCCATCGATGGTGGAAATCTCTCCTGCGCTCGGCAACGGCGCCACGGTGGTCGCATAGGAATGTGAATCAGGGCAGGAAGACCAGTTGACTAGATTAGCTCGTCAGAACTCGTGGGGTCTTGCTTTTGTTGATTCGGCAGAGGTCGTCCTGTTCGGAGACGAATCGGAAGATGTTGAGACAGCCACCTCGGTGCAGACCTACCCTTGGGGTTCGAAGCTAGGGGTGGGTGAGCGCTTAAGGCTAGCTCAGCGGCGTGAAATTATTGCCAATCCAGATCAAGACCCACGCATTCAAGAAGGCTTCGTTGTCATCACAGATACGTCGAGAAGCGCACATGGTGATTTCTATATCCAGGCGCGATACTTAGCCGTAGATGACGTATGGATCGTTGAAACCCGCAAGGGCAATGCGCAGCAGCACTACGGTCGCGAGGTACAAGATCGGGACATAGTCATCACAATATTTAGGCAATGGCTAGAAACCGGCGACGTGTCAGCCGACGAAAACGACTGGCGCAAAGTGGAACTTTAGGCACGAAGTCCGAGAAGTCACCACTGATGCTAGGAGCGTAATGAAATTGCTTCGTCGAGAAATATTTATAACGGTGTGACACAGTGGGCTAAGTATGCCTTAAGTTTTTAAGTGTAGCGCCGTGACGGTAGGAAGTGTTGAGAAGAATGAGCTCCAAGAATACTGAACTTGCTTCATCTCTGATTATTCAAATTCCGGGATTTGAAAAGTCGATGCAAGCACGCGACGGCGTGGTTTTTGAGATGAAACTTCACGACGGCCGTAGTGCCGTCGGTTGGGTAATTACGAATAAGTTTCCGCGGTTTCTTGTTCCTTTGTTTACGATTTTGGGTGTTGTCGATGATGTCGCTGAGGTTGAAGCCGATCGTGATGGTTGGGTTGCGGCTCACCGCGAGGAACCTTTGGTAACGCCAATGTTGGTCACACCAACAATGTTTGGTAAATTTCGGATGGCACGTCGCCTAGGTGTTGTGGATTCGAAGTTTGATCCAGCGCAGTGGGGAGTGATGTGGGATGACTCGTTGTTTGATCCTGTCCGTAATCAACGCTATGCCTCCAAGATTAATCGTGAGCCCGTTGGTCAGGAGGAATCGTATCAACGCCGCGATGAGTGGGATATCGTTAACGCGGCTGACAGATCTCGCACAGCACTGACCATGGAGCAACAGGAGGGGCTTTACATCGTTGCAAAGTCGACGTTGATGCCCGGGGCTGTTGATATCGTGCTTGCCCAAGTTCTGGCTGTCCATGAAGGTAAACCTATTCCGCAACGGCATGGTCCTGAATTACCTGAAGATTTGTGACGTTGACGGAGGGCCGATATCAGACACCAGGCCATTACTGGCCCATAGAGACCGACCACAACGGTCAGACCCATTTATGATGGGCAGGAGCGTCGTGGAGCAAAAGAGCAGATTGATACCGCTACCGGGCAGGTGCTGGCTCGTATGATGTTTGTGCATCGTGGTAACCAACTAGTTGCCCAGCAGGCCACCCTCGGGCCCGGGCGTGGGGCTGGGTACGTCTGGACCCATGAACCGGCGAGTGGTGAGATCATCGGCCAGATCACCCTGACCGGCACCCACACACACCACCCGACCACCATCACCAACACAGACGCTGATCCTGGTGATGTACGTAACTGGGATCAAGACAGGGTCGATGCGGAATTCTTTGCTCTTGTTGCTGATCTGGCGGGCGCACCACACGAGATTATTGATCCGTCTACCGGTGATGTGGTCGGACAGTCGTCACAGACGTTATACGGTAAACGTGTCTGGAGAGGTCACCAGTCCTCACCACTGTTGTTTGCGGGTCAGTACTACGATGATGAGTCCGGTTGGGCGTATAACCGTTTCCGCTATTACCATCCTGATGCTGGTGTCTATAATGCCCAAGACCCCTTAGGGGCCGCACCCCGTATCGCTAGCGCCCAAGGATACGTCAACCACCCAGCACACTGGGTGGATATCTACGGGCTGAAGGCGCACCCTTTGTGGAGCCCTCGAGAGGTTCTTGGCAAGCGAGTATATCAACAGAATGGAACGCATGTCTTCGATCCCTTCAAGGAAGTTTACCTGCCGAATTCGATCGGTGGTGGAAAAGGGACCAACTTGGATCTGATGCGTGCAGGTCGTGCACCAATAGGAGTCGATGACAACCCAGTTAATCTCCATCATATAGGGCAAGATGATCGGTCTGCGCTCGTTGAAATAACTGCTGAAACCCACACTAAGCATAGGAGCACTCTGCATATATATGATGGTCTAAGCAGGAAGGATTTTCCCGTTGACGTGATCCCAGTTGACAGGGAATCATTCAATGCATGGCGCGAACAGTACTGGATGGAAAGGGCGCGAGATTTCGAATGATTGATAAGTCGGATTTGGATGGCGCACAAGTGAGCTATTTTTACGGTGACGGATTTTCTCAGGATGAGATCGAAACCGGGTTCAAGAGAGCACCAGAGTGGATCCCTGATGAGTATTTTAGTTTCTGGAAGCAATTCACCGAGTTCAACCCACCATCGGTTATCTTCTTCACCCCAGCACCCTACGGGGCTTACCCAAATGCCTTTGAAGGTTTTAGTGACACATTTTGGAATTCAGGCTTTAAGGATTCCGAACGTTTCTTCCCTGTAGCGTACGCAGATGCTCTTCAATGGGGTGTTTTTGAGAAGCTCCAGGATGGATCAGTCTTCTGTGGCATGTACGATTTCGTCCAAGAGGAGTACTACATGGGTCCATTCAATTCATTCCTAGAGTGGATCAAAAATTTCCGATAGTAGTCCGCTCTCTACTCTCTGTATCAGCTTCTTTATAATGATGCAGGCTATAAGGTCTCACCTAAACACCACTACGTGACAACGACCACTGATCATGAGGAAGCCCTACGGCTGATCAACTACTGGATCGACGGCGGAACTGATATCGCTGACCAAGCAGACTTGGCATCCCCTCAAGCGGTAGGCATACAGTGGGCTGTGCTCGATTCGTCTACGTCGGCTTTTTGGGAGTAGATGATGTCTGATTATGAGTCGTTTCATACTGAACTGTCTCGGCGGATGGGTTTGCCGATACCGTTTCCTACCCGGTGGGAGACCTGTTCTGATGAGGATCTGGATGCCTACATTAAAGGTGTTGATACTGCTATTGAGGACCCTTCCATAACCGATTTTGAAGTCGCCGGTCTTCTTCGAGGGATTTGGGAGCATGTGTCAACAAAGCAGAAAAAGTACTTCGATGTGTTTGTTGACTACTATTACCGGATCACAGAGAAGCAGGGCCGGCAGACGGTATACAATATCCTGACCAAAATTGGTGGCAGTAGTAAAGCCACGATGGATAAATTCTTGGAGATCTATCGAACCGATCCGACACATGTCGACGATGAGTTAGTTAACCTGCTGGCAAAAAAGGGAGGCCAAGAGCAGTGGGATGCTATTGCTCAGGCAGCAAGCACCCCAAATAGTATCAAGCGGCTAAAGTCTTTCTCCACGAAGATGGCCTCGTCCCTGGAACGACGTGGCGTTAACCCATGGATCCCTACCCTTGAGAAGACCACCGACGATACAACCGATACAGACTAGGACATATCATGATTATTCCGAACTATATTCCGATTACTGCTGAGCAATACGACCAACTGACCACCAGCGATCCGGATGATGCTGTTGGCCTAGTGTTCGTATGGATGGAAGAGCAAGCCAACGGTCCCGGTACCGATATTGATAAGGATGCTGATGATCTCGCAGCCGGACTCAACGAAGAGACTACTGCCAGCGCGGTAAGCGGTAAAACTCTTCTTTGCCAGGATCCGCCCTTGTTGGTGGCCACACCAGAAGAGACACCCGCGATGGCCCAGGCTTTGGCTTCCGCGTCGGTTAAGGATGAAGAGCTTGCTACATCCCTCGAGACGCTAGCGGATTTCTATGCTTCTACTGCTGCTCAAGGCCATGCCGTGGCCATCATCTATAACTAACCTCCTCCTCTGCTTCCGAGGACGAGGAGCCTGGCACTGGGTCATTGCATTCGGGGGATGTTTCCTTGTCCCGGTCCCCGTATCTGTGGGGCCGGGGCGTGAAACTCCGCCAGAACACACGATCGTTAATTAGGCGAAAGGACGGTTGATGGCTGCAATGTCGAAGAATAAATTGTTTGCTGATACTGATGATTGGTTTGCGCAGCGGGGTTTGACACGCAAAGGTACAAGGCAGCCTAACTGGGTTAAGGATTTCGGCCCTGACTTCCAGTTCGTGCTTCATTGTGACCCGATTAAGCTTTCGGACGAGGTGTATGAGGCAAGTTTTGGTTACTGGGAGCGGTTTCCTAGTCTGGAGAAACTTCATGTTCCTGACTTGGCTCATTTTAGTACGACATTTTCGGTAGTTTGTTGATGATTTCTTGGATGTTGGCGGGGATCGGGGTTTGGGCGTGGATGGTTTGACCGGCAACGTTGATGGTGAAGGTGCGGTATTTTTTTAGGGTTCGTACGAGTCGTTTCAGTGATAGGCCTGAGGTTTGTTCTAGTAGGTGTCCGACAGCCATCGCACACATCACGATGGTTAGGTGGGCTTGGATGGAATCTTCGAGTCGGGCGTAGACGGGGCGTGCTTTTAGATCGGATTTAGCCATTCGGAAGGATTTCTCGATTCTAAATAACTGCCGGTAGGCCCCGATAACCTGCTCAGCAGTCAGATCAGTGCGTGAGGTTTCATAGCCTTTGATCCCGGCCATCGCCGTGTGTTTTTCAGCTAGGGCGTAGTTAACTTTCTTGTGTGGTGCTTTTAGATCGACATACCGGTTACGTTTGACTGGTATGTCACCGGCAACAGCACGCTGAAGCCTTGGCGACTTGTTCTTTAATCCCACGCAGGCTGCGCCGGGCCCTATCGTGGGAGTACTGGTAGTAGGTTCTTGTTGATGATGTCTTCGGTGCTCTGGCATCAGCATGACTATCAGTACTCCAGATCTGGCCGTCCTTGTAGTCCGTGTCAGGATGATCAGCACGCCATTGGGCAATCACCTGCGGGATGCGAGTGTCTTTAACGCCCAGGATGTAGTGCAGACCGGCGTTGAGGACTGCTGTTTTGTTAGCGGCGGAAAACATCCCGGCATCAGCCACAATCGTCACGGTATCCAGCTGGTACGCGTCTTGCAGGCGCTGAATCATCGGCAGCATTGTCTGGGTTTCTGCTTTGTTGCCTTCAAACGCATGAATAGCCAGTGGTAAACCGGCAGCATCGGTGAGCATCCCTACGGTGATTTGTGGCTCGAGGCGGCGTTCTTTAGAAAACCCTGGTTTACGCAGTTCATCGGGGGTATCGGTTTCGAAATACAACGTGGTCACATCGTAGAGGACTAACACGCCCGGCCCGACAGCAGCATACCGGGCTAGTGCTTGAGTAATCGGGGTGCGATAAGACTCGGTGGCATAGCGTGGCAAGTGACGTTTAATCGTGGCATACGAGGCAGACTGGACACCGACTTCTGCCAGGGTTTCCATCGAATCAAACTTGGAACCAGGATGGATCACCCGAGCCGCCACCAAATCATAAAACACCCGGTCACCACCGGTAGCCTCAACAAGACCAAGATGGTGAAAACCACCGGCGATAGCATCCAACAACACCCCGGCACGTTCGGTGGTAATCGGCACAGGATTATGCTCACTGCCCGTACCACCAGCTGCGCCCACACCGTCTAGACCGAATTCCAGTTGGGTTTGCCCACTATCAATCAGACGCTGAGCACGTGCTTTTAACACCGCAAGATCGTGTGCGTTGTGTGCTGAACCAATGTGATCAAGTACCGGCTTGCGGTGTTTATAACCCCACACCACCTGCACAGCCGACGCACCCGAGGCAGTAGTAACTGTACGGATCTTCGGTGGCATAACTAACAGCCTAGCCCCACCCCCACAACTACCCGCTTAGTACGACATTTCGCACTAAACAAACCCAAACCCACCGGCCACAACGTCAATATGATCTACAACACACCAAAATGAGCCAAGTCAGGACTTACTAACAACCCCCCCGGCAGACGAAATAACGTTGTTGCTATCCGACCCAATGCGATAAGTGGTAGTCTTCACCATAAGGGTGAACCTTTCTGCTTGATGATTTTAGTGTCGTAACTTCAAATCATACCCGGTCAGAAAGCTCACCCGCCTACATTTTCGGCTCTAACACCCTAACCCCCCATGAAAAATCCGGGCTAGAATTAGGCCTGTACATCTCAAGCTTTATTCTTTGAGGAGGTAGTTTCTTCAATGGCGACTTCATCTTCACGTCGCAGGCTTGTCCGATTCATTTTTCTTAGCGGCGTGTTGTCGATACTCGTAGCAGGCTGCACAAGCGCTTCAGAAACACCAGAAGTCACTCAGTCTTCCACTTCGTCCGTCGAGATTTCAGGCCTCGACGGGCTGGATGGAAATATTGATGTGCCACCTGCGTCCGATGCCGACTATGCGGCTACTATTGTTGCGTTTGCTCAGAGGGTGTCTGATCATTGGCCACATGCTTCCAAGGTGTGGCCAGGAGCAGATTATACTGAGCATGTTGCTGTGGTGTTTCGGCTGAACAATGAAGGATCGGTCGTAACCGCGTGGGCAGTAGATTTTCAAGGGTCGCATGAACTGCAACCGGAAGAAACCAAGCAGCTAATAGCTCCACCTCCCGGTGGTTACAGTCCAGGAGAGTTTAATGGCCGAACTGCAGTGTTTTTGTCAATAGATGATTTGAACCGGGCGAAAGATCCCGACGGTGAGGAACTTTACCGTTTCGCATCCCACGAGCTCGTTCATTTCTACCATCAACCTGATCTCGACCAGCGTGGAGAGGAAAGCGATGGTAGGTCTCAGGATTACCCTATTGATCCTGAACCGCGCGTTATGCGGCGGATGATCTACCACAATCTGTTGAGCGCATATGAGAATCCGGACCGCGCACAAGAGCACCTTGAACACGCCAAATTCTGGCAAGAAAAATGGCAACAGACGTATCCGGCCGAGTATCAGGGAGTTAGGCATTCTGATCTGGTCGAGGGGCATGCGCGCTATGTGGAGTATCTATTGACGTTCTATCGCCCAGACCTTTCGCCTGAGCAATTCCGCCAGAGGGCGATACAGGTGCTCAATAAGGATCAAGTGTTCAGCGCCGCTGATATGGAAGGTTATGAGATCAATTATCTGGCTGGATTACTCCTCGACTCTTTACAGCCTGCGTGGAAAGACGACGCTCTCAGGAACCAAACTCCTTTCATTGAAACACTTTTGCAGCCATTCAATGCGAAAGAGCAAGAGCTTGATTCCCAGCTAGATGAGCAGGTCAATAAGGATATTGAGGAGATTAACAGCGGTATTGCAGAATCGATCAAACCGCTCGAGGCTGCAGAAAAAGATACCTCTATTCCCTATCTAGTCATCGATAAATCGGCTTCCGAGAGCAGTTTCGGAGCCGAGCATTTCATCAGTATCGACGGTAAAGAGGTAGCAACTACTTTTGTAGCCAGCTATCAAACCGATGGCGGGCAGTTGGTCATCTTGGGAGCTCCCGTCTACATGAGGGGTGATCAGATTACCGTACCGCTGCCGAAAGATACTACCGATCAGGACGGTAGGCTCGATATTGACAGCGATAGCGTCATAGCAACGAACATTGAGGTAGACAAAACAAATGATCCTGATGGCAGGATCCTGTATCTGGTCAAGGTGGTCAACTAACTAAAGTAGCGACGATGGGAGAGCATAGCCACGCCCTCAGCCATACACACGTGGGACGGCTAAGGGTTTGGTTGACAGTCTTTCTTCTGTTTCTAGGCCGCGAGTGTCACGACCGGTTCCATAATTGCGTCGTATTCGATGGGTGTTAATTTTCTTAGCGCTCGTTGGCACCTCTTCCTGTGGTAGGTGCGTTCGATACAGTGGGTAATCGCGGCCGAGAGCACGAGGTGACCTGTCCCGGGTTTGCTTCTTAGGCATTTACCTTGCTTTTTATTTTCTCTGATGTGTTGGCGTTCTGCCAATAGTCAGCTTCGACCTCAGCAGGTGTGTGACAGTCGAGTGCTCGGTGGAGTCGGCTAGTGTTCCACCAGGTGACCCATTCAAACGTGGCGATCTCGACTTCGAGGACATCAGCCCATTGACGATCGTTGACCAGCTCATTCTCGTACGAGCCGTTCACGTTCTCCGTTAGAGCGTAATCGTAGGAATCCCCGACCGTCCCGGTCGAGGGAAGGATCCCGTACTCGATAAGCCGCTAGTGTACTGTCCCGCTTTTAGATTTCTAGTGTAGTAGTGTTGGTGTATGTCTCATGCTGCTGCCGCGTTATGCGTTACTGATGAACAGCGTTTAGCGTTGGAGAAGATTGCGTGTTCACCGTCTCGTGCCCATCGTGAGGTTGTGCGTGCCAAGGTGTTGTTGGCTGCTGCTGACGGGGTGGCTAATGCCGGGATTGCTAGGCGTTATGGTGTTTCGGTGGTGACGGTACGTGCGTGGCGTGACAGGTTTGAACGTGATGGGCTTGTTAATTTCGGGAAAGCAGCTGCTGGTCGGGGACGTAAGCCGACGTATACCAACGAGGATTACATCTCTATGTTGGAGATGCTGTTTAATACCCGTCCACCGAATGGGGATGCGCGCTGGTCGACTTGGACAATGGCGGCAGCAACCGGGATGAGTAAAACAACGATTGCAAAGATCTGGAAAGCGCTTGGCATTAAGCCTCATCGCACTGACCCCGGGTCGATGCGGATTTCTTCACCCTTATTGCTGATCTAGCGGGCGCACCACACTAGATTATTGATCCAGCTACAGGGGATGTCGTTGGCTCTTCCTCCCAGACGCTGTACGGTAAACGTTCCTGGAGGCGTCAGCAGTCCTCACCACTGCTGTTTGAGGGGCAATACTACGACGAAGAATCCGGGTGGGCATACAACCGCTTCCGGTATACCACCCTGATGCCGGTGTCTACAATGTCCAAGACCCCCTAGGCGCGACACCCCGCATCGCTAGCGCCCAAGGATACGTCAACCACCCAGCCCACTGGGTACACATCTTGGGTTTGATGGCTCATGGTCTCTCACGGGACAACATCCCAAATTCGGTGACCAGAATGCCAAATGGCCAGTATCCTCGAAATGCCCAGCATGCCGGAAAGACCTTTGACGTCGTAGGCAATGGTCCACGCGCGGTACAAGCCAGTGCCGAAGGATTTACGGAGGCGAACTTCCGCTCAGATGGTTCGATCGATCTCGATCCGCATATTTATCATCCAGATGGCGTAACTAGCGGCGAACAATGAGTGCCAGTAAACTCGGGAAATCCTGCACAAGATATTAGAATTGCAGACCAACAAGCTGGGATTAGCAACAGTTACCGTCGAGCGGACGGCAACCCTACCGGCAACGCCTTGACTTGGCATCATGACACTATAACCTGTACTAACCCGGTTTCAGGTGCAACAGAAGGACGGATGACCTTAGTTCCTTGGTCGCTTCACAGTGCCGTTGGCCACCACGGAGGAGCATCGACGTGGACGATGGGATATTTCTAGAAAATATTGATTGAGTTGAGGAGTGATGATGGATTACAGACGGTGGTTTTATCAACAGGGACAGGGGTGTGATGACCAGCGGGTTAACGAGATGGAGGTGGCATTAGGAAGAGTACTTCCAAATGCGTATCGACAATTGATTAAGAACACTGGTGGTGGCCTGGTTGCGACGGACCTGATGTATCTGCCAGAGGAATATGCAACACGTGCCCACAATTATGCGAGCATCTCTATGGTCTATGGCAACGGGAAGACAGCCTCTGGGCCAAGGCTTGATCTTGATCTGATAGTTCCTGAAACGGTCGAGCAGTGGGAACTACCGGAGTGGGGTTTACCGTTTGCCGAAGGCGAGATCGGCCCCGCGCAGTCATTTCTGATTAATTACGACAATCCAGCGTATCCGGCAGGGGCAATAATCTATACCTATCAAGACATTGGCTGTGAAGTTTTGCTGGCGGCAACATTTGAAGAGTTTTGCCAGGCTGTATTTGAGCGCCACACCGAGTCACAACGAACCAATTAGACTGGAGGGAACAACAGAGATCGCACAACCGCCAAGCAGGCTGTGCTTAACTCGTCTACGTTGGCTTTTGGGCGTAGGTCCAACCTCGTGTCCACCTCTTGGGGGTCGGCCCTGTTCCGGGATTAAGGAAAGGTATGGCAAGAATATTCAGCTCTGTAGATAGATTTTTTGAAAATCTGGGGTTCAAGCGAACTCAAACCAGGTCCGCACTGTGGACATTGCAATTGGACAATGGAATTAGCTTGGAGGTTTTCGCCGAAGTACTGCCGAAAGGCGATCAGACATACGTCCAGCTCGGCTATTTTGCTCGCTTGCCAGCGTTCAAGAAACTCGCCCATGCTTTGCAAGAGTACAGCCTTCGTGGACTTCCAGAAATGAGAGGTGGTGCCCTTATCGCAATGTCACCTCGATCGTCTTCCCACATCCCCTGGGCGGTCACTAATTTTGAAAACGCACACCTTGATGGAACTGGTCACACTTGGGAGAAGGTGACCGGGCTTATCGACGAATCCATCCTTTCTGTCATATCAACAATTTCTAAGCAGGATTATCGCGCCGACCTCGACAGCGGAGAACTCTGGACTTGGGCTGATGGTCCCTACGCAAAAGTCCTGGCCGCACTGCATGTCGGTGACCTAAAGCACGCCATGTCCCTCGTTAATTCATTAACCCCCGACGATATATTGAAGCGTGAAGTTGTGGTCCCAGAGGGAAAATGGACAAAAGAAGAAGAAATTGCAAACGCTCAAGCACAAGTTCAAGCTTGGATCAAACAAAACGGATGAGGTTGTAAACATTGAGTCTGACCATTGAGTTCAGCTTGAGTGGTACTGACTGGTTCCCTAAGGGATCTACGTTCACGCCCTTGGACCACAGCCCCCTCGTAGTCGGCATAATCGAGGACGTCCAAGGTTATATATCCGATGGATTAATCAGTTTTGCGTTCGGGGATGATCCAGGGATTGCCCCGCGCCAGAAAGCATCCAAGAGGCAAGACCCTGATGCTGCGTACCAACTATTGGCTTCAGTCGGTTCGCCAACCCCCAATTTGCTTCCGACGATTCACCGATACCTCACTCAGCCTGGCGACACCCATTCAAGGCTCGGTCCTTTCAGTGACGCTACAGAAATTATCGAGTTACTCTTAAAGGAATCCGGCTTACCTCCAGTTAACTTTTGGGATTATTGATTTTATTGATATTCAACCTTTGATTTGGTGTCATTCCTTTTTCAATTCGTGTTCAAGGGGCAGTTTTGAAGCGGGACATAGAATATGGGGGCAGCTCCCGATGAATTTTGAATTGCCCACTGACTTCTTCGTGTCGAACGAGGCGCAGTTTCAGCGCCGCCAAAGGATCTCCTTTCCTTGTGATTACGTTCGGTTCCTTGAAACAACCGGTGGCGGATATGTCAACGATGCTTACTCGTGGATCTACAGTGATCCGTCCACTCCAGATCCTGATACAGCGATAGAGGTGTCGGCCTTCTTTGGATCGACAGCCACACTTGACTTAAAAGAACACGCTCTCGGTGTTACAGAAGCGTGGAACATAGCAGATTGGGGGATCTTTATCGCCGAAGGAAGCAATCGTCCTGAGGACAGATACCTTCTTAACCTAGCCAATGCTTCCCTACCACTAGGCGGTATTGTCTACGACGATGAAGGCACAATAACTCTCGTTGCGGTCAGTTCCAGCCAATTCCTCCGCGTACTAATCGAGCACTCAAAACTAGCGCTAATTGCCCAGCGTGAGGCACCTTCGCCTTCTGAAAAGTTTGATTGTCTTAAGCAGGTCACAACCCCTCGCTCCTGGATCGCTGCTGTCACTACTGATGCCGAAAGTCGACGTACTCGGCAGGCGACGACCACATCGTAAGTAGTTTCAGGTACGTCACTCGAACTTCTGATGGTTTTGCACAGCATTAAAATGACCACTAGCTATCAGCCAAAGTACATTCGTGCTCGATCTTGTCTGTGAAGCCTCATCCACTCACGGACGTGGGACAAATAGCAAATAGACAGGAATTAAGATGACAAACCCTAACGAAACTAACTCGTCGTGGACTGGAATCGTTGGCCTTTTACAGGTCGTACAATCTTCAAGCCCTCGGTTAGGAGTAATTTACTCGCAGGAAAAATTTCCCTCGGAGACGGATTACCTAGATGCTCTACGATTTGCCAGGTTACAGTTGGTGTGGACTCTCGCGTGTTTCGCGTTCAACCTCCAACGCGCCGAGGACGGAGAGCTCCCTAACACAGCTCGTATGAAATACACAGACGAACAAGGCGAGGTCCGATTCCTGGATGAACTGATTCACCCTATTTCTGGATGGATCACCATGGCTAATGGGTTTTGTGCCATTTTTCCTCAACAGAATTACCGGAATCCATTGAGACGGGAGGGTCACATCAAAAACCTGCTCTGCCGGAAATTGCCGAAGGGCCCTTTGGGACTTATTGGGAAGCAGTCGGTAATTTCTATGCAGGCATCTATGATTTAGTTTCACCTTATCTGAATGATCTTCTAGCGCTACTTTATCAGGGTGCGCAGATGCGAGATACAGGATTGATAGCCCGCATAGTCACGGCGTTATCGCTAGCTGGGGTTGTACTTGCAGGTGCTGACACCTTCAAACAATATGGTATCTCCTTTGATGTCGCCCTTCCTGAGGGAGACACTACTAGCACAGAGCCGGTATTCATCAAATTGGCGGACATTGTCGGCCACCCACTCAATGCGAATGAAACGCCACGCTATCTTTCACTCTGGGAGACTAACCAGCTTGATGTACCCCGTTTATGATCCAATCCCACAGGAGCCACCACTAATGTGGATAGGTTGGAGAACAAGTTTAACAGCATGAGTCCCACCCGCGAGTTTTATCAGAAAGCAACTCAGTTTGGATCCAACTGGGTGAACTAATTCGTCCCCGGCATCAAATGAGATAACTATGGCACCATTGAAGATTCTTTTTAACAGCCCGCAAGGTTTCCGCGCGAAGGCCGGGCAGCTATACCTACTGCACACAACCTGCGGCTTGCTCCCGGTAGGGGTAACCTCTACGAACGCGTTCTGGGGTGAGGCCGTGATGATTCACCCGTATCGGGCACTCCTCCACGACAAGGCGGACACGTCCTATTATCCGCTGGTCAACACGAACACGCTGTTGATCCCACCAACGATGATCGCCAAACGTGATTTTCGCAAACAGGGCTGCTTCTCCTGCGTCACTGATAAACAGGCCCCGATTCCGGTGCCCTTCGAGAATTACTACAACTACCGGGGATCGTTTGCATGGAATCCTGAAGAACTCGCATTCGTACCACTGGCCGACGTCCTTCCCCGAGACCGCCTGGGCAGTTTCCTTCCACTTAACGAACGTGTCATCGAGTACACCGTGCATAATTCCAACCCACCAACCGGTGGCGAGGCCATATCTGTCGAACCTAATACCTACTTCATGGTGGACATGGTTCCCCACGATGTCCACCTCGAGTTCGCCCTTGAGGACGCTCTCGCCTACTACGAACTAATCGATACACCCCGCCCTGCGCACCCCGACTTCCCACCTGAAGACGAACCCACCGCAGAGCAAACACCCACGACTGATGCACTCCACATCGCCGAGCTTGACGGCACCACCACTGTCTTTGCTGCCATCGACCAACTAAGCGCCACTACCTTATCCACCGTCGTCGATGCTGGTTATCAACCCAACGGGTACTTCTTCGAAGGGCTAGCCCGCTACCTAGTCAGCCGTGAGATGATCGACGACTCTAACATCGACTTCGACAGCGAACACGGCCTGCTCTCCATCATCGGCGACAAGCTGGCCCTCACCCAGATCCACTCTGCTCTGAGCACGCTGCTTGACAACCCGGATGCACTACGTGCCACCATCACCGAAGCCGACGCCCACAACTTCGACGATTAGGACACAGAGGAAATTACGGTGGTCGAAGTCGATCGCTTCAAAATTTTGCAGCGCGATGACATATACCGGCTGGTACACTCCTTAAGACAAAAGTGGGAGCAAAACAATGAGTTCTTTGATGAATTTAGTCAAGTTGTAATCAACGCCGCTAATGCATCTTGGACGCGGATCGGCCACAAAATGATGTGGTACTGCCAACCAGGCGACGTTGTTTTTCTTCTAATCCTGGAAAGAAAAAACAACGAACACTACTTCGAACTCACTCTTCGCTACGCACTGCGGAAAAGGGCTGGCGACGATCTAGTCTCCACCCAATGTGGGGCGATTGCTCCTTTCCGAAGGCTCGTCAACAAGCACGATTTGGAGCTGGTAGCTCACTACCCAGGCAACGAAAAGAAACCTTCGGACTACCAATCGACGAAGACTTTTGGGCCCGCATCCGAGACAAAGTACAACACTGCGATACAACCGAAGCCCACGGGTAACACCGGCCACAACACTTATAGCAATCGAACCCGCCCTCACAGCAACCACGGTAGCAACCCGCAAAGATAGCAAGAGGAAGCGATAACATAATGAAGAATCTGCACGACAAATTCGGGCCAGTGATCGAGCGACTGTTCGCCCAATACTCCCCTGCGGATATAAGAAAAACTATGCGACGAGTCCTGGCTCCATACCTTAAACAATACGCAGACCTCATTCCTGGAGGGATAAGGCAAGCTGTCGACGACGGCGAACTATCCGGGCTCTCTGTGAAATGCGAAACGTTCCGTGATCAGCTCGACCACATAGCCGCAGAACGCGAAGAATCTGGAGCTACAGCCCTGGAACTGCGGCGTTTCGAACACACCGGAATTATCTTAGAAGCAATTTCATATTTAGACTCACAGCGTTTCAGCAAGGAAAGTCTTTTCAATTTCCTCTATTGCATGGGTGTTTTCGATAGTGATGATCGTCTAATCGAACAATTTGAAAACCCTGTTCGCACCAGGGGTTAATGCAGTACTTGAAAATCGGTAACACCAACGCATTGGAGTGCCGACGGAATGTGTTTGAATGGCGCACCCCTATGCAACGCAAAGCGACTTGTCAGCAACTACAGCTGCTGAGGGTGGGAATCAGCAGCGCGGTAGCGACTGCGTCTAACGCAAACCAGCTTCGTCGGCAAGCGACCTACTCGGCGCTGATAACCAGGCTCTCGCCGCCATCTTCCACATCCACGTGGACTGTGTCCCCATCGACAATCTCACCGCCAAGCAGCTTCTTCGCAAGCGTATCGCCGATGGCCTGCTGGATCAGGCGGCGTAATGGGCGGGCACCATAGGCAGGGTCGTAGCCGTGGTCTGCAAGCCAAGCCTTCGCCGCATCAGAAACCTCCAACTGCAGGCGGCGGCCAGCAAGACGCTCAGCTAACGCGCGCAGCTGAATATCGACAATGCCCACCAGCAGCTCCTCAGACAGTGGATCGAAGACCACCACATCATCGAGACGGTTAATGAACTCCGGCTTGAACGCCGCCTTCACTGCATCCATAATCTGCTCACGGGTACCACCCGCGCCCAGGTTAGAGGTGAGAATGATCACCGTGTTGCGGAAGTCCACCGTGCGGCCCTGCCCATCAGTCAGGCGACCTTCATCGAGGACCTGCAGCAGCACATCGAACACGTCTTGGTGGGCTTTCTCCACCTCGTCGAAAAGCACCAGCGTATACGGGCGGCGGCGCACAGCTTCGGTGAGCTGACCACCAGCGTCGTGGCCAACGTACCCCGGAGGCGCGCCCACCAGGCGCGACACGGAATGCTTCTCCCCGTACTCGGACATATCGATACGCACCATCGCCTGCTCATCATCGAACAGGAACTCCGCCAGCGCCTTCGCCAGCTCCGTCTTACCCACACCCGTCGGACCCAGGAAGAGGAAAGAACCAGTAGGGCGGTTCGGATCCGCGATACCCGCACGCGAACGGCGCACAGCGTCCGACACCGCAGTCACAGCTTCGTGCTGGCCGACGACGCGCTGGCCCAGAACTTGCTCCATGTTTAGCAACTTCTCCGTCTCACCCTGCATCATCTTGCCCGCAGGAATGCCGGTCCACGCGCTGACAACGTCGGCGATCACATCAGGGGTGACCTCCTCAGTGAGCATGGTGTTGCCAGAAGTGCTTGCAGCAGCCTCAGCTTCTGCGACTTCTTCCTCCAACTCAGGAATGCGGCCGTAGCGCAGCTCAGAGACCTTAGCGTAGTCGCCCTCACGCTCCGCGATCTCAGACTCATTGCGCAGCCTCTCCAGCTCCTCCTTGGCAGCCTGCACCTTATCAATCGAGCTTTTTTCGTTCGCCCAGCGAGCTTTGAGCTCCCCAAGTTTCTCGCGCTCGTCGGCAAGCTCCTGCTGCAAAGCCTCCAAGCGCTCCTTCGACGCCGCATCCGATTCTTTCTGCAGCGCGATCTCCTCAATCTCGAGGCGGCGCACCACACGCTCCAGCTCATCAATCTCCTGCGGCGAAGAATCAATCTCCATGCGCAGACGCGAACCGGCCTCATCGACAAGATCAATCGCCTTGTCCGGCAAGAAACGGTTTGTAATATAGCGGTTCGATAGCTCAGCGGCAGCCACCAGGGCAGAATCCTGGATGCGCACACCATGGTGCACTTCGTAGCGCTCCTTCAGACCACGCAGAATACCAACAGTGTCCTCCACCGTCGGCTCACCCACATACACCTGCTGGAAACGACGCTCCAACGCGGCGTCCTTCTCGATGTACTTGCGGTACTCATCAAGGGTGGTCGCACCAACCAGACGCAACTCACCACGCGCCAGCATCGGCTTAATCATGTTGCCGGCATCCATCGAGCCCTCACCCGTAGCACCAGCGCCGACGATGGTGTGCAGCTCATCAATGAAGGTGATGATCTGCCCGTCAGAGCTTTTGATCTCATCAAGCACCGCCTTGAGGCGCTCCTCGAATTCGCCACGGTACTTCGCACCCGCAACCATCGAGCCAAGGTCCAGACTGAGTAGCGTCTTGCCTTTCAAGGATTCCGGCACGTCACCAGCAACAATGCGGCGAGCCAGGCCCTCCACGATCGCGGTCTTACCCACGCCGGGCTCACCGATGAGCACCGGGTTATTTTTCGTACGTCGGCTAAGTACCTGCACCACGCGACGAATCTCCTGGTCACGGCCGATTACCGGATCAATCTTGCCCTCACGCGCACGTGCGGTCAGATCGGTGGAGTACTTTTCTAAAGCCTGGAACTGGTCCTCCGGCGCCTCCGACGTCACCTTCTTATTGCCACGCACTGACGGAAAGGCTTGCTTGATCGCATCGTAAGTGGCGCCACGCTTTTTCAACAGCTCCGCCGCGTCATCATTACCGCGCGCAATTGCTGCCAGCAGCACCTCAGTGGAGACGTATTCGTCGCCAAGCTCCCCTGCTAACTCCTGCGCCGTATTCAGCGCATTCAAGCCGTCCCGGTTGAAGTTCGGGTTGGCCAAATTCTGGCCCTCAGCCTTGGGGTAACTATCGACGAGCTCCGCCGCCTCCTGCGCAACCACGTCCGGGTCCACCCCGGTAGCGCGCAGAACTGGGCTGGCGATGCCGTCTTCTTGCGTAAGGATGGCAGCCAGCAAGTGCGCCGGACGGATATCCGGGTTGCCGTTAGCGCTTGCTTTCTGCAGCGCCTGCTGGAGCGCCTCCTGAGTCTTGGTTGTTGGGTTGAACGAGCTCATTGGTGAGTGTTCCTTTCTTCTCAAGTTTTGTTTGTCACTTAGTGTAACGCGCTGGAGTTGAGTCTATTCCACTCAAGTTCGAATTTTTTGAAGAAAGTTTAGCGTAGTGCACTCAAGTACGTCTCAGGAGGCTGTGCCCACGACGGATGCAAAGAGGCACAACGAGTGCTCGGGAAAAACCGGCCACTGCTCACCGGTTTTTTCCGAGCGCCCCAAAAGGAACAATGCCCACCCCCGGTTAGATCTGGGGACCTGCTAAATCACCCTTTACTTAGGGGCTTCTTCCGCTACCGTCTTGGTATATCCAGCTAGCTCGGGCCGATGCAGGAAAAACGTCGCAATGGCCGCGAGGGTGAGCAGCACAGCACAGATCAAAAACGCAGCAGCACCACCCTGTCCACGAGATTCGGGAGTATCGCCACCAGCAACGCTGACCAGGTCAAAGGTAGTGATCATCACTGCTGTACCAGCAGCGCCCGCCAACTGCATGAGTGTGTTTAAAATGGCGGAGCCGTGGGAGTAAATGTCGTCGGGAAGCGAACTCATGGCGGTAGTCATTAGTGGGGTCAGCGTCATAGCCAGACCAAACGAGAACACCGCAAACATCACCATGACCAGCCATACCGGTGTGGTGTGATCCACAGTAGCCATCCAGTACAGCGACAGCGCGCCGATGATGGTGCCGGGGATTACCAGTGGACGCGGGCCAACGCGGTCATAAAGTGCACCGGCGAAAGGTGAAAACACAGTCTCGACGATGCCACCCGGTAAATTCACCAACCCTGCTACCAACGCGGTGGTAAGCAGCGCACCCTGCAGGTACAGCGGCAACGTATTCGACGCGCCCAGCATCACGCCTTGGAAAAGCATGATCACCACCACCGCGATGACGAAGTTGCGGATCTTCAGCGGCGCCAAGTTCAGCAGCGCCTTGCCCTTCTTTCCCATCGAAATCTGGCGCCACACGAACAGCACGAACCCAACCATGCCCACTGCAGTAAGCGCCAGCGCGACGGTAGCGGCACTACCACCGCCCATAATCACGCCTATCGACGACAAACCGTACACAATGCCACCGAAAGCAAAAACGGACAGGATCGCCGACACCACATCCAGCGGGGCCTTCTTCACCGCGCCTACATTGCGCAACTTCCAAATTCCAAACAGGCCCGGGATGGAAACGAGCACCACCATGATCCAGAAAATCATGTGCCACGATGCCATGCTCATCACGGTTCCTGCGAAAGTGGGACCGAGGGCCGGCCCAACCGCCATCACAATCGAGATCAGGCCCATAATGGTGCCGCGGCGCGCCGGCGGCACAATCGTCATCACCACCGTCATCTGCAACGGTGTCACTACTGCCGTACCCACAGCTTGCAGCACCCGCCCAAGAAGCATCACTTCAAAACTGGGCGAGATCGCAGCCACCGCAGAACCGATCAGGAAGAATACAACAGCAAAGAAGTACACCTGCCTCGTCGTAAAGCGGTCTAGAATCCAACCGGTCAACGGCATCATGATCGCCATGGTCAGCATCACGCCGGTCAGCAGCCACTGCGCGGTGCCTGCCGAAATTGCGAACTCAGACATGATGTTCGGCAGGGCGACAGCCAGGGCGGTCTCGTTGAGCATCATCACGAAAGTGGTGCCAACAAGCACGGCGATAATCAGGACGGTATCGAGGGTAAGGCGGTCCGCGGGCTTCGAGCTTGACGACGACATGGTGTTCCTCCGACATGAAAACAAAGGACCGCTGCGTTGCCTCGCGGTGGTGTGCGCGGGCGGCAGCGGTAAAAAGGCGGGCACGGTGGGAAGCCCGATTTCCCTATCGATTGTCGGTGATTAAACGGGATTCGTCAATCTAGCGCAGCTAACCCGCGGTGGACGATGGGCTCGTGCGCTTCTTTTTACCCCCGCCCGCCGGCACCCATTTCAATGCAAAGGCGGCAACCATCACGATGGCCGCGAAGATTGTACTGACCCAGCCCAACCCGGCGGTAAATCCGTTAAGCACCGCGATCGGCGCGAGGATAGTCATGCCGATCTCGAATGGTGCAAAACCAACATAAGCCACGCCGTACTCGTTCAAAGTGCCGGAGCGCATCTTCGGGTCCACCATCTTCAGCAGCGCGATACCGGTTGCCACCGCGGCGGTAGCCCAGCCCCAGCCAAAGAGGCCACGCTCGAGCCAGGCCTCACCGAAGAATAATGGTGCCATGACCAGCAGGTAGAACAGGCAGAAGATGGTACCTAGCACGAAGAGTAGGACCAGCTGCACCCAGTAGTCCGCAATTGCTGCCGGAACAATTGAGGCGATGCCGAAAGCGATCATATAATCCGTGGACGCGCCCGAAATGGTGGAGACGGTCTGCTTATCCAAATAATCGTCCTTGCCCACGAAGGCGAGAGCGGCGCGGCCCAGCAAGCCGATCACAAACGACATCGCAAACAGTGGGATGGACACGTCAGGCCACAGGCCATTGAGAAACTTGTTGACATAGTACGCCACAAATACGGTGAACACGATGAAACCGGCGTGCAGTGCCAATGGTTCAATCGACGAGGGGTTGGTTGTCGCGCTACCGATCGACGGGCGGTCTTCCACCTTCTCGATGTAGCCGGAGCGTAGCTCTTTGGGCAGGTCTCCCTTGAGCTGGGAGGCGCGCCCAGTGCGGATGCCCCAGTTCGCCACGATGACACCACCGATGATGGCCACCAGCGTGCCGATGGTCGCCGAGGTGAAGCCTAACGACGAGGCCGCCTCCGCACCCGCCCCCTCAAGCGCAGACCCCACGGCCGCCGCGGTACCGAATCCGCCGACGAACCCGACCGGCAGCATCATGCCAAACCAGTTCTCAGTGTCCATCACCGGCGCAAACAGGTAAATGCCTAGCAGGATGAAGATGCCCCACTGGAATATGAACATGGTGGTGGAAAAACCCCACATGTTGCGTGCACCTTTACCTACCGAGCCACCGAGGTCCATCGAGTAAGCCATAGAAGCGAACACGATGGCAATCAGCAAGGTGGTGTAGGTGCCGATGTGGTCGGAGAAGTGGATCCAGCCGAGGACTTCGTCGGCAAGCACTAGTCCGATCAAGCCGGCGGTAATCGGGGCAGGAAGCAGCAGTTGCTGCAGGAGTTTGACGCGGCGCCGCAAAACATTGCCGATAATCAGAAGCAGCGAAATCCAGCCGAAGTCGATCAGGAGATCGTAGGGGGTGTACTCCATGGAGCCCTCCATCTGATACTTGTGAATATATGGGATTAGTCCAAAACTACCGTACCGTGCAGGGTTCTCAATAGTTTTAGCGCTGAGTTCATGACAACAGATTCATGACAACAAAGCGGTGGGCTGGAATACGCACCTGGAATACGCCGGGCCCACCACCCGTTACACTTGTTGACAAAGCTACAAATTGAAAAGTTATAGTTATAGAGGAGCGCACCCGCCGTGAAAGCATTTGGATTTTTAAGCTTCGGGCATCACGCCATCGCAGGCCAGCAGGGCCCCAACGCACGCCAGGTTCTGCAAGACCAGCTGGAAATAGCGAAGGCCGCGGACGACATCGGCGTGAACAATGCCAGCTTCCGCGTCCACCACTTCGCTCCGCAGGGGGCGGCGCCGATGCCGATGCTCGGCGCGGTGGTCGGGGCCACCAAGCACATTGAGGTGGGCACCGGCGTGATCGATATGCGCTATGAAAATCCCCTCTACCTCGCCGAAGAGGCCGCGGCCTTGGACTTACTTGCCAACGGCCGCACGGCTCTGGGGGTGTCCCGCGGGTCACCGGAGCCGGCAGATCAGGGCTGGGAGTCTTTCGGTTATTCAGGCCAAGCACCCAACGGTGCGGACATGGCGCGCGAGAAGTTCGAAACCTTCCTGCATGCGATCGATGGTTACGGCATGGCTAAGGCAGCGCCTGCCGCCCAGCAGTACCCCCGCTTGTACCAGGATGGCGCGCCACTGCCGATCTTCCCACACTCCCCTGGCCTGCACAGCCGCATCTTCTGGGGCTCTGGATCCAACGATTCCGCCGTACAGGCCGCACAGGATGGGGTGAACTTGATGAGCTCCACCTTGGTCTCTGAGGCGGACGGCCGCAGCTTGGGCGAGGTGCAGCGCAGCCAGATCGACACCTACCGCCAGGCGTGGAAGGAGGCCGGGCACGAACGCACCAACCCGCGCGTTTCAGTGTCGCGTTCCATCTTCCCCATTATCGACGAAGAGACCCGTCACTACTTCCAGCTGCAGGCCACCGAGGAGGATCAGATCGGTTCACTCGGCGAGGGCCGCAACGTCACGTTCGGCCGCACGTATGCCGACGAGCCCGACAAGCTGATTGAGCAGCTCAAGGCCGATCCGGCGATCGCCGCGGCCGACACGTTGCTGATCACCATTCCCAACACGATGGGCGTGGATGTGAACGTGAAGATCCTGCAAGGCTTCGCTGAGCATGTCGCGCCGGCACTGGGCTGGATCCCAAACACGCAGGGTGTGGTCGAAGGCTACGACATCGCGGACTTCATCTAGCCCCGCGCTGTATTACCGCTGTATTACTATGGACGTACTTATCTGTAGTTAGCCGTACTGACTGCAGGTACGTACACCTGATTTCACACCAGATTTCACACACCAGTGTGGGGGAGCCCGAGACCATAGTGGACACACTTGCTGACGTTGGCCAACTCATTCGCGACCGTGGAAGCACACTCCGTAGCCATGTGCACGAGCGCCTGTTCGAGGCAATTCCAGAGGCTCGCAACATCTTTAGCGAGGATTTAGCCGGCGCGCACGTCGATCTCCCGCGCGCGTTGGCCTGGGTTTTAGAGCGTTCGCTTATCGACGAGCCACTGGACCCCGCGCTGGTGAAGCGGTTGAGGGAACTGGCTAAGGATCATCGCCGACATGGATTCCCGCCTGACACCTACGACCTGTTCGGCCTCCTGTTGGGCGATGCCATTGCTGAAGTAGTAGGAGATGATCTTCCTTCTGAACGTGTGAATGCTGCGATAGCCTTGGTGGGGCGAGTGTGCTCAGAAATGCGTGAAGCTGCCACTAACGCCGACGAGCAAGGGATTGCTTATGCAAACGCGGCTCAGGTGACCAGCGTGGAAAAGCCCGCTTATGGTGTGCATGTGGTGCAGCTGGAGGCGGGCATGCCGGTGGAGTACGTGGCGGGCCAGCAGGTTCCAGTGAGGCCGACGCAGTGCCGCGGCGAGTGGTTGAACTTGTCGCCTGCGGTTCCGCCGAACCATTTCGGCCAGGTGGAGTTCCACGTTCCCCCTGAGGTGCCGGTAGAAAAGGGTGAGTACTGGACCATCGGCGCAGCGCGCGGTAATGTCACCCTTGACCCGGAGCGCGACGCGCTGCTGGTGGGTATTGGGACTGGTCTTGCCGCGGTGAAAGCCCTCGTCTTCGACCTGCTAAGCCAGGAAACTACCCAGGACACACGGCCGCAAGTCCATGTGATAATTGCGGCACAGTTTCCCGCGGCATTATACGAAGTGTCAACGTTTACTGCTCTGGCCGCATCGCAGGAGTGGCTCACCGTGACACCAGTTGTGGACCATCCTGACAACCCGGTGGCAGTGTCGGGGGATGCCTCCGGCGATGCCGATGTCACACCAGTGGCGTTTCCGGTGGAGAAAGTTGTCTCAGGCGTGGGAATGTTTTGGGGCCGACAGATCGTGGTGTCTGGCCCGGACGATATCGTCGCCACGGTGTACCGCGCACTGCGTGAGGCTGGGGCGTTAGCCTCTGATATTCAAACCATCACGCCCACCGGCGCTGACCAATGGCCTGTGCCCGGCTCCCCGGACTAGAACTTTTTAGAGGATCGGCAACGCTTGACGCGCCTTGGCAACCAGTTCGGTGTCGATCTCCACGACGGCGTTATCTTCCCCATACCCCAGTTCGGCCACGCGCTGTCCAAACGGGTTGACCACTGTGGAATGCCCCAGCCCGGTCGGCCCGCTCGCTTGTCCTGCTTTCGCATCTCCCCCAGGCCGCGCCTGGCCTGCTGCGGCGATGAAAGCGGTGGAGTCGAGCGCGCGTGCCGACGTCACAATGCGCCACTGCTCCAGTTTTCCATCCCCATCAGCCCAGCTGGTGGGCACCACGATCACCTCTGCCCCGGCGCGTGCGAGCTCCTGGAACAGGTCAGGGAACCGAATGTCGAAGCAGATGGCCACCCCCACGTTCACACCTTTATGGTCGAAAATCACCAAGTCCTCCCCGGGTTTGACTGTGTCAGATTCGGAGTAGTCGAACGCGTCATATGTGTTGATTTTGTCGTAGCCAAAGTGGTGGCCGCCACCGGTGATCAGTGCGGTGTTATACACCCGGTTTTTATCGTCAACCACGTCGGCTGGGCGGAACATGCCGGCCACGATAACCACGCCCAATTCGTCGGCAAGCGATGCCATCGCCTGGGAAAACTCCCCATCGAGCTGCTCGGCCTGCGTGTCTAGGCGGCCCTGGCCGAAGGCTTGGGAGGTTGCTTCGGGGCACACGATCAGTTCGGCGCCGTCGGCGGCCACCCGCCGGATCGATTCCTCGGCGTGGCGGAAGTTGGACATTTTGTCGCCGGCAGTGGTGATCTGTACGAGTCCGATTTTCATGGCACCACTGTATGTGGATAACTCAAAGTTATCCACAGATTTGTAGTTGAGGTCAGCGAGCCGAGCGATTATGGGTCATAGTAAAAGGCATGAAACCTTTAGAGATCAATCCAACAACTGTCAGTGCCGTTTCCGGCCTTGTCCCCGAACCGGCCCGGATAACCCCTGTTAATCCACTCTCAGATTCGCCAGCTGCGGCAGCGTTCGATGAGTTCAGTACCGCCTTAGCCGACCGCATCTATGAGTGCGCCACCCGCATCGCCGACCACGCCGGCGAGGTGGCAGCGTTCGCTGAGATCGCAGCGCAGGCCGACGAGGCCAACGCCGCAGACCTGAAGCACATTCGATCGGAGGTGCGTTAAATGGCTTTCCTTCCTCCGCAACGGTATGGCGCTGCCGCCGACACGCTCTGCGACCTGCAAGAACAGGCCCGAGACCACGTGGAGACGGTGCGCGACGTGCTTGAAGTGCTCGCTTCCACCGAGTTTTCCGGCGAAGCGGCGGACGCTGGCCGCGCACGCTTTGAGGGCTTATCGACGACCGCCTCACGGATTGCTGCCGACGCGGCACCAGGCGTGGGGGTGCTGCGAGCCGCTGAGCTGATGGAGCAGGTATCGCGGCGCTTAATTGATGCCATTTCCCCTTTTACGCGTGCGGCGTACCCCACCTGTGTTGCTGCCGCAGGCACGATCCACGCCATCGAGCTGGACCGCCTAGCACTGAGTTACGCGGTGGCTGCGGCCCTGCGGGGAACAAACGCATCGGTGCAGGAGCCAGAACTCGACCGCCTCTACAACAACCCCGATCTCTCCTTCGACCAGCTGCACGCCCGCCACATGGCTACGGTTCCAGCGGACATAGCAGAGGTCGTCGACAAGTTCGATGGTGTCATCTTAGAGGCGGGAGAGGGTGGGATCGCGGTGCTCGTCGGCGATGCGCAGCGCGCCCCAGAGTCGGTGATGACGCTGGTGGCGGGCAAGGGATCGTCGGCAAGCAGCGGCCTGGAGAACTACCTGGAGCGCGGGGCGACGATGGCGCAGCGCACAGGCACGCCCACTGTTGTGTGGCTGGGGTACACAGCACCCGACACCTTTGTGGAAGCGGCGGGGCAGCGTCACTCGCAGGCCGCGGGCGATGACCTGGCGGATTTCCAGGCTGCGCTGCACCAGCGTTTCCCTAACGCCACGCACACGGTGGTGGCTCATAGTTATGGCACGGTGGTGGTGGGCGAGGCCGCGGCAACGCACGGTTTGTATGCGGACAATGTGGTGCTGCTGGGCTCGCCGGGAGTGCCGGTGGCCCACGTTGACCAGATGAAGCTGCACAGTGATAACCCACATGTGCTGGTAGCTGACACGATCAATGACCCAATCGACTACACGCGAGGCTCCTCGGCTGCGTGGCATGGGGCCAACCCGCGCAATCCGTTCTTCGGCGCCGAGGTGATCACTTTGGACTCATGGGGCATGCACAGTGGGCACTGGAACAATGAGGGGCTGTGGGAACGGGTCCGCGAGCTTAACCGCCGGTGAGTTGGCCGTGTGTGCCGCCTCGTGCGGCCCCGGCATGTGCACTTGATTCAGGGGCTTTACAGGCGTTCCGGGTTGAATCGCCGGACCAGCTGACCTAGCCAACGAGATTGCTTCAACTCGTCAACAACTCGTAAACAACTCTGCAACCTGATGTTATAAATGGATCGTTATAGACTCTTTACCCGAGGGAGAGTGCGAGACAGGTACACTCATTAGTGACCATTTATTTGAACGAAGGGACTTATACATGAGTACACCTCAAAACGAAGATCGCAATCTGGACCGCAACGCCACCACCCGCGGTGAGCCTGCGGCCAAGACCACCCCCACCTACAAGCCTCAACGCGGCGGCACACAGGCGTACGACGTCGAGACCGAGACACACCCCGATGACCACAGCGCACAGGAAGCCTTCATCGGCACCTCCGACGACAACGTGTCAAACGGCAATGTCTCCTGGGGTGCAATCTTCGCTGGCGTGGTGACCTTCCTGGCAATCATGATCCTGCTCGGCGTTGGCGCCGGCGCCATGGGCTTGCAGGATTCCTCCGGTGCAGCAATCGGCATCTTCACCCTGATCGGCCTAGTCATCGCATTCCTGGCGGCAGGCTACGTTGCAGGCGCGCTCGGCGTGCGTGGCGGCCTGTTCCACGGTTTCGCAACCTGGGCTACCTCGGTGATCGCGGTCATCATCCTCGCCGGCTGGTTGGGCACTAGCCTGATCGGCACTGCCGGCAACATTGTTGGCACCGTCGCTCAGACCGGCGCACAAGCTGCAGAGGTCACCTCTGAAGACGCTCAGTCTGCCTCCGAGGCAATCGACCCAGAGGAAGCAAGCGAAACCGCTAACAAGGCCCAAGATGCCGCTAGCCAAGCAGCCAACCAGGCACAGGATACCTTGAACGAGGTCGCTCCACAGGCTGCCGAAGGCACCTGGTGGACCTTCGCTGGCCTGCTGATCGGCGCCCTGCTGTCCTCCCTGGCTGGCGTTGCTGGCGCACGCAGCGTGATCAACAAGGACCGCCGCACAGTCGTCCGCGCACAGAACTAAACGCAGAGCCAAGCTCTGAAAGCACCAAAGGCCGGGTACCATTCGGTACCCGGCCTTTGCCGTGCCGCCAAACACTTCCAGCGCTAGCGCGCCCGACGCCGTGGATTCCACATCACCATCGCGGTCGAGCGTGGCACATGCACAAGCTCCCCGCCGGTGCGCCCGCCCCGCGACAGCTGGTGGCGCAACTCCTTATTCTGTTGCTCCGTGTGTTCCAGCCGCTCCTGCAGCTCCTCGATTTCCTCAGAGAGCTCAATGATTGTCTTAATGCCGGCTAAGTTCACACCTTCTTCTTGAGACAGTCGCTGAATGCGGCGCAACAGTGAGATATCCCGGCGCGAATAACGGCGCCCACCACCAGAGGTCCGCAGTGGGGTGACTAGCCCCATGCGGTCATAGGTGCGCAGGGTTTGTGCGTGCATACCAGTCAGCTCTGCTGCAACAGAAATAACGAAGTATTCGTCGTTAAGCGATGCTTTATCTGCCATGGTGTTCACCTCCCCTGCTACTAGTTGGCACCGGCCCAACCGCTACGCGGATTGAAGCCGGAGTCCTTCTCCGCCTGCGCGTAAGTACGCAGGTCACTCATGGCCGCCGCATCAAGGTTCGTGGGAACCTGTACCTCAACGGTGACTAGCAGGTCTCCCGCACCAGAACTCTTCGGGATGCCACGCCCCCGCACGCGCAGAGTCCGCCCGTTCGGCGTGCCAGCCGGCACCTTCACCTTCACGCGCTTGTCCAGTGTGGGGACAGTGACGGTGCCACCGAGAGCGAGCTCAGCGAACGAGACCGGAACGGTCACCTCTAAGTCATCGCCGTCGCGGGTGAACACTCTGTCTGGACGCACGGTCACATTGACGAACAGGTCGCCGGCTGGTGTGCCATTCGGGCCCGCCTCACCTTGTCCAGCAAGGCGCACCTTCTGCCCGTCGATCACACCGGCAGGAATGCGCACGGTAATCGTCCTAGTGCGATGCACTGTGCCAGAGCCAGAACATGTCAAGCAGGGGTCTTCGATGACCTGGCCGGATCCGCCACACTTACTACAGGGCCGCGACATTCCAAACGCGCCCTTTTGCTCGCTGACGAAGCCGGATCCCGAACATTCGGAACACGTGGTGGGATGCCCCGACCTGGAGCCGGATCCGTGGCAAGTGGTACACGGTGCATTGCCCGACAACTCCAGTGGGATGGTCGTGCCTTGTGCGGCTTCACGGAAGTCGAGCGTTATGTGCGTTTCGACGTCGGCCCCCCGCGTCGGCCGCGCTGACCTGCCAGCACCGCCGCCACGATTAAAGAGGCCGCCGAAGATGTCACCAAGACCGCCGTCTTCAGAAAATCCTCTACTGGATCGGTTTCCGAAGATGTCGGAGAAGTCGATGTTTTCCGTCGACGTTTGACGAAACCCGCCCGGAAAGCCGGAACCTCCCGACCCTCCGAAGCCTGGGAAGCCTCCGGAGCCCATCATCGATTTCAGCTGGTCATATTCTTTGCGCTGTGTGTCGTCGGACAGCACGTCATAGGCTTCAGCCGCCTTCTTAAAACGCTCTTCCGCCTTGGCGTCACCCGGGTTCTGGTCAGGGTGGTTTTCTCGGGCTAGCTTGCGGTATGCCTTTTTAATGTCCGCCGCCGAGGCGGACTTGGAGACACCCAGGTCCCCGTAATAGTCTTTGTCGGCCCATTCACGGTTCATTGCCACGGGTCATCTCCTCCTTTCCGGATGGTTGGCTGTGTCGCTGCGGTGTGTCGCTGCAGCGTGTCGCAGCGTTGATTCTGTCCTAAATAACTTTGTGAAATATTTATCAAAACTAATCATATGAAATTGTGGAAAAGGCCGGGGCACCGTCAGCGCGTCACCGTGCTTTACGTAGATCCCCGGCCGTTTCCAAAACTAGTCGCAGGCGCGTGCCCTTACTCTGGCTGCGTCTCCTGCTCACCTTGGGAGCCCCGCTCATCTGGCAAATCTTGCGTATCCGCAATGATCACCATGGCGTTGCGCACGAGGCGGTCACCGAGGCGGTAGCCCTTGCGTAGCACCGTGCCGAGGCGTTTGTCGTCACCTTCGGACAGGTCCTGTACCGCTTCGTGGATTTCGGGGTCGAACTCATCGCCTTCTGCACCGAATGCTGCCAGCTTCTGGCCAGTGAGCACATTGTTCAGCTTGTCGGCAAAGGCCTTGAGCGGTCCTTCCTCGAGGTCGCCGTGTTGCTTGGCCAGCTCTAGGTCGTCGAGAAGCGGGAGGAACTCGGTAATCACTTTGGCTTTGGCGCTTTCCACCGCAGCCACGCGCTCACGCTCGGTGCGGCGGCGGTAGTTAGCGTATTCAGCAGTGACACGCTGCAGATCCTCGGTGCGCTCAGCGAGCTGCGCTTCCACATCGGGAACCTCGCTGTCCGCGTCGGCTGCCTGTTCTGCTTCGAGCTCAGACTCCACTCCTGCGAGTGCGTCATCGATTTCTGCTTCGAGCTCAGGGTCAACGTCGGCAGCGTCGGCACGCGCGTCGGCGTGCGCCTGCTCAGCGTCGGCAGCTGCCTGCTCAGCGTCATCTGGGCTAATGAACTCCGGGTCGGTGTTGGCCGGATCCCCTGGATCGTTCGGCATACGTTCTGCCATCATCATTCACCATCTTTCTCTTCACCCGCTTCCCGGCGTAGGCCCGGAAGCGGGGTCAGGGTTGAGTTCAGGCCTACTTATTGTCGGAGTTATTGGAGCTGTTGTCAGCCTCGTCGTCTTCGACAACCTCGGCGTCAACGACGTTGTCGTCGTTAGTTCCGTCGGTGCCTGCCGCCGCGCCTGCGTCTGCCTGGGTTGCGCCGGTGTTGGCCTCAGCCTCGTAGAGCTGCTTGCCCATTTCCATGGACTCGTTGTTCAGCTCTTCGACAGCGGACTTGATGGCTTCGAGGTCCTCGCCCTTGAGTGCCTCGTCGACTTTGTCTGCCGCAGCGATAACCTTCGCCTTGACGTCCTCGGAGACCTTTTCGGAGTTCTCGTCGACGAACTTGCGGGTCTGGTAGGAAGCGGTCTCTGCGGAGTTGCGGGTCTCTTGCTCCTCGCGGCGCTTCTTGTCCTCTTCCGCGTGCTCTTCGGCGTCCTTAATCATGCGGTCGATCTCTTCCTGGGACAGCTTGGAGCCGTCCTGGATGGTGATCGTGTTTTCCTTACCGGTGCCCTTGTCCTTCGCAGACACGCTGACAATACCGTTTGCGTCGATGTCGAAGGTGACCTCGATCTGTGGCACACCGCGTGGTGCTGGTGCGATTCCCCCTAGTTCGAAGGAGCCGAGCAAGGTGTTGGCCGACGCCATCTCACGCTCACCCTGGAAGACCTGGATTTGCACAGAAGGCTGGTTGTCTTCTGCAGTGGTGAAGGTCTCGGAGCGCTTGGTTGGGATGGTGGTGTTGCGCTCGATGAGCTTGGTCATCACGCCACCCTTGGTCTCAATACCAAGCGATAGTGGGGTGACGTCGAGTAGCAGAACGTCCTTGACATCGCCGGTGAGCACACCTGCCTGCAGGGCTGCACCCAGTGCTACAACCTCGTCGGGGTTGACACCCTTATTTGGTTCCTTGCCACCGGTGAGCTCCTTGACCATGTCGGTCACTGCCGGCATACGGGTGGAACCGCCGACCATCACAACATGGTCGATATCCGACACGGACAGGCCTGCATCCTTGATCACCTGGTTGAATGGGCTCTTGGTGCGATCCAGCAGGTCAGAGGTGATCTTCTGGAACTCGGTGCGCGACAGGGTCTCGTCCAAGAACAGTGGGTTCTTCTCAGAGTCCACGGTGATATATGGCAGGTTGATGGAGGCCTGCTGGGAGCTGGACAGCTCAATCTTGGCCTTTTCTGCTGCTTCACGCAGACGCTGCAGAGCCATCTTGTCCTTAGTCAGGTCGATGCCGTTGGCGGACTTGAACTTATCGACGAGCCAATCGACGATGCGCTGATCCCAGTCGTCGCCGCCGAGCTCGTTGTCACCTGCGGTTGCAAGCACTTCGACAACACCGTCGCCGATTTCCAGCAGGGAGACGTCGAAGGTACCGCCACCAAGGTCGAAGACCAGGATGGTTTGTTCCTTCTCGCCCTTCTCCAGGCCGTAGGCCAATGCGGCTGCGGTTGGCTCGTTGACGATACGCAGCACGTTCATGCCAGCGATCTGGCCGGCTTCTTTGGTTGCCTGGCGCTGTGCGTCTTCGAAGTAGGCCGGAACGGTAATCACCGCGTCAGTGACCTCTTCGCCCAAGTAGGCCTCTGCATCGCGCTTGAGCTTCATCAGTGTGCGTGCAGAGATTTCCTGTGGGGTGTATTTTTTGTCATCGATTTCTACCGTCCAGTCAGAGCCCATGTGGCGCTTGACGGAGCGGATGGTGCGGTCAACGTTGGTGACCGCTTGGTTCTTGGCGGACTGGCCGACCAAGATTTCGCCGTTCTTCGCGAATGCGACAACGGACGGGGTGGTGCGGGAACCCTCGGCGTTGGCGATAACTACTGGCTCGCCACCTTCGAGGACAGAGACCACCGAGTTGGTGGTGCCTAAGTCAATTCCTACTGCGCGTCCCATAATCTAATTCCTCCTGTATAAGTGAAGTTCGTCGGTAAGTTGATTGCCTTCGACTCAACTTGTGGAACCACCATAACACACGATCCCAACAACCTTGAGCCTGTTGCACTCAACCTACACAACTAAACCGCCACCAAAGTTATTCCCACCCCACTCAAATTTCTCTTTTTTCGCAGCTTGCGGCACGCATTCTCCCCAAATTGGGCCTTTAGTCATGTTTTGGGTGTCGCCGGCCGATGCAGGTGCTTTCACCTGAGCGTTGACGGTTTTTGGTACCGGTTTTCCGGTATGGGGTACCGGTGATTCTGCACATCGGGTACTGGGGGTGTTTTGTTGGGGGATTCTACGGGACATTGTCTGTACATATTGGACGCGCTGGCCACGTTTTCATTGAAGGAGTGATGATGGCGACCGATTATACGGCCATCATGATTGCGTTGTTGACTGATTTCTAGCGGTCGAAGATCCGCGCTGATTATCGTCGCTCACGGCATACGACCCTTTTCTTGATCATTACTAGAGCCACGACAGTAAAACCCCCCGGGACTGCTGAGGGTTTGGTTGACGTCAGGGTTGCTTCACGAGTGTGGGGCACGGAAGGATGTTGATCACGCCAAAGTTGTATAACGATCAGTTCAAGGCTGACGCGGTACTCTTGTTGAGTCGGAGATGAGCCGTCGGCAAGTATGTGCCGATCTAGGGATCTCACGGTCTTCGCTACAAAAATGGATTACGGGCCCGACCCCCATCTCTTTTGCTAAATATTGGGCGGCCTTGCGCAGAATATCGCGTTCTTCTTTTAACAGTGCGTTTTCTTTTTCCAGTTGCCGGATCTTCTCAGCTTCAGATACAGCCCGGGCTGCGTCGGCTTCTTTCTTCCGCCTGGCACGTTTGCCGGCGCCGAATCGGTTGACCCAGTTTTTTAAGCGAATGACGGTTCACACCGAGATGAAGAAGCAACCTGTGTCATCGAGGCTTCACTGGCCTCGTATGTGGCCACCGCGTCCCTTTGTGAACTGCTGAAGAATAAATTTTACGGGACATGGTAGAAGACTACCTTTCTCCGGCTACAAGCCGGGGCTAGCCCATGTCCACCACCAAGGGGTCAGGTCCTCTGGTTGGTCGACTTGGTGGGATCAGCATCGATGCGTTGGGCAATCTCATCGCGTTGCTGATCACTGTAGGCAATAACACTAGTACGCAAAGCATGCGGAGTAGGGTGTGCGACTCTACGACGGCCTGGATACGTCAGCTCATACAACGACGATGTGGCTAAACCGGTTAACTGATGGACTCGGGCCTTAGCAAACCCGAGGCTTACCAGAGTGGTGAACAAGGCCTGTTCACTGTCACGGACTGCTCATAGGCTAGGTGAGTATCTGCATCTAACGTTTTTCCTCCCCGGCGGGTGGATCGCCAAGGTTGTGCACAACGGTGATAGCTTTTCCCAAGGCATCAGCTGCCTTTTCCAACGTCTCAATCTTTCCATCACGCTCAGCAAGAGCAGAAGCGTACTGGACTTGTGCATCAGCAAGCTCTGTGGCGTGGCGAGCCTTCTGGGATTCAAGCTGATCGTGCAACCGGGTGATTACATGAACGTCGCGGTCAGTCATTGTTCCAGTCTTACGAACAGCAACCCCAGATTCAATATCTCCATCAGCCAACGCTGCAATCCACGACCTAATCCTTCCCGGAGCCAACCCCAACGACTTCGCGTACTGTCCCTTGCGGCCCTTATTCAAACCGGCGTACTTGATAGCAATCTCACGCTTCTGGGCGGGGGTGAAATCCACATCCCGCATCTGTACTACAGTGCTCATAAACTCTCCTAACTAAGGTTCACAAGCAGTCTGACAGCTATTGCCGCGTAGTTCCCAAAGGAAACTGCTACCATAAGGGTTACGCAAGTAGGTTAATTGTCACAACTTGACTGGAGCGTATGATGACAAAGAGAATACGTGGCCGAATCATTACCGGCAGCATTGTCATCCTTACAGCTCTAGGGGTCGGGTACTTCGTGGGTAAAATAGAATGGGTACTACAGGCGAGCATCTATGCTGTGGCGATATGGTCAATTACTCTTATCCTTGAGTGGGCAATAAGAAAAACCAGAGAGTAAAACTGTATCCAACTGATACCAGCCCACAGTGTCAATTTTTGAACGCGCGTGCTTTGACTCGCTCGACGCCTAAATCACTCTTTCGCTTTGCTCCGATTGTGCGCCCGGCCACAACTCCCAGCCGACGCAGCGCCCGGCCTGCCCGGCGGCCCTAGCACACAGCCCAACGCCTCCGCGGCCACCAGTGCCTGGGATCGCATCGTTTCTTCGAATTCTACCTGCGGGGCGCAGCTTGGCTTCAGCTAGCCCAAGAATTGGAGGGACCTCGTGGACCGAGCCCACGCATAACGCTTAAAGAAGCCTGCCTGCGCTGCAACGCGTCTATAGCCACAGGAACTTTCACTTCATTGCCTGGGCCTGTAGATTTTCGCCATCTGTGGAGCGCACCGGGCCGTTGCCTAACTGCACTACCGTGGGTCCGCGTGCAGCGAGGTGGGCAAATTCACTGAGCTGCGCTGGCGTGTAGCATTCGTCGCGGTACAGTTCGTAGACAGTCGCCGCCCGCGTCAGCAACCGTGCGAGAGGGTGTGTCTGTGCGATGTCCGGGCCTGCCACAACCATTCCTACGTCAGCAAACTCGTCGATGAGACGTGCCACTGTGGACGCCACACCGGCCGATACAGAGACCTGCTCGAGCGGCACCGTTGTTATGACACTCACGCGCATGTACCCATTGTGGTCCATCTTTAATGCTCATGCACCACAACTTTTCTGGCATGATGGCCACTGTGAACAAAAAGGATGACATGTACGAATCATTGTCGGAGGCTGTCGAAGGTGGCCCAGGCGCCAGCGACCGCGTCCCTAAAGAGCCCACCCCCGCCGATTCCGCGCAGGAACTTTCTGAGGAGAATATTGACCGCTCGGTCATCCTCTCCTCTGACGCCCGTTCCCTTGCCGGCTGGGCGCTGCGTTTGATTGTCACTGCAGCGGCGGCCTGGGTGGTGTGGAAAGCGCTCGGATTCATCTGGGTTGGCCTGTTGCCCGCCATCCTCGCCTTGATCTTCTCCACGGTGCTGTGGCCGCCGGTGCGTTTCCTTCGCAAACGCAAAGTACCAGCCGCACTCGCCGTCATTCTGGTAATCGTGGCATTCTTCGGCGCCATCATCGCCATCTTCGCCACAATGGCACCAACTATCAGCTCGCAAGCGCAAGATCTCTACACGCAGGCGCAGCGCGGTGTGGACCAAGTGCTGAACTGGATCGAGAACGGGCCACTGGGAATCGATACAACACAGATCGACGACGCACTAGCTCAGCTGCGTAATTTCCTGACCAGCCAGGCGTCCGACATTGCCTCCGGTGTGATCTCCGGCGTTGGGGTGGCAACGGATATCGTCGTCACGCTCGTTCTCATGCTGGTGCTCACCTTTTTCTTCCTCAAAGACGGCAACCGCTTCCTGCCCTGGGTCCGCCAGTACGTCGGGGCTAAGGCTGGGTTCCACATCACTGAGGTATCCATGCGCTCATGGAACACCTTGTCCGGCTTCATCCGCACCCAGGCTGTGGTGTCTTTCGTTGATGCGCTCTTTATCGGTATCGGCCTGGTGATCTTGCAGGTGCCTCTCGCACTCGCCCTGGCGGTAATTACCTTCTTCGCTGGCTTCATCCCGATCGTCGGTGCTTTCACCGCAGGCGCGTTGGCTGTTGTTGTCGCACTGGTGTCTCAGGGGTTCTGGGTGGCCGTGGCCGTGCTCGTACTCATCATCGTGGTCCAGCAGGTCGAAGGAAATGTGCTCCAGCCCGTCTTGCAGTCCAAGGCCATGGGCCTACATGCGGCGATGGTCCTGCTTTCCGTCACCGTGGGTTCGACGCTGTTCGGTATTATCGGAGCGTTTCTTGCCGTTCCGGTTGCTGCGGTAGTCGCCGTCTGGTTCCGCTACCACGCTGAGATGGTGTCTTTGCGCACAGGAGAAATCACCGCCGACGATATCAAGATCGCTACCCAGCAAGGCGCGACGATGAGTTCGCGCCAAGCTTTTGAAGCGCTGCGTAATAATCTCCGCAAGATGGGGCGCCGCGCCTCTAAAGAATCTGGCGAACAACCCGTCGACCCGGGCTACGGCGCAACCAGCGTGAACAAGCTGCGCGAAGGTGGCGACGCTGCCGCCGCAAACGAGATCCACAAATCCCCTGGCCGCGAAAATTAAGAAGCGTGTCCTAGCAGAGACGGCAAGGGTGATCTAGGGTGGGGGTCAGTCCGACCCCCACTTACTCTTTTAAGGAGAACCTATGTCTTCGCTCAATGGACGGAAAATCGCTGTGATCGCCACCAACGGATTCGAAGATTCAGAACTTGCTAGCCCAGTCGAGGCGGTTACCAAAGCTGGTGCCGAGGTCACTCTCATCTCCACCGAGACCGGCACCATCAAAGGCAAAAACGGCACCGAAGAACAGGTCGATATGACCACCGCCGAAGCCAACCACGCAGACTTCGACGCACTCATCTTGCCTGGCGGTACCGCCAACGCCGACAAGATCCGCATGGACGGCAACGCTGTTGAGTTTGTACGGGGCATCTTCGAAGCCGACAAACCCACCGGTGTGATCTGCCACGGTGGCTGGATTCTCACCGACGCCGACGTACTCAAAGGCCGCACGCTCACCTCCTACGCTTCGCTCAAGACAGACCTCACCAACGCTGGCGCAACATGGGTGGACGAGGAGGTCCGCGTGGACAACGGCCTGGTCTCCTCACGTACCCCGGCAGACCTTGAGGCATTCAACGCCGCCATCATCGAGGAATTTTCCAAATAACACGCACCCCGCCTGTTACCTCGGGGTGGCGGGGGGATTTTCGCTTGACGACGATCACCTCTGACTTTCAATGAACGAGTGACCAAGAGGGAAAACCTGGCGTTTTTGGGCCAACCTGTGGATAACAATGTTGTTTTCCACAGATTTCGGACATTTCGCGCCGGGCCCCCACACAGGGAGCATAGGAGCTTTACCGTGTAAAACATGAACCTTGTAGAGCTCCTCACCTGCCTAGGCACCAGCGCCATGCCGCTGATTGCCCAGTTCGGCGAGTTGTCCGACAAGGAAATACGCGACATCCGTGCACGTGGAGCAGAGGCCGAGCCGTTGTCGTCGATACGCAAACTGCACTCTGTGTACTTCGGCTCCACCTCGTTTACCCGCAAACAGCACAACGCGCGCAAGTCAGCGCAGCGCGGCAAACTAGGGCTGCAGCGGCTGAAGTCCATTGAGAACTACGCCGACCGGCTGAAGGACTCCACGCGGAAATGGCCACTACGCGAAGAGCTGACCACGTTCGAAGGCAGCGACTACGATTTCCAACGCCACGCCAACGAACGCGTCCGCGCATATAACACCGCCACCGCTACCGCAGCGGAATCAGAAGCGGAAGCAAACGCCGGTGTGGCCGACCAACCCGAGGAAGCACACCGCTCCATGACCATCACACATCACGAGGGCACCACCGAAGCGTCGCTGACAGTGCGTGGCCCCTCCTCGGAGATCCGCGCCGCCGA
Source organism: Corynebacterium cystitidis (assembly GCF_900187295.1). Classification (NCBI taxonomy): domain Bacteria; kingdom Bacillati; phylum Actinomycetota; class Actinomycetes; order Mycobacteriales; family Corynebacteriaceae; genus Corynebacterium; species Corynebacterium cystitidis. The sequence goes on along the minus strand of NZ_LT906473.1, from coordinate 7,647 downwards.
ACAGATCGCCCGCCAACGCGCCGAGGACGAAGGCATCTCACCGGCTGATGCGATGCTGGCGGGGATGTGTTCGTCGACAAGCGACGGCGGACGTGCTGTGCGCGCTGTAGTCAAGGTGCTCGTACCGCTGTCGCAGGTCAAGGCGCTGCGCAACGGCGAAGGCCGCGACGCGATCCTCCACTGCGACAACGGGGCGCTGGTCACCGGCAATGAGCTGCTGGCTATGGAGATCGCGCCGATCGCCGAATACGTTGGCCTGACCAACATGGACGGTGCCGTGACGATCTCCACTGGGCCACACCCGTTCTCCCACATGGACGCGCGTGCCGACGCCAAGGGCCCTGCAGCCGCTGCTGATCAGGCAAGCGGGCCACCGGGGCCGCCCGGGCCGCCGGGATTTGAGCCCACCACCAGCGCGAACACCAGCGCGAACACCCCAACCGCACTGAGACGCAGCGAGCTCGAGCGCGAGGAAGCCCGGCGCGTAGCCTGCGGTGAGCCACCCATCCCTCCTGCGACGAAGGCGAAAGCGCTGGCCAGGTTCGCCACCTACAAGGACCGTTGCCTTCTCGAAGCCGAGCAAACAGTGTGCGCCGGTGAGGGTTGCAGCGTGCCCGTGTCACGCACGCAGGTCAACCACAATATCCCGCACAGTAAAGGTGGGTTGACGCTTGCCCGGAACATGTCGTTGCTGTGCGACTACCACAATGGCAAAGCAGGTGCGACGGAGAGTTATGTCAAGATCGGCGCGGTGACTTACCGGATCCTGCCGGGTGGCAAGCTGGTGCGCAATCGGCACCCGCTGGCTGTGTAAGCGCAGTGTAAGCGCAGTGTGTCCACCTGTTACAGCCACCATTCGCGGGCGATCGTCGACCGCCACTTTAAGAAGTGACAGAGCCCAGGATCGGGCCTGTGCCTTTAGCTGTGCACCTTTAGCTGTGCACGGTGGCTGGTTCTTCGGTCTGCTCGCCGACCGGTGCTTGCTCGTCTACCACTGTGACGCGGCGGTTGCGCTTGGCCCGCCGCGCCCCGACAACGGTGATGGTGACACCGGCGACGAGGATCACCAGGCGGATCACCCACATGATGGACTCCGGCCACCCGAAACCACCAAACACGGCTGGTACGTTGAGCACGATCAGCATGGTACCCACCAGCCCGCCCAGCAGGTACGGGTTGAGCCGCGACACGGTCCACGCGGCGATGGGGGCTGCCAGCACGCCACCAATGAGCAGGGCGAGGATGATCATGGCGTTTTGTGCCAGCTCGTCCCACATGCTCACCACAAAACCTGCGGTACCGCCGATGGACACGAGGAATTCGGCGGCGGACACGGTGCCGACGATCTTGCGTGGTTCGGATCGCCCCATGGTCAGCAGCGTGGACACGGTGACCGGGCCCCAGCCGCCGCCACCTGTGGACGAAAGAAAACCGCCAACCGATCCCAGGCCGAGCAACAGCGGCTTGGATGTGGGCTTCCCGCTGGGTTGTGCTTGACGACGCCCAGTGCTGAACCGGATCACGAGGTGAACGCCGAGCACCATCAGAATGATGCCGGTGAGTGGGCGCGCCGCCGAGACCGGCAGATTAGCCAGCACGGTCGCCCCGATAAAGGACATGATCATGCCCGGAATGCCCAGGATGAAGGTGTGCTTCCAGTTCACGTTGCCGAAACGCCAGTGGCTGATCCCGGCGGCGAATGTCGTGCCCAGCTGGGCGGCGTTGACGGCCGCGACGGCTTGTGCAGGCACGAGTCCGGCAAGCGCGATCAAGATGGTGGTGGACGTGATGCCGAAGCCCATGCCCAGACCACCGTCGACGAGTTGGGCGGAAAAGCCCGCGATCGCAATGAGAATGAACGTCATCATGGTGTGGTCAGCTTTCTATTGGGGTGTTTGAACAGGGTAAACGATTTCTAACGGTTGAGCTCGGTGAGGGTGTAGCGCTCGGCGACGATCGGCGCCACATCTGTGAGCAGCGGCCGGGAGTAGCCGACAGCGATGCCGGTCTCGTCTTTGATCTGGCGCAGGCAGGCAACCGCGCGGTCCAACAGTGTGCCGTGGGAGACGAAGAGGGGCAGCAGGTGCAGTGTGCCAGAGCCGGCGGCGCGGACGTCGTCGGCAAGTGCGCGCAACCCTGCCTCGCCGCACCCTTCGCCCTTGCCGGTGGCGGGTACGACGACGGTGCGCTGGCCGGTCATCTCCCCTACGCGTGCGCCGAGTGCTTCGGTGACGGCTGCGGCATCGGGGTGCGTGGTGCCTACGGGGTAAAGGGCGACGGTGGCGTTGGGGTGGGCGTCGGCACGCACGCGTTTGGCGAGCACCTCGGCGACATCGCGGCCCTGCCCTAACCCGCCGGCCAGGCTCAGTTCGATCCCGGTGGCGGCTGCGGCGTCGGCGATGGCGGCCGGGACATCGACTTTCGCGTGGTAAGCCTGAGTGAACAGCAATGGCACGACCACCGCGCGCTTAGTGTGCTTATCGACGAGCGCCCGCGCCACACCCGTCAAATCAGGCTGCGTGAATTCAAGGTGGGCGGCGAGCGCATCCACGCCCAGTGCGTGGCCGGCGGCAGCGGTAATCTCGCGGGCGCCAACGACGGCCTCCGGGTGGCGCGACCCGTGGGACAACGTGATCAGTGCAGTCATGATGGAATCTGGCCTACCCTCATCGCTTTCCGACGAACCCTGCTGCCAACGTGTCGCCGGAAGCTTGGTCGATGAGTAAGAAATTACCCACTGCGCCGCGTGCCGCATACTGCTCTACCGGTAGTTCGGTGGCGGTCACGATGGTTACATGGGCGATATCGTTGAGCCCAACGGCGGGGGCGTCACCGGGTGCACCGTCGATGCTCGCCACGCGTGCTCGCACCAGGGACGTTCCATAGCGAAGTTTGACGGCTGTACCGGGCGTGAGGTCTTTGTCAATCAGGCCCACAATGGTGGCGGCAAATTCGCGCACCGCCTTGGGCCGAGTTCCACTGGCGAGGAGGTCTCCACGCACCAGGTCGATGTCGTCGGCTAGGCGCAGTGCCACAGCCTCGCCGGCCCGCGCTTGCTTAGCGGAGTCCAGTCCGTCGGATGTGTCGATGTGGGTGATCGTCGTAACGCACCCGTTTGGCGCAGTGATCTGGTCGCCAACGGCAATCGTGCCGGCGGTGATATTACCGGCGTAGGCGCGGTAATCAGTCGCGTGATCACGCAGAACGTACTGGATGGGCAGGCGGAAATCAAGATCAAGGGCGCGGCCGGTGTTGACGGGAATCGCCTCCAGCAGCTCGAGCACGGTCGGCCCGCCGTACCAGTCCATATTCGCGGAGTGCTCAACGACGTTGTCGCCACGCAGCGCAGAAATGGGGATGACGTGCGGTTCCTCGACGCCCAGTTCGGTTGCGCGCCCGGTGAACTCATCGGCGATCGCTGTGAAGGTGTCCTGCGAGTAATGGGCCAGGTCCATTTTGTTCACCGCCAAGATCACAGACTTCACGCCCAGCAGCGCTGCAACATCGAGGTGGCGGAGGGTTTGCTCTACAACACCGTGGCGGGCGTCGACAAGCAGCACTACAACCTGGGAGGTGGACATGCCGGTGACCGTGTTGCGGGTGTACTGGACGTGGCCTGGGGTGTCGGCAAGGATGAAGGCGCGGCGATCGGTGGCGAAGTAGCGGTAGGCCACGTCGATGGTGATGCCCTGCTCTCGTTCGGCGCGCAGACCATCGCCCAACAGCGACAGGTCAAGCCCGTCGAAACCACGGTCGGAGCTGGTGCGTTCGACGGACTCCAGTTGGTCGGCGAGCACGGACTTTGTGTCATGGAGCAGGCGGCCCACGAATGTGGATTTACCATCGTCGACAGAGCCGGCGGTGCACAGACGCAGCGTTTGCCTCTTGGCCAGTTTGTCAGTTGCGGTTGTGGTGAGCATTAGAAGTAGCCCTCCTTCTTGCGGTCTTCCATGGCGGATTCGCTCAGGCGGTCGTCGGCACGCGTGGCACCACGCTCGGTGAGGGTGGAGGTGGCGATCTCGCCTAAGACCGCGTCGACGGAGGTGGCATCTGATTCGATGGCGCCAGTGCAGCTCATATCGCCCACGGTGCGGTAGCGAACACGCTTGACGGCGACCTTTTCGCCTTCGCGCGGGCCTCCCCAGTCGCCTGCGGTCAGCCACATACCGTCGCGGTTGAATACTTCACGATCATGGGCGAAGTAGATCTGCGGCAGCTTAATGCCGCGCGCCCCGATATATTCCCACACGTCTGCCTCGGTCCAGTTGGAGATGGGGAAAACGCGAATATTCTCACCAGGTAACTTCGCACCGTTGTACAGATCCCACAGCTCAGGGCGCTGGCGGCGTGGGTCCCAGCCACCGAAGGAGTCCCGTACCGAAAAGATGCGTTCCTTCGCGCGGGCGCGTTCCTCATCGCGGCGGGCGCCACCGAGCACGGCGTCATAGCCTGCCTCGGCGATGGTGTCTACCAGCGGGATGGTCTGCAGCGGATTGCGGGTACCGTCGGGGCGCTCAACGACATCTCCGCGCTCAATCCAGTCCTGGACTTTGGCCACGCGCAAGCGGGCCCCGGTTTCTGCGACCAGACGGTCGCGGAACTCGATGACTTCGGGGAAGTTGTGGCCGGTGTCCACGTGCAGCAGCTCAACCGGCAGCGCCGCCGGGGCGAAAGCGCGACGTGCTAGCTCAAACACCACGCACGAATCCTTCCCTCCGGAAAAGAGCAAGCCGATCTTATCGAACTGCCCGGCGACTTCGCGCAGGATGTGGATCGATTCATTCTCCAAGTCCTTCAGGTGTGGGGACAGTGGAGGTGTCGTGTCGGTGCGTGCTCGCGCCTGCGTATTCGCTTGCGACGAAACAGTGGTGCGTGTCATGAGTGCAGCCCGCATTCTGTTTTGTTGTGGCTCGCCCAGCGCCCGGCTCGTGGGTCTTGGCCCTCGGCCACTGGCAAAGTGCAGGTTGCGCAGCCGATGGAGGGGTAGCCCTGGTGGGTCAACGGATGGATAATGAGGTCGCGTTTGGCAACGAAGGCAGCGGTGCCCTCAAGTGTCCAGGTCACCAGGGGGGAGATTTTCAGCCTTCCGGTGCCATCGAGTGAAAGCGCCGGCGCATTCGCTCGCGTTGGCCCGTCATCACGGCGTAAGCCGGTGACCCACCCTACGTAGTCGGACAGCTGCACCGCCAGTGGCTCAACCTTGCGCATGCGGCAGCAGGCTGTGGGGTTGGAGCGGTACAGGTTCGGCCCGTAGGTTGTGTCTTGCTCTTCACGGCTGAGCACCGGCTGGGCGCGCACAAGGTTCTGGTTTGGGTAGCGCGCCGCGACTTGGTTGGCCACATCAAGGGTTTCCTCAAAGTGGTAGCCGGTATCGAGGAAGAGGAAGTCGGCGGAGGGCAGATACTCTTTGGCCAGTTCCGCCAGCACGGTATTTTCCATTGAGAGCGTGACGACGATGCGCTCACCGAACGCTTCAGTAACGTGCTCGTGGGTCCAGCTCAGAATGTTCTCGGCTGATTCGTCGTAAAGCGAATCGGCCCACTTTTCAACGAGTTCTTCGTTACGGCGCAGGTTTTCGTCGGTTAGCGCGCGCGTGGTGGTTGGGCCTGCGGGGCTGATGGCTGGGTCGCGGAAGACCTCGCCGTTTTGCAGCAGATTAACCATTGTGAGGCTCCTTTCTTAGACCTGTTCTCAATACTGCGCTGTGGCCGTGGTGGGCCAGGGAACGTTGCAGCGCCTCCGCCGTCGACGGTGCGGGGGCGTGCGGGCTGTCTGGGTCGTCTTGGCCGTAGAAGCGGACGTCGACAATGCGCAGGCACTCGTGGCACTTCCAGGCAAAGTCTGTCTCCTCGTTGGGGTAGAGGTCTTCGCCGGCGCAGTACGGGCAGTAGATGGGATGGTTCCGATTCGGGTTCGGTGTCCTACGAAAACTCACTTGATGTCCTCTTCGTCTGCACGTACGAGCCATTCGCGGAACAGTTCGCCCTTACCCCGGTCGCGTTTGTAGTTGCCGACTACGCGGGTGACATAGTCGGTCAGTTCAGACGAGATCACCTTGTGGCCGCGGATCTTGCGCCCAAAGTTTGCGCCCTCGCCGAGTGTTCCGCCCAGATGTACTTGGAAGCCTTCGACGCGGTTGCCGTCGGCATCAGTCACGGTTTGGCCTTTGAGCCCAATATCGGCGATTTGGGTGCGGGCGCACGCGTTGGGGCAGCCGTTCAGTGCGATGGTGATCGGGCTGTCGAGGTCGCCGAATTGGTCTTCGAGTTCGTCGGCAAGCTCGATGGCGCGCGACTTGGTGGTCACGTGCGCCAGCTTGCAGTATTCCAGGCCGGTGCAGGACAGCAGGCCGCGGCGGAACTCGGATGGCTGGGAGTACAGGCCCATCTGGTCGAGGTCATTGGTGAGCGCACCAACTTTGTCTTCCGGAACGTCGAGGAAGAGCAGCTCCTTGAACGGGGTGAACCGCAGGCGCGTCAGGCCATGAGATTCGGCCAGGTCAGCCACGGCGATGAGCTGCTCGCCGGAAAGATGGCCCAGGGTGGGCTTCACGCCGAGGTAGTAGTTACCGTCTTTCTGCTTGTGCAGGCCGATGTGGTCGCGGTCGATTAGGTTGGCAGGTGCGGCCGGGCCGTCGGGAAGCGCGTAGCCCAAGTAGTCTTCGAGCACTTCGCGGAACTTGTCGACGCCCCATTGCGCCACCAAGAACTTTAGGCGTGCGCGGTTGCGCAGACGGCGGAAACCATAGTCGCGGTAGATGCGCACCACGTTCGCCCAGACTTCCGGCACCTGCTCCAGGGTGACAAACACGCCAAGTGGTTGGGCCAGCATGGGGTTCGTCGATAAGCCTCCGCCCACATAGACCTGGAAGCCGGCGCCGAGGTCGGGATGCTCAACTGCTTGGAATGCGAGGTCCTGGATCTCGTGGGTGACGTCCTGGCGGGCGTTGCCGGAAATGGCTGATTTGAACTTGCGGGGCAGGTTTTGAAACTCCTCGCGCAGCAGCAGGTCGCGGGTAATCGTCTCGATGGCGGGGGTGGCGTCGATAAGCTCGTCGGCAGCAATGCCAGCTACTGGTGAACCTAAGATCACGCGGGGCACATCCCCGCAGCCGTCAAGGGTGGTTAGTCCCACGGAGTCGAGCTTGTCCCAGATGGCGGGCACGTTTTCAATCTCCACCCAGTGCAGCTGGATGTTTTGGCGGTCGGTGAGGTCAATGGTGGAGCGTGCCCAGTCGCGCGAGATTTCTCCCACAGCGCGGGCTTGCTCGGTGGTGCAGCGTCCGCCGTCGAAGCGGATGCGCATCATGAAATAAGAGTCTTGCAGCTCGGAGTTGTCTTTGCCGGTGTGCTCACCGCCGAGGTTCTGCTTGCGTTGCGTGTACATGCCCAGCCACTTGAAGCGGGGTGCGAGGTCGTCGGCGGGGATGGAATCGAAGCCTTGCTTCGAGTACATGTCGAGCACGCGCTGCTTGACCTCAAGGACGGGTTCGACCTGTTTGACCTCTTCGTCGTGGTTTAGCGGCTGGGTGCCGTCTATCTTCCACTGCCCCTCCGGCTTTTTCGCTCTGGGCTTCGCTGTTGGCTTCCCGGCTAGCTTCGTGTCCACAGTGGACGCTGGTGCGGTGTGCGCGTCGGTGGTAGTCAT